>DEBM01000058.1 GCA_002348545.1 Balneolaceae bacterium UBA2956
AATATGAGCCATGATCCCAATATTACGGGTACGACGCATTTGGTCAAGTACTTTTGGATCCATTGTTGTAGTGTCAGACATGATGAAGTTAATAGTATTTTGGGCGTAATTAGAATCTGAAATGAGCAAAAGCTTTGTTTGCTTCTGCCATACGGTGAGTTTCGTCTTTTTTACGAACCGCACCACCTTCATTTTTAGAGGCATCAATAAGTTCTCTCGATAGACGCAAAGACATAGATTTATCGTTTCTTGAGCGCGCAGCTTTTATAAGCCAACGCATTCCTAGTGCAGTACCACGATCTTGCCGAACTTCTACAGGGACCTGGTAGGTTGCGCCACCAACTCGTCGAGATTTCACTTCTACTACAGGAGTTGAATTCTGTAAAGCAGAACGAAAAACTTCCACTCCTGTTTCACCTGTGCGTTCTTCGATGATTTCAAAAGCTTGGTAAACAATTTTTCTAGCAACACTTTTCTTCCCATCACGCATCAAATTATTTACAAATCGTGTAATTAGCTTATCGTCAAATATGGGATCCGGTTGTACATCCCTTTTCTCTGCTTTTCTTCTTCGCATAATAGATTAAACTAGACTTATGATTTTGCTTTTGGTCTTTTTGTTCCGTACAGACTTCTACTCTGGGTACGGCCTTCTACACCAGCAGTATCGAGAGTACCGCGGATAATGTGATAACGGACTCCAGGGAGATCTTTAACACGGCCTCCACGTATTAATACAATACTATGCTCTTGCAAGTTGTGTCCTTCTCCCGGTATATAAGCAGTAACTTCGATACCATTTGTAAGACGTACCCTTGCTACTTTACGTAATGCGGAATTTGGTTTCTTTGGTGTTGTTGTATATACTCGTGTACATACTCCACGCTTTTGAGGACAGCTTTGCATAGCAGGAGCTGTGGTCTTGCGTTTATTGGTTTTTCTACCTTTTCTAATAAGTTGTTGTATCGTTGGCACTATTCAAATAGTTTTAGTTAATGCAAGTGATGAGTTTTCTCACCAATTCAAAAGCTTTAAAATATACAACAACAAAAAGTATAAGTCCAACGACAAAACAAATAAAAAGAAGTAATCAAAAAAAATTGAGTACAAATACCGCTATATTTTCAAGTCGATTCGCATTAACTCCATTAAATTATATAATACAGATATATAACACTATATCACTTGAAAATAACTGAACTTATAGGAATTAGCTCAATTAAACTGAATGCTCTTGCAAAAGAAGGGATTCATGACGCGCAGGATTTACTTTTTTTCTTTCCACGGCGCTATTTGGATAGAACTAATGTTCAAAAGATTGGCCAACTCCGAGGTATTGGTGAAGAAGTAACAATAGCCGGGACCATTTCTCAGATAAATGAACTAGGGTTTAAAGCAAGGAAGCGCCTTGAAATAGTAATAAAAGATGAAACAGGCGGAATCAAAGCAATTTGGTTCAAAGGGGGATATTATATAAAAAAGAGGTTTAAAATAGGTCAAAAAATTGCTCTTTTTGGGACGGTAAAGCAATTTGGGCGTCATCTATCTATGGCTCATCCGGAAACAGATGATTTAGGTGAAGTGAGTGATTTAGCTAATTTCTCAACTATAGTAGCTATTTATCCAAGTGGACAGCATTTCCACAAAGCACGATTATATAACAGTATTATTCAAAAATGGATAACTCAGTTATTGAACCACTCCTCCCTTTGTAGCTTGATCCCTGAATTTATACCGGAGTATATTCGTAGCACTTATAGCTTTCCTAATCGTACAGATGCAATTAGAGCCATACATACCCCTAGTTCCCACGAAGCTCATAAGCAGGCACTCAGAAGATTTAAATTTGAAGAATTTTTCTTATTTCAACTAAGCATGGAGCGTATTCACGGCGAGCGTAGAACATCCAAAGCAGGGCCTAGATTAACAAACAATACCCCCAATACACGGCTTTATTTCGATCAGGTGCTCCCTTTTGAGTTAACTTCTGGACAAAAATCAGCATTGAAAAACATACAGGATGATGTACGATCTGGGCAACAAATGAATAGACTAATTCAGGGTGATGTAGGTGCGGGTAAAACCGTAGTAGCCATGGGAGCGCTTCTTATGGCGGTGGATAATGGATACCAAGGGGCCCTAGTTGCTCCAACCGAAATCCTCGCAGAGCAACATTTTGCAAGCCTAAGAAAGGCTTTTTCCAAACTTGACATTTCTATCAGACTTTTAATTGGTGGGCAAAAAACAGGACTGCGACGCGAAATACTCACAGATATAGAGGGTGGAACATGTAATATCATAGTTGGAACTCACGCAGTCATACAAAAGGGTGTTAATTTTCATAAATTAGGTATGGTCGTGATAGATGAGCAACACCGATTTGGGGTTCAACAACGAGCCGCATTATTGCAAAAAGCTAATAATCCGCACATGTTAGTCATGAGTGCAACACCTATACCTCGATCACTTGCCATGTCATTGTACGCCGACTTGGATATTTCTTTGATAAAGGGCTTGCCTAAGGGACGAAAAGCTATCAGAACTGCAATTCGCTCGGAAAAAAAACGAACTGATGTCTACCACTTTGTAGAACAAGAAATATCTGATGGCGGACAGATATATATTATTTATCCATTAATTGAAGAATCTGAGGTCCTTGACTTAAAGGACGCAACTGCCGGTTTTCAGCAGATATCTCAGCGCTTTCCATCTGCTCGGGTAGCCTTATTGCATGGACGTATTTCAAGTGAGGAAAAGGATGCCATAATGCAATCATTTACTAAAGGTGAGATTGATATTTTAGTTTCAACTACTGTAATCGAAGTAGGAGTGGATGTGCCCAATGCTTCCGTCATGATCATAGAACATGCCGAACGCTTTGGTCTTTCTCAGTTGCATCAGCTTCGTGGAAGAATTGGCCGCGGGAGTCGACAGAGCTATTGTATTTTAATTCCTGATCATGCAGTTAGTAAATCAGGTGCCGTTCGGCTTAAAACTATGGAACGGACAACAGATGGCTTTGAAATAGCCGAAGTAGATTTAAAACTTAGAGGGCCAGGGGACTTTCTAGGGACTAAGCAAAGCGGATTACCTGATTTTAAATTTGCAGATATTATCCAGGATCAAGACCTATTGGGAATAGCAAAAAACCAAGCGAGAGAATTAATGCGGAAGGATTCTTTACTTTCAAAACAGGAACATTTTGAATTAAAGCAATTCTTTGAATCTTATTATCGCGAAAAAAACCAATTTTATGGTTTAGCATAAAAACAATGAGCAATATATGTGAAATGAGAATATCTCAATATTCAAGCAAATCTTAAGGGATAAATTGCGGTTTGGATTTATAATTTTTTATTTAAGTTATTGATTTGAATAGTGTTTGAAGAATATTAGACAATAAGTAATTAGATATTTAATCTATTTTTTTTAGACAATTATTTTAGATAACTAATTATTTTAATTTTACTTAATTAAAAACTTAACACATTACTTTTAGTTCAATGAGCTTCGGAAGCTGATAAATTTGCTACACATTACCTTCGCTAACACAATAAACTTAGTCTAGCATTACTTAAAATTCTCAATTTATAAGATAGCTGTAAGTAGTTGAAATAGTACAGCAGCGAGATAATAAGCTTTAATTCTGCTTTTTCTTTTCTTCTCTCTTACGTTCAGTGTGGTCTAAGACGCGTTTTCGTATTCGCAGACTTTTAGGAGTTACCTCTAGCCATTCATCTTCCTCAAGAAACTCAATGCATTCCTCAAGGCTCATTTTTTTAGCTTGTGATACTTTAACGGCGTCAGCAGTTTGAGTAGCCCGGTGATTGGTCAAGTTTTTCTTTTTTACCACATTCACAACCATATCAGCTGCTCGGTTATTTATTCCTATAACCATTCCCATATATACTGGCTTACCCGCTTCCACGAAAAAAGTACCTCGATCTTGAATACCCTCCAAAGAATAATTGGTTGTCTCACCTTTTTCTAGAGCAATTAATGCGCCTCTACTTCTTCTTTGTATTTCCCCGGCAAAAGGCTCATAAGTATCGAATTGTTGATGCATGATTCCCGTACCGCGGGTTTCAGTAAGTAATTCGCCCCGAAATCCAATGAGTCCTCTGGATGGCACTCTAAATCCAATTCTATTATTTTCTCCTTCTTGGCTCATTCCTTGCATAGTGCCTTTTCGTTTTTGCAAGTTGTCTATAACCCGATTGGAGTAGTCTGTGTGCACATCAACTACCACTTCTTCGACCGGTTCATGTAGAATACCATCTATATCTTGGAAGAGTACCTCTGGCCGTGATACAGCGAACTCGTATCCTTCACGACGCATTGTTTCAATTAATATAGCCATTTGCAATTCACCTCTGCCAGATACCTTAAAAACATCAGGACTATCTGTAAACCCCAGTTGCATCGCCACATTTGTTCGAACTTCTTTTTCTAAGCGATCTTTAATTTGATTAGATGTAACATACCTGCCTTCTAAGCCTGCAAATGGGGAATTATTCACTCTGAAATACATTGCAATGGTTGGCTTGTCTAAGTCAATATATGATAAGGGCTCCTTATCGGAGGAATCGGCTAAGGTGTCACCGATATGAACACCCTCATATCCGGCTATAGCCACAATATCACCTGCGATCGCCTCTTCTACCGGTTCGCGCTTCAGGCCACTAAAAGAAAATAGTTTGGTCACCCGGCCTTTACTTTTAACCTTACCGTTACCTTTTACTAACGAGAGATCCTGATTTACTTTCACAACACCTTGCTCGATACGACCTACTGCAATCCGGCCCACATAGTCATTCCAATCTATGCTACTTATAAGCATCTTGAACGGGACATCCATAGGCTGTTCTGGCGGGGGCACATGTTCAATTATTAAATTCATCAAACTCGATAAATTCTCGTCTATACTATCGAGTTCCCTCCCCGCAATCCCCTCTTTTGCAACCGCATAAAGTACCGGGAATTCTAACTGTTCATCAGTAGCATCAAGCACCACAAAGAGGTCAAATATTTCATTAAGTACATCGTCTGGCCGTGCATCCTTTCGGTCAATCTTGTTAATTAATACGATAGGTTTATACCCTAGGCTTAGAGATTTTCTGAGCACAAATTTGGTTTGTGGTAGCGGGCCTTCTGCAGCATCTACTAATAAGATGACCCCGTTTACCATCTTTAAAATCCGCTCAACCTCACCCCCGAAATCGGCATGTCCCGGCGTATCTACGATATTAATTTTAGTATCTTTCCAAGACACGGCTGTATTTTTGGACGAAATAGTGATTCCGCGTTCCTTTTCAAGATCACCAGAATCCATAACTCGATCATCAACCTCTTGGTGAGCTTGGAATGTACCGCACTGTTTTAATATTTGGTCCAAAAGTGTCGTTTTGCCATGATCTACGTGTGCAATTATGGCGATATTTCGAAGATCTTGTTGCATTTATTCAGTTAGTAGATTAACTCGATACCATTTTTAACACATAGTAATCCTAGATTACAGATTGGATTATCACGATTAAATAGCATATATAATACGAAGATTCTGCTAACTAAAGAGGTAGATTGTCATGTTTTTTTCTAGGCACCCTATCTACCTTATTCTCACTCATTTTGAAAGCGTGAATCAATCGCGCCCGCGTCTCCGAAGGCAGTACTACTTCATCAATAAATCCCCTTGCTGCAGCTTTATATGGGTGGGCAAATTCCTCAGCATATTGCCGTTCCAATTCAGCCTGTTCAACTTCGGGATCATCTGAAGCCGCAATTTCTTCCCTGAAAATTATCTCTACTGCACCTTTGGTTCCCATGACTGCAATTTCAGCGGTAGGCCAGGCTAAATTATAGTCAGCTCTTATGTGCTTTGAATTCATCACATCATACGCACCTCCATAAGCTTTTCGCGTGATAATCGTACATTTTGGCACCGTTGCCTCACATAATGCATAAAGTAATTTTGCACCATGTTTAATAATACCACCCCATTCCTGATCGGTTCCCGGTAGAAATCCTGGCACATCCACCACGACCAATAATGGAATATTAAACGCATCACAAAAACGAACAAATCGTGCAGCCTTTAATGATGAGTCAATGCACAGTACTCCTGCCATCACGAGTGGTTGGTTCGCTACTATCCCAATACTTGCTCCATCCAGTCTGGCAAAACCCGTAACCATATTCTCAGCATAATCGGGCTGCACTTCATAAAAGCTCTTAGCATCCACTAGGCCCTCAATAACATCTTTAATGTCGTAAGGTTTATTAGGGTTTCCTGGAACTAAGGTATCCAAAGCAGCTACTTTTTGAGCATCTGGATCACTGGAATCGTAACGAGGTGGCTTCTCCTCGCAATTGGAGGGTAAATAATCCATTAATCTGCGGATATCAGTTAGACAAACATTATCATTAGGTGTGGCAAAATGAGCTACCCCTGATTTCTGAGTATGAATAGAAGCCCCGCCTAAGTTTTCTGAACTTACCTCCTCATGAGTAACTGTTTTAACGACATTTGGGCCGGTAACAAACATATAACTACTGTCCTGAACCATGAAGATAAAATCGGTTAGCGCTGGAGAATAAACAGCCCCACCTGCGCATGGGCCCATAATGGCAGAAATTTGAGGAATTACACCGGATGCCATACTATTTCGCCAAAAAACTTCTGCATAACCGCCCAATGCTGAAACCCCCTCTTGAATACGTGCGCCGCCCGAATCATTCAACCCAATCACGGGGTAACCATTTTTAAGTGCTAAATCCATTATTTTACATATTTTTTCGGCATGGGTTTCCGATAATGAACCTCCAAATACCGTGAAATCTTGACTATAGACATAGACTGGCCGGCTATTTATGGTTCCTGAACCCGTTACTACCCCATCTCCCAATATTTTTTGATCTTCCAACCCAAATGCAGATGAACGGTGGGTCACAAAAGCGTCAATTTCATGAAATGAATTCGGGTCCAAAAGTAAATTCAGTCGCTCCCTAGCTGTCAATTTCCCTTGATCATGTTGGCGCTGAATTCTTTTTTCACCTCCCCCATGTGTACTTAACACTCGCATATCCTGCAAGCGCTGTATGTGATCGGCTGTCAACTTAGGTTGTTTGGTATCATTTTCATTCATAATTCAGCATTTAATCGTTAAAATATTTTTCTAACTCATCAGTAAACTGCACCATCGTTTTTGTGGTCATATCAATGTCATAGTTTGGAATGATCTCTTTTTGCAAACAGCTGACCACTTTGGGCCAAATAAACTTAGACTCTAATGTTTCTAATACATCCAAATAATCTGCATTGGATCCCTTAAAAAGCTTTTTGATATATTTTTTTCGATTTTTTTTCAACGCCTGTGCCAATCGATTCTCCTGCTCAACGTCATCTTTTTTATGGATTGATTTATCCAGCGGCTCGTCTTTTGTTTCTACCTGCCATGGCATTTGAGCATCCTGCTCGTTTATTCCCGAAAAAATGCTGCTATCCTCGAAAATTGAACTACTTTGATGCGCATTCTTGGATTCTTCTGCATCGACTTTTTTTATTGGACGGTTGAAGAGACTTTCATCATCAACAAGATTATTTTCATCAATTGTAAAATCTACCCTCTTAGAGGAATTTGATTCCGATTTCATATATAAAGATGCAAGAGAATCTGGATGGAGACTGTCTTCTTCCTCATTTTTTTCCTCGGCTACCAGTGCAATAGATTCTTTCTCTTCTTCTGTTTGTTTATCTTCTATTTGTCTAACCAGTGACTTCAACACATCAAGAAGTTGATTCACTGAGAGGTTGTCTGCTGCTGGTAACTGCTGCGACCATTCTCTTAGCCCGCGATCATTAAAATAGATCACTAACCAGTCTGAAGAAATATCTGCCCTACAACATACTTGATAAAGAGTCTCTAATTCTTGTTCCCACCGATCCCAATCGAACTTTTTGAACAATTTAGTATGCAATTGCTGAATAATTTGAGAGGCTCTGACTTTTGACAATACTTGTAAATCTTTTCGATGAAGATAAAGAGGTATAAGATTCTTAAGTTCAGGAAAAAAAAGAAGTTCATTGCATCGTGCCTCAATTTGTTTGAACTGCATTTCTACTTTATCACCATATATCCAGTGAACCAAATACTCACTTGGCTCAAACAAAATTGGCACCCAAGTATTAACAAAGTCTTGACCCAGTTTGATGACATCTTCTCGTGGAACTTGGATTGTTAGCACAGCTAACTCTAGAAAATCTTCCCACTTTTGCCTTAGCTGCGCGTGTTCCCATTGAATCCAGTGTTCGTTTGTAAGTCTCATTGACGCTTTAAAGTGCTCTTGTACTCGAAGCCAAATATGCTCGCGTAAATAGACCGGCCAGAATTCGAAATGCTTAAATTGTGCCTCATTTATAGAAATAGGCAAAGATTTCCATTCCTCAGATAATTGTCGGGTGATACTTTCGGAGATTTTTATCATCACGTTTGCATGGGATTTTTGGTATACTATAAAAATAACGTCTCTTTAGTGGTGAAACAACTCGTGCTTAATGATTGAACTCAAAGCAGTACAACTTCGAAAACAATATACCCATCGCCGGCTTTTTTCCGAACTAAGCTTCGAACATCGCTCAGGTTTACTTGGAGTTGCCGGTGCTAACGGAAGTGGAAAATCTACACTACTCCGATGTCTTGCTTTTTTACAAGGTATTGATGCAGGAGAAATAAACTGGAGCCGAAAGAACCAAGAAATGACGCGAGAGGATTTTAGGAGTTCCATCGGATTTGTTGCTCCAAATATTCAGTTCTATGACGAATTGACGGTACAAGAAAACTTAGACTTTGTGCAAAAATTGAGCGGATTTGGTCAACTTTCACTAGCTGATAATCAAGTTACACCTATCGATTGGTTAGACAAGATGCAGATAAAAGATTTAGCCGAATACCGGTATCAGCGTTTATCTACCGGACAACAACAAAGAGTCAAACTAGCTATTGCGTTATCCCGTAATCCTAGCGTACTTTTTCTAGACGAACCCGGTGCCAATTTAGATGCATTGGGTAAGGAACTTATAAAATATCTTTTAACCGATCTCAGAATCAGTGGAACACTACTTTTTTTAGCATCAAATGACCCGAAAGAACTTGATTTATGTGACCATATATTAAATTTGGATCACTAAACTCGAAAAAATAAATATATCTCTAATCATAATCTCTTTGCCCTGTGATATCAACCTACGACTACCAACTCGCCGATTTAATTTTAGACCATAGTACCGAAGTACAGGCCAACGATCATGTAATGGTGGAGCTGATTGGCTTAAATGGGGTTGATCTCCTCCGGGCACTTATTGAAGGGGTGCGAAAGCGAGCTGCACATCCTTTTATCCAAATCATAGATACTGAAATACAAAGAGAATTGATTGAGCAAGGAAATGAAGATTTTTGGAAAATTCAGGCCAAGGTTGACCAGCTTCCGTTGATGAAACAAATGGATGTATTTATTGGTATTAGAGCGTCTGAAAATATTTACGAGCAATCTAGAGCCACTAAAGATGCCAATAAGGCCTATTCAGAACATTTTTTAAAACCTGTACATTTTAATGAGCGGGTTAATAATACGCGCTGGTGTATTATGCGATATCCATCCCCAGCATTTGCAATGAATGCGAAATTACCAACCCATGAGTTTACTCAATTCTATTATGATGCTTGCCTAGTCAATTATGGTCAACTTAAAAAAGCCATGAAACCATTGGAGAAACGTCTAAGAGCAGCAGATCAGGTTCAATTAAAAGGAGAAGGAACAGACATCGTAATGTCAGTAAAAGGGCAGAATTGGATACCATGTTTTGGTAGACATAACATCCCAGATGGAGAAATATTTAGCTCCCCAATCATTGACTCGGTACAAGGCTTCATTACCTATGCTCCAAGCGTCTACCAAGGTAAACCATTTGAATTCATAACTTTAGAAGTCAAAAATGGGGTAGTGATTGAATTTGACTCCTCCAATAATGATGCCCTCCGAGATATTTTAGACACTGATATAGGTTCTAGACGGTTTGGTGAATTCAGTTTTGGTACAAATCCTGTTATCTCTTCACCTATGTATGACATATTATTTGACGAAAAAATCTACGGCTCAAACCATTTAACTCTAGGTAAAGATTATGAGGTAGCTCCCAATGGCAATAACAGTACTATTCATTGGGATTTGGTATGTATAGGTGCTGATGTATATCTAGATGGTCAGCTCATCCGCGAAGGCCGAGAATTTGTGTTAGAAGATTTAAAAGGACTGAATCCGTAACCTTTTTCACACACAATAGTCAAATTAGTCCATGTCAAAAGATATGCCTTGCGCCAAAGGCAGGGTATCACCCCAGTTGATCGTGTTAGTTTGACGCCGCATATAAGCCTTCCAAGCGTCACTGCCGGATTCACGACCTCCGCCTGTTTCTTTCTCTCCACCAAAAGCCCCCCCAATCTCAGCGCCACTTGTACCTATGTTGACGTTTGCAATACCACAATCTGAACCAGTGGCGCTTAAAAAGCGCTCGGCTTCGCGCAGGTCCAACGTGAACATAGCTGAACTCAAGCCTTGCCTTACCCCATTATGCATGGCGATAGCTTCTTCTTGTGTGTGGTATTTTAAGAGATATAGAATAGGTGCAAATGTTTCTTCCTGGACAATTTCATAATCATTTTGAGCTTCAATAATAGCCGGGGTTATGTAGTTACCTTCTCCTTCTATCACTTGCCCGCCATAAACAACTCTACCACCTTCGTTTTGAGCTTTTTCGAGGGCATTTTGCATAGCATCTACCGCAGCTTGATCAATCATAGGTCCTACTAGAGTTCCCGGTTCTAATGGATCTCCAATTGTGATTCGTTGATAAATACTTACCAAGCGATCTTTTACTTCATCGTAGACATCTTCATGGACAATGAGACGCCGTGTACTTGTGCATCGCTGACCACAAGTTCCCACCGCCCCAAATACCGTTGCTCTAATGGCCATTTCCAAGTCAGCATCTTTGCTAATTATAATAGCATTATTGCCACCTAACTCTAAGATGCTTTTACCCAATCTACTGCCTACTTCTTTTGCCACCTCCTTACCCATGCGTATGGATCCAGTAGCAGATATTAGTGGGATTCGTGAATCGGCAGTCATCCATTCACCTAGCTCACGATCACCGGTAACTAAGTTGAAGATCCCTTCAGGAAGTTTATTCTCTTTAAGCACTTTTGCCACAATTTTTTGGATAGCAACTCCACAGAGCGGTGTTTTTTCCGAGCCTTTCCATACCATTACATTTCCACAAATTGCTGCAATCATCGCATTCCAACTCCACACCGCAACAGGGAAATTAAAAGCAGAAATAATGCCTACAATACCCAACGGATGCCACTGCTCATACATGCGATGCTCAGGACGTTCACTATGCATAGATAAACCATAAAGCTGACGACTCAGTCCTGTTGCAAAATCACAGATATCGATCATTTCTTGCACCTCTCCCAGGCCTTCCTGGTGAATTTTACCCATCTCATAAGTAACTAATTTACCGAGTGGCTCCTTGAATTCGCGCAATTTATCACCAATTTGCCGCACAATTTCACCTCTCTGCGGGGCAGGCATTTCTCGCCATACTAGATACGCACTTTGCGCGGTAGTAATTACCTGCTCGTATTGCTCTTTCGATGTTATAGTAACATTAGCAATCTTTTTTCCATCAACAGGCGTATAGCTACTGATAAGGGATTTACTTTCTGAGTATTTGGTCCCTGTACTAGTTCCTGCGTTTACCCCCTCAATACCTAACTTATTTAAAAAATCCATATAAATAATTTGTGACTAATATTCGTATTAAGATACGTACTTACGCATTAAATCGCAGACAAATAGCCACAAATCTTCTTCAAACCATTACATTATTCTACCTATTTTAAGACTAAACTAACTACCTTTTAATTCTTGTCACCCACTCTAAGCTATGAGTACAGCCAGTCAGAAACAGTTAACTCTACTTCGCAAGCTTAAACAAAAAAAGCATCGTGAACAATTAGGTGCTTTTTTGGCCGAAGGCTATCATACTATAGAACAAATTGTATCTAATAAAAAACTTAAGATAGATATGTTGTTCATCGATTTTGAGCATGAAAAGTGTGAGCAGTTAGATTCTCTGCTCGCATCCGGATTACGTGCGGACCTGATATATACAACTAATAAAAGCATTATGAAAGAACTTTCGGATACTGAACATACTTCGGGTTGGCTGGCTATTGTACAAATTCCAAAGTCCTATTCATTAGACAGATTACTAAATGCTGCTTCCGTTACTTCTTCGGCTTTTGAACGAAAATCTAAGAATTATTCAACACTGGAAAACGATGCAGTCCTAATAGCTTTAGATCAAATTCAAGACCCAGGAAATATGGGGACTATTATCAGAACTGCTGTTTGGTTCGGAGTCCAAGGTATATTACTTGGAGAAGGTTGCGTGGATATTTGGAACCCTAAAGTAGTTAGGAGTACTGTTGGAGCGCTAGGAATAGTGGCCCACACCATTGCTAAATTAGAAGATAGCTTAATGGAATGCCACAAAAAAGGATGGAATATCATGCTCTTGGATGGCTCAGAAGATGCCATTCGACTCTCATCTGAGCTACCTAATGGGCCTAAAGTTTGGGTGCTTGGAAACGAATCTCGAGGTCTATCAGCCCATTTAAAAGAAATTCCTGAATTTATTCGCTACCGAATCGAGCAGCAGAATATAGGGGTTGAAAGTTTGAATGCTGCTATGGCTATGGGTATAGCACTTTATCGAAGTGTTAACTTTAAATAAGCCATTGAATGTGGCTGAGTCAGCCTATTTATTACGTTGACTCCCAACGATTTTATATAAACTTCTTTAAACAAATGCCTAATAAGAAAATAAGGAAGATTTTCGTGCTGGATACATCTATTTAGTTGCACAATTAAGAGGCGATAATAAACTTTGAAGACAACGATGTAACCATACCCATTACCGTTTTAGAAGAATTAGAAATCTTTAAATAAAGTAATTCTTTAACCAATTTACGTGCTAAGTAATTTATCCGGTATTTGGACTGCATATCCGATGCTAGTATGCTTCAAAATTGGATACCGATAAAGGGGTGTAAAAATGACAAACTAAAGGTCATTAATTTAAGGCTCAAGCCTATGCCTTTAATCTAGAAGGACAGGATTATGAGACTGTATAAGGGAAAAACTGAGCTTATTTTCGAAGATGCGTCAATTATTGCCAAATTTTATGAAAAAGAGATACTCAATCCTGAATTACTCATAGTAGCAACGCCCCCATCGAATCATATCTATATATTAATAAGCCACGGTTCTTCGGCACTAGGACGGTACAATTCAAAGAGTAGATTTATAGAAAATATCGAGATAAAGAATATCTATGGTATTCATCCCAGAAACGCAGAGCAGTATTTTACGATGCATGTACTCATTAATCCAAATGTGCTATTAACTACCATTACTGGCTCTGCAGGTGCCGGCAAAACACTTATTGCCTTAGCTGGAGCTTTAGAGCAGCGAAGTAACTTTAAACAAATATACCTTGCTTGACCTATCGTACTATTAAGTAACCAAGATATTGGATATCTTTCTGGTGATGCTACCGTCAAAATTGACACACCCTATTAAAATACCGAGAGTAACGGGCTTTCCTAATTGGTTGATCGTATGCATAACTCCTGCTAATACAGCTAGCCAACTACTCTAGAAGCCTGATTTCACCCACTTCGAGCAACCTAGATCTTGGAAGCAGATTTCAGATAATTAGTGGCCAATTAATTAGACCAGTTATTGGCGTCTAAAAAGGATTCAGCATGCTCTGGTTGGAGCCGTTCGGTCAGATAGCGCATACGAATTTTATTGTAATGCGCACCGTGTGCCCCACGGATACCATGTCGGTTATTTGGATAAAACATTACATCAAATATTTTATCTGATTGAACTAAAGCGTCAATAAGCATTATGCTATTTTGTGGATGTACATTATTATCGGTTGTCCCGTGAATAATAAGTAAATCTCCTCTTAGTTGATCAGCATAGGTCATAGCTGAGCCAACATCATAGCCCTGCTTATTGGCTTGTGGGGTATTCATAAAGCGTTCGGTATAAATAGTGTCGTAACTTCTCCAATCCGTTACCGGAGCTCCTGAAACACCTACATGAAATAGATAGGGATAACGTAAGAGTAACATTGCGGTGGCATACCCACCATAAGAATGCCCGTAAACGCCTACTCTAGATCCATCGGCATAAGAACGCTCGGAGATATGAGCAACAAATGCCGCATAATCATCTATTTCAATTGTGCCTAATTTACCATAGTGTAAAGTAGCAAAATCTTTACCTCTATTACCCGAACCCCGATAATTAGCACGTATTACAATGTATCCGAGCTGCGCCAATCTTTGATAGCTATCGGCATTTTTATACCCATTGGTTACATCCTGATAGGCGGGCCCACCGTATAATGGAAGTAGAATAGGATAACTTGCAGACGAATCAAAATCCGCCGGTTTATATACTAACCCAACCAATTCGGTCTCATTATCTGCCGCTTTAAAAACCACCTGCTCAGGAGCTTGCAACCCTTGCTCAACCACTCGTTCTACATTCATAGTTTGCAAGCTTCGAACTAATGAACCATCGAATTTATGCAGTTCTGCGGCATAGGGACGATCAAAAGAAGATGATCTTGAAATATAGTATTCTGCTGCCTCATTCATAGAGATTGTGTAACGACCATCGGCATCAGAAAGCTGAGTTGATTCCCCATCAAAACTTACCACATGAAAATACTCATCTAAACCCATATTGTGGTAAGCCGTATAATAGACTAGACTGTTTTCTTGATCTACACGCACGATCGATCCCAAAGGATTATTGCCGCTTGTCAATTCGCGAACTAAACTGCCATCAAAATTAAAAAGATATAATTGGTTAAATCCGGTTTGCTCAGAAGTCCACAGAAAGTGTTCGCCGTCATTTAACTGATAAAAATTATCATGCAGGTTAATATAGGCATCCTCTTGCTCAGTGAATATAGTCCTGACTTCTTGAGAATCAAGTGAGTAGGATAAAAACTCTAAAATATCTTGCTTTCTATTAAGTCGTCGAAAAGTTAATTCTTTGGAATTATCTCTCCAAATGGGACGCACAATGTAGGTGTCAGGACCGCTATTGGTTGGGATTTGCTCCACTTCTCCGGTTTCTATGTCTACAAGGAATAGATTTACAGTCGGATTGGCCTCTCCTGCCTTAGGGTAGCGTTCTAGTTCGAGACCTGTTTCAAATTCCAATTCATGAATAATTGGATATTGATAGACATCAGTTTCATTGTATTGTAAGTAGGCAATTTTTTTGTTATCAGGTGAAAACCAATAGGCATCACGCTGCCCAAATTCTTCCGGATAGACCCAACTTGGGCGACCATTCATTTGTTCTTCACTACCATAGGTTAACCGTTTTTCTTCCTGAGTTTCAGTGTTGACCAAATAAATATCATAGCCTTTTACATGAGCAAACCAACGATAGTCATGAGAATACGAACCATTCCAAAGCTGACTTGTTTCCATACGCCGCATTAATTCTTCGGTATAGGGTGCTCGCTCTACTTCTGGCTTGTAGAGAACGCGTAAGGTTAAATCTTCCAAATGAAAAACATGGTCTTGTTCATTGTACACAAAAAAGATGGCTTTGTTTTGCATTACATAATCAAAACGAGAAAATGGCAGAGCCTGAAATTCTATACCATGCTCTTGCTCTAATGCCTGTGTTAACATTCGAACCTGTCGATTAGATAATAATGAGCTTCTATCCTGTGTCTGAGGATCTACGGCGAAAAATTCTGTGCCCCCATCAACCTGTTCGGTTTCTAAATATCCTAAATCGCCAGGTAGCCACTGAATATTTGCACTTCCTTCATACTTTACGAAACCAGGGGTGCCCATCTCTTGATAAAGGTTAAACCCTCTCAATTGATCTTGTGCATATACTAACTCAGCTGTAGAAACTATGTAAGTATGTAAGCAGATACAAAGCGCTAAATATGCAAATAAGTAATTTTTGATAGATATTTTAAATATGGTTTTTTTACAATGAATATGCTGAATCATAATTAATTTTAGTTCAAGTTAAGTTTATACCTTAGGCTTGACTTTAACGGTTATTCTAAATGTTTGTTAACCAATGAAGCTAACCTGAGTCTTAATGTTGCTTAAAGCAGGTTTTCAAGATCGCTGACTATGTCAATATTGGTCAAGGGTTCCCCTAAAAATCGTTCTGCAAGTTCCTGAAATCGTTTTGGTCGATCACTCACATAACAATTGAAAGAACCTCCTTGAGTGTTACATCCTCCATGCTCTATTAAATACTGCTTAGCCGATGCCGCTATGGATTCTGCTGAATCTATAATGCGCGTCTGTCTGGAGGGCATTATATTTGTTATCAAATTAGTAAATAAAGGGTAATGAGTACAACCTAAGATTAAGGCATCAAGAGAATGCGGGTCAAATGCTTGAATATACTCCTTCATGGTTAATCGCGCCACCTCATGCTCAATCCATCCCTCTTCAGCTAAAGGAACCAACAGAGGACAAGCTTGCTGAATTACATTTACTGAACCAAGCTGCTGGATTAAGGCTGCCTCATAGGCTTTGGACTGAACCGTTGCAATGGTTCCAATCACCCCGACGGTTGGTGTAGCCACCAATCCAGATTCAGAGATAGCTTGAGCCCCTGCACTAATTACATCCAAAACAGGAATAGATTCAGCCCGAAGTATAATATCTTCCTTTGCCGACGCAGAAACCGTATTGCAAGCAATCAAAATCATTTTAACGCCCTTATCCATCAAAAAATGGGTAATTTCAAGGGCATAGGCGCGTACAGTTTCCTCGGATTTCACTCCATAGGGTACTCGTGCAGTGTCCCCAAAATATACTATATCCTCATTTGGAAGCGCCAATTTAACCGCTTTTGCCACCGTAAGCCCACCAATTCCGGAGTCAAAAATTCCAATAGGTCTGTGATGGTCATGTAGTATATCTTTGGTCAAGTGGCTGAATGATTATAAGCTATTTATTGTATGTAATGTATTAATAATTTTACGCTTTATTCAATTGTATGATACATAGTTTTAATTTTGTTAGGACTACTTGGGTACTCACATTACTTCTAGTGGTCATCTTATCTTCCGCCACGGGTGCAAAATATAACACGCAACCGTCACCTTATACTGCCAAAGTAGATACCACCATTCAGACCATTGAATTCAAAGAAATCTTTGTTATAGGATTCCTACACAATCAACGGCTATTAGATGCTCCAGGGGCTATTCAAACACTAAACCCTGCCGATTTTAGCACCCAAGATCAGCATTCCTTACGAGGCGCTCTTGATAAAGTCTCAGGACTTCGTTTTGAAGAACGAGCCCCAGCCAGTTATCGAATTGCCCTGCGAGGAAGTTCACTTAGAGCTCCATTTGGTATTCGCAATATTAAAATATACTGGAATGATTTCCCCCTAACTGAGCCTACTGGGTCTACCTTCCTAAATCTACTGGATCCTATACAATTTCGCGAAGCAGAGGTGTTAAAGGGACCATCAGGGAGTATATATGGCGCAGGAAATGGAGGGGTATTACTTTTTCGAAGCTTCCCATTATTACCAAATACAATAACAAATAGGTCCTATATATCTTCACAAGAATCCATTTCTCAGCCCACTATTTCAGAAATAAAATGGGGTCGTACTTCCATTCAACAGCAAGCCGAAATTGGGGCGTATGGCAGGCAAATTTTGGGGAATCGTATTGTACAAGAAGATGAGCATTCCCAGATTGGACTTCAATGGGCACAATCACAACTAGATGGCTATCGGAAACAATCTGCAATGGACCGATCCATACTTGAATTCAGTGGCCGGTTCAGAGTGCCAAAAAACGCTCAAACACTCTCCGCTCACCTAATGCACAGTGACCTAGTCTATGAAATCCCAGGCGGCTTGAATACTAATCAATTTAGAGATAACCCACGACAAGCTCGACCAGGAAATCGATTTGTGTTAGGAAGTGAGGACGCTAAGGCCGGAATTGATCATGAAGCAATTCTAGCAGGAATTCATTGGGATTGGGCCTTTTCAAAAAAATGGGACCAAAGAATTTCTTTATTTGGCAGTTCATCCGACTTTGAAAACCCTTTTAATTTTGATTACAAGGTAGATAAAAGAATAAGTGGTGGATTTCGTGGGCTTTGGTCTTGGGAGTCAGAAAACTCAAAATCCTCAAGACTCTCAGAACCCAGTTTACGATGGGATACAGGAATAGAATTTCACCGAGCTAGTTACGATGCCAGAAATTATGGAAATAAGATGGGAAAGGTAGACACTCTGAATTTTGACGATCGTATTTCCGTAGATCAACTCCTTGTATTCAGTTCTATTCAATGGCAGATTAATTCTTCCCTACGCCTTCAATTTGCACAAAGCGTGAACGACCTTCACTATTCTATTGATCGTCTTTTTGCAGCCCATGGTTATGGAAATACAGGAAACATTGATCGCATGTTTAATTTACAATGGATTCCTAGAATAGGGTTAAACTATCGTCTCAACACTGAGCTCACAACTCACCTTAGCCTTGCTCGTGGTTTCTCACCCCCTACACTCGAAGAAATCCGCACCAATGAAGGTACTGTTAATAAGAGTCTGGAAGCTGAAATTGGCACCAATGTTGAATGGGGTGTTCGCGCCTATTTACTCAACAAGCGATGGTTTATTGATGGTAGCCTATTTTACTTTTGGTTGAAAGACGCCATTGTTCAGCAGCAAACCGAAAGGGGTACCTTGACTTTCTTAAATGCGGGCGAGACAACCCAACCCGGTGCGGAACTGCGAATAGAGGGTAATATCTGGGAACTTGATTATTTCTTTGCAGGAAGTTATTACCCTTTTGAGTTCAAACGTTATCAAAATAGTCGAGGTGTATTTGACGGTAATACGTTGACAGGAGTTCCAAAAACGCAACTTTTTCAACAGCTAATTGCAGAGCTTCCCGCAGGGATTGATCTGCATCTATCGCATCAATACCAATCAAAGCTCCCCTTAGATGATGCTAATACGGTATTTGCGGATGCACATCATCTTTTACGAGGACAAATTATTTGGAAACATCAATGGAACGCCTCCCTACTTTCTCAAATGTACCTAGCGGTGGACAATTTAACCAACCGCTCTTACAGCTTAGGATACGATACCAACGCATTTGGTGGAAGATTCTATCAACCAGCTGCAATGAGACATGCGTATGCTGGGATCCAACTGCGATGGTCGCTGAGGACTATTGAACCTGGTTAATAGTCCAACATCGCAGTCCATCTCTACTTAACGCCACTAACTCCTGCTGACCATCTCCATTCAAATCGACGAACATAGGATAACGTATGGATGCTGTTGGTAGTTCTAAAATTCGCTCTTGAGTGATAATCGTCCAAGCAAATAACCGGCCAAATTTACCTGCCAATCCAATATCTAAATTATTATCTCCATTCATATCTACAAAACGTAGATCGCTCTGAGGGGTAGCAGATTGCCCCATAGCAAAACTGGCTACTAACTTAGCTTCATCAGTATATAAGAAGACCGATCCACTTTCGCTTACCATAGCATATATATCTTTCCTAAAAAAACCTGTACTATCCCTAAGCAGCACGGAAGGGTAATGGGTTAGGGATATTAATGGCGCCGAACTTATAGGAATCCCCTGTATTTTTAAGGAGTCTTGTTGAAGTTGTAAAATCTGACGGCTACTATCGGACCAAATTGGTTTTGTATCGAGGCCATAAAAGACTCCATCGGCCCCAGTCCCTCTCCATTGATCGTCATGTATAAAAGGATCGGATAATAACGGAGCTGGAAAAAACACAGGATACCCTTCTTTAACCTCTCCCTTACTATTCCAACTGTGAACTGAGTTTTCTGCGTGAGCTACCAAAGCCCAATCACCCTCCCACTGTGTATGTAAAATAGTTCTACGAACAGACGCGTTCACTTTCTGCGGCCAGCCCTGTACATTTTGCCCTCGACCATCCAATACATGGACCGATCGGGCAGCCGTACCAATGACCAATTCGGGGATTCCGTTACGTAGTACATCGGTCACCAACAAAGGGGTAGTTATTTCCTCACCTACCTCAATCGGAAATTGGGGGAGTAGCAGTCCATTTGTATTCCACGCGTAGATTTTAGTACCCGCTGCTTGCATTATAATTTTTTGGCCATTTCCATACCAATCATACACCAATGGGCTTCCAACGGGTATATCCTGTCCAGTTTGCACACGGAAAACCTCCGTTCCATCAAAAGCAACTGCGATAACTGTACCATTGACGGTAGTTGCCAATACTTCCTGAGTCGAATTCCCCATCACATCCACTGCAATAGGAGTGGCAACCAATGAATCTACAATTAACGGCCATACCCAAAGTTCTTCATAGGGCTGTTCTTGTCCTTCCAGGTTAAAAGTATTCAGCACAACTCGAGTACGATTCGATTGCGGTATTCGCTGCATTTGCATCATAGCTCCATCAAAGCCCTGAAGCAAGGCTTCCATAGGGGCATCAGGCATTAGCATTGGGGCCAAGAATTGGTTAAAATCTTTGGAAGAAAACCATATAATCGCGGATCGATTCTCCCAGCCGTTATCCAACAATTCTCGGTATTGATTTTCATAATACACAACTCGGCGACGTCTACGATCAGCTTCTACCGTTTCCACTAAGCCCTTACGGGTAGCCAAAATAATTGCATCCCCAGAAAAATTCACATAGAAATTATAAAAAGAGGACAAGCCTCCACCAAATAATTCTGCTAACAAATCACTTTGCACATAGTAACTCTGATCTACTTTTCGCACCATTCCTTGTTCGGCCCACTGTTCAAACTGCTGCTTAACAATCCCAGGGCTTTGTAGCAAACGTATAAACAAAAACTCCCCAGTAGCTGCCACCCCCGATTCAGCATAGCTCACCACTCCAAATTCTTCATCCGTACTCAGCGCTAAGCTTCTATAAAGTTCAGGTTCCGAGAGCAATAATGAGTCCAACGAAGATGAAGCCGCATCTTTCGTATTGGGTGCCAATCTGAGGGGATAATGCATAATTGCAAAACCGGCTGCATTAGAGGCAATGTAGCGATCTAGCTCAATGGTATGATTGCTATGGGTTAATGATCGTACCAAAGTAGATGTCGCTGAATCGCTCTGACTAAGCTGTGCTCTAAGCTCGAAGCCGTCCCTGTTCTCACTCAAAACCCCTTGAATTTTTACTGCTGATAATCCGTCAGTCGCGCCCTGAATACTTGGACGATAGCGAATTTGAAATATTTGTTCTACCCATTCATCCAAATTTTGGAGTATCACCCATTGTTCTGCTGGCTTTATACGATCCGCTGAAATCAGCGGTGCATCCGTACCAGCTCGCCTACTATTTTTCCCCTGCTCTTCCAAGCTAGAATCACCGAAATCCAAGGATAAATAGTCGTTGCCCATATATGACACCAAAGAGCGTTCAACAACCCCAGAATAGGCTGAAATAATCCAATAATCGTATATATTGGCCGCATACAAAGAACCATATGGTGTTAACAAGCGATGAATAACAACTTTTCCAAAGCGATAATTATTTTGAGTTAGTGGTTCATAAAATAAAGGTGCCCATTCCTCTATCTTTTCATTGGTTTCGAATATCCAAAGAGTGGTATTTCGAGTCGATGTAGACCGTACCATTGCCACCGCTTTAAGATCTAGATTGAAAGGTATTTTTTGATTAATAAAATCCAAAGCGATTAATGGCACGCTGGATACAGGATCTAGTAATCTCATATAAGATGCCTGACTTAGTTGCTGAAGGCTTGTACCTTGATCGGGCGTAATTACCCATCTAGCATCTTCAGGTAACGAAAAAGTCCAATGTTGCTGCTTTATATCAGAGCAATTCATGATAACAAGTAATACTATACCAATCCAACTACGCATAATCTAAATCTACTTATTTTTGTTATTCTGTAATATCATACAATCCTTTTCAGTATTTTCGTTTAAATATACGAGCTTCCATTAATCTCTTATTGAAACATAAGGTATTTTGAGATAAATGAGTTTTTTGAACCCATTTTTTTTGTTTGCACTTTTCGCTGTTGGCTTACCGCTACTGTTGCATCTATTAAAATTAAAAAAGGCCAAAAAACTATCTTTTTCTACGCTGCAATTTTTCAAAGCTCTAGAACAAACTACCCTTCGTCGTATTGAAATAAAACGCTGGTTATTATTGATGCTCAGAATGCTGGCTTTGGCCTGTTTAGCTATCGTTTTGGCTCGACCTTTTTTACCCCCAAATAGTTTTGGAATAGCTAATCAAAATACATCGGTAGTTCATGCTATAATTATCGATAATTCTCCTTCAATGAGCCGAATAGGCCCTCAAGGTCCACTCCTAGAACAAGCACAGACATTGGCCTTAGAAATGATTGATAATGGACAAGACAGAGATCAATTTGTAATCCAAAATACCTCTGGACCCGCATTGTTCAATCATCTATCAGAATCGGCTAGTGCTCGAGTACGAGCGCAGGAAATAAATATTCAAAAAGGAGGCGATTACCTGATTACACGATATGCCGAACTAGTCGAACTCATTCAAAATGCCCCTTTTGCCCAAAAAAATATCTATTTCATAACAGATGGTCAGTCAAACAGCCTCGCTCCATTGGTGGAGTATTTGAGTCAATTGAATGAGAGTACTACGGGCAACGAGGCCATACGCCCAACTATACCTACCACAATTGTTGCTCTCGCAGACACTAGAGTACAGAACACCTATGTGTCCAAGGTTAAACTTTCATCAAACTTGGTAAGCATTAACATTCCATCGGAACTGTTTATAGAGGTACATAATGCCAGCTCCATTCCCGTTGCCAATCAATCCTTGACACTTGAATTTAATAACCAACATGTGGGGCAATATACCCTAAGTTTAGAGGCTGATGAGTCAAGAACACTTAATTTCGAAATAATTCCTAGTTCCACTGAAGCTAATACGGGGCTACTAATATTAGAAGGAGATGAATTTACACTAGATAATAAACGAGCTATATCATTGTTTATTCCCGATCAACGAAATATACTTTGGCTAGAAGAAGCTGGCACACCTTTAGGTCCACGATCTCCTCTAGAATTGGTCATTCAAACTTTATCAAATACTCAAAATCCAAGTTCTAGTAATTTTAATATTATCAAGAGAACACTTGATAGTTGGGATGAACAGGAACTCAAGAAGTTCGATGCTGTAATTATTCAGGGACTCACCCAAATTCCAGATGGGCTGGTGAACAGTCTTTTACCCTGGGTTCAAAATGGTCATGGTCTATGGGTCATTCCTAGTTCAACCAGTCAGTTAACTAGTTACAATCAATTATTATCGTCGTTTAATGCTGGGCAATTTGTAGGGCAGATTGGCAACTATGGTAGCTATGAAGTGCAAACAAAGGCCGATGAACTCATTGAAAATCATCAGCTCTTTGATGGTCTTTTTGAAAGAGAAGAACGCGAGGAATTAGAAATAGATCCCATTTCAATTTATTATCAATTCCAGCATAATACCTCGGGAGCAGTTGGTGGATATAATCTAATCCGAAACAGGGTTGGAGACCCTTTGTTATTCAGTAAAACCTTTGGAAACGGGCAATTATTAGTCTCAAGTATAGGCTATGACTCAGGATTCTCTAACATTCAACTAAAAGCCATCTTCCCACCTTTATTCTACCGGGCACTCGTTTTCATGAGTTCAAGTCAACAGAGCGGCTTAGATGAACATGAACTTGGTAGCACCATAGAAATCGAAGATGAGCGGCGCATGGCGGGCGCCCAATTTGTACAGGGTAATAAAACTTGGACCGCAAGAGAACAACAAAGCAACATTGGCCTTCGTTTTAGTGGTGATGATCAAGAGTGGGAACCCGGTTGGATTCAATTGAAAAACGATATTAACCAACGAAATATAGCACTACTATCACCAATCAGTGAATCAATTTTTTCTACTTTTAATAAGCAAACTTGGGAAACAATAATTTCAGATAGTCCTTATCTTAGTCTAGAAGAACTTGGAGGTGAGCAGCTGAGCGCCGAAATAAAGGCCATTAGTTTTGGACGAGAAATCTGGACTTGGTTTTTATTGGCTGGCCTCCTATTTCTTATATTGGAAACTATGATTAGTATATTTTATACTCCTCAACAATATGAATGAGTTTTTAATCCATTTTTTTTCTGGTTTATTGGTTGTGTTTTCACTCGCTTCAACTCTGATGGCGGGATATTCCCTCAGTAATAAATTTAGGTTACGGGGAGTACGTCTACACTGGCGGGCGGGCAAACTTATGGGATATCCACTTTTTGCTACAGTTTTTTTATTACTCATAGGTCTCCTCTCGATTACCTCAGTATTTATTCTCCAAGATAGCCTTCACTCCCCTGTATTTTTAGGCTATTTTTGGATGGGTACTATGTGGTTTATTTCCAGCTACCTCAGTTCCAAGCATTATATCACCGACCACGGAATAGTAAAAAATATTAACGATCCAGCTCAGACCATTCCTTGGTATCATATAGTTGATTATGTAGAACATCCTACTGACCAAGGCATACTATATATGTTCTCCTATTCCCAACCTAATTCTCATGAACAAGAACATTTTAATCAACTGCGCATTGAAGTTCCTCATTCATATACCTCGAAATTTAATAGAATTATTTCCCTTAAATTACATATAAAGGTAGACGAAACAGTAGTGCCAAAGATTAATTGGAAGGATCTTCAATCCTAGATTTTTTTATTGTTCTTAATATTCTTATTAACTCATAAGGAGTCAATTGCTAGACGAAATTAAAAACTCTGATATTGAAAAAGAAAAAGTACTCTTAGTTGGTATCTATGGTCTTAGTTCGGAAAAATTTCAGGCACAGGAACACCTTGAAGAATTAGCATTACTCACTTATACTGCCGGTGGTATACCTGTAGCCAAGATACTCCAAAAGCGTAACAAACCGGACGTTAGCAGTTACGTTGGAAAAGGGAAATTGAATGAAATAAATAGGCAAATAAATGCACTTGGGGCAAAAACAATTATATTTGATGATGATCTAAGCCCAACTCAGATTAGGAATGTAGAAAAAGTTACCGACGCAAAAGTACTGGATCGAAGTGCTCTCATTTTGGATATTTTTGCATCAAGAGCGCAAACAGCCGCTGCTAAAACACAGGTAGAGTTAGCCCAATTACAATATCTATTACCTCGACTAACTCGCTACTGGACTCACCTCTCACGTCAAACTGGTGGCATCGGAACCAAAGGACCAGGCGAGACCCAGATAGAAACTGATCGCCGAATTATTGGCCAGCGAATAGGGGTGCTAAAATCGAAACTAGAAAAACTCGACAAGCAGCGTGCCACTCAGCGAAAAAGTAGAAATCAAATGACTCGAGTATCCCTAGTGGGCTATACCAACGCTGGTAAATCTACGCTTATGAATGCTTTGACAAATAGCCGCGTTTTCGCTGAAAACAGACTCTTTGCCACCCTTGATTCCACAGTTCGAAGACACCAACTTAAAAGTCAAGAAATTCTCCTTTCCGATACTGTGGGCTTCATTAGAAAGCTTCCTCACCATCTTGTTCAAAGCTTCAAATCTACTTTAGACGAAGTACGAGAAGCCGATCTTCTTATCCACTTGGTAGATGGAAGCTCGAAAATGGTTCATGAATACATAGATGTAGTAAAAAAAACTCTTAAAGAGTTAAAATCGAATAAAAAACAGACTCTCCTAGTATTCAATAAAGTAGATCGCATTGATGATGAACAACACGAAATGCTCCGTGCTGAGTATCCAAGTGCCTTGTATATATCCTCAGTTCGAGGGATCGGACTTAGCCAGCTTGAAGAAGCTATTGAACAAAAAATAGAATCCAATTACATACAGGTGGATCTCGATATTCCAATTCAAGCCTTTAAAGCTGTGACATTCATACATCAACATGCAAACGTAGAAAACGAAAAATACACCGGTAGATATGCACACATATCTTGTAAAATTGACGAAAAAGATTTCAAGCAATTATCAAAGATGTTGAATACTATAGAGTATGACACCGAAACAAGATAATAACCTATGTAAATCTATTAGTTCAATTGCAGTAATTATTATAAAATGACCATCTTATTAGAACAATACATTTCCGGATTGGAGTTAGACGTAAATTTAGCTGAAGCTAAAGCTTGGGTAGAACGTACTCAACTGGACTCCCTCATCATCACAAATAAAGGGCGGTTAATTGGTATGTTAGATGCACAGTTTTTAATAGATGATAGTTTTGGTCATGAGTCAAATCGTCTAGAAGATTACATCAATGACTATCCTGAAGAGGTTCAACGAGGAGCATACATATGTGTGCAAGATCATATCTTCAATGTAGCTCAGGCCTTTAGCAATGTGTTAAATGACCACCTCGCTGTTGTTGATCATGACCATAATTATATTGGCATACGAACACGCAATGATGTATTAGAGGAATTGAGCGAGTTTTTAAACATGAGCCAAAAAGGGACGGTTATAGACGTGCATGTTCCGTCCAAGGAGCCAATGATTAGTGAAATTATCCGATTGATAGAAACCGAAGGCATTCATGTCAAAACCATAGCAGTGCAACAACCCGATATGGAAGAAGAACATTGTAGGTTAACTATCAAATTTGAAAATGAAGAAGTATCTAATGCCATCTCCACTTTAGAGCGATTTGGATATACAGTATACATTCCCGAAAGAGATTTTCAGAGAGATATAGATTTTCATGAACGAGCCAATGAACTCATTCGACTTTTGGAACTTTAAACTTCTTAGCCAGAAGCTATTAGTCTCTTCATCAAAGCGGAAGGTAGTTAATGCTAAATCATCCGTTTTTAATACGACTATTTGGCCCATCTATTCTTTAACTATTCTGGCGTTATGGTTATTTACCACTGCTTTGAGTTCCAGCTTAGCTCAAACACAGAACCTCCTGACTCCAGAGACTCAAAAATTTTATGAGGCTATCGATGCTTACAAACAAGGGCGGTTCGAAAAGGCCTCCGAACAACTTCAACGCCTTGCAGAAGCATCATCCACATCGTCCACCTTGGAAATTAAAATAAAATATTATTGGACGCGAAGTCAAGTAGCCCTAGACTCAACCAACATAGAATCATATTTCGAGAGCTTCATATTAAATTATCCGGGGAGTCCTGAATCGGGCACCCTACTCATTGAATTGGGCCACCGCAAGAAACGCCTGAGAAGGTACTCGGAAGCAATTCGGCATTACCAAGACGCTCTGGACTCTGGTTTAGATTCCGCTATGGCAGCCAAAGTTCACTATTGGAAAGCTGAAGCCTTGGTAGAAGCAGGTGATTATGATGGTGCACGTGCAGAATTTCTATTATTAGCAGATAGCTTTCCGTCTTCAGAATGGTCTGCTAAAGCCCTATATGCCCGAGGACGTTTGTTTTTATCAGAAAATAGATATAATTCTACTTCAACTGCCTTTGAATTACTAAAAGAACGCTATCCCAATGATCCCGTTACTCGTGGGGTTGGCACTGCCTTGGGTGAATCGTACTACCAACAGGGCCGTTACAAGGAAGCGATTGAAGCATTAGATGCCCAAATGATATTTCTAGATGATATATCTATTATAAAAGCACTATTTTTAATGGCCGAAGCACATAACTATTTAGAGAATTACGATGAAGCTATTAAGGATTATTTACGCTACTTAAACCTCACCAAAGGAACCGAGAGGGAGGCCCCTGCTCACTATGGATTGGGATGGTTGTATCACCATCAAGGAATTTATCATTGGGCAGCTCAATCTTTCGAAAAAGCTATAATTGGCGATGATCTACAATCCCGGAAAGCCTTGTATTACGAAGCAGTGAACCATAAACTATCTGGGAATTTCCAACGAGCGATGAACACCTTCAAAGAGTTTGGTAATCGCTATAAAGAAGGGTTATGGGTAGAGCAAGCCTACTATGAGTGGGGGATCACCGCATTTGAGGCTGGCAATTATGATGGGGCTATTACCATTTTACTCAATCTCATACGCCAACAAGACAGTCTGAGCAATGGTGCTCAAGTGTATACCCTTCTTGGTGAATTATTCTATGCCAACAACGAATATACTTCGGCTATTACTGCTTTTGAAAAGGCAGAAACCATCGGTAATGTAGATCCCAGCTTGCGAAGGCAGTCACAATTTCAAAAAGCTTGGGTGTTACACCGAAATCAAGCTTTTGAACAAGCTCAACCACTCTTTGAAAGCGTATATGCGGAAGCCCCAAGAGCTAAATTAGGTGCTGAAGCGTTATTTTGGAGCGCTGATAGTTATTATAAATTGGATCAATTTGGTGAGGCATCTAATCGATTTAAAACCTTTACAGAATATTTTCCAACCCACGAAATGATGGGAGCAGCCCTATACTCTTTAGGATGGTGCTATTTTAAATTAGGTAATTTTGAAGCTTCAGTAGACCCTTTGGAGACTTTTTTAGAAAAGTATGAAGCCCCCTCGATAGCACTTTTTCCATATGATACCGACACTCAACTTCGCATAGGTGATGCCTACTATGCTCTAGGACAATATCGTAAATCAATAGAATTCTATAACAAAGCGATAGGTGCAGAACCAGGTGGTGACTATGCTATGTTTCAGGTAGCAAACTCTTATTACAGAGCCAATCGAACGTTTGAGGCGGTAAGTACCTTTCGCCGCTTACTACGAATCTATCCATTTAGTAAACTACGTGAACAAGCCCAGTATAATATAGCCTATATTTATATGACTACCGGGAATAACGAACAAGCCATAGAAGAGTTTGAAACGGTCATTAACCGCTACCCGGGAACAGAATGGGCTGCACGAGCTCAATACAATATTGGAGATGCCCATTACAATATAGGTAAATATGAGCTGGCAGTTGTGGCATATCAACAGGTGCTCAATCGATATCCACGCAGTTCATACATCATACAAGCAATCAATGGTATTCAATATGCTCAACTATCATCGGGGAAAATGGATAGCTCATCAGTTATTTTAGAAGAATTTCTAAGCGATAATCCCCAGAGTAACACAGCCGATCGCTTACGATTCCGCCAGGCTGAAAATACATTTCAAAGTGGTGACTACCCAACAGCTATCAGAGAATTTAGACAGTATCTTCGCGTAACAAATTCCAATCAATTAGTACCCCAAGTCTATGCTAATTTGGGAGAGTCGTATAAACAAATGGGCGAAGAAGATAGAGCTATTGAGGCTTATGAACAGATTTTAAGTGATTTCCCACAGTCTAACCAAGCGCCTGATGCTCTAACCTCTCTTGGCTTAATATATTTTGAAAAAGCTGAATATGAGGTATCCAAGGGATACTTTAATCGCCTTCTTACCATAAGTAACCGTTTCCAGCAAGAAGCTTATGTGGGAATGGGAAATGCTAATTTGGGGCAATCTAATTTCCTCGAGGCCAGAGACCAATTTGAAGCTGCCCTTCTAATAAATCCTAACAATGCAAATGCTCAACTAGGATTAGCAAAAGTTGCTTTTGGACAGTCTAATTATACTGAAGCACGCGATCTACTTTTTGCAATAGCGGATCGCAACACCACCGAATTAGGTGCGGAATCGCAGTATTTGCTTGGGATCATAAGCAAAATGGACGGAAACAGTACGCTAGCATTAGAAGAATTTGCAAAAGTAAAGGTTTTATTCGAAGCCTTTGATGAATGGGTATCTGCTTCATTATACGATGCAGCCCAAATCCATCTTAATTTGGGTAATACAGGGGAAGCCTCTGGTATGCTCAATGAAATCATCGAACGTTACCCTGACACCCCTGCTGGGCAGGCTGCACACATACTCATTGAACAACAAAATCTTTAGTCATTTTTAACTCTTATGCCTTCAAAATCGGTTACCCCCGCCAAATCATTGTCTGGGACGATAGCACTTGCTCCTGATAAGTCAATTGCACAACGTGCGGCTATTTTTTCATTGCTGCACAAAGGACCTTCCACCATCTACAACTACTCACAGGCACAGGATCCCCAAACAACCCTACAATGTGTGCAACAGCTAGGTGCAAAGGTTGAAATAGACGCAGATAAAATCAGTATCCATGGCATGGGACGTGAGGGGATATTCGCACTGACAGATGAACTGGATTGTGGGAACTCAGGAACGGCCATGCGCCTCCTCTCAGGCCTGCTAACAGGAGTTGGCTTATCCATCAAGCTTATTGGGGACCATAGTCTAAGCAGGCGAACAATGACGCGAATTATTACACCACTAGAAAAGATGGGTGCTCAAATATTAGCCAGGAATGGAGTATTTGCACCTTTATACATTAGCCGAGAAAACCCTTTGAAAGCCTTGGAATTTACCCTACCCATTCCAAGTGCTCAATTGAAATCCTGTATTTTATTGGCTGGTCTATTTGGAGAGGAAGAAAGTTGCGTAATCGAGCCTATTCCAAGCCGAGACCATACTGAACGGTTACTACAACTCCGAGTGGAAACAAACGCTCTAGGAATACGTCATATTTACGCCTCTAGATCAGATAAAATACCTGCACAGAATTATCGGATTCCAGGTGATTACTCTGCCGCAGCATTTTGGTTGGTGGCGGGTTCTATTGTTCCCAATTCGATAATAACACTCCCGAATGTTGGTTTTAATCCAACTCGCATAGCATCGCTGCAAATACTAAACGAAATGGGTGCTCAAATCGATATTACCGAAGATAATGCAGATTTTGACGAACCAGTTGCAGAACTCACAGTACAAACTACAGAACTTACTGGAATAGATATTCCTAAGGAATGGATACCCAATGCTATTGATGAGCTTCCCATACTAGCAGTGGCTATGGCTTTTGCCAACGGAGACTCTCATATTCGTGGTGCCGCTGAACTTCACCACAAAGAAACCGATCGCATCATGGCTATCACGAAAATATTGGATGCCATTGGCTCATCCTATGTCGAATATGAAGATGGACTTAGTATCCGGGGTAACCCCCATTTGGATTTTGACGGCGCACAATTTGAGAGTTTTAATGATCATCGTATTGCTATGGCATCAGCCGTAGCAGCCCTACGAGGAAATAAGTCGTCTTCTATCAAAGATGCCGAAGCCACAGCCGTATCCTACCCAGAGTTTTGGAATCACTTGGACCTATTAAGGGATTAATGATTATATAGTAGCCACTGAGATAAAATTAGTCAAATTTGTGTTTTTTTCAATTGTTTATGACTTTCACCCTGATTTAGTTTATAGCGTTTTGATTGTTTATGGTCGGTATTAGCTAAACTCTTAATGTAATATCTGACATTTCGTCGGTCAATTAGGCAGATTCCCATTTCTATGACAAATTTGGTACGGTCATTGCTTTATCATTATCAAATTACACAACCGTTTATTATGAAAAGAACAACCGATCTTTATGAATTAGGAGAAGAAATAGAAAAGCAGGTTCACAAATTTGGGCAAGAATTTCACGATTTCGTTGAAAGAATAGTACCTGCTCCCTCAAAAACTAAAGATTTTCGCCCCGAAGCTGACCTAATCACATCGGACAAAAGCTTTAGAATTATAATGGATTTGCCAGGACTCACTAAAAAAGAAATTGCGATTGTTCGCAAGCAAAATGTACTCATTGTGCGAGGAGAGAAAGAGATAGAATTAGCGGATAACGAACATTATAAGAGAAGTGAAAGAAAATCAGGCGCCTTCGTACGTTCATTTGCTATACCAGAAGGGGCTGATGTCAATAACATCACTGCTAGTTTTCGAAATGGAGTGTTAACTGTACAGCTTCCAATGGGTAGTGCCGATGAAGAAGTTACTCACATACCTGTACAATAGGGGTAGGTACATAGTGCTTATCTCATCTTAATAATAAATTTAATGACAACGAACGAGTAAACAGATACAGAAATGGGAAAAATAATTGGAATAGACTTAGGAACGACGAACTCTTGTGTTTCAGTAATGGAGGGCAATGAACCGGTTGTTATTCAAAATGCAGAAGGCGGACGCACCACCCCGTCAGTAGTGGCTTTTGCAAAAGATGGCGAGCGTATGGTAGGAGCTCCTGCTAAACGTCAGGCCATTACCAATCCGAATAAAACAATTGCCTCTGTAAAGAGGTTCATGGGGCGCATGTTCAATGAAGTATCGGGCGAAACCAAGCAAGTTGCTTATAAAGTGGTTAAGGGAGAAGACAATACGGCACGCGTAGAAATTGACGATCGTAAGTACGCACCTCAGGAGATCTCGGCTATGGTACTTCAAAAAATGAAACAAACTGCTGAAGAGTATTTAGGTGAGAAAGTTACCGAAGCCGTGATTACTGTACCCGCCTATTTTAATGATGCCCAACGTAAAGCTACTCAAGAGGCTGGGAAAGTAGCTGGATTAGAAGTAAAGCGAATTATCAACGAGCCTACGGCAGCAGCACTGGCTTATGGTTTAGACAAGAAAGAGTCCGACCAAACTATCGTAGTATATGATTTAGGTGGAGGTACTTTTGATATTTCCATATTAGAAATAGGAGATGGAGTTTTTGAAGTTAAGTCTACAAACGG
>DEBM01000061.1 GCA_002348545.1 Balneolaceae bacterium UBA2956
GTAGCACTTACTGGTAAAACAGGGGGAATAATTTCAAATATTGCAGATATTGAAATACGTGCTCCCTTAAGTGAATTTGCCGACCGTGCGCAAGAAATTCACATCAAGGTAATTCATGCACTGATCGACGGTATTGAGAAAGAGCTTAAGGTTTCTTAGCTGAACTTTCCAATTTAATGGCCTCCATCTCTTCTTTAGAGTACCTTCTAATCCGAATATTCAAAAATCCATAGAACAAGGTCATGATTGGACTTATTAAATTAAAAAAGCAAAACATCCAATAACTACCTGTTGCTACCCCGAGGACACCAGCATGATAAGCCCCACAAGTATTCCAAGGTATTAGCGGGGATGTAACAGTGCCAGAATCCTCTAAAGTTCTACTTAAATTCTCTGGACATAAACCATTGTCCTCAAACTCTTTAGAAAACATTCTTCCCGGAACCACAATGGCTAGGTATTGGTCAGATGTCGTCGCATTAAAGAAGATACATGTACCTGCTGTTTTGGCAATTAGTGAACCTGCAGATTCGCGGGCATTGATAAAACTAGACGTGATTTTCTTGAGCATTCCGGTTACCTCCATTGCACCGCCGAAACACATTGAACAAATCACCAACCAAATTGTATTCAGCATCCCACTCATACCTCCCGTAGTTAATAGTTCGTTCATTGCAACATTTCCCGTTTCAATATTTGATGCTCCCGCGATGGTATTAAAAAAAGTCATGTAAGAAGAAATAAAATAGTCATCCGTAATTCCTGAAAGTTGGTTTACAATGGATGGCTGTGCAACAATTGCAGCAATGCCTCCAGCCAAGGTCCCAAAAAATAGAGCCGGTAATGCATCCCATTTCATAATAATTAAACCGATTACCACGGCAGGCACAAGGAATAGCCATGGAGAAATATTGAAAGTTTGATCTAGAGTTTGTTGCATCGACTCTATTCCTGCGAGATCCGTTTTTGAATCTAGTGATAAACCGATAAACAAAAAGATTACAAGAGAAATCATCAGGGTTGGTATGGTGGTATACATCATGTACCTAATGTGTGTAAATAGGTCTGTCCCAGCCATTGCAGGCGCTAGATTCGTCGTATCTGACAATGGAGACATTTTATCCCCGAAATAGGCACCAGAGATAATCGCTCCTGCAATCATACCCTCACTAATTCCCATAACACTACCAATCCCTAAAAGTGCAATACCTACCGTGGCTATGGTGCTCCATGAGCTGCCTGTGGCTAGTGCTACAATAGCGCAAATCAAACTTGTAGCTACAAGAAAAAAGCTTGGACTCAAAATATCAAGACCGTAGTATATCATTGTCGGTACTACCCCCGAAATCATCCAGGTTCCACTCAATGCGCCAATAATCAATAAAATCAATACAGCACCCAACGAGGATTTAATGCTATTGATCATTCCCGCTTGAATTACTTTCCATGAAAACCCTTGCACCATTCCTATACCCGCAGCAATGACTGCTCCAAACAATAGGGCAATCTGATTTGGTCCTCCTGTTGCATCATCACTAAAAACATAAACATTAAAGGACAGTAAAGAAATTAAAACAACAATGGGAATGAATGATTCTACAAACTTTGGCGACCTCGTTTTTTCTATCATACATGAATAGTTTTGACTAAAAATACACATAATAATTCAGCGACTTGTGAACCGCATTAGCCCCCATCTGTTATTTTTGTTATATGAAGGATGCGGTTGTAATAAAAGGCGCGAGAGTCCACAATTTAAAAAATATAGACATAGAAATTCCACATGGATCATTTACGGTGATTACTGGCGTTTCTGGCTCTGGAAAAACCTCGCTGGCATTTGATACCCTTTTTGCTGAAGGGCAGAGAAGATTCATTGAAAGCATGTCTTCTTATGCACGACAATTTCTGGGCAAACTAGATAAACCTGATATGGACTCAATGAAAGGAATTGCACCTTGCATCGCCATACAACAAAAAGTAAGCACCAACAACCCGAGGTCTACAATTGGTACAACAACAGAGATATACGATTATCTAAAATTACTCTATGCACGTATTGGTACCACCATCGACCCAACGACCAACGAACCTGTAGTGAAACAAACTACTAGCGATGTTATTTCCTTCTTAAAAACGAAAAAAAAGACCCAAAAAATAGCGATTTTATCACCTATAAAAAATATCGATATAAATATTATACAAAATTATGAAAAAGAAGGATTTAAAAGAGTTTATATAAATAATAAGTTTAAGTTATTATCCGAATATAAACCGAAGAAAAATGAAAGTCCATATCTGGTAATTGACCGCATTGTTTGTGACTTTTCAGAGGAAAGTAATTTAGGACGTTTTGCAGACTCAATAGACATGGCCTTCGACGAAGGTGATGGTTACTGCGTTTTACTCAATCCAGATTCAAATGAGCTCAAAACTTTCTCTAAAAAATTTGAATCGAATGGTATTGCTTTTCAGGAACCGAGCGTACATTTCTTCGCATTCAATAACCCTTTCGGTGCCTGTAAAACGTGTGAGGGTTATGGTAAAGTATTGGGAATAGATGAAAAACTCGTTATTCCGGACACCTCGCATAGTGTTTACGAGGGAGCTATTGCTCCCTGGCGAGGAGAAGTCATGGGCAAATACCTGAATAAACTAATATACAGTGCAGATGAATTTAACTTTCCCATTCATCGCCCAATTGAAGACTTAACGAAAGAACAATATGATTTACTGTGGAGCGGGAATAAGCATTTTATGGGTCTCAACCGATTCTTCAAATATTTGGAAAGCAAGACCTATAAAATACAGTATAGAGTGATGCTCTCACGATATAGAGGAAGAACAGACTGCAATGAGTGTAAAGGAACCCGACTTAGAGGAGATGCAAGTTATGTTAAAATCAACGGTAAATCCATACAGGATCTAGTACTAATGCCCGTCAACCGCTGCCTCGAATTCTTTCAGAGTCTTGAGGGCCAATTTGATGACAGTAGCGTTACAAAAAGAATTCTCCCTGAAATAATTAATAGACTCAGTTATTTATGCGATGTTGGCCTAAATTACCTAACCCTGAATCGACAATCGAATACGCTTTCTGGTGGTGAATCACAACGAATTCATCTAGCAACTGCTTTGGGTAGCTCACTTGTGGGTTCGATATACATCCTAGATGAACCATCTATAGGACTTCATCCTAAAGACACCAAAAACCTCATAGGCGTCCTTAAAAAGCTTCAGAAGCTCGGAAATACAATTGTCGTCGTAGAGCATGAAGAAGAAATTATGCGTGCTGCAGATCGAATTATTGATATCGGGCCGAAAGCGGGTACATTTGGTGGCGAAATCGTTTTTAATGGTTCGTTTGAGCAAATTTACAAGTCCATTCATAGTTTAACGGGAGCTTATTTAAAAGGTACGCGAGAAATCATTCCCCAAAAAAGAAGGAGAAAATCTAAACAAAAGATCACCATAACAGGTGCACGCCAATTCAATTTAAAAAATATCAATGTTAACATTCCACTCAATTGTTTGACGTGTGTAACTGGTGTATCAGGCTCGGGAAAGTCATCCTTAATAGGAGATGTACTTTATCCTGCTCTTCGAAAAAAGAAAGGAATTAGTAACGATTCACAAGGAGATTATAAATCATTAACAGGTAATCTAGATGCGATTCAAAATATAGAATACATTGATCAAAATCCAATTGGGAAATCTTCCAGAAGCAATCCTGTTACTTATGTAAAAGCTTTTGATGAAATAAGAGAGCTGTTTTCTAAACAAAAGATTTCAAAAGCCAGAAATTACAAACCAGGATTTTTCTCTTTTAATGTAAAAGGTGGAAGATGTGAGGACTGTGAGGGCGAAGGAACAATTACTGTAGGTATGCAATTTATGGCTGACGTACATCTCGAATGCGAAACATGCAGAGGAAAACGCTACAAAAAAGAAACACTAGACGTACTTTACCGTGAAAAATCAATTCACGATATTCTTGAGCTTAGCTTAGATGATGCCCTAACTTTTTTTGACGAAAAACCAGAACGTCTTGAAAAGAAAATCATACAAAAGATTCAACCACTTGTAGATGTAGGATTGGGCTATCTCAAGTTAGGGCAAGCTTCAAGTACAATGAGTGGTGGTGAGGCCCAGCGGATTAAACTCGCCTCATTTTTAGCAAAAGGAAAAAAACTCGGTTCAACACTTTTTATATTTGACGAACCAACCACTGGACTTCATTTTTTCGATATTGAGAAGCTTATCATTGCCTTTAATGCACTAATCAATTTAGGTCACAGTATTATTGTCATAGAGCACAACACAGAGATTATTAAATGTGCAGATCATATAATTGACCTCGGACCAGAAGGAGGAGAAAACGGAGGCAATTTATTGTTTGCAGGCTCTCCAGAAGAATTATTGAAAGAAAAAAAGAATGATACAGCGCTATTTTTGAAGAAAGCCTTAACACGTTAAATCGATTACAATGTTTAATTTAGAGGGCCATGAGCACGAAAATTACCATAGCCATTGATGGGTATTCCGCCTGTGGCAAAAGCACCTTAGCCAAAGCCTTGGCGAAAGCACTTGACTATTCATTTATTGATTCAGGGGCAATGTATCGAGGAGCAGCCTTATTTTTTTATCGACAAGGCCATGTATCTGAAGAAATGATGGATATCGAAGCCATTGAGCGGGCTATTCCAAATCTCGATTTGTCTTTTAAAATCCAAAATACAAAGAACTATCTGTATTTAAATAATGAAAATATAGAGGATGAAATAAGACAGGCATATGTCGTAAATATTGTTTCAAAAGTAGCTACGATAAAAAAAGTAAGGACAGCACTCGTTAAACAGCAACAGAGGATGGGAGAAAATGGAGGAATTGTCATGGATGGACGTGATAT
>DEBM01000021.1 GCA_002348545.1 Balneolaceae bacterium UBA2956
TGTGTTATCTAGTAAATATCTAGAGGCAATAGCCTGATCGTTAAGTAAACAAAATCCTTCTGCTTTATTTGCAGATGCATGATGGGTTCCCCCTGCGATATTAAAAGCTGCTGAGCGGTTGTTCAACGCCCAAAGAGCTCCCTCAACAGTCCCATTTGTAATGAGTAACTCTCTTTCAACTAAATCTTGACTTAGAGTAAACCCACTAGCTCGCACTTCTTTTTTAGTTAGTTCAAGGTTAAACAGGCGTTTTAAATACTCTGAATCATGAACATCCAAATTATAGATAAGTCCCTTAGTTGGCTCAAAAAAGTTATCCTCAGTAACTATACCTTCTCGAATTAGACGCATTGGTAAGAGTTCATATTTCTCCATAGGGAAGCGGTGGCCATCTGGAACAGGATGAAAATATGAAGGATGCCAAGCAATTTTTATCATGTACGGATAACTGAAATTAAAAGTTATTCATTTCAGTTTTAAACAAAAACAATACCTAATAATCTGCTTTTCATATAGTGAATGAATTCATCATGATTTAACTTGATATAATAAAATATCAGATGCATATACTTTTAACGGGTTCAACTGGATATATTGGAAAACGACTGCTACCCGAGCTAGTTGCTGCTGGACATAAAATTACCTGCTGTGTCCGCGATGCTAATCGGTTCAATCCAACGGAAGAACTTGGAAATTCAATTGATGTATTAGAAGTCGATTTACTAGATAAGGATTCGTTAGGTAGATTGCCTAGTGATATAGATGTAGGGTATTATCTGGTCCACTCTATGTCAAGCTCTGAGAATTATGCTGAAATGGAATTGGAATGTGCTAAAAACTTTTGTGCTGCATTTTCACAAACAAAAGCACAACAATTAATTTATTTAAGCGGGATTGTTAACCAAGATGAATTATCTGAGCATTTACTTTCTCGTAAGCGAGTAGAATTAGAATTATCAAAAGGTAGTTATTCACTAACTACCCTACGTGCAGGAATTATTGTTGGGTCAGGAAGTGCTTCTTTTGAAATCATTCGAGACCTAGTTGAAAAACTTCCCATAATGATTGCACCTAGATGGCTTGAGACTAAGACTCAGCCAATTGGTATTTATGATGTAAAAAAATTTCTCATCGGTTGCTTAGGTAACAAAAGTACATTTGATAGCCATTATGATATTGGATGTGATGACGTGCTTACGTATAAAGAAATGTTATTAGATTTTGCTGAAGTAAGAGGTCTAAATAGGCGAATTTATACTGTACCTGTGATGACTCCACGTCTTTCATCATATTGGTTATATTTTGTTACATCGACATCTTTTTTGCTTGCAAGATCTCTTGTGGATAGTATGAAAATTGAGGTTGTATGTGAACCGAATGATTTAAGAAAATTATTGGATATTGATCCAATTCCTTATAAAAAAGCATTACAAAGGGCAATGCACAGAATTCAGAATGATAGGATTACATCCTCTTGGAAAGATTCTTACACTAGTAGTGGTAGTACTATACAAATTGAAAAATATGAAAAAGTGCCCACATTTGGATGTTTTAAAGATATAAGATCTTCTGAAGTTAGAGATAGAAATACATGTATTGAACGCATTTGGAGTATTGGGGGAAATAATGGTTGGTACTATGGCAATTGGTTATGGCAAATACGTGGGTTTTTAGATAAGATATGGGGAGGGGTAGGATTAAGGAGAGGCAGGACTAATCAGGATACTATCGCAGTAGGAGATGCCTTAGACTTCTGGCGGGTTGTGGAAGTAGATAAAAAAAGAGGTCGGCTACTACTTTTTGCTGAAATGAAATTGCCTGGTGAGGCTTGGTTAGAGTTTAGAATGGAAGGAAACAAACTTATTCAAACAGCAACCTTTAGACCATTAGGAATTCTAGGCCGATTATATTGGTATGCAGTTGTTCCATTACATGGATTTATATTTCATGGTTTAATAAATAAGTTAACAGAGTGATAGATAGGGTCAGATTTGTAAATTTCAATATTTTCATTTAAATACTGGCATATACTAAAAATTAATGGCTAGATATAATGTATGATAAGTTTGGTAGTTTATTCTTTGCTGTATTGATGCTCTCTATTTTAGGTTGTAATGATAAACAAACTGATGTAGGATTGAATGTAGAAGATGATTCAAAAATCGATATAACAAATGCGATATTAACTGAAACAAGCTCAAACTGCCAAGAATATATTCAAGACTATTTTTCAGCTGTAAAAGATATTAAGCGTTCTATATCATTTGAGGGCTCAGTTTCGGTATCAAACGGTGATATAGGATGTACAATTGCGGTTAATGGTATACCCAATCATGATTTTAATGATCAGTCAGCTCAGTTTTCACATGGTGTCTCTGAGGTAAATAGGATATTCAATATTCCAGATAATCCTGTCATATCTAATCAGTCAACCCCCTTATCTCAAACATATTATGACGCAATAATGTTGAATGGAGTAGTAGTAGATATGTTATCTGCTGGCTGCTATCGACCTACAGACTCTAGAGCAGATTCTAATGGAAATGTACAAATTGGATGTAATGCAAATGTAGCATGGTTAATTGATCCACTAGGTAGTGAAACTAAATTTGGTGCGGATGCCCATAATGCACATACACAACCTGATGGAACCTATCATTATCATGGGAATCCATTAGCACTATTTGACGATAATCCAGGACTTAATGGATCTCCAGTGATTGGTTTCGCAGCCGATGGGTTTCCTATTTTTGGCAGCTATTTTTTAGATCCAACAACGAATAAAATACGTAAAGCTATTTCTGGGTATACATTAAAAGACGGTTCTAGACCGGGTCCTAATGATCAAAACCCTGGCGGAGAGTATGACGGTATGTACAATGATGATTATGAATTTACTGATGCGGGTGATCTAGACAGGTGTAATGGAATGGTACTAGATGGTACATATGGGTATTATGTTACAGACAATTATCCATGGGTTTTAAAATGTCATGTGGGTGTACCCCATACATCATTTTCAAAGGCCTCTATGAAAGTTAAATTAAACGAAGATTTTTGGCATCATGCTCACTAGTGCTTGTATATCAATTATCGTTAAATAACTCACCAACTATAGCAATTTTTTTGGATTTCCCACTTACCGCTAACCTTGTAATATTAGTTATACCTGCATCGGATAAATCACTTAAAATTGACCATTTTTGGCCGTTATGATACATTAATACTGAGCCAGACCCCATTAAAAGATATCCGTTAGGTAACCATGCAAAGTCTTCGGATTGATCCAACACATTTAAAATAGGGTTAATACCTAAAGTAAGGGGATCAAAACTCATGATTTGCCAAGGAGTTGATCTTTTATCAATAAAACTTAAGTATTCTGTGTTGGGTATTGGTAAGAAAGTTCTACCAGGCATATTTAGGATGATATTTTTATCTGTAAAATCTGCATTATTAGAAAGTTTATGCCACTGCAAAGTAGAATTCACCTTTTCTGTTGGTAGTACAAAGCATAGATAAGATTCTCTATTAAACCAATGGTAATAGCCAATAATAGATTCTTTTTCAAGAACAGTTTCAAATTTACTTAGTTGATCATTCTTCACTGTTATTTCTAAATTTCGAAAATCCTGAATACCATCTTTTGACAATGTAATATAACTTAATTCTTCAGTATTCGGCCTGAATTGTGGGCTATATTCACTTCGATTTGGGGTTTCAGTCAGCCATATTTTTTCGAAAGAATAAATATTTAAAGATATGATATCAGTTTCACCGTCTCTATTTGATGCATATAATAAGGTTTTACCATCAGATGAAAACCATGGTTGATTATCATAGCCTTTATTTTTTGAGACATTTTGCACATGAATTAAATCGATTTTATCATCCGATATAGTGAAATCAGCTAGGAAAACTTCAAGGTCTGAAGAGGGTAATTGAGCAAATAAATACGGACATATAAGGATAATATTGCCTAATAAAGCTGTAGCAATGAAAAGTAACCATAAGTTTTTGCTTTTTGGTAGTACCATAACTTTTATTATTTAGTTGGTAAATTGAAAAAATCTTCTAGTATTATACTATTAATCTTTTAATTATATGATTCTTATTATGTGTCAATGCATTTCCAATAAAATATATTTACAATTTAAAACGATTTTTTTCTTTTCAGTTCTTGTTTTTTTTAATTCATGTCAATTCGATGAAGTTGGGCAATTACAAGTACAAAAAACGTCCAACTCTATTAATCAATGGCCTAAATCTATACCTGAGTCAGTAGATATGTCAAGTAGTCGACTAGCAAATCTAGACTCAATATTTGTACAACATATTGAACAAGAAAAGATTCCAGGTATGGTAGCTTTAATAGTGAAAAATGGATTTGTTATTTATGAAAAAGCTTTTGGGAATGCTGATCCTCTTACAAATGAACCTTATCAAACTGATAATATATTTAGGATTGCGTCTCAAACTAAAGCTATAACTGCTACAGCAATTATGATGCTTTGGGAAAAGGGTTTATTTAATTTAGACGATCCTATTTCAATGTATATACCTGAATTTAAAGACTTAACCATTTTGAAAGAGTTTAATGATTCAGATTCCACCTACAAAACTATTCCAGCAAAAAATCAGATGACTATTCGTCATCTATTGAATCATACTTCTGGTATAGGCTATGGAATTATTGATGGAGATGAACGTATTCGTAAAATTTATCAAAAAGCAGGGGTTGTTGACCTTTATACAACAGAGAATATAAGTATTGAGCAAAGTGTAAAACGTTTAGCTAAATTACCTTTACATCACGAACCAGGTGAACGTTTTACTTATTCTGAAGGACTAGACGTATTAGGTTACTTAATTGAGATAATATCAGGGCAATCATTTAGTGAATTTTTAATGGAACATTTGTTTGAACCACTTGGTATGTCAAATACCCAATTTTACCTAAATGAAGATCAATATCGGCTTTTAGTCCCAGTTCAAACAAAAAATCAAAATGGGGAATGGATTATTTACGACGGTCATCCTGATGGTTATTATGATGCTAATTATCCTAAAATTGGCGCAAAAAAATTCTATTCTGGTGGTGCTGGGTTAACAAGTACAGCTCAGGATTATGCTAAATTTTTGCAAATGTACTTAAATGGTGGTGTTTATAATGAACATCGGATATTGAGTCCAACTACAATAGACTTGATTATGAGTAATCAAACAAATGATCTATTTGGGGAAGGGAATACTCATTATGGTCTAGCATTTGGTGTTGTTACGAATAAAGGTTTTAGTATAGGGGGAAGAGGTAGCGTTGGTACATTTGATTGGGGTGGTTATTTTAATACTCAATATTATGCGGATCCAGATTTAAACATAATTGGGATTCTAATGAAGCAAACCCAAAGAATTCCATGGGAAAATACAGGAAATATAATGAGGCAAGTAGTAGGAGCATCAGTTATTGAGAAATAAATGCATTTATAATATTCTAACTACAATAAATCATGTACATGTGTTTTAATAACAGGCTCATAAATATCTTGGATAGCTTGTAGCTGCTCATTACTAAATTTTATGATGTTTTCAGCACTCATATTGTTATGAATATGTTGCAGCATAGAGGCTATCGGAATAATGACACTTATCTTTTGATTAAGTAAAATTGACTTTAAAGCGACTTGTGCCAATGAGTCGTATCCGTTAAAAATCTCCTTGAGTTTCTCCATTACTTCTAATCCGGTTTCAAAAGGAACACCAGCAGAGGTTTCGCCCTTATTAAACCATTCATCGTTTCGGTTTCCATGCCGGTGATCGTTAGGATTGAAGGTTGATTCGTGAGTCTTTTAACCGCTTAGTAATCCGCTTGCCAATGGTACGCAAACAATAACTCCAAAATTATTTTTCTGGGTCATGTAAAAAAATAATCGTTGGGTTTTTACCTGAATTAATTATAAATGATCTGAACGGTAGTCACATTATCGAATTGTATGGCTTTTATTCCTTATTCGTAGGCGGTCTCGAGTATTTGTTGGGCAGAAGTATGGTTAAATCCAGTGCCCCAAACTCCACTTAGTTGCCAGGTTTCTAGGGATAATTCAGATACCCTATATCCAGTTTTACCAAGTTGTCTGTAATTCATTTATAAGTAAATATTTGTTTATGATTTACTTCCAATCAATTTTACTTGGTTTTATATGCTCCCAATATAGTCGTTCAAAGTTTTGTTCTCGAGGGTAGATTTCGTTTAGGCTATTTCCATCATACAGTCGTCCATTCATCATAACAAACTGAATGTCATCTGTGTAGCGAAGGTCCTCCAATGGATTGTTTTGTAGAATCACAAGATCAGCAATTTTACCCACTTCAATTGATCCCAGATCATTATCTATGCCAAGTGTTTTTGCTCCTTCTAGAGTTGCAATGCGAAGAGCTTCATGCGATTCTAATCCACCCGATGCCATGGCCCACAATTCCCAGTGGTATCCTAAGCCCTGTAATTGGCCATGACTACCTACACCTTGCAATACACCCCTATCATGCATTTTTTTTGTTTTTTGGGCATGTATAGGAAATACCATCTCATCGTCTCGAGCCCAAAATCTACGACGCCTTGTTGAGGAGGCTAGCACATCCCATGGCGTGAATCGCGTTAATTTTTTATCTTCATAAGGGTTTTCTCGGCTATAAAAATATTCCTCTCCCCAGGGTCCACCATAGGCTACCAGCATAGTAGGTGTGATGGCCATTTGAGTGAAGGCGGTAGTCTCAATGAAATCTTTGTACACATCGGTAATCGGAATATTATGCTCATGACCAGGATAACCGTCTATGAGTTGCGTTAGATTCAGTTTGATATCCAATCCTCCTTCAGTCGTGGGCATAAGTTGCTGCTCATGAGCAGCTTGAATGACCCACTGCCGATGTTTCCGGTTACCTACGCGGTACATCTTAATCGTCTTGGTATCGAAATATTCGCTATACTGCCGAAGGACTTCTCGCGTATGGTCTAAACTTTCCAGATTATAGCCCCAATATCCTACGCCAGGTCCAGTAGAATAAATTCGCGGACCCAAACTTTTACCCGCTAGAACCATATCACTATATGAAAGCACATCTGTAGTTCCAGTCTGAGGGTCCCTTGTAGTGGTGACCCCATAGGCCAAATTTGCTACATGGCTCCATTCCTGATTTTTATGCAACATATTTGTCGATCGAAGGTGGGCATGGGTATCTATGTATCCTGGAACCACTGTTGTCCCATCTAGATCAAATTGTTTAGCACTGGCTGGAATGAGTGTAGTTTCTATATCGCCTACCGCAACTATTCGGCGATTTTCTATGATAATTACTCCGTTTTCAATCACTTCATCACCTTTCATTGTAATGATCCGTACATTGGTTAGCGCAACTGTATCTTGTGGAATATCTTGATTAAAGGGAACCATCACCTTGATTTCCAATGCCGAGTAATCTGCAATTTTGTCCGCTTTTTGTACATCCTCAGTATCATTTTTCTCACTTTCATCTTCCTCTTCGGTCTCTGATTCATAAGCCGCTTCCTGGGCTTCCCCAACCTGAATAGATTCTTCCAAATTATAGATGAAATGTCCTTTACCTAGCGACCAATGTACTTTTTTGGAATCCCCCGACCAATGTGGAAATTCCCCACCTACCACGGTTAGCTTTTTAGCGGGAAAAGCCGCCTTATTAGGATTTGAAACAGAGATTGTAACGGATTCGCCTACGCGTGGTAAATAGGCAGTGTAGATTTCATTGTTCACTTGCGCCAGCACCTGCTTCCCATCGGGAGATATAAACACGATACCCGCTTCGGACGGTGGGCTGTTGTGATAGGTGCCATAGGTGCGAATACCGGTAATACGCACATGCTCCTTTTCATCAGTACCATCCCAACGAATTGAGACCAAATTTCCGTCGTTATCCGTAAGGTAAATACGATCGTCAACCGAGCTGAAATGGGGATATCGACGTCCTTTAACTTCTGCTACAAAGGTACTGGTACCTCCGTCTATTGGAATCCAGTGATATTCGTCCATCGCACTGAAAGCGGCACCTCGGCTAAAATCCAAGGCAAAATCGTAATAGCTACCTGTGGCATATAGAACCCTTAATCCGTCTTTAGATATTACTGGGGTAGCGTAAAAAGCGTTTTCTTGAGTAATTTTCTCGGGTTGAACCCGCCTTGCTTTCGGGTTCACCTTATATATATGACCTCCCTCGGTTTGATCCCAGCTCACATATACAATATGGCTGCCATCTGGAGTCCATGTGGGCATGGCTTCGGTGTGGAGATCGGTGGTGATGCGTCGAGGTAATCCATTGGGAATGTCCATCACATAGAGTTGATTCAAGGCAGTAAAGGCGAGTTGAGTTCCATCCGGAGAAGGGACAGCGTCTCGGATTTGTATAGCGTATTGAATGGGGTCGTCACTGATGGGATACTTAAAGGTCATATCAGGGCCGACTTCGAGTCTTACATCAACCTCAAAAGGAATGGCTACAGGTTCGCCCCCTGCGATAGGAATTTTCCAAAGCCCACCTTTCTGAAAAAACACCAATTCTTTACTGTCAGGAGTAAAACTCATTCCCGGAAGCACGCCCAAGGTGGCTTGAGATTCTTGGTCATCTCGCTGAACGGGATAGACCAGCCAGGATTCCTCGCTGGTTTCAAGATTTCGAAGTATTAGACCGGTTTCACTCTCATATCGAGTACCGTAGACCATATATTTACCATCGGGTGAAAGAGTAGGAGTAAAGGCAGAACCATAGCGGCTAAGAAAAGTGGAGTTTTCCCCGGTTTCCATATTGTACATTCCAATGGAATATTGTGGGAATTGCGCATTATAATTCCAGCCGCTGGTGCGACGCGAATAATATATTTTTGTGCCATCGGCGCTAAACTCCGGATCAATTGCTTTCAGGTTCGAGGGTTCATCGACCACAGCGGATCCTTGCCCCCCGTCTTCATGCATGACCTGCAGTTTGAAATTCCTGCGACCTTTAGCTATGACAAATAACTCACCTGCGGGGGACCAGTCGCCATTAATCATACTTTCGGCAGACTCGTCGGTCATTTGAGTTACTTTCATAGATAGTAGATCCAAAATATATGCGTTATCCGAGCCGGTTCGATCCGAGATAAATAAAATTCTAGACCCATCGGGTGAATAGGTGGGATGAACATCGTAAGCCATACCTTTGGTTAATTGTTCTGCTTTACCACCTGCGAATGGAATACGGTAAATATCTCCCATTAGATCAAAGACGATATGTTGTCCATCGGGGCTTACGTCCAAGGAAATCCAGGTGCCTTCGTTGGTGGTAAAAGAAAGTTGTCGGGCAGGATCCATAGGTAGATCCTCGTTATACTTGGGTAGACTTGACTCGAGTGAGTCCGATTCTGTGACCGCTTGAAAGGCTAGGATTGATGAGGTGGCAAGAGACACATTTAAAACGAAAATGAGATAAAATAGTCTAATGAAAGAGCGTAAATATCGTGATCGATACATAAAAATATACTTTAAGATTGCAATTATAATATTTAATAATAATAAAATTGGATGATGTGCAAAAACAATCTTATTCTAAAGAAGTAATGAGCTAAATTATCTGAGGAAATCCTTATGAAGATAAATCGTAAGCAGTATGAGCAAGAGCTGTTCAGGCTGCAACAAGAACTGGTAAAACTGCAGTATTGGATTAAGAAGCGAGGCCTCAAAGTAGCGGTTCTTTTCGAGGGCCGAGATGCAGCAGGTAAGGGCGGGGTGATCAAGCGAATTGTGGAGCCCTTAAGTCCTCGGGTGGTTCGCGTGGCTGCCTTACCCAAGCCTACCGAGCGGGAGCGATCGCAGTGGTATTTTCAGCGTTACGTGAAGGAGTTGCCAGCAGCTGGAGAAATTGTGTTATTTGACCGGAGTTGGTATAATCGGGCGGGTGTCGAAAAGGTGATGGGCTTTTGCACTTCAAAGGAGTATGCCGAGTTTTTGAGGAGTGCTCCATTGTTCGAGAAAATGCTGTTGAATTCAGAGATCATCCTGATTAAGTATTGGTTTTCAATTAGTGACGCCGAACAGAAGCGCCGGTTTATTGCTCGGAATGAAGATCCAATGAAGCGCTGGAAATTGAGCCCCATGGATATTGAAGCTCGGGTGCGATGGGTCGATTATTCGCGCGCAAAGGATCAGATGTTTGCGGCTACCGATATCGATGAATCCCCATGGTTTGTGGTGAATGCTGATGTAAAAAGGCATGCTCGGCTCAATTGTATTTCGCATCTGCTGAATCAGATTCCCTATGAAGATTTAACCCCCGAACCCATTGAATTCCCGAAGATTACTAAACATCTGGAGTATACCCGTCCTCGGGTGGATACCATGCGTTGGGTACCATCCCGATTTGGTAAAAATCCAATTAATAAGGAGCGGAGTTAGGTGTAATGTAGTGAGTTGGTGATTTAAGAGTCATTTTGTATCATTTTATATTCACCGAATAACATTAACACTGTATCTAACTAAAATGTAACATCATGTCTATTTTGAAGTATCTTCCCTCGTATTCGATTCCAATGGCTGCTGCATTGGGTATTTGGATGGGTGGCTACTGGACCTTGGCAACTCCCATTTATGTGTTTCTTTTTATTCCTCTGGTTGAATGGCTGGTAGGAAGCAATCCTAGTAATCATAATACGGAAGAAGAAGAACGGGCCAAGGCTAGTTTTGGCTATACCTTATTATTGTGGTCATATGTGCCTATACAATATGCTTTAACGGGATTTTTCTTGTTGAAATTATCAATGGGCGGTTTTTCAGGGCCAGGTTTTGGGACCTTTGGTATGATGACTGGAGCTGAATTTTCTATTGGGTTGAGCTCAGCAGATTGGTTAATTAGCTTAATTGGCGCCACACTTTCTTTGGGAATTAGCAACGGTGGAATTGGATTTACTGTGGCCCATGAGTTGATTCATCGTAGTGCGAAGTTTGAGAAATGGTTAGGTCGTGCCTTACTTTTGACGACTCTTTATATGCATTTTGCCATCGAACATGTATATGGACATCATAAACATGTTGGAACCGAGGAAGACGCTGCAACTGCTCGAAAAGGTGAGACCTTTTACCGGTTTTTAATTCGTTCGGTACCTGATCAATACCGATCTGCTTGGGACATTGAACGCAGGCGTCTTCACAAAAAAAAGAAGGATTTTTGGTCATTATCCAATGAAATGTTAGGGTTTCAGTTGATCCAACTACTATGGATCTCGCTAATTTTCGGTTTAATGGGGTCTGTTGTCGGTATAGTTTACACGTTTAGTTGTGTATTGGCTTTTTCATTGTTGGAGGCAGTGAATTACTTAGAACATTATGGTCTAGAACGAGAACAAGATGAGCGAGACAGATATGAAAAGGTAAATCATCACCATTCTTGGAATTCTGATCATATAGTAAGTCGTATGTTCTTGTTTGAATTATCTCGTCATTCAGACCATCACATGGTTGCGAGTCGACACTATCAAGTGCTTCGTAGTTTGGATGAAAGCCCTCAACTGCCCACAGGATATCCTGGGATGATTTTACTAGCCATGATTCCACCACTTTGGTTCAGGGTTATGAATCCTTTAGTCGATAAGGTCCATTCACATCAATAATTTGTCTATAGATTAATTAAGTACTTTTAAAAAGTTAATTATTTAGAGAATAATTGAGTCTACTAAATAGAATTGCCATATTACTAAATATCAATAAGTAAAAAATTCTACCAACATCATGAAAAATCAACTTCTTTTCATATTTCTATTTTTGACAACTCCAATATTTGCACAGGAAAAACCCGACTCATTAGTATTTAGTGAAGCTGTTGGGATGG
>DEBM01000036.1:0-48209 GCA_002348545.1 Balneolaceae bacterium UBA2956
TAAGGAGCAAGGTAAGGTGGACTATATTGGTATGTTTGCTGTCACTGCCGGTCTTAATATTACTTCTTTGATTGACCAATTTGAAGCTAATTCTGATGACTATTCCATCATTCTAGTGAAAGCTTTAGCCGACCGTCTAGCTGAGGCTTTTGCGGAATACCTCCACTATAAATTACGAACTGAATATTGGGCTTATAGTAATGAAGAGGCTAACAGTGAGGCGCTTATTGCTGAGCAGTACGAAGGTATTAGGCCTGCGCCGGGTTACCCAGCCTGTCCCGACCACACCGAAAAATGGAAACTCTTCTCATTACTTGAGGTGACAAAACGCATTGGTATCAGCTTAACAGAATCACTTGCCATGTTGCCAGCTAGTTCGGTAAGTGGTTTTTATATCTCCCATCCAGATTCTCGATATTTTGCAATAGGTAAAATTCAACAGGATCAAGTGCTTGATTATGCTATTCGCAAAAATATGCCTTCGGAAGAAATAGAAAATTGGCTTCGTTCACATCTTGCTTACGAACCCAAAATCTCAATAACAAAAGAGTCCAATAAACAGCACGTATAATTATGAAAGTAACAGAATACTTTAGAAACGCTGGTGATTCAACCCTATTTAGCTTTGAGATATTACCACCTCTTAAAGGACAGCATATACAAACTCTTTTTGATCACATTGATCCATTAATGGAATTTAACCCCCCTTTTATAGATGTAACATATCATCGGGAAGAATATGAGTACAAAAAACTCTCTAATGGGTTAATGGAGAGAAAAACAGTGCGTAAGCGGCCGGGTACAGTGGGAATCTGTGCAGCCCTTCAAAACAAATATAAAATTGATGCTGTGCCTCATATAGTTTGTGGTGGTTTTACTAAGGAAGAGACAGAAAATGCGTTGATTGATTTAAATTTTTTAGGAATTGATAATATTATGGTGCTGCAGGGAGATGCACGTAAACTAGACCGTGATTTTAAGCCAGAGGTTGGTGGGCATACCTACGCTTCAGAGCTCTTGAAACAAGTTGTTAATTTAAATAGAGGTGTATTTCTAGATGAAGAACTTGAGCAGGCACATCATACTGACTTTTGTATTGGAGTATCTGGATATCCGGAAAAACACATGGCGGCCCCCAATCTAGATCTTGATATGAGGTATTTAAAGAAAAAAGTGGATAAAGGAGCCGACTACATAGTCACGCAGATGTTTTTTGATACACAAAAGTACATCGACTTTGTTACAAAATGTCGAGAAATGGATATAAATATTCCTATAGTACCTGGTTTAAAACCTATTTCCTCCTTACGGCAACTCAACATCTTACCTCAGATATTTCACATCGATTTACCATCTGATCTAACCAATGCACTAGAAAAGGCTAAAAATAATGATCAGGCCAAAGAAATCGGTATAGAATGGGCGATTAAACAGTCAAAAGAACTAATTTCATTTGGTGTACCTACTTTGCATTACTATTCAATGGGTAAAAGTGAATCTGTCTATAAAGTAGCTAGTGAGATATTTTAGTTCAACCTCAAATAATGCTATCTTTACCATATTAGCTTAATGGATGAGCGTGTAGTTCTTACGGTCTATCCTATACAAAACTAATACAGCAAAAGTATGCAATAGACGCTGAATTTATGGTCGAAATGGAAATTTTTGGGCTTACAACGAGCACTCGAACAGCTTCTGCCTACGCTCTTATACTAATGGAAGCAGATGGAAGTCGACGTTTACCTATCATTATAGGGGCTTATGAAGCACAAGCAATCGCCTTGGAAATGGAGCAAATAAAACCACCACGACCTATGACGCACGATTTGACTATGCAAATTATTACTGAATTAGGCGGTCAAATTGAATATGTGGTAGTGCATCATTTAAAAGAAGGAACCTACTATGCCAACATTTCAATTAAAGGCTCTATATCTTGCCATGAAATAGATGCCCGACCTAGTGATGCTATTGCCTTAGCGGTTCGTTTTTCTTGTCCTATTTATGTCGATGAGCTTGTACTAGAGGAGGTAGGGGTAGTACATGAAGATGATTCAGCTCAAGTGGACTCAATGAGCGATAAAAGTGATGCAACTAAGCAATCAAGACAAAACAAGAAAAGTCCTTTTGAATTGTTACGTGAGCAACTACAAATAGCCATTGAAACAGAAAATTATGAAAAAGCGGCTAGTCTAAGAGATAAAATACAACGACTAAAAGGTTAAGTAAATCGTGAAATTTAGTCCTATTCCTTTTTCTATTATAGAGCCTGACTCATTTCTAACTAGTTACACAAAAGGAAATCCTTCCTTACATTCTTTCTATAGCTTTTATCCATTTTCTAGCAATACGTTACAAGATTTATCTAAAAAAAGATTTAAATCCTTAAATAGGACAGTTATAAACTCGAGAGATGATATTGTATTAGCACTAAAAGATTTTCATCAATGGTTAGGTATTGAGCAATCTCAATCCTCTATTCGTGCTAAATTATTAGAGGATGACAGCTATTGTGTAGTTACAGGTCAGCAACTTTCGTGGTATGGGGGACCTCTTTATACTTTTTTTAAGTTAATGAGTGCTATACAGTGGAGTAAACGTATCTCTGAAACTATGGGTAAAACTGTTATTCCTGTATTTTGGTTAGCGGATGAGGACCACGATTACACAGAAATCAATCAAATAAACTGGTACAAATCCTTTGTTAATCACTCAGATTTAAAAAATACTTCTATACTAAAACAATTTTGTGCTGATGTAGAACAGACTTCACTGCAAGAGCAAATAGGGATGCCTGTAGGGAAAATTAAAGGGGATAGCTCTCTACTTAAAAATGAATTCTTAAAGTGGCTTGCTAAATACCATACAATCGAGGAAGCAACCGAACAGAGTTTTCAATTTAGAAAAAATACTTGGATTCAAACCTTTTTTCAGGACGTAAAAAAAGCGTATTCAAATGATAAAACCCATGCCCAAAATTTTGCTCATTGGATAATTCATGTATTTGAAGAATATGAATTTCTTGTGGCTGGTAGCAATCATGAAAGTATAAAAAAGCTTCTCAGCCCAATTATCAGTAAAGCGGTAGCAAACGATCGTAGTATCACAGAATTATTAAAAAACCAGACTTATGAGCTCAAAGAGCAGACAGGTCATAGTCAGGTTACCGTCATGGATAGTCAATGGTTTGTGTTCAATGAGAATGCTAAGCGAGTCAAATTAAATCATGATTTAAATGGCGAACACTCTTTCCTTCAAGTGGGAGGAAAACAAGTGTTAACTAGCAATGAACTATTAAAGTTAACGCAAGAACAACCGGAACGATTCTCGCCCAATGTATTTTTGCGTCCGATTCTTCAAGACCATCTGCTTCCTGTAGTTGCTTATGTAGGTGGTCCAGCAGAAATAGCATATCATGGACAAATGAAAAAGATTTATGACTTTTTTGACTTAGACATGCCCATACTTATACCCCGTTTCTCTGCTACCATTCGGGAAAAAAAAGTCCAACGTTTAATGGCAAAATTTCCCTTCTCATTGGCTCATTATCAAGAAGGTTTTCCATCACTCAAAGATAAATGGTTATCTACTATGCCTGAAGAATTTCCAGGAGTTAAGTTAGAGGAACTAAACCAGCATATCTTAGGCCAGTATCAATCTCAGATAATGAATATAATTTCGTTTGATAAATCTTTAGAAGGAAGTATTGAAAAGACAAAAAATGAGATTACTAAGTCGATGCAGTCGCTAATTAAGAAAGCCAAAAAAGCGCATGAATCTAAATTTGGGTTTGAGTTAAGACAGTTACATTTTCTTCAATCATATTTGTTCCCAAAAGGGACGATGGAGCGCACATTACATCCTAGTTATTTTATGTTCTACTATGGCAAGAATTTTTGGCAGGATTTACTTGATGAATTATTGGTACAGGAAACCGATAGTTCTCAGCATTATCTGATTGACCTATAATTTTATCATAGACCTTTAAGTCAATTATTGATTATGAATTTAAAAACCAAACCGTTCAAACGCTCATTACGATTTTATTTTAAATCTAAAAGAAGAGGCATCATAGAAAGTGAGTGGGAGAAGGCCAATTTAGCTATAAAAGAGCATTTGTTTGCCTGGGATGTTTTTAAAAATGTTCAAAAGCTACATAGTTATATTTCAATGACTAAGCACAGGGAAGTAGACACTTTACAAATTATCAACGAGAGTATAGCTCAAGGTAAAAAAATGGTAGTGCCTATTATGGCTGGCAACAGACAACTGAGGCATTGTTATTTGAATGATATAAACGATTTGCAAGAAAATTATTCGGGTGTTTTAGAACCTGTCAGTGGAATTAAAGCAGATATATCTGATTTGGATTTAGTATTGGTACCTTTGTTAGCTATTGATAAACAGGGGACTCGATTGGGCTATGGTGCTGGCTTTTATGACCGATTTTTAGCTAAAGTACCAACATCTACACCAAAAATAGGTTTGTTATTAGAAGGGTTTAATGTTTACTGCCTGCCTAAGGATCCATGGGATATTCCATTGAATGGATATATTAGCGAAAGCGGGATTCATTTATTGTAACCTAATTTTAATTTTATCGTATCATTAGATATGTTTAAGACAGAAGATAAACTATTTCAATATTCAAGCATAACAGACAACCAGATGCCTTTTGGTAAGAGTTCTTGGGATTATACTCTCGAAGATTTTTTAGATACTGAACAAGTTAAAAGACCTAGTTATATAAATGCAGCTACCCTTTCGGGAGCTTTCATTATAGTGTCTACCATAGGTCTTGTATTATTTCAATTCGATTTTGATCTGGGACTTGGATCTATTTATACGCTACCGTTTTTAGGGGGTATTTTATTACTTCTAGCCGCTTTTAGTAGCCGCTTTATTGGTGAAAAAAAACCTAAGAAGAAGAATAGGAATAAAACTAATGAGGATGTGTTTGGCGGTCAACATTATTCCAATGAGTTCCTCAGATATGATGGATTTGAAACAGAGAATAATCAATCCGTTCATTATTCCAATCATGGAGTGGCAATAAATAAAAATAAATCGCCTGAAGAATTTAATGGTTTTGGTTCAGGTGAATCTGAGTCATTTTCTTCTGGCCATATAAAAAATGATGATAATATATCTAACTCAGAACGGGGTAGAACGAACGCTTTTCAGGAAGATTCAACCACCTACTCTTGGGATTATTTTCAGCAGAAACGATCTAAAAGACTCTATAAATCTAGACATGACAAAAAACTTTGGGGTGTATGTGGTGGGCTAGCTGATTTTTTTGGAATTGGTACTATTTGGATACGTTCTATTTTTGTTGTAGCCTTTTTTATGGGTTGGGGTTCTAGTTTCCTGATTTACGTTGCATTCAGCTTAATTTTAAATAAGGAACCACTAAACCTGGATTATCCAGAGAAATGGTGATGCTGCAGATATGCTAATAAACTTTGAAGGCATAGACGGTTGTGGCAAGTCAACTCAAATTCACCTGTTGAAGCAATACCTCGAAGAGCAGGGTAGGCGAGTACAGGTTTATCGTGAACCAGGCGGTACACCCATTGCAGAAGAGATCAGGTCAATACTCTTAGACTCAAAAAGTAATGTATCAGCAATATCAGAATTACTGTTGTTCTCAGCTGCACGTGCACAATTAGTGCAGGAAAAAATTATTCCTGCTCTGGATAATGGTACAACTGTAATTTTGGATCGATTTTATGATTCTACTACGGCATATCAAGGATATGGACGTTCAGTTTTAACCATCGATGAGATATCTGTTTTAAATAAAATGGCCTCTTGTGGATTGGTGCCAGAGTTTACATTTTATTTGAGGATATCACAAATATTGGCCCTACAAAGACGATTAAAATGCGCCCAAGACAGAATGGAAATGGCAGGCAAGGAATTTTACTCTCGAGTATTAGAGGGATACGAGAGCATAATTAAAGAACATCCACGATTCATCGTACTTGATGGGGCTCAATCTATTGAATCCATTGCAAAAGAGATTCGGAGACATCTAAAGAGTAAGTGATAATTTAATTCTAGTCAGTCATTGAGGCTTATACATATTATGTGTAAATTTAAAGTATGATGGATCGACCTTACCTGTTTCCCCAATAGTGGTTCATCTTTTACTAAATAATTATTATTCCAAGAACCAAGGTGTATTATATGGCGCATGAACGTATAGAAATTGAGTTGCCTTTATCTAAGGTATACGAACTTTTAAGTAATCCAGTTGATTTCCCAAAGTTTTTAGAGCGTGTTGATTCTGTAGAACGAATCAACTCCCAAACTTTTGAATATAAAACTACTATTGATGGTGAAATATTTCATTGGACTACTAACCTAATTGATAATTTACGAAATACACGCTTTGCTTGGATTACAATCAATGGTAATTTAAACCAAACTGGTACTATCCGATTCACACCTCTAGATAATGGTAAACGAACTCAAGTCGAATTTTCTTTAGATTACCGTACCTTCTTTGGAGATCCTTCTGCGGGATTAGCCACTTTTATTGAGCAATCAGCAGCACAACTAGTTAAAGATTTAGAGTCTTTTAAAAAGCTAGCAGAAAGCGATACCTTCAAAGAAAGTTCTTTAGAACCTACTGAAGAAATTACTGCTTAGACTAACAAGCTATTATTTTGAAATGCGCAACCAGTGGTTGCGCATTTTTTTTATATGAAGTTTTCTGAATTTTTACGAGATCCTATTTCTTTACGAGATCATATACTATTGATTGGTAATCCAGTCTCACATAGTATTTCTCCAATAATGCATAATCTAGCTATTGAACATCATGCCTTAGATTTAGAATATGTTGCCATAGAGGTTCAAATTGATGAATTGCCAAGTCTTATCGCTCATTTTAACTCGATAAATTTCAAAGGAGCAAATATCACCTTTCCTTATAAAGAGACTTTATTTAAGTTGATTGATTGGCATTCGGATTTAGCAAAATCTATACAGGCTATAAATTGTATTCAAAAACTGGGTCAAGAGTTAGTAGGTCATAATACCGATAGTTTTGGTTTTGTAGAGCCTTTAAGGGATTTAGGACTCAAGAAACTAAATTCGGTGTTAATATTTGGTTTCGGTGGTGCGACAAAAGCAGTAATACACGGTTTAAGAGATCTTGGAATGAATGAATGTTGGGTTGTAAGTAGAAAACCTAAACGTTTACAGAACGATTTGCCCATAAATTTGATTTCTTATGATGAATGGGTAGAATATGCGGTTAAAGTGGATTTGATTGTTAATACCACACCACTTGGTATGCATCCAAATTCAGAAAATTCTCCAGTTGACGCAAAATTTACCGAGTTCTTAGCCGATTCCATTTGTTATGATATTGTTTACAATCCACAGAAAACCACTTTTTTGCGTCAAGCAGAGCAGCATAATTGTGTTACAATCAGTGGCTTACCGATGCTTATATATCAGGCATCTCGTTCCTTCGAATTATGGACAGGGCAAACATTTCCAATGTTTAAAATCAAGGAATATTTAAATAATGTCTTCCCCTCTTAAATTTATACGACCCCGCAATCTAAACGAATCTCGAATACTAAGTTGGTTTAGTAAGAAAAATGCTCATCATAGTATTCCTAACTCTCGTATTCCTGGACTAAATATAGGGTTTAATTCCGATGAGAATCAGGATATAATCTTAGAACAATTGCATGTCTTAGCCAAAGAAACTGATACATCATTAAAGCACATTGCAATCGCTCATCAAACTCACTCAGACCGGGTCAAAGTGGTGACTAAAGGAGGGATCTATCCTGATACCGATGCTTTTGTTAGCTCAACTCTTGGTATTTCATTGCTTATACAAGCAGCCGATTGTGGGGTTGTTTTATTAGGCGATGCAACCCATCAGGTTATTGGTGCAGCACATGCTGGGTGGAGAGGTGCTCAAAAAGATATAATCAGAAAAACAATTGAGTTTATGGTAGACCTTGGTGCAGATATAAACACTATAGAAGCTTATATAGGTCCTTGTATTTCAGTAGATGCTTTTGAAGTAGATCAAGAGGTGGCCGATTTGTTTCCAGATCGATTCGTGGAAAAAAATTTGAGTACCAAGCCACATGTAGATCTGAAAGGTTATATTTTCCAGCAACTCGTGAGCATGGGTATAGTGAAATCTCATATTGTCATGGATGCGGGTTGTACTTACAACGATGAGAGTGATTTTTACTCCTTTAGAAGAGAAGCTTCTAAAGCTGGAAGAATGGCCGCTATAATAAAATTGAATGAAATAGGGTGAAATGAAGCATAAAAAGATCCGAATAGCTATTCTTGGATCAACAGGTTCCATTGGAAAGCAAGCCTTAGAAATTATTCAGAATCATAATAAATTATTCGAAGTAGTTTTATTGAGTGCACACAGTAACTGGCGGCTTCTAGACGAACAGGTTAAAACCTTTGATGCTAAATATGCTGTATTGACTGGATTAAAAAATGAAAATGGCCATATACAAATAGGGGATTCTGCCAAAACTAAAACGTATGTAGATCCATATGTACTAAATGAACTAGTCAACTTACCTGAGATTGATATTGTCTTAAACAGCTTGGTTGGTTTTGCTGGATTTTCTCCAACATATTATGCATTGAAAGCCCATAAAAAAGTTGCTTTAGCGAATAAGGAAAGTTTGGTAGTGGGTGGAGCAATAATCACCGAACTATTAACCGAATCCAAAGGCAGCTTGATACCAATTGATTCTGAACACAGTGCAATGCTACAATCGCTTGTTGGTGAAGAGAAAGAAGACATTGAAGAAATCATTATAACTGCAAGTGGTGGGCCTTTTAGGTCGCTAACTCTTGAGCAAATGCAAAATGTTTCAGTTGAACAGGCTTTACAACATCCAAATTGGAGTATGGGTTCAAAGATCACCATAGATAGCGCCACTATGATGAACAAGGGCTTAGAAATAATAGAAGCACATTGGTTGTTTGACCTACCTATCGAAAAGATAACTCCGGTAGTTCATCCTGAAAGTATTATTCACTCAATGGTAACTTATTGTGATGGTTCAACCAAAGCGCAACTTGGTCCACCAGACATGAAAGTCCCCATTTTATATGCTTTATCTTATCCCCGCAGATTACCCTTAAATAGTTCACGAATGGATTGGAGTCAAATACATAAACTTCATTTTGAACCTGTGGACTATTTACGGTTTCCTTGTATTGAATTAGCTATAAATTCTGTCAGACTGCACAATGGAGGTCCCGCGATATTAAATGCTGCCAATGAAGTTGCAGTTGCGTACTTTTTAGAGGGTAAAATTAAGTATATTGATATAGTAAAAATTATTGAACGTTGCCTTAATCAAATACAATTTAATTCGACTTTGAGTTATGATTCACTTGTCGAATTAGATCAGCAAACCAGAGATTACGCAAGAACTATTTGTCAACATGGAACTAATTGAAATAACTCAGACTATTCTCATTTTTATCGGTGCCCTCATGATTCTTGTATTTATACATGAACTAGGACATTTTTTGGCAGCAAAAATATTCGGTATGAGAGTCGAACGTTTCTCTGTAGGCTTTCCACCTAGAATTTGGGGTTTTAAACGAGGTGAAACAGATTATTGCCTAGGTGCTACGCCGTTGGGAGGGTATGTGAAAATCTCTGGGATGGTTGATGAAAGCATGGATACTGAGCACTTAGCTGTTGAACCACAACCCTGGGAGTACCGATCTAAGCCAATTTGGCAGCGTATGGTGGTGATATCTGCTGGAGTAATCTTTAACATGATTCTTGCTTTTTTTATTTATATGGGTATGAACTGGAGCCAAGGAAAATTGAGTCTGCCTATTGAACAGGTTGCCGGTATTTACGTACCCGAAGGGAGTTTACTCGAGAAAGTTGGCTTTAAGACGGATGATGTAATCTTAGGTGTAAATGAAAATTATGTAGACGCATTTGAAGAATTAGTTGCTATTTCTGAGTTGACTAGTAGTAATTTGTCGTATCAAGTAGTACGAGGTGGCATGACAATGGATTTATATATTCCATCCACCATATTAGATAGTTTACAAGAACAATCATTTTTACACGCGATAAACATTTATCCTCCAATTATCTCTAGTACCGCTTTGGGTTCACCAGCAGAAAATGCGGGATTGCAAGCCGGAGATCGTTTTCTTGAAATAAATGGCGAAGTTGTAGATTATTGGTTAGAATTAACCCAGATAATACGTAATTCTGAGGGTATATTAGATATTGTAGTAGAACGAGCAGGGCAGAGATTAACTATGAGTATAGAGCCCTATGAAAATAGAACCATTGGAATAGCAGCTCCAAGCTTAGCTCAAGCCGGTGCTATATTCACTCGACTTAATTTTGTGGAGTCGATTCAAGAAGGGTGGGATCAAGTTGGTGAACAAACGATTGGTATAATAGGGGGTTTTTCTAGGATGTTTTCTGGAGACATTTCAGTCCGACAGAATCTTGGCGGTCCGATAGCAATTGCTAGTTTAACTAAACAAGCCACCGATCAAGCTGGTTGGATTGGTTTTTGGGAGATAACCGCTCTGCTTAGCATTACACTAGCCATTATGAATATACTTCCAATTCCTGCCTTAGACGGAGGACATTTGGTTTTTCTCATTTATGAGGGAATAACTAGGAGAGAGCCTACGGATAAAATAAAGATTGCGGCACAGAATATTGGTTTTTTGTTGTTGGTTAGTTTGATGGTCTTCGTCATCTTTAACGATGTTTTGAGACTTTTCTAATGAAAATAGCGCATGAAGGTATTCCTACCATTGCATTAGTAGGATTAGTTACGGTCGTTGCCTCAAGCCTGAGTTGGTATTTTTTACCCTTAATATCCAGTATCATTATAAGTACTATATTGTTTATAATTTGGTTTCTGAGTATTTATTTCTTTCGCGATCCGGAGCGTATATCACCACCTAATTTGTCAGATGACACAATATTATCACCAGCAGATGGAAAGGTTGTGGTAGTTAAAGAGTTAGAAAGTGTTGAATACTTAGAAAAAAAGGCTATTCAAATAAGTATTTTTCTGTCTCCCCTTAATGTTCATATTAATCGAATTCCTATAAGTGGAGTTTTAGAATATCTTGTCTATCAGACAGGAGAATACTTAATGGCTTGGGATGATCGCGCGACAATGAATAATGAGCAAGCAAAATTTGGATTAAGACACGCATCTGGACAAAAAGTTCTATTTCGACAAATAACCGGCTTTTTAGCCCGTCGGGTTGTTTACTACATTCATGTGGGAGATTATTTAGAAAGAAATAAACGCTTTGGGCTTATGAAATTTGGAAGTAGAATGGATGTCGTACTTCCAAGATCTGCAAACGTACTTGTAAAGCAGGGGGATAAAGTAGTTGGTGGTGAATCGATTATTGCTAAATTAGCCATATAATGAAATATCCCATTCAACGTAGATATCAGAGTTTTAAACAGAAGAGGTTAGCAAAAAAGAAATCAAAACCTCCGGTAAATCACAAGATTGCGGTTCCAAGTTTTTTTACTTTAATGAATCTATTTTCTGGTTTTCTCTGCATTGTTGCAGTATCCGAGGGAGATTTGTTTCGTGGAGCATGGTTTATTGTGGCGGCGGGTTTTTTTGATGTAATGGATGGATATATTGCTAGATTAGCCAATGCGGATAGTGATTTTGGGATAGAATTGGATTCACTGAGTGACATTGTTTCATTCGGAGTTGCACCATCTTTCCTTATTTATACCTTTGCTTTATATGAATATCAATTTCTAGGTATGCTAATTAGTGCTGTCCCGGCTATGTGTGGAGCTGTCCGCCTAGCCCGATTTAATGTTAATAGCCGCCTTACACCCAATCAAAATCATTTTATTGGCTTACCCATACCATCATTTGCCATAATTTTAGCGGCTTTCTATTTGAGCTTCCATCAACAACTCGAGTTGTTTGATATTTTTCGTAACGGGGTTAGTAGTGTTTTAGGACCGTTAATTATTCTATTGTCGGTATTAATGTTAAGTACTTTACCCTTTGACAAAGTCCCTAAAATGGATCGTACTTCTTTTCAAAGAAATGGGTTCAAATCCTTTCTTTTCTTGGGTTATTTTGTGCTCATTTTATTTTTTAGAGAATTAGGACTCATGTCCGTTATATTGATCTATATATTAAAAGGAATTTTGGACGGGCTTAGAGTGTATTTCCGATCAGAGCAGCGAGTTATAGGCAGCTAACGTCATTGCACCGATGCTATCCCAGCTATAATGGGCAATAATATGTTTTCTCAGATAGATATTTTGAATACTGAGTTCTTCGTTTTCAGTTTGTAATAGTTTATTAATAGAGGTCATTAAGGATAAGCTATCCTGTGGATCAACATAGCTTGCCATCTTTTTAAAGTACTCTTTGGTTCCACCATTTTGGGTAATTACGATAGCACATCCTGCAAGTGCAGCTTCCATAGCGCTTATCCCAGGAGTTTCAAAAAGTGACGGTAATACAAATACTTTTGCTGCGGCATATGCAGAAGCTAATAGAGTCGAATGGTGCTCTTGGGATGGTAAATGAAGTACATTATTGCGTTTAATTAATTCTGTGCATTTTTGACTGTACTCATCGGTACCTAAGTCACCAATTATCACCAAGGGAGCATCTAAACTGGGTGCTATTTCTAGAAGTCTGATTACATTTTTTCGGGTTGATGATGCCTGTCCTACAAATAAAACAAAATCCTTTAGCCCATAAAGCTGCTCAAATTCACTACTTCCAGCCTTCAAAAATCGTATTTCTACTCCATTAGGTATCATATTCATATTACCTAGGGGTATATCAAACAACTTGTTGATTTGATTCAATTCTGCTCTAGTATTAGGTAGAATTACATCTGCCAGCTGGCATATTTGTTTTTTTATACCGTATTCAGAATTAATTCCGCTAAAAAACTTACCAACTATTGTTTCAATACGTAGTTTGAATTTGCTTAAACCAATTTTTTTGGGGGCAAAAAATATCGGTGATAAAACAATTGGAATCTTTTTTTGATTGCTTGAAAGAGACCGTGTTTTAAATTGGCGCAAAAATCCCCAATGTTCACTGCTCGCCACAAATACATGTAGAATATCTATAGCCGGTAAATCTTCACTACTGTGTACCCAGACAATTTCATGGCCTAAACGCTGCAGCGCTTCTGCGGTTTGGTTAATTTGAGTTCGAACCCCTCCATTAACCAGTGAAATACTCGTTGGCGCTAAAATACCAATGCGATATACCTGACTCATAAGCGGATTCTATTTCTATGCTGAATTATTGTTTCCTTCCAAATGAGACATTTTTTCGAATAGCGATCTTGCAGAAATTTCTCGTCTACCATGGTTTCGCACGGTATGTTTCGGAATGTTAGTGTATTTATTAGAAGTGTTTTTTGAGAATCCCAATCATTGGGTTCTATAATATCGAAGCCCCGACTATCTTGCTTCAATTCATACAATAGACTTGTCTGATCCTCTGCACGTAATTGTTTGCTTGCTTTGTGGTAGTAGATGTCGCATTGCTCCGTAGTACGTTGTGTCCAAAATATAGCCCAATCACTATAAGATAGCCATTGTAACCCGAGTTCTTGGGCATATTTAAAAATATACTCAATACTTGCTAAACCAGGCTGCAATGGATGATGATATAGCATCAATGGTTGTTGCAACCCGTACTGGGTATCCATGTAGCTTTTAAAGTAAGCAGTAAAATCAGATTCTGTAGCTTGATATCGGTGAAGACTCCCCGTGCAAATTGGATGAACAGGTATTTGCAAACGTTGATTCATTAGATCTTCACTGCTAGATATTGGAGCTTGTATCATATAGGGTAAACCATCATATCCATGCGTAAATTCTGAGCTATACATAAAGGGGTATGTATCTAATGCTTTCGATAGCTGTTTGCTCCAAATGCCATAGGGAGCAGCATAGCCTTTAGGCGTAATTCCAGCTTGTCTCATCGCCTGATACCCATTCTCAACATCTTGATAGAGTGGATACGAAGAGGCGATATACGCATGCTCGTAGCCATGTAGGGCATGTTCGTGATTCGGCCATTGAGCAAACCAATCGAGCCAATCTTCATGAGCTTTTACATGAAGAAAGGTGGTCAGAATAGCAGAATATGAATCTGCTAGTTCATATAAAGTTCGTAAGGATTCCTTTGTACTAAAATCGCTGTCAATGCGGAGGGTGATTATTGGTTTTGATGTTGGGAATCGCCACTTACTTAGATAGGGTAAATCAACGGAATAAAATAACTGTTCGATAGCATAGCGAATGAGATGTTGTAGATGACCAACATGCATGCGTGAAACCAATTCATTGGGCCTATGACCTGTTGGGCTTGGAAACACTTTGCGAGTATATGAAAACTGAGACAAGGCCTCAATAGGAATGCCCAAATAGATGGACTGCTCAAATACTTGTTTATTCTTTTTATCTACAAAGCATATTCCATGTATATCTTGTTTACCATCATAAAAAGTTACTTTTGCATAGCAATCAATCATGCATAGATGACTGAGTGGTCCCTCAAATAAATCAGGGCTATGCACACTACGACAATAACGTTTTTGTACGGATATGTTAGCGGGCTGTGAACCAGATTCTAAGGTAAAAAGTACAGCTAACTTATCACTGCTGTGCAGTTGAGTTTCAAGCCAATCTTTCTCATGACGACTTAGAGGTCGATGCACAATAAATACGGAATAGGAATATTGGGATGCTTCATCAACCCTAAGCTCCCTATAATTGACCCCAATACTATCCAGTAAGGAAGCTAAGGCAGAACTTAGTCCGAAAACACCTACACCTAAGTTATGTATTCTATCCTTATCCATAGCGTTTATGTCTTAGTTTTATGCATCATTAATTCTAGAATGGTGTTCCAATCCGATCTTTTTATTGTTTTTGTCAGCACTAGTGGAATGAATGCCAATACCATTGTAAGTGAGATCTTAAACCAATGAGGTAATGAGCTTAGGAAATCATTTGGCGGATAATTAAAGAAACTCAATAACACAGAGTTCCCCATTAACCAGAGATAGCATAGAAATCCGATAGCTAAGGCCAGGAACATGGGATAAAAGCAAAACTTGACCATCGGTAAGGTATACTTATTGAAATAATAGTATGCTAGGTACATCATAATACCTTCACTAAGTACAATGAGTAAGGGGGCATAAGGGGCATTATTTAATAATACATAACTTCCTGAAATAATGAGTATTGCGCTAAATAGACCACCCAATAGGTTGGCTTTTAAATAGTATGTACTTTGCTGTGCGGCAATTAAGGAGGTCGCAAATACACTATTTTGAAATGTTAAGAACAACACAGGAGAGAGTAATTGAAGCATGGATATACTTTCTGTGTATAGATCCCCATAGATCAGGGGAATAATGATAGGTGCTAAAAATAGTACCGCAAAACTCCCTAATAACCCTAGTAGGGTATGGTAGCGATAAGCCTGCTCTAGCCTAGTGCCTATAATATTAGCCGAGATCTCTTTATCCCAACCATTTGCCAGATTTGGGAGTAATAATTGCACAAATATACGATCTAATACCATGTATAACATGATTATGCGTAGGGCAGCTCCGTACCATCCCACAAATGCATCGCTATAGAACAATGCAAATATAAGTGGAGGGAAGAGAAGAATAATTTGACTCCCCACCCAACCAATTCCTAGTTGTAAGGATTCTTTTAGAATAGAATATAATCTTTCTATTAGATTTAGGGTCAGGGCGGAGGGTGAAATCACTAAATACCGTTTGTACATACTAACGGTCCATAGTAGAAAGGAGGCTAGCCCGACCGAAAGTCCATAATACACAGGTAATTTTTCAAGATCATCTGCGCGTTGAATGCCATATAATATTAGGGCAAAAAATACGGTCGCCTGAACCGCTTTAATACTTTGTAAGATCAGAAATTCCTGCTTCCCCGAAAATATCCACTCAGTATGCAAGGCGTATGGTATTAAACTAAAAAGTAAAAGCCATACCAGAGTATTAATTTCTTCCGAATAGGGTAAAAATGGTGCGAATAGAAATAAGATGATCATCGCACATATAGCCCATATAAGCTTGCCTAAAAATAGTTCAGCGGTACTATACAAGCGCCTTTGGCCTTCTGTTGCTATTTCTCTGGTACCTAACTGCATTATGCCTAGATCAGAAAACCACAATAAATAACTAAAAATCGCCAAAGCCGTTGTCCAGATCCCATAACTTTCCGGCCCTAGAGCACGTGCAAGCAACATACTGCTTACAAAGCCTAAGCCCCTAGTTACTAGGTCACCAAAGGCTAAACTCGCTACTTTCTGGCTAATGCTACTCATGTCCCGGCTTAGAGTGACGATTCCATATTTGATTTATTATCTGATGAAGTTCCGCTTCATCATTAAATAGTTGCACATCTGAATTATCTCTTTGGCTTGAAAATATACCAATATTAGGTGCAATCACCTTTCTATGGTAGGATAATGCCATCATTAGCCCCCCCGAAGTATGTATACTTTTATAATTAAAGAGGCAGTAGTCCGATGCGGACAGTAGGTATGGGTATTCATCCTCTGGAAAAAAATAAGGGAGATAACTAAAATATTCTGGAGAAGCTGAGATGGTGGTTTTGATACGCTTATGATACCCTAATTGTCCTTTTTTTACAGGCCCGGCTATTATAATATGAATAATATCACCACAGTTCTTTCTTTTTAAATACCCTATCATCCCCTCAATAAATTCCAATATACCTTTATAGGCACTTATGTTGCCGAATAACAGAATAGTGGTGGCATTTACTGGTACGTTGGCAGAGTAGCGTTCATTTAGTTTGCTAATAGAGAGTGTGCGGTCTTTAAGCTCTGCTGGAAAGTTGGGATGAGGAACTATGCACCATTTTTTACTATGCATAGGGATATTTAAATAGTGTGATGTTTCGCTTAGTAAAGTTTCATCGTGTATATGTAGTCTATGGGTCCGTTGAGCCATTTTTCTATGAAGCCATTGATGAAAGCTCAGCCACTTACGATCGTGAGGTTCCAGGTTATGAACCGTCCAAATAATAGGGGTTTTGAACAAATTAAAGATACTAAACCACAATAGTTTATATGGAAAAGCTAATAATGATTTTAGATCTTGAAATTCGAGCCAATGATAATGTAAGGCAATTTTTTTTCGGTAACGGATAGCATAAAAGGGCAGCAAAATATGCCGTATTGCATTTATACTTTTGATGACATATTGGGACGAATCCTTCTCCATAAGATCCTCATATAAGAGATAGAGATAGTCGGTCTTGGAAAATTTTTTTCTTATTGGTGGAAACACAAGTACCACTGATTCATGATCCAATATCTCCTCATAGCACTGGGTGATATTGATATAATGCGCATAAGTGGTGCTAGGATTCATAAATTAAACTGCTGATGATACCAAGTCCTCAACTAAAATAGATATTGTAATCCGACCGAGTGTACTGTGCCAAAACCAGTCTCAAAAGGAATAATTGCATAGTTGAATCGAATATCTGAGAGTATATAGCCTACCCCAAATGAATGGGGTCGCGCGGTATTACCTGTGCGAAACCCCGTGATGAGTTGTAAGGTTTCTGCTACTAGTACTTCAACACCTACTCTCGAATAAGCTTCGGTATTTATGAAGGTATTTTGTGATAAATTGGATTCATTATTAAGTGGATAGACGTAGTCCAAATGGGTTCTCACAAACACTGGAAGCTCCGGATTTTTACTTCCATTCCATTCTAATAAACCAATGGATAATCCGCTAATCCAAGCCTTTGGTAGAGGAGTTTCCTCCACGTCTAAACGTTGCATTTCACCTAAACTACGTACAGCAGTACCAATATGAATGCGATCTTTGGCGAAAGAACGTGATAAACCTACATTGAATGCGTAGCCATTAGAGCGATAGGGATATATTTCTTCGCTTAGGTAATGCACACTAGCGCCTACATTAAACCATCTAAACGACTGTGCATAGGCGGTAGAAATACTAAGGTATTGAACGGAAAATAGCCCATTAGACGGACCTGGCTCATCTCTTTGCTCTAAATCTTGTAGTCCAGAGCTGTAAAAACTTATGGAAAAGGCTCGTTGCTCTAGTTTTTTATGATAAGAGCCAAAGATATTTTTTGTATCAGCAATCCAATTGGTGTACCCAATCTCAACCGAAGACCGCTTCGAGTTTACCAATAGTGAGGGATTGGCAAAAGAATTTCCTCCACCTTGGCCCCAAGCGCTTCCTGCCCCAGAGAGAGAAAGGGCAAAAGGATTTGGGGCAATGTCGAGTAAGGCAATACCTGAGCGCTGGGCATCTGCACTGGTAAAGCCCACGCTAAGTATGAATAAACAAACCAAAAATCGATGAGTTCGGCTAACCAGATGTAAGCAGCCGTGTATACGTTGTAAATAGATGGCTTTAATCATAGTTAGAATATCATAAAATATATCGAAGGGTAAAAACATGCATGGATTGAAGGGTATGACGGTTAGTTGAAAAACCATAATCCACCTTCAAAGCGGGTTGAAATGGCAGGGCAAGGCTAAATCCCGCACTCAATTTATTTGCATTTTGCTCCGCTAAATATCGATTCCAGCCCATATGTAAACGAAATAGTGGGTGTAGTGATCGAGAGGCGGCTAAGCGTAGAAAACTAGCTCGTGTAAAGCGCGTTTCTAACTCTTCAATGTATGAAACAGGTGTACCATCTGATATAAAGAGTTCCCTTGTGGTAACCTCTGTGCTAAATCGCTTTATTTCAAACTCAGCGAATATCTGCGTACCTATCACAAGAGTAGCTAAACTTGTTTTGAGCCTTAGGGGCATTGCTTCGATTCGGTTTCTTGATTGTGGTTGATTGTATAACTCACCTGAGTTCCATGTGTGCTCAGCTAAAAGATCTTGCATTACAAATGCCCAATGGGTATTAGGGTTAAGTTTTATCTGTATGCCAAGATCCATCCCCACGCTTGTAGATGGTTTCATATCACTGTGATAATCGGCTCTATCTATCTTAAAACCAATTCCTGCTTGGATATTTTCACTGAGCCGAATGCCGAAAGCTGATTGAAGTTGAATTTCTGAGGTAGATACCATACCTAAGGGATAACCACTTAAACTTCGGGTATCGATGTCTTGAACTCCAGCCCGAATTAACCCAATAAATAAACCGGCTTTGGGTGGTAGAGTAACACGTGCGCCAACACTCTGATAATGCCGGTCTAAACCTAATTGAAAAACACTAAGATTTAGATGGGTTTGAGTGGTATAGTTTGCTGCTAGGGCAGGATTATAATAAGGTTGTACTTCCAGTGAGGTACTATCTACCCGTTCTTCTCGGCTAAACCCAGCACTCACCGCATCACCAAGAGCTACACTCTGCGCATCAAACCCTAATTGTAGCGTAGATCCAGCATATCCACCAAATTGAGCGTTGATTAGAGCGTAGGGCATCCCGCCAACCGATAAGGCTGTGATCAAAGTAAGGACTATACGAGATAAAATAGGCATTAATCGATAACTAATATTTTTCCATTGAATTTTGATTCGCCTTGAGTTATTTCATAGAAATAAACCCCATTACTTACTTTTGAACCCATATCATTAAAGCCTGTCCAGATAATCTCATATATTCCAGGGACAACTTGCTGCTGCTGTTCGTGGACTAAATTCATGCCAAAATCAACAATCCGTAAGGTTGCCGCACTGGTAGATCTACTCTCAAATCGTATTCTAACTTCCCCGTGTAGATTGGGTGAAAACGGATTAGGATAGGCATAGGTTGACACAGTTTCAGCTTCCGGGTTAAATTGGTTGCCTCCATCTAAGGGGAAATTTACCCGTTCGATATTCCAGCCGTTATCTGGATCACTGGTCCATAATAATCCATCTGAAGTTCCAATGAATAAATAGTCCATGGTACTGCTAATACTTTGATATGAGGTCTTGGGCTTCAAACGATTATTTATTGACATAGGTACAGAAATCATTTCCCAGCTTGTTCCCTCATCTTTGGATCGGAATAAACCATATTCACCCGCAGCCCACACATCACCCTGGAAGAAACCAATAGAGAGTATTTTTTGACCTTGTAGGCGTTGTTCAAAACTTGAACCGCCATCGTCTGTAAAGGCTATACCATATTGATCTAATCCCTGTAGATTAGACGTACTATTTTCCGCAATCCAGTTGGTAAGCCAAATACGATCTCTATTTGGATCCTCTGCGATTTCTATAACCCATCGTGCCAACAGACCATTAGGATCATAATTAAAACCCACATTATCCCACTGGATTGAGTCAATAGGTGCGTATAGTGCATTATCAGATACATTGATACCACCAGCGCTTCCATACCAAACACGATTATTGCGATCAATATGTACTGCAAATCCCTTAAGGTTGTCATCACTAACAGCCGTATATAATTCTTCATATTGGGAACAAGTACCTGCTGACCCACCTGCGCAATTACGCCAGACATAGCGACTCCCGTCTGCCCGCATGGATGTAACTCCAAAGGGAGGGAGTGCAATTCGTTCCCATTGGCTTCCTAGATTTGTGCTACGAAGTAATCCAGAGGCCCAATTTGCTGAAAATATCACTGTGTCTTTAATTGCTACACTGTATGGAGGGGATTGTTCTGGAACAATAATTCGTGCTCGATCATACTCAATACCCCCATAAATAAAGGTGGTATCTTTATCTATGTAACGGTCTAAAGGAAAGGGTGAAAAAGACCAGCTTTGTCCATTATTTGAACTGATATAATACCCATATCCAGCAGGAACCGTACCAACCGGAGTCGATGAACTAAATCCTAATCCTGCGACAATAGTGTTACCTTGAGTAGCGATGGAGAATACGCGACCTTTACCACTAGTTAAACTGTCTACACCATCAGGGATAGCCCAGGTTGCGTCGGGACGATCAATGGGAGCATAATTTAAAAGAGGGGAGACCCAAATAAATCCATTACTTGTTTCAACGGATGAAATACCATTCTGCCGAAATCTTTCAAAATCAGAAGTCATTGGTCCTAACCATTGAGATTGAACTCCGTTTGGAAACGATAGTATCACTATTAATACCGAAATATATAGGTATTTAGGCATACTACGGGTTAATGATATTAAAAGTAGATTTCAGGGTATCACTAAATAGTCCCGCTTTATCCTTTGCATAGTAAAGTACGGTTCTGTTTTGTGGTGTGTTTGAATTGTTAACAGAAAATGTGATGGTATATACCGAATCACCCGCTACCTCGTCCAAACCTGTTCCTGAATCGGTTAGAACATTCGGTGTAGGAGTGAGTATGCTGCCATCTTCATTTTCAAAGGCGATGAAAACTCTATCGAGTGTTTCTTGTCCATCTGGGTCGGTCACCTTAGCTTGGAATGGAATATTCAGCGTAGTAGAACCTGTAGGAATTTCAACAGAATTAGGATTCTCCACCCAAATGATTTTGGGTGGAGAGCTAGCAATACCCTCTATTGACAATATGACTTGATGTTGTATCCTATATCCATATCTGTCCAATGCATATAATTCAAGGAGTAATTGCTCATATGAAGTCGTAGTTGTTTCCCAACTAAAATTGCCTTGAATTTCAATGGGTAAGGTGTCAATTACAATTTTTTCCAAACTTTCCTGTAATAAAATCTCACTAGTTCTTGGATTTCTGACTATGTAACCAAGATGCTCTAAAAACTCAGAATTATGTAGTAGGGCAAAAAATGTATAGTGTAGCGTAGTATCCTTAAATCCATCTAAATCCACATCAAAACTAATATCTGTTGGCTCCACACGAAAATGACTCAGATCAACATATGTATAGGATTGCATGGGTGTATCTGGTAGGTTATCGCAGTGGATGCCACCTAGAATGGCCAGAATAAATGTAGAAAAAAGAGCTTTATGGAACATCCAGTATGCTTTCCTATAGGTTAAGGGAGGCCTTTAGACCTGCCACTCCATTAGGCAAAATATAAGGCAAGTTTTACTATAAATGTATAATATCGCTAATCTAATTTATGTTGAATAAATGAGCTTGATAAATTTATGCTAATGCATTGCATTTAGACTACAACAAAGGTATATTTTTTTAAATAGTCTTAACTCTTGACATGTTCAAGTCTCTAAAGATTGACAATCTTAATTGTTTGGCTGTTACTAGCGTTTACCCATTTTTTTGCCAAAAAGTGGGTTTTTTTTTAAAAACGGATTGTTTTGGAGTTATCTAATTCACAAACACTTTTATCTAGATAAATAGAATGGATGTTGAATCGTTTAAACAACTAGCCAAAACATTCTCGGCTATACCAGTATATCGACAGCTTTTAGCTGATACTTTAACGCCAGTTTCACTTTTTTTAAATATTCGTAAGGGGAGCAATTATCCTTTCCTTTTTGAATCTGTTGAAGGGGGCGATCAGTTGGCTCGATATTCTTTTTTGGGTTGTAATCCATATGAAGTTTTGCAGTTTGATGGTCAAAAAACAGAGTTGAGAGCGAAAGATGGTGAGCTAAGGGTTTTTGATTCCTACTTTGATGCCTTAAAAGTTTCTACGACTAAATATACTGAACCTAACATTCTTGGTTTACCTCGTTTAACCGGAGGAGCTGTAGGCTTCTCATCCTATGACACCTTTAGAGAGGTTGAGTATCTTCCAAATGCTCCAAATGATGATCTTGGTTTACCCGAAGCTGTTTGGGGCTTTTACGATGAAATTTATGCATTTGATCATGTCAAACATCAAGTAATCCTTATTCATACTGTACGAATTGAAAGAAGTACAGACGATGAGCTTGAATTACAAAAAATGTATGCAGAGGCCCAGTCATCCCTAGATCAAATGGAAGCAAAAGTAAATCGTGGAGTGAACAAATCACCCGATTTTTATATAAATCCAGATCACCTTCGTAGTAATATGGACCAGGCTTATTTTACTGAGATGGTTCAAAAAGCCAAAAATCATATTTACGAAGGAGACATATTTCAAGTAGTATTATCCCAACGGTTTGAAACGGATATGTCAGGTGATACCTTTATGCTCTATCGTGCATTGCGCATGGTTAATCCTTCACCCTATTTATTTTACTTAGATTTTGATCACTTTACGTTAGTTGGCAGTTCTCCTGAGGTGCTGGTAAGTGTACAAGATCAAAGGGTTCGAGTTTTACCTATCGCAGGAACAAGAAAAAGAGGTGCAAGCCTGCAAGAAGATTTGCAATTAGAAGCAGACTTAAAGAAAGACCCAAAAGAAATAGCCGAACATATTATGTTGGTTGACCTAGGACGCAATGATGTGTCTAGAGTCTGTGAAGCTGGTTCGGTTCGTTTAGATAGAAATCAAGTGATAGAACGATATTCTCATGTTATGCATATTGTGAGTGATGTATCAGGTCAATTAGCTAAAGAGAAAACGACTGTTGACGCTCTCATGCAATGCTTTCCAGCAGGGACCGTAAGTGGGGCTCCAAAAATTCGTGCCATGGAAATTATCGATGAAATGGAGCCCACAAAACGGGGAATTTATGCAGGAGCTGTCGGATATTTTGATTATTCAGGCAATATGGATACTTGTATAGCTATTAGAACTATGGTTGTAACCGGTAATAAGGTGTATATTCAAGCCGGTGCAGGCATAGTAGCAGATAGTGTAGCTGAAAGTGAATTTGAGGAGACAGTTAATAAAGCAGGCGCCTTAGTAAAAGCCTTAAGTACCGCCTTAGATATACGAGATAACTAACATATCATGCAACAAAAACCGACTAATCCGATTATACTGTCAGGTATACAGCCCTCTGGTAAATTACATATAGGGAATTACTTTGGGGCCATTAGGCAGCATATTGAAATGCAGGATAAAGGTAGAGCCTTTTATTTTATTGCAAATTACCATTCGCTAACCTCACTTAAAGATGGAGAAGCCTTACGGCAATTTACTTACGAGGTGGCATTAGACTATCTGGCATTAGGGCTTGATCCTGATAAAGCCACTTTCTTCGCTCAGTCAGATGTGCCTCAGGTAACTGAATTAGCATGGATTTTATCCACCTTAACACCAGTAAGCTTAATGGAAAAAGGAGTTTCTTATAAAGAAAAAATTGCAACGGGACTAAGTCCAAACATAGGATTATTTACTTATCCAATTCTTCAAGCAGCTGATATATTAATTTATCATTCAGATATTGTACCTGTAGGGGAGGATCAAAAACAAAACATTGAGATTTGCCGTGATTTAGCAGGTAAGTTCAATAGAGCCTATAAAGGAGATTTCTTGGTTGAACCAGAAGAGTATATCGTGAAATCGGTGGCAACCGTTCCTGGCACCGATGGTCAGAAAATGAGTAAGAGTTACGATAATACCCTAACCATATTTGACCATCCAAAGGCTCTAAAAAAGAAGATAATGAGCATCCAAACGGATTCAACCCCTCTAGAAGAACCAAAAGATCCATTAAAGGATAACGTATTTGCCTTAATTTCACTTTTTACATCACAAGACCAGAAAGAAGAGATTGCTCAGAAATATCGAGCCGGTGGATACGGTTATGGACATGCGAAAAAAGAATTATTAACACTTATGTCCGATTACTTTGCACAGGCAACCGAACGCCGAAGGGAACTAAATCAACATCCAGAAAGGGTGTATGAAGTGCTTCAAGAGGGTGCAAAGAAAGCTCGCATTCAGGCTGAACGTGTAATGCAACCTATACGAGAAGTTGTTGGATTACATGGAAGCTTTTGAGGTAGGCCATGATACTAATTATAGATAATTACGATTCTTTCACCTACAATCTTGTTCATTTAGTTGCCGAGCAAACAAACGATTATCGGGTCATAAGAAATGATGAGTGCAGCTTAAATGAAATAATTGATTTGCAACCAACCAAGATTTTAATATCACCCGGCCCAGGAAAACCAGAAGACGCAGGTGTTACCAAGCAAGTTATTACTGAATTAGGAAAAAAAACACCAATATTAGGCGTTTGCCTGGGGCATCAAGCCATAGGTGAAGTATTCGGAGCAAAGGTAGTGCATGCTCCAAGTTTAATGCATGGCAAAACATCAATGGTTAAGCATTATGGAAGTCCCTTATTTAATTCTATTCCAGAAGAATTTGTCGCAACTCGATACCACTCTTTGGTACTTAGCCCTGAAAGCATACCAAACAGCTTGGAGGTTACTGCCTTGACGGAAGATCATACCGGTACCATTGTCATGGGAGTACGCCATAAAAGCTATCCAATTGAAGGAATACAATTTCATCCTGAAAGTATTCTGACTATTATGGGCCCTCAAATGGTTAAGAATTGGGTGATGCAATGAAAAAAAACTTAGGGTTAATGTATCTCACCCAACATTCTATGAATCATTCTCAAAACCTTTATTAGAGCCTTAATACAATTTTAGCGCGGACCAATATGAATTACAATTTCAAGGAAACACTTCAAAACATCACTTTAGGCAATGATCTATGCACGGATGAGGCTATGTTTGCCTTAGAATCAATCATGAATGGTGAAGTTAGTTCTGAAGAAATAGCCTCCTTTTTAACCGCTATGAAAATGAAGGGAGAATCAATTGAAGAACTATCTTCCTTTGTTAAAGTTATGAGATCAAAATCTCTAAAGGTTCAAACCGACATAAAAGGTGCTGTAGATATTGTTGGGACAGGAGGAGATAAATCCGGCACCTTTAATATTTCCACTATTACTGCTTTTGTCACAGCCGCCGCAGGTGTTCCTGTGATCAAACATGGAAATAGAAGTGCGTCAAGTAAATGTGGGAGTGCTGATGTCTTAGAAATTCTTGGTGCAAATATAGAATTAAATCCAGTGCAGGTTGCTGAAGTTTTTGAACGAGTAGGTATTGCTTTTATGTATGCTCCGATGTTTCATCCAGCAATGAAATATGTCATGCCAGCTAGGAAAGCTATTGGGTTTCGTACTTTTTTTAACATACTTGGCCCTTTAACGAATCCTGCTGGTGTGCGTAATTATGTAATTGGCGCCTACAACAAAGATGTTGCGCATCAAATGGCCCAGATATTGGCGACACTTGATACCCAATTTGCTTACACTTTTAGTTCCGAAGACGGTCTTGATGAAATCAGTTTATGCAAACCCACAACATTCTTTGAGGTAAAAAAACAATTAAGTTCTCAGCCAAGATCATTCGAACCTGAAGAATTAGACTTTGATCGTGTGGGAATGACAGAGCTTTTAGGTGGAGAACCATCAGAGAATGCTCGTATATTTACCGATATTTTGAGCAATAAAGCAACAGAGGCTCAAAAAAATATAATAGTTCTTAATGCAGCATTTGCCATACATGCAGTAACTGATATGCAACATCTTCTTGAAGCAAAAAATATAGCCGAAAAAGTCATCCAATCTGGTGCAGCTTTAAATAAACTTAATGAGTTCATATCGGCGACTCAGGCTTATTAATATGAATATACTTGAAAAGATAGTCTCCCAAACTAAGATTGACCTCAAAAAGAGAATCTTAGAACGCAGTTATAAAAGCTTAGAATCGGAATGGGGCTTTGAAAAAGAGTTACAGTCATTCTCTCAGGCTATAAAAGGCAAAGTGGTTAAGTTTATAGCTGAAGTTAAAAAAGCATCTCCCTCTAAGGGTATTATTCGAGAGGACTTTGACCCTGTATCTTTATCTAGAATTTATGAGAAATCAGGAGCCTCTGCTATATCAGTTCTAACTGACGAACCTTTCTTTAAGGGGCATTTATCCTATTTGGATGATATTGCCCAACAAATTACTATTCCAATATTACGGAAAGACTTCATTATAAATCCATATCAAATAGCAGAAGCCAAGGCCTTTGGCGCAGATGCTATATTATTAATTGCACGAATTCTATCTGACTCTCAGTTGGATGAGCTATTATCGGCAGCTAAAGAATATGAACTAGACGCCTTAGTAGAATGTTATGATTTAGTTGACCAGGATCGCATTAATTATGAAAAGGTATCGATTCTCGGTGTAAATAATCGTGATTTAGAAACCTTTGAAGTTGATGTTAACCGTGGAGTATCACAGTTAAATATGGCTCCTGAGTCCACTATCACAGTTTCTGAAAGTGGTATCTCGACGGTTGATGACATTAAATTCTTACAAAAAAATGGTATAAATGCTGTTTTAGTAGGAGAACATTTGATGAGACAAAGAAATATTGGTGGAGAACTTAGAAAATTGGTTTTAGCCGCCCAAGAAGCATCTCATTCGCATGGCACAATGTAATTTTATTATATGGTACTGTAAAATTATTATTCAGGTGCCTTATAATTGGGTTGCCTTAGCCCATCTCTGGGCTAAAATGTTAGAAAGTAATTGATCTATTGATAAATTTACACAACATTGTTTAACATAAATAAGTGTGATAGATGAAGAAATGTAAAGTGAAAATATGTGGGCTGACAAATTTAGCTGATGCTAGATTTGCAGCTGGAGCTGGAGCTGATTATTTAGGATTTATTTTTGTGGATGGAACACCAAGATATATAGAACCCGCCATGGTAGGTGCTATTAATGAGTGGGTAGAAGGCCCAGAAAAGGTGGGGGTGTTCCAAAATCATGAACTCAATTTTGTACAAGAAACCGCTCGGCAGATAGGCTTAGACCTAATCCAACTTCATGGCTATGAAACTGTTGAATATTGTTCCCAACTTGCACAAATTTATAGAATAATTAAAGTTATTTCTGTGGAAGAAAAGTCGACTACAACTGAACTTTCACAAGTACTAAATTCTTATAAAAATGTATGCAGTTACTTCATGTTTGATACTAAGATCAATGGGCAAAGTGGGGGTACAGGCATCTCCTTTAATTGGGCAATTATTAATGAATTGGATATTCCACAACCTTACTTTTTATCCGGTGGATTATCACATGTGACAATAAATACAGCCTTGGAATTACTTTCAGGGAACCCTCCGTTAGCCATTGATGTATCTTCTAAGATAGAGGAAAGTATAGGTATTAAAGATTATGATAAGCTATCTTTACTAATGGAAGAAGTTAATTAAAAATCTAAAGTTTAGCCTTCCAAATTCTTCAATCGTTGTATTAAACTAACTGATCAAACCTCAACATACAATAATGTCTGTCATTACTACAACCACTTATTCTAAGCCCAATCATAAAGGATATTTTGGAGTTTACGGGGGTAAATTTGTCCCAGAGACACTGATACCAGCTTTAAATGAACTCGAGAGTGCTTACAAAAAGGCCAGCAAAGATCCTGAATTTGAGAAAGAGTATCTGCACTTACTGCATGAATATGTGGGAAGACCAACCGAATTAAGTTTTGCTGACCGATTAACCGATTATTATGGTGGTGCAAAAATCTATTTAAAGCGCGAGGACTTATGCCATACTGGTGCACACAAAATAAACAATGCAATTGGACAGATACTCTTAGCACTGAGAATGGGAAAGAAGCGAATAATCGCTGAAACTGGCGCGGGTCAGCATGGTGTAGCAACCGCAACTGCATGCGCGAAATTCGGAGTGGAATGTGTAGTCTATATGGGAGAGGAAGACATGGTGCGACAGAAGCTTAATGTTGACCGAATGCAACTGATGGGAGCAGAAGTTCGTGGAGTAAGTAGTGGTTCCAAAACCTTAAAAGATGCAACAAACGAAGCTATACGTGATTGGGTTACCAATGTTGATGATACATTCTATATCATAGGTTCTGTAGTTGGGCCACACCCATACCCTATGATGGTTAGAAATTTCCACCGCATAATTGGTGATGAAACCAAGCGACAATTAATGGAAATTGAAGGGCGATTGCCTGATTATCTAATCGCATGTGTTGGAGGAGGATCCAATGCTATGGGTATTTTTTATCCATTTATTAATGATGATGTACACATTATTGGGATTGAAGCAGGTGGATTAGGAGTGGAATCTGGACAAACAGCTGCTACCTTAACTAAAGGAAAACCTGGCGTTTTGCATGGATCAATGAGTTATCTTCTCCATGATCAAGAAGGACAAATTGAATTAGCCCATTCAATTAGTGCTGGGTTGGATTACCCTGGAATTGGTCCAGAACATGCCTACTTACACGATACAAAACGTGTCGATTACCATGCTGTGACCGATTCAGAAGCACTTGAGGCAGTATCTTTACTGTCCAGGCTAGAGGGAATAATTCCTGCTTTGGAAACAGCACACGCCTTTGCCTGGTTGGAAAAGCTAATGTCAAAAACTACATCCGAACAGATTGTTGTGTTGAATTGTTCTGGTAGAGGTGATAAAGACATGGAAACCATTTCCAAATATCTCTGAGCTAAATAAAACACTTAATGAATCGAATTAATAAGGTTTTTGAGCAAAAGAAAGACGAAAAAGTAATGAGTCTTTTCATAACCGCTGGATATCCTGATATAAACGAAACCGTTGACTTAATTCTAGGATTTGAACGCAATGGAGCCGACATTGTTGAACTAGGTATACCATTTAGTGACCCATTAGCTGATGGCCCGACTATTCAATATTCATCCAATATAGCCATTTCTAATGGGGTATCCATTCAAGGTATATTTGGCATGGTAGCTGAAACTAGAAAAAACTCTGAAATTCCAATTATTTTAATGGGATACATAAATCCTATGCTTAGGTATGGATTGGAGAAATTTTTCTCTAATGCAGCTAAGGCAGGTGTAGATGGGCTAATTGTGCCTGATCTACCACTCGATGAAGCAACTATGATTGAGGAATTTGCTCATTCACATGGAATTCAATTGATTTATTTAATTGCACCTAATACGAGTGATGAACGAATGAAACTTAGTGATGACAAATCCAATGGGTTTGTATATTGCGTGTCGGTAACGGGCGTTACAGGGGCTAGAGATGGTAGTGAGGTTAAGCAATCAGTAGATACATTCATTCAACGCTCAAAAGTAAACATCACTAAAAACCCATTAATGGTCGGTTTTGGAATAAAGAATTATAATGATGCGCAAAGTATATCTAAAGAGGTAGATGGATTTATTGTTGGTAGTGCCCTTATAGAAATAATAAGGGATACCTACCCAACCGAGAATTGGAAAGAAGTGGTCTTTAACTTTGTGCATCAACTCAAATTTGGCTATCCTAATCAATAGTACTTATTGGCTAATAACATCGCGCTAAGATTCCAGGTCTAGAGTCTATTTATACAGAAATTTGATTAAAATTGCTCGATTTCATGCGTTTTTTATATTATTTATCCCTTTTAACTCTAGCGGCATATTCATTTGCTTGTAATGGTGACTTTAGAGAACGTGCCAAAGGCGATACACGTGAGTTTGTTGTTGTAATGGACTCTGTTGACTGGGATAGTAAAACGTCTAATGCACTACGGGAAACATTTGGGAAATATGTATTCACCCTACCAAATCCAGAACCTTATTATGACTTAACATTTATGCAAATACGTTCCCGCTCACAACTAGAACGTATCATGGGGCATAAGAATATTATTTTTGCTGCGCCAATTGATGATTCTACCACGGTTGCGGCACAGGTTAGGGCTTTCTTGGATGAGTCAACTGAACAACGAGTACGTAATGGGGAAAGTTTTGCTTTTCCTCTCGTAGATCACTGGTATAAGGATCAATATGCATTAATTTTAAGCTCAGGTAGTGATTCTGCCTTAGCAACCAAAATAAGGAATACCGAAAGTGCTTTGCTAAGTAATGCTTTGGATAAAGAATTATTACGATGGAATTGGTTCGTTTATGAGAAAAAAGAACAAACGCAGTATAGTGACTCTTTGTGGAATGATCATGGGTTTAAGGTTCGGATTCAACACGATTACATAAAACGAATAGACACTACCAACTTCATAAGCTACCGCAGATTCTTACCGGAAAATGATCGATGGATGTGGGTATGGTGGAAGGATAATGTCAAAGCTATTAGTTTTCTAGATGATGATTGGATAAACCAGACTAGAGATTCACTGAATCAGCAATTCATAAAGGGAAGAACTGATTCAATGTTTATCACTACCGAATATCGAAGAGCGGTTGAAAGCTACAGCTTCCAAAAAGATCGATACTTAGGTTATGAAACCCTGGGTACATGGCAAATGATCAATGGAGCGATGGGAGGGCCATTTGTCAATTTTACCTATTATGACGAATCTACTTCAAGGTTGTTTATGGTTGAGTATTCTCAGTTTGCACCATCTGTAAGAAAAAAACTACGCTTTGTTCGTCAGTTCAGAGCTATGGGTAGAACTTTTGAGGCAGATAGCCTTTATTTGACGCCTATTTAACTTTTATTTGAAGATAGATTTACTTACTAAATCGTACAAAATTACACCAGTGGCTACTGATAGATTGAGTGAATGCTTACTTCCAAACTGCGGAATAATTAAGTGATAGTCTGCTGAACCAAGGGCCTGATCATCTAATCCTTTGACTTCATTTCCAAATACAAAAGCAAGTCTTTTGTTAGTAATATCCGCATAACTAAAGCTTGTAATTGGAATAGATTGGTGCGTCTGCTCTACAGCAATTATACATGCATTTCTCTTCTTTAGCTTTTCAAGACAAGTACTCCATTGTGAATGGTGACTCCAGGAAACATACTCTTCCGCCCCAATAGCTGTTTTAGAAATTTCGATATTATTATCTGGAGTAGGGGTATAGCCAGAAAGAAACACCTTATTTATTCCAAATGCATCTGCATTTCTAAATACTGCTCCTACATTGTATGCACTTCTAATGTTATGAAGACAAATTATAGATTTCTGCAATAGCCATGGTTTATCCGCTTTTGAGTGGCGAACAAATAATTCTTCCGTTGTTAATTTCATTCATAATTAAGATTAGATATTAGTCTAATTAATAATTGGTTTTCTACAAAAAAATCCAATGTATACAAGCTTAGTATTAAGATTGTAATTGAAATTAGACTAAAAATCGGGTTCTAAATAATTAAACCAGCAGCCGTACCTATTATAGCTCCAAGACGTCGAATATACCCTAATTCTTCATTAGTTGAAGTTCTAATTAAAGTTTCGATTCTAGATTCATCATATTTTTCCAATATCGATTTATTGTTAAACTAAGCTCTTCAAAAAAGTGTGAAAGCACGTACTCAACAAAAAAACTATATGGTTATTTGATGAATGATCGCGTCTTCTTCTATAGTCATGATTTTTTTCTGTTCCATCGTTGAATCTTCAAAACCAAGGATATGTAGTAATCCATGAACCAATATTCGTAGACACTCTGTATGAAGTTTTACGCTAAACTCTCTAGATTGTTCGATGATCCTTGGTAAGCAACAATAAATTGTACCTTCTAACAAGGGTCTACTGCTTGAATCCATAAATTTACTTGTTTCATGATAATGAAAGCTAATAATATCAGTAATATAGTCTCTTTGAAGGTATTCACTGTTAATTCGCCTTATTTCGGCTTCGTCTACAATCACAATTTCTATGAATTCAATTGTACAGGAATGGCGTTGAATAAATAAATTAATGAGCTCATTGATAGTTGTTTCAGCTAGCGGAAATTCTAGGTTAGTGGTATTAAAAAGCTGAAATATTTTTGTAATGGACATGGATCTGAGGCGTGTATAGCTAATCCTCGAAGCTGAAATCATCATCCATTGACTCAGTGAGGGATAAAGCAACACCACACATCATCAAGTCATCTGGTAATTGAGTAAAATCTCCTGACTTAATTACTTTATCAACATTGGCATAGATACTACAACCGGCTTCTTTTTCAATAATTAATCCAGAAGTTTTACCTCCAGATTTGCCAAAAAAAGTAACTTGATGTAAAATTTCACTTGCTACAAATGCAGTACAGTTATGTAATTGAACAAAGGTATTACTCGCATACACGGATACCATATTCATAGATACACCCTGAACATGTAGTCCTAGATGGATTTCTAATGCTAATTTTCGGTTTGATTCAGTATGCTTGAGTTCTAATCGGAATACATCTTCACCTAAGGGTTTTACATCTGTATCTAAAATCTTAGCAATTGTTTCAATGTTTTCAACTGTGAATGTATGTATCATGAACTCTGATAATTTATCACTCTTGTGTGAATAGTATAGTTTAATTTATGAAGAAATGATACTAAGGTGTCTTAACTGTAATCATCTGTATTTACCGGAGTCTAAGTTTTAATTATTAATTAGCTTATAATATTCCATATTTGCGTACTTCTTGATCACTTTCCTCTCTGTTGAGAGGTAGAGTAGGGATCTGGGTGCCGAGCATTAAAGTGTTTAGCTCTTGTGATAGCTTAGCTGCTTCAGATTCATTACCGGACTCGTAAAATAGATACTGAGTAATGATTAAATACTGTCGAATTTGTATAATTTGTTCCCCTAATCGTTGTGTTTCATCATATACATTTTGAACTTGTGCTCTCAATTCACGCTGTTTTTTAACGTCACCTGATCTTCTAGAAGCTTCAAATTTATTATTTAATTCATCAAAATCTTGTTGGTATCGCTGGAATACTTCAAAATCATTAATAAATTCTCTTCTAATTATTGGCTTAATTCGATGTGCTATGATTGAAGCTTGATCTAAAGCATTTAGCTTGAGGTAATTAATAGCAAACAATGATTGAATGTTATAGCTCTCTTCGTCTGATCGAAATGGAATCTTCTCTTCAGAAAATTCTAACCAAAAACGAGCAGAATCTGGCTCATTTAACTCTTTATATCGTTCAGACAATTGTAAAAAAGTATACCGGTAATTACTGAGCATTCGGCGAATATTTTCATCGAAATACGCATTTTGATTATTCCACTCAGTAAAAGAAAAGTTGCGCAGACGTTTTGAATGAATCACAGGATCTATGTATCCCATTGTGCTAGCATTATATCTTTTTGGCATTATGCGATAGGCCTTACCCTCCGTTCTGAAGTAGGGTTGAAGATCTAGCATACTAGATGATGAGACGGTATTCGCAAAATAAATAGGACGTAACCAATTGTTTGATTGTAGTAGATCAATTATCATAAGGTCCTGTACTTGCATATAGTAAATTCCATTACCTTGCTGATCTCGTCCGTATAAACGACCTTCTACGCGCCAGTTTAATTGATCATCTAGTTCATCTAGAGGAATTTCAAAATCGACACCTGTTTTTAGTATCTGAATATTTGTATCTGGCTGTACCCCTATGGCTTCTTTGTATTTTTGATCTTCTGAGAAAGCAATTCTTAAGGACTCTTTGTTGACTGGTATAGTAATAGTTTTTGGTTCCCAGCGGTCAATTCTAGAGGTTATTTGTTCAATCTCTCGGTCTGAATAACTGAATGGTAAAGGAGCAGACTCATGTGACCATTGATTTTTTAGTTGTTTTATATACCAATCTGTATTTAGTAAACTTAGACATACAATTCTAACATCCGTTCTAACTCCCTCTACTTCTTGGGCGTACCAAAGTGGGAAGGTATCATTATCACCATTGGTGAATACTATTGCGTTTGGAGCTAATGAATTCAATAAATTTTTTGCATAGTCTGGAGCAACATAGCGGTTACTACGATCATGATCATTCCAATTCTGATAGGTCATCCATATTGGTGAGACTATAAGTAGTAAAACTAGGGCAGTAAAATTAATTGTTGAATTCTTTAACTTTGATTGAATGAATTGAAGTAGACCAGTACTTCCTAAACCTATCCATATAGCAAAGGCAAAATAGGAACCCACATAAGCATAGTCTCTTTCTCTTGGTTGATAGGGGGGTTGGTTCAGAAATACAATAATGGCTAAGCCCGTTACAATGAAAAGAACAAGAACAGCTAATGCTCTATTCCTATCTGATTTAAAATGATATAATACCCCAATAAGTCCAAGTAAAAGGGGAATGAAATAGTAGGCATTACTAGCTCTATTCTCAGGGTATTTTTCTTCTTCAAACCCAGATTGCCAACCCGTATCTTGAATATCTGCTACTCGTCCTACGAAATTCCAGTTAAAATAGCGTATATACATGTGTCTAACCTGATAGTCCCAGAAGTATTCTAAATCACTATCATAACGTGCGTAATATGATAGATGATTAGGAGCCTGTGAATGTCTACGAGGAAGCCAAACATCTTTTTGTGTATTAATTTGACCTGTTGCAGCGTCATAAGAATTTCCCTTGAGTATCGGAGTATCACCATATTGCTCTCTCTTCAAGTAGCTCACAAAGTCTTCTACAGTTTCCGGATCATTTTCATCTACTGGGGGGTCAGCAATGGAACGTATCATTATAACAGAGTATGATGAATACCCAATTATTATCATTACATAACTTATAAGGGCAATGTTCGCAAGTCGATGTTTGTGTTTCTGGGTGTAATATATACCGTAAACTAGTAAACCGATTAATAAAAATATAAAAGTAAAGGGACCAATTAATCCGTAGGAAGCATCATTAATTTTAGATGCCCAATCTGGAAGTTTTTGTATTGTTATGGGATATATAAGAAAGAATGAAAAAATTGCAATAACCCCCATTATACCAAAGGATTTTATTTCAAAGGTTTCCTTGACTTTGAAGTATACAATTAGAGCAACAAAAAATATGGCCAATAAATTAAGTAAGTGAACACCTATAGCTAGACCAAACATATATGCAATGAGAACTAACCAACGTTCACTGAATGGTTTATCATAATGCTCGGACCACTTTAATGCAAGCCAAACCACAATAGCAGTAAAAAACATAGACATTGCATATACCTCAGCTTCAACTGCATTAAACCAAAAGGTATCGGTTACTGCAAAAGTTAAACTACCAACTAATGCACCACCATAATAGGCAACTTTATCACCCAAGTTCCATTCTTGTACATCTTGTTTAAATTCTCTAATAAGTCGAATGATTATCAGATAAAGAAGCATGACTGTGAGTGCTGAAGAAAGTACACTCATGAAATTTATACTGACTGCGACATACTCGATAGGCATAAACATTGAGAACAGACGACCTAATAAAGAGTAAAATGGTGCTCCTGGAGGATGATTAACTTGTAGTCCATGTGCAACAGCAATGAATTCCCCTGCATCCCAAAAACTAGCCGTTGGAGCCATTGTCATAGTGTATACAATAAGAGAGATAAAAAAGGTTGCTAATGCCAACCACTTATTTGTTTTCTGATGTGAGTCAAACATTTAGTATAATCTTACAGCAATGATGATTGAAATTGATACAACTTAAAAATAGTTTATTGAAGCCATATATATACATAACCGTAATTATAGGGATAGCACTATTTGAATCAAAACAAAATAAGGTGTATCAACATCATTTAAGATACTATACTCTAATTAAAAATTCTCAATTTACACCAAAATAGATGAATACAATAGAAGGTAAAACTGAGGATAAGGAGCGGTTTTCAACCAAGTGGGGTCTTATACTAAGTGTGCTCGGGATTGCTATAGGAACAGGGAATATATGGCGTTTTCCACGAATAGCTGCCCAAAATGGCGGAGAAGCTGGAGCTGGGGCTTTTTTAGTAGCATGGATAAGCTTTTTATTTCTATGGTCAATACCTCTTATAATTGCTGAATATGGCATTGGAAAAAAAGGTAGAAGAGGTATTGTAGAATCTTTTGTGGCTATAGCTGGCAAAAATAAAGCATGGATGGGTGCATTTATTGGTTTTGTTGCCACCGCTATTATGTTTTACTATAGCGTGGTGGCAGGTTGGTGTTTGTATTATTTATCTCAGTCTCTTCAATTAGGACTACCAAACAGTTATGAGCAAGCGATGGATGTATGGAATTCTTTCCATGCGCAAGGTATACCAGTATTCACTCATGGTATTGTTATGATTTTGGGTTCTTGGGTAGTTATCAAAGGTATTTCATCTATTGAGAAGGTTAATAAGATATTAATACCACTATTATTTATTATTCTATTGTACTCTTTGGGCAAGGCGGTTAGTTTACCGGGTTCTTGGGCTGGTATAAGCTATTTATTTACTCCTGACTGGCGGACGTTGACTGAACCTCGTATTTGGCTTGAAGCCCTGACTCAAAACGCATGGGATACAGGCGCTGCATGGGGATTAATACTTACATATGCCGCTTACATGAGAACACACGATAGGATAACGATAAGTGCATTCCAAACAGGAATTGGTAATAATGTTATCTCATTAATTGCTGCAGTCATTATTTTTGCCACTGTTTTTGGAACTCTGGGTAATAATATCTCTAATGTTGAAGTATTAGAAATTATGCAGAATTCTGGACCAGCAGGAACGGGGTTAACTTTTATTTGGATGCCACAATTATTTGCAACTATGTCAGGTGGTGGTATATTCTCTATTCTTTTTTTCTTGGGGTTAAGCTTTGCTGCATTTAGCTCTTTGTTGTCTATGATTGAATTGGTTGTGAAGGTAGCTGTAGATCTTGGATTTAAACGCAAAAAAGCAACTATTCTGACAGGAACCGCTGGATTTGTATTTGGTCTACCATCTGCATTGAATCTTACTTTTTTTGGAAATCAAGATTTTGTTTGGGGAGTTGGGCTTATGGTTTCAGGTGCTTTTATTTCTTATGCGGTTATCCAATATAACGCAACTAGGTTTCGAGAAGAATTAGTACATCAATCAGGTGAATTAAAACCTTTGGGTAAATGGTGGGATATAGTCATTACCTATATTGTACCAATAGAAGTAATAAGCTTACTTGGTTGGTGGATGTATTTGAGTGTTACTGAATACGCCCCTGATGATTGGTTTAACCCGTTAAGCCCGTACTCCTTGGCTACTATTTTATTACAATGGGGTTTTGCTTTAGCACTTGTAAGATTGGTGCAAAATAAAATTTGGAAGAAAAATACTTAATTCCATCGTTAAATTATTAGATGGGTAAGTCGACAAAGAAATCAGTAGAACCTAGAAAGTTCATGCTTATATGTGAATAATATTTAAAGCCAAATAGACTTATGCGAAAAGAATTGTTCTTAAAAAAAAAAATTCTTAATTAAGAAAAAAATACTTTTAAAATTCTAACACATCAAATAATTAGAACAATCGATATTCACAAACAAAAGGGTATTTATAATTGTTCACCACAGTATTTACAAAATAGTGCATCTCTTTCATGATTTCGTTTACCACATACTATACACTGATGCAGTTTACGCGTATTTTTCGTCATTTCATAGGTAACAATCCCTGTAGGAACCGCTATAATTCCATAACCAAGTATCATGATTATACCAGATATAAACTGGCCAAGCGGAGTCACAGGGGCTATATCTCCAAATCCTACTGTTGATAGAGTAACAATAGCCCAATATATTGATATTGGTATGTTATTAAAACCGTACTCGGGACCTTCGACTACATACATTATTGATCCAGCAAATACACATATAAGGATTACGGCAAAAAGGAAGACCAGTATTTTCCGTCTACTTTGCCACAATGCCTTGCTAATAAAGTTAGCCTCTGATAAATAATTAGCCAATTTTAAAATACGAAATACACGAAGTATTCTTAACACTCGTATAGTTACGAGGTATTGTGTACCCGGCATGAGAAGACTTAAATAGGTAGGTAGAATGGCTAGAAAATCTATAATCCCATAGAAGCTAAGTACATATTGCTTGACATTTTTTACTGTAGCAATCCTAAGTAGATATTCAACGCTAAAAAGAAGGGTAAAAACCCATTCTAAGTTCGACAGATAATCACCGTATCTTTCCCTTATGCCACTAATACTGTCCATCATGATCACAGCTACACTGAGGACTATAGCTGCAATTAAAATTATGTCAAATAATTTGCCCGAAAATGTATCTGAACCGAATATAATTATATGTAGGCGCCTACGAAATCCTTTTTTTATAGGAATATTGACAAGGTCAACTTTCATCTAGTAACTCATTCCACATTGTTACTTCTTTAACTTGTGAGAGAAGTGCTTCCGTTGAACCAATCATTTCGACCCTTTCGATAGTATCACCTTGTTGAATAGTGTTTACTATATTCTGGTCTTTTTTACTAATAATCTGTCCAAAGATAGAATGGCGATCATCCAACCAAGGTGTTGCAACATGTGTTATAAAAAATTGACTCCCATTTGTACCAGGTCCTGCATTTGCCATGGACAATTTACCGGGTTCATTGTGACGTAAGCTTGGTACAAATTCATCCTCAAAGCGATAACCAGGCCCACCTACACCGGTGCCAAGTGGGCAACCACCTTGTATCATAAAATCTGGTATTACTCTATGAAATGTCAGTCCATCATAAAAACCACGTTGACATAAATTTACAAAATTGGCGACAGTTATTGGTGTTTTATCAGAGAATAATTCAAGATGAATAATTCCTTTATTAGTGTGAAGGTTTGTTTGTATTGACATAGTTTGGATAGAAATAGTGTCTTGTTAAGATATTTAATCCACAAGATAAGATAATCTAAATAACAAGTATATAGAGTCTATACCAGGATTTTGTTTACCTGTTTGTGCGTTTGAAATATGATGAAATGCTCCACCAAAAGAAATGATATAGTTCCTGCCTATTGCTTGTTCAATAGTTGATTGCAACTCAAAATTGAAATTTAGTTTACGTCCTTTATCCGTTGGAAATGTACTCGACATCTGACTTAATCCGCCATAAATGGTATTTCGTAATCTTACTGATTTGTTAAGGCATACAGTTGAACTTATACCGAACGGATCTAGCGACCAACCACGAACATTATTGAGTTTGCCTCCCTCATCACGTTTTGAATAGGTGTAGCCTAATATGGGATGAAAGCGTGCACTTAAGTTAAAATTAGTACCAAAAATCTGCAATAAATAAGGTGAAATGAAACCAACACCAGCACGCTGTGAGGATGAGTGAGGTGTTTTACCTAACAAAATATAAGAGGTTGGGGAATTAGAATACTCTAAAAAAAGAACAGGAGTCGACAAAACTAGATTCTTATGTAAAGTTTTATTAGAAATCACCTCCTGTGCAAAAATTTTAACAGGAAAAAGTCCGACTAGTAAGACAAATACAGATAGTAGTATAAAACATAAGCTCTTTATCACATTCATAGAATCATTTGAAAAAGAGAACATAAATAAATGGTATTACTATGATCTTTTTTTCATTTGGTATACCCTGTGAATAGCAAAGCCTAAGCGTATATCACCATCCCAAAATGAGTCAGAGGTTTGTTTAATAATGTATTGCTCAGTAAATAAATACCCTGATTGTAAAAATAACTGGAACACATGACCACCTGTTGCAATTTCATAGCTAAATGCCCAATGTCTTACAGATTCCGGATCAGTATTAATAGGTATTGTTTCAAAACATAAAAAGTTTTTCTCATTAAGTTTTAACCTACCTAAAAATAGGGTACTAAAAATGGTGTGATCAGGGTTATTTGTATTTTGTGAAACAAGGGTATTAAAATGGGATAATGATGGACTTAATTGTAATGAAATTCTGTTTCCAAATTTCCGAGCTATAAAAAAACTACTATGATAATTTAAACGCTCAATAAAACTATAATTGAATCGCCGTTCCTCTAATGTCTCTAAGCCTATATTGAAGTAAATACCCATACTTATAGGTTTATTTCCGAAACTATTTTGTTTATATGGCATCCATTTTAATCGTAAGTCAAAAACATCATCAACACTGGTACGCCCAAGGCCAAGGCTTAAATTCTTGGTTATACCATAATCTACTGCAAGGTGGACAGCAGCATTGTTGTCTAGACCAAACAAGTCACCCCATCCGCTACGAATAGTTCCAAAGGAATGTGATATTGCACTTTGCATTTCTCCTTCAGGAACAATACTTACTGTTTGTGCAGTGACCAAAGAAGTACTAGAAAATAACTCTATATCGGGCACATTTTTTGTAGCCCTTTTTCTTTCCATTTGCGCCTGAGCTAAATCAAAAACTAGTAAGAATAACAATATAAAGAGCAATGATCTCATGGCGAATAGTTAGAGTAGCTAAATATACAACTATTGTCTGACTAACAGAACATCAATATATATTTTTTGAATTGGATCTACTTTAATGATAAAAAAAGATGGGGGTATAATATCATAGTCATCAAGTTTTACTATCCATTCAGCTGTTAATTTTAAGGCATTGTCTATCATCGTTAAATTTCCTTTTACCTCGATTTCCTGTGATACTCCATGAATACTAAAGTTACCTTTGGTTCGTATACTCTGTAACTGAGTATTTTTAAAATCAATGCTATCTAAAAGTATACCATAGAACTCTGCAAAGGGATATTTCTTTGTTTCTAAGGTTAGTCGCATGTCCTTATCTCTTTTTTTAATACCACTATCTAAAGTCTCTAAGTCTAAATAAAAATCAACTGTATTTTCTGAAACATCAATAAGCCCAGTTAACTGGTTACTTGAACCTGTAAATTCATAGTATGGTATACTAGAAGTAAAAGAAGCTGTACCAACTTCCGAGTAATAGCTTTGAGCCAAGACCTGCACTGATATAAATACCATAAATTTCGCAGTAAAGAAATAAAACTTGAGATTAGAATTAATTATTTTTTGCACCTTCATTGATCCACGATTTTATAATTTCTATTTCATTGCCTGTTAAGTAAGGTCCACCCGTTGGCATTTGCTGAAGCTGGAATTGTGGTCTCTCTAACAATACATCATATAAACCACTATTCAAAGCATCACCAGGAACAACAATATTCTCTTTCCAATTAGTACCAATATTACTCATGACTGCGTCATAGCTACTTAGGTTTATACCTGCGACATTACCATGGCAAGAAACACAATATTGCTTTAGAATAGGTTCTACATTAAGCTTAAACGAAACATCTTGTACTTCTTCTCCTTCAATATTTTCTATATTAGTCATACAGCTAAGAGTCAATAGCCCAGCTAATAGTAACGTCAATAGATAAGTTGACTTGCTTTTATAATAGTAAGACATTGATATTAGTGTATTGTACATTCTTGACTATTTATACTTATTTAAAAATTATTTGAATGAGTAAATTTGTTTACCTCTTTTATATTTTTTCAAAGCAAACAAAAATTTAATATTTAAGACTATAGTTTGTATTTAATACTTAATTATCTATCGAATCAAAAGTTTGGAATATGGAAAAAAAGCATGCCGAATCGTTACTTAATACATATATCAAATCAAATTCTCTATTAAATCATTCACATATGGTGGCAATTGCTATGCAGGCGAGTGCCAAAAAACTAGACAAAAATGAAAATACAATTCATGACTGGTGGTTATGTGGATTATTGCATGATATTGACTGGGAGATATATCCAGATCAACACCCCAACCATGCTGTAGAGCACATATTCCCAATATTAGAATTATCAGATGAAATACAACATGCAATCCTAGCTCACGCACCCGAACGAACAGGGGTAACTGCCGAAACTGAAATGGACTGCTATTTATTTGCCTCTGATGAGTTATCTGGTTTCATACATGCTGTATCATTAATTCGACCAACAGGATATGATGGGATGAAGGTGAAATCGATCACTAAAAAATTAAAAAATGTCAACTTTGCTGCGAATGTTTCTCGTGACGATATATATCATGGTGTCGAGCTTATTGGTGAAACATTAGCCGATCATATACTTTTTTTAATTAATGTTTTTCAAGACGCTAAGCAAAGGAATCTAATCAACTAATTATACATTGAATATCCAGAAAATATTTATACAAGTCTTATCTTTTTAATACAACTCGCTGACATATATCAACACCTATGAAACCATTTGTACTGCAAATAGTATTATTTTTTGCCTCTTTTTTATTGGTGTTTAGCCCTAGAAATTATCTTTTACATTCCAATGGATTCCTCGATAGGTCATTTTCTCCTCAAGATGATATTTCATTGTACTTTGATCGTGCACTACCAATGGATAGTGTTTTTAACGTGTTAGTAAAAGAAGGGTTATACATAAACTCAGACGTTTTTGAATGGGCAAGACGACTATCAGGTTGGAAATCAGTACCAAGAGGTCATTATTTAGTAACTAAGAGCAGTTCTTTGGATCAATTGCTAGAAAAACTAGGAAGGGGTTTGCAAGATCCAATTTCATTGACAATACTTCCTGGGAAGAGTATTGAATCAATAATTGACCAACTCGATCAACAAAGTTTATATAATGAGAATGATTTCCTCGAAGTCCTAAAAGATGATACGTGGCTATCGAAAATTAACTCAGATACAACTCGAGTACTTGGACAATTATATCCAGAAACCTACAGTGTTTATTGGACCGATAAACCTAAGACTATCATAAGTCGATTAATAGACGAAAATACTAAAGCCTTATCAAGATTTATAGACGGAGATCCATACACATCATCCCGATGGGAAGAAATTATCATCATGGCTTCAATCATAGAATGGGAATACAGATTTGAGGAGGAAAAAAAACGTATAGGAGGACTATATTGGAATCGTTTAAATAGTAATATGAGATTACAAGCGGATCCAACAGTAAATTTTGCTTTGGGCCAGCGCAGAAGGTTACTGTATAAAGACTATAGTTTTGAGCACCCATACAATACCTATCAAATTAATGGTTTACCACCTGGCCCTATAACCAATCCTTCTTACAGCAGTTTAGAGGCTGCTGCATGCCCAGAACGTCACGAGTATTTGTATATGGTAGCTAGTCCTAAAGGCACACACACATTTAGTACTAGTTATGAAGACCATCTAAAGGCTAGCAAAATATGGAGAGATTGGATACAAGAGCAGTACCGAATCAAAAGGGATCGTGAACAATCATCCTTCTAAACGACTCAATTTTGTTCATTGGTAGTTTTATAAGAAGGGATATGCTGAATAAATACGGAAGAATTAACGTGAGTGTTATGGAAATCTATAGTAAATGCATGTCCTTTGTAAGGCGAGGATTTTTTAATTCTATTTTTTAAGGCTTTAGGATTTTTAGCTGAGTATAATTCGCGCATGACATAATATGCTACATCGAACCCTATATAACTAAAGTTAGTAGGATATTCACCATAGCGTTCTTTGTATGAAGAGGCAAATAATTGAGTCTTACTTTGAGTAGTGTCGACAGCAAAGCCTCTACTAAAATAAATATCGGTTTCTGGTAGTCTAGAGGTATTAATATTCACACCACCCCATTCTTCTGATCCTAGGATGTCAATGGTACTTCGCATAGCTTCTAGGTCTGTAAGAAGTGATTCTATTAATGTTTGAGCAATCGTTCCCGTAAATGGGGCATAAACCGCATCAATGATAGTTACACTATCTAATGTATCGGTGGTGAAAAATTGGGTGAAATCTGTTATTCCATAGCCTCGCTCCTCAAGGTTTTCGACAAAATTATAGGCTACAAAAGCTCCTAGTCGCTCAGATTCTCTGAGAAAAAAGTGAGCCGCTGTTTCCCCTAAACTACCTTTTTCGGCTATGATGCCGAGAGTATCGTAGCCAAGATTTTCTACAGCATACCTAGCCAAGTTTGCCCCTTGAGAACTAAAACTAGGGTTAACTTGGAACATGTAATTATTATGAAGATCTAAACTATCGGCATTGGCTAGAGGTAAAAATAGTGGAGTATCATATTGTTCAGCAAGTGGAGCATATGATTGGGCTTCATTAGAATATAGGGGTCCAATTATTGCACTGACTCGATCAGAAATAACCAGGGACGAAAATTGAGTATGTGCAAAATGAATAGAGCTTGATTTTTGGATACTTAGTTCACTATTTGTAGTTGTGGTATCACTGGTAGATCTATAAATAAGAAAAAATTTTGCATCTGGGGTGTTGGCATTGAATTCTTCTGCTGCAAATGACATACCTTTATATAAATCCTGAACTACAGTGTATCTAGGATCATCTAACGAATACATGGGAAGTAATATCCCCAACCGGTAATGAAAACCATCAGGCGCACTATGCTGCTTCAATGGATTATACCTATTTCGGTATTGAACAGGTAGGGATAATTGCTGTTTAACTTTACTTAAGGTTAAATTATTACTCTCGCCTGACTTTTCAGCCAAATGTTCTATATCCGATAATAATGAATTAGCAAGCTCATAAGGAATAGTGTATATAAGCTCTTCCAAAATACTAGCTTTAAGCTGAACAGGGTAATTATCAGTAAGTATTTGTACTAAATCAGCTGGACTTAAGTACCCTAATATATCTCCGACGAATGTAGCTGCTCTATTTTTTTGATCCACTGTTGAACTAGAATGAATAGATAGGGCATATGATTGCTCTAATGCGGTAGAATAATTTTTTAAATAGAAAGATATTTTAGCTATTGCTAAACCTGCTTCGATATTCCACCAAATAGACTCTTCTGAATTAAAAATATTGATCAAGCTTGAAAAGTAAATTAAAGCTTGGTTATAATCTCCTAAACGTAAATAACTACTAGCGAGATAATAATATTCAGCTTCAAAAGTAGGAGTGGAGTATTGTTGTATAATAATACTATCTAAGCCTTGCTCATATAAGGATAGAAGTTCCTGATACTGTACTTGCTGTGGTAGAGTTTGGGCTAAAACTATGTTCTCGGACGAAACCGTTGCATAAGCTGACATGAACAATGATATTTGTAAATAAATAACCGATTTTGTCATAGTTAAACCCTATCCTTTATTCCCATTCAATAGTAGCAGGTGGTTTTGAACTTATATCGTAAACCACACGGTTAACACCGTTTACCTCATTTATTATACGATTAGATACATCTCCTAAGAACTCATAGGGAAGAAGAGCCCAATCTGCTGTCATACCATCAGTTGAAGTTACCGCTCGTAGAGCAATTGTATATTCATAAGTTCTTTCATCACCCATAACACCCACACTTTGCACAGGTAAAAGTACTGCTAAGGCCTGCCAGATTTTATTATATAGGCCAGATTCACGAAGAGAGTGAATGAATATGGCGTCTGATTCTCTCAATATGCGTAATTTTTCACGACTAAGTTCTCCAAGAACTCGAATACCTAAGCCAGGTCCAGGAAATGGATGTCTATCGATAAAAAGACTGGGTATACCTAACGCTCGACCCACAATTCGGACTTCATCTTTGAATAACTCCCGTACAGGTTCAATGAGTTTGAGCCTCATTTTATCCGGTAAGCCGCCGACATTATGATGTGATTTTATAGTTGCTGATGGACCTTTAAATGAGACACTTTCTATAACATCTGGGTATAGAGTGCCTTGAGCTAAATACTTAAATGAATCTATGTTTTTCACTTCCTTGTCAAATACATCAATAAAGGTTTTACCAATAATCTTTCGTTTTTTTTCTGGATCAGAAATACCTGTTAAACGATCTATGAATAATTCAGACGCATCTATTCCTTTCACAGGTAAATGTAACTCTTCTTCATAAAGTCGCAGGACATCACTGAATTCATTCTTTCGTAATAATCCATTATTCACAAAAACACATAATAATTGCTCACCTAGTGCCTTGTTCAGTAGGGTAGCAACAACGGTAGAATCTACACCACCAGACAATGCGCAAAGTACTTTATCATTACCCACTTTAGCTTGTATTGCTTCGGTTTGTTCGTCGATGAATGAAGAGGCAGTCCAGTCACCAACTAGACCACAAATATCTAGTGCGAAATTAGAAAGTAATCGTGTTCCAAATTCAGTGTGTACTACCTCTGGGTGAAACTGCACTCCAAAAATTGGTTTATGAAGATGCTTAATAGCAGCAACATGAGTATTTTTGGTGTGTCCTATGATGACAAAATTTGAATCTAAGTCTTCAATTTGATCACCATGTGACATCCATACTACTGATTTTTGCGGGATTTCTTTAAGCAGGTCACTTCCATTGTCAATTAATAAATGAGCCCTTCCATATTCTCTTTTTTGTGCCCTTTCAACAGAGCCAGGTTTTAAGTTATGTGACAATAGTTGAAGGCCATAACAAATACCTAAAATTGGTGATTTAAATTCGAAAATTTCGGGTTGAAGAGGTGGTGCTCCATCATCATTAACACTCATTGGACCACCAGATAGTATAATTCCTGAAGGTTGAGGGGTGCTGACTTGAGCTAAATTTACATTATATGGATGAATCTCGCAGTAGATATTGAGTTCTCTAAGACGCCTTGCTATCAGCTGGGTAAATTGAGAACCATAGTCTAATATTAGAATCCATTCGTTATGACGACTCATACTATTTAAATAAGTGCTTGATAGGCTTTGGAATCTAACAGTTCGGATTGTTGATCGGGATTCGAAATAGTAATTTTGATCATCCAGCCTTGCCCATAGGGATCATCATTAACTAATTCAGGTTCATCTTCAAGAGCTTCATTAATTTCTATAATTTCTCCATCTAATGGAGCATAAAGGTCTGATACAGTTTTTACCGCCTCTACGGTACCAAAAGTTTCTTCTTTTTCGCATAAATCCCCAATTTCATTTAATTCAACGAAAACAATATCTCCTAATTCTCCTTGGGCAAAATCAGTTATTCCAATAGTAGCAGTACCATTATCATGAATATTAATCCATTCATGATCTTTAGTGTAAAACAGATGTTTTGGTGTATTCATAGATGTGCAAATTATTTAAAAATTCAGCTTTTCTTCTGATTTGTAGGTAAATGAAGTTTCAAGATATTTGGTACTAACAGAGCCTTGATTAAAGCTTGGGTCAGCCATCAATTGAATGTGATAAGGAATAGTCGTTTTGATACCCTCTATAATAAACTCTTGTAGTGCTCTACGCATTTTAATAATTGCTTCAGGTCTAGTTTTAGCAGTAACAATTAGTTTAGCTATCATTGAGTCATAATTAGGAGGAATCCGATAACCTGAATAGACATGTGTATCTAGCCGAATACCTTGACCACCAGGAGGATGGAATACCGTAATTTCACCTGCAGAAGGTCGAAAATTAAACTCAGGATCTTCTGCATTAATTCTGCATTCAATAGAATGTCCTGTTAAATTAACCTGATAATCTGCGATAGACATTCCAGCGGCAACTTTAATTTGTTCTTCAATAAGGTCAAATCCCGTAATTTGTTCTGTAACTGGATGTTCAACCTGTATTCTTGTATTCATTTCCATAAAATA
>DEBM01000036.1:48526-48807 GCA_002348545.1 Balneolaceae bacterium UBA2956
TATTCATTTCCATAAAGTAGAAATTAAGCTCATCATCGACCAAAAATTCGACAGTACCAGCACCCTCATATTTAACTGAAAGAGCCACATTTACAGCGGCCTGCCCCATTTTTTCACGTAAATCAGCTGTCAAAAGAGGAGATGGGGCTTCCTCTAAGATTTTTTGATGTCTGCGTTGTAAAGAGCAGTCTCTTTCACCTAGTGAGATAGCATTACCATATTGATCGGCTAAAATTTGTATTTCAACATGATGAGGGTTTTGAATAAATTTTTCTATATAA
>DEBM01000056.1:0-2398 GCA_002348545.1 Balneolaceae bacterium UBA2956
GTTGATTTCGGTGCTATAATGCTAGATAGTTTAAAATCCATTTTACTCAAAGAACTGAACGAGGGATCGAAGATAGAATTAAGTATAAAAGGATATGCAAGTCCAATTGCGAACACAGCATATAATGTAAACCTTACCAAACGAAGAATCTCATCACTCATTAATTATTTTAAAACTGTCGATGATGGGGCATTCAAGCCATATTTATCTAAAAATAATACATCATTAAGTTTCGTTTGTTTTCCGTTTGGTGAATATGCAGCAGACCAAACGATTAGCGATGATGCTATGGTGCAAAATGAATCCATATTTTCAAAAGCAGCAGGCCTGGAAAGACGAATACAAATCAAACACATCTCTATTGATAGAGATAAATCAATCATACCTTTAAAGTCTCAAGAAATGGTGAAGAACCTTGGTGGCAAAAAAAGTGGAGTCATTCTGACAAATTCATTTTTAGTAACAAATTCGTCCAGTGAAAAAGTTGAAATTACTTTACCACAAAACACTTCCATTAAAAAAGTGACTAGTGAAAAGCTTCACTTACTTCCGAATGAGTCAACAACGGTTACGCTCAACTTCGATACAAAAGGAATGATTGGGCATCAATCTATATCATTTACCATTAATGTAAAGGATTATTCGAGTGGGCTAACACTTTATACAAATTGTGAGCTTGAATAGAGTAATTTAGGCTTATTTTACAATGCGTTCTTGGATCGCAATCATTTCACCATCCGATAACTCCATTTTAGCTTTGCTAAAGTTCATATCTTGAATTTCGTTGATGGGAACCAAATGAATATGGGCGTGTGGAACCTCCAAACCAATAACAGATATACCTATTCTTTTACATGGAATTGCAGCCTTTAGCTTTGCCGCAACCATTTTAGAAAAAACCATCATTTCGCTCAAGGTATGATCATCTATGTCAAATATATAGTCAATCTCCTTCTTAGGAATAACGAGAGTATGTCCTTTAACGAGGGGGTGAATATCTAGAAAAGCCAGAAAAGAATCATCTTCAGCAATCTTGTAGCAAGGAATGTCACCATTGATTATTTTTGAAAAGATACTTGACACTATCTTGAAATTTCGACTATTTCAAATTGCATCGTACCACCAGGAGTGATTATGTCCGCAATATCTCCCTTTGACTTACCTAACAAGCCTTTTCCTATGGGTGATTCGACAGAAATCTTTCTGGCCTTGAGATCAGCCTCATTTTCTGCGACTAACGTATAGTCAATCTCCATACCATTTGCGATATTCTTAATTTTAACATTTGAAAGAATATACACCTTTGAATTGTCAATATTTGAATCATCGATTAATCGAGCATTGGAAATTACCGCCTCAAGCTTAGAAATCTTCATTTCTAAAATACCTTGAGCCTCTTTTGCGGCATCATATTCAGCGTTTTCTGATAGATCGCCTTTATCTCGTGCCTCGCCTATTTGCTGAGAAATAGCGGGTCGCTGAACTGTTTTTAGTTCATTAAGCTGATCTTTTAAGCTTTGAAGACCTTCAGGGGTATAATAATTAATCTTCGCCATCGTATTCTGTAAATATATAGATAGGCCCTCATCGGGCTAAATCAAGGACTGTAAATAAATGTTATGACTATTTTAAGCTGATCGTTGCTCCTATAGTATGTATGGTTCCAAAAATACCTGCAAATCGAGCGCAATACTCAACACCTAAAGCGTTTTTATTTTGACCCACCAATGCATCAATAGAAAAACCTGCAGTTGGACCGACCAATGCATTAGAACGATTTTCAATATCTAATAGATTCTTTTCATAAACATAACCACCTCGAATATTAAACGCCATTCTTTCGTTTGTCATACAATAGTCTAAACCTATTCTGTATTGGTCATTCGAAAAGGAATTTGCCGTAAAACCTAGTCCTAAATTAAGCTTATTACTTTCATTAAAAATGAAGTCATAAGACCCCCCTATCGATAGCAAGGATGGCATCTCAAAAGCAGAAGAGCGTTCTTCAAGGGAGGCAATAAAGCCAGTTGATACATAAGCCGCTTGTTGCGCCAACCCATCACCTTTATATTTCATAACTGGCCCTACATTTTTCAATGTTATTCCAAATTTAACCTGCTCTTGTTCTCCGGCAACATAACGGATACCAGCATCTATTGCGATACCTGTCGCCTTAAGATTTGATATATTCTCAGAAATCACTTTGAAATTAATTCCACCAGAAATACTGGATGAGAAAGCACGCGCATAACCTATATTGAAAACATTTGTTCTCGGAGAAAAGAAGCCAATATTTCCTTCTGGGTTTTCAACGGTCGTAATTGGAATATCACCATAATTCATAGACTGAATGCTAATGGCGATAACACTAGACTCAGATACTCGTTGGGCAATACCA
>DEBM01000056.1:2724-2857 GCA_002348545.1 Balneolaceae bacterium UBA2956
AGATACTCGTTGGGCAATACCAGCGGAGTTAAAAGAAATCCCCGCACTTCCCATCCAATTACTGTAGTTGAATTTCAATTGTGTTTGATCCGTAAAAGCCAAACCCGCAATATTCATATAAGAAGCTTCTAGG
>DEBM01000003.1 GCA_002348545.1 Balneolaceae bacterium UBA2956
TTTTTCTAAATTTTTCAGCTGTTGAAAAATTTGCTCTGTATAAGATATCCTCAAGCTCCTCTAGTCTTGTCATTCTTTCATCGAGGAGAAATGGAACATCTACTTCAATAAGCTCTCTCAATGTTACAACCATTCTTTCAAGAAGTGGGAGCACATACTTATTGGTTTCATCTAACTCTTCAATTTGTCTTTCAAAATTTGCTATTTCTTCAGCCTGACTAAAGGTAATTTTTTCAAGCTGATTGTCATATTTATTCAAAATCTCAAACTCAACAATTGTGTCTTTATACTCATTAGTTAATTTTTTTGATTCGTCATCAAGCTTATCAATTTTTAATTGAGATTTTTGAAGATTTTCAATTGTTCCTGATTGGATATTAATAGAATCTTCAACAAGACTTTCAGGATTTTCCGGTACAACAGTTTCAGAATTTTCTTGCTCCTGAGCTACAAGATTAAATGTTAATAATAAAGCTAGTATTAGTTTGATTTGTTTTTTCATAGTTATAAATAATTGGGGCCTTGCTTGAAGGCCCCGATATTATATAGTTTTTAAACTATTTTATATATATAAATTAGAATCTATATGATGCGCTAATATATACTGCTCGTCCAAAAATACTATAGTATCCCTGATTGAAATAAGGCCAACCGTAGGCGCTGTCCTTTTCAGGCATCTTATCTTCAATGTTAGCTATAGTAGCTCTTAGATCAAAATCAGCAGAAAAATTATATCCAACTGAAAGGTTAGCAGTTATGAAAGGATCGCCCTTTTCACCATAATACTGTTCCATGTGTCCTGTTCTATCTAAGAACAATGAAACTCTCCAGTCATCATATCTCCATAATGCTGTAGCATTTTGCTGAGATCTGGGTTGATAGATATATGTATCTAAATAGTCTATCTCTTCTGATATATCGTCAACTTTGAAGTTTCTGCTTATTATATTTGAGTTATAAACAACGAAACTAAAGTCACCGGCTGATTCAGTAGAGAATGAATATCTCCATGTTGTATCAACACCGAGGTACTCTTGCATGGTTTGGTTTCTATTGAAAGTTGTAATTTCACTTATGTCACCTAAACCATCTGTATCAAGAGCATCAGGATCTGAACGAACAACATTTGGGAGTATGTCAGCACAACTCACAGATGAAAAATCTGAATTATTGTAGAATCTTTCGAAGTCAGCTTTATCATCGGCAGTACAATAAGCTTCTCTAGCTGCTAAATTGCTAACGCTTACGTTTGTTACAGCACCTTCAAGCACCACTTGGAAAAGATCCATTGTGAAAGATCCACCTTCTGCGTAATCCCAAACTAGACCAATTGAGTAGTTATCACCTTCTTCAGCATCTAGCAGAGGGTTTCCTCTAAATTTTCCTCTTATAGTATAAGAGTTATCACAAGCTGCTGCTGTAGGCACACCGCTTTGATAACAATCTCTATAGTCTACTACTGTACTGAAGTAAGAACTGTTTCCAGCAAAAACATAATGCATATCAGGAGCCCTGAAGCTTTCTGAAACAGAACCTCTGACAAGAAGTTTATCATTTGGTCTATATGCAAAACTGAGCATTGCTGATTGTTTACGTCCAACTGTACTTGAAACATTATCGTACTCATCAGATCTAATCGCTGCTGTTACCTCAAGCTTTGGAGTAACAGGTAATAAGAATTCTGCACCAACAGAAAATCTGTCTCTTTCTCCGCCACCTTGTCTAGCAGATCCATTAATAAAAATTGGAACACCTGGAGTTCCTAAGTCAGATGCTACTCTTCTTGGATCAGGTTTGAGTAAGTAATCTTGTTCGTGGTACTCAACAGTAGCAGCAAAAGCAATTGGCCCGCCAGCAAGCTGAGCATCAAGTTCACCAGTTACCTGATAATCGATCATTGTGGATGAAGTTTCAGCACCAGTTACTTCAGGTGCATTAAAATTAGAAATTTCACTGTCAGGTATTGGAGCAAAAGCTCTATCCCAAGCTAAACATGCACTTGATGTTGCTCCAGTATATGGATCAACAATAGTATCAACACCACAAGGATGATTTTGTGCCTCAGGTGTATTCATGTAGCTGTAATAGAAATTAGCAAGGCTCAAATAAAAACCACTGCCAAAGTAATATGCAGCATTGTAGTACAAATCACCTCTCCACTGATAATAACCAGAAATGTCAGTTGTATCACCTCTGTCTGCACCAGTAATGTAATCATAAACCTCAGTTGTTAGAGGTGTAGTCTCATACAAAGAATTATATTCAGTTGTGCTAATTCCAGCCTGCCATTCGAAGCCGTTAGCATATACACCATTTAAACCAACAAAAATATCGAAGGTATCTTCGGTATAGTTAGATTCTCTTCTTCCATTTGGTCCAGATTGACCACCTAATGTTCTCGTATATCTGTAATTACCGAAATCGTTAGGCCCAATTGCGCCAGTAGGAACAACAGCTGTAGCAAATCCTGAATCCTGTCTTGTAGTGTGCGGAGTCGCTGTCCATACATTTGAAAGACTGAACCATCTTGAGAAACTATTTATATATGACTCTGACTCATAGTAAAAAGCTCTAGCACTTAAAACAACACCATTATCAAAGTTATAGTTGTAAGTACCCATTATGGTGTACTCATCTCTTTCGTTAATCATAGTTTGATTATCATCAGCGTAGTCTTGAACACAATATGCACCTGGTTGAGAATATGGTGGGGATGTATAACCATAATCTGCTTTGTACCATTCAAAAGCTGTAGGGTAGATTTCTGGACATGTATAACCGTTTCCAAGAACAGCATCTAAACCATACTCACCAGCTCCTCGAGGTGTGCTATCACGACCACCAGAACTTACTAATCCAAGAATAACGTCTGCAAATACTGCATCTGACCTGTATAGGGGATCATTAGGGTCAGACCAAATTGGGTTATCTGCCCAACTTCTAAATCCTTCTCTATCGTGGTAATACATTGGATCAATGTGATAAGCATTTGCACCAACAGTCCAACTGTGGTTGCCTCTAAAGCCACCTGTTACAAAGGTTGCATCAAAAATGTTATCGCCACCGTGTTCTGTTTGTCCTGCAAAAACATCAACTTCGCTATACTCCTTACCAGTAGTTGTAATAATGTTAACTACACCAGTAACAGCATCTGAACCGTAAATCGCAGAAGAACCAGATGTTGCAATTTCGATTCTATCAATCAATCCAGATGGAATTGTTCCTGTATTTACAAAGTTTGATGAGTTGTTATAAGGGAATGGGTAATCTGCCATCCTTCTTCCATTAACAAGAACAAGCACCCTTCCTGGTCCAAATCTTCTTAAATCAAGTTCAGAAGCGTTAGGAGTGAAGGTATTCACTAACTGTTCATTTTGAGTTTGAGCACTAGCTATAGGCAAGCTTTGAAGAGCCTCAGTAAGGTTTCTGTAACCGTTATCTTTCATATCTTGTTTTGTGATAACAATTAAGGGAGTAGCTCCTTCAACCTGACTTCTCTTAATTCTTGAACCAGTAACAGTGACTTTTTCAAGTGTTACAACACCGTCTTCAGACTCTACAGGTTCGCTTGAATCCTCGCTTTCAGCAGGTTCACTGTCATCAGATACAGGCTCTGATTCCACAGCTTCTTCAACTACTTCAGCTGGCTCGTCATTTACAACTTCATCACCAGGATTATCAGCAGATAACACAAATGAAAAAGCCAAAAATGAGAATAAAAATAAATTTTTAATTTCTTTAATCATAAAATATCCCCGAAATACGACTATTTAATCCCTTAAAGTACTATATTTTCAACAAAAAACATAGATTTTTTTGGTTTTTTTTGAATTTTTTTAAATCAGCTAATTCGAGCAAAAAAAATTTATGTAAATTTTTTAGTAATTTCCTTATCTAAAAGAATGTTATGTAATAATATAACCTTACAA
>DEBM01000016.1 GCA_002348545.1 Balneolaceae bacterium UBA2956
GGGGGAATAATTGCTCCACCTACTTTTGCGCAATCAAGTGCTCAATTTGATCCCGATTATTTCTTGCGACCTAAGGTAGGAGGTGAAGGATGGTTTGGCTCTGGTAAAGAAGCAACAGGTGCAAAGCCCTCTAAGGAATCTGGTGGGGGTGGAGGTGGAGCTGCTATGGGACTTCATGCAGAACAACACTTTGAATATCACTTACCTGTCAAAGCCGGTGACGTTCTTTCAGCAACAACTAAACCAGGAAATTCTTGGGAAAAGGAAAGTAAAAGAGCTGGTAAACTAAAATTTAGCGAAAGCGTTACTGAATATAGAAATCAGAACGGTGAGCTTGTGATAACTGCTACAGGTGTGGGAGTTCAAACTGAAAGAGCAGTTGATAGTTAAGGAGTAAGTCATGCTAAAAGAAAATGAAATTAATGTCGGTGATGTACATACCGCAGTCCTCGTAGAAGACCTCAAAAGAACACAAATAGTCCAGTATGCTGGGGCATCAGGAGATTACAATCCTTTACATACAGACGAGATTTTTACTACTCAAATTGCCGGATACCCTAGTGTTTTTGCGCACGGAATGTTGTCCATGGGGCTAACAGGTACTATGTTGACAAACTTTGTTGGAGACGGAGCCCTCAAGAAATACGGAGTGAGATTTACAAATCAAGTGTGGCCAGGAGATACGCTAACCGGTAAAGCAACCATTATTGAAATTCGTGAAGAAAATGGGGACAAAGTTGTAGATCTAATGATTGAAACTACTAATCAAGATGATATTGCAGTTATTACGGGCAACGCAACAGCAAGAATAGAATCTTAAAATATATAAAAAAATATTTTGTCAGAAGAAAAAAAATCTGAGGTAGGAGGCTACCACGCAAAAGTTGCGTTAAGTCTTCTTGTCCTCGTCTATATCTTCAATTTTATAGATAGGCAGATTCTTTCAATTCTTGCGGAAGATATAAAAGCTGACCTAGGTATTTCAAACAGCGACATAGGTTTCTTGTTTGGAACTGCTTTTGGTGTTTTTTATTCCGTTGTAGGAATACCAATGGGTAAGCTAGCAGATTCCTGGAATAGGAAGAATTTAATCAGTATTGGGCTAGCTTTTTGGAGTTTTATGACTTTCCTTTCAGGGACAGCTAAATCCTTCTTGAGCTTATCTATCTACAGGTTTGGAGTTGGCATAGGAGAATCAAGTGCTACGCCATCAGCATATTCACTCTTATCAGATTATTTTTCTCCTAAAGTAAGAGCTACTGTTCTTTCAATATATTCTAGCGGGCTATATATAGGGGCTGGTATAGGACTTTTTTTGGGGGGCGCGATATTAGATACATGGAATTCAGCTTACCCCGACTACACTCAAGCACCCTTTCAGCTCAAAGGATGGCAGGCAGCTTTCATGGGTGTAGGGCTTCCAGGAATTATACTTTCCATAATCACCTTTTTATTTATAAAAGAGCCAATAAGAGGATTAAGTGAAGGTCTTGTCACTGAGCCGAGTAAGGAACCCTTTAAGGAGACTTTTAGAGAGTTCATTGGACTAACGCCTTTGTCCTTATTGGGAAACAAAGATACCTTAAAATCACTTGGTATCAATGTTTTAATTGGATCTGCCATATTCGTATTGTGTTTTTCCCTTTATAAAATAACTGGTGACTTCCTTCAGTGGATTGCTTGGGGAATTGGGACTTATTTAGTTTGTACCTGGATACAAAGCTTAAGTAAAAGAGATATTGTCGCATTTACTCTAATGTTTAGGAGCAAGGCAATCCTCTATTCATTCATATCCTTTCCTTGCATACCTTTTGTTGGATATGCCTACTCCGCGTTCACACCCTCTTTCTATATTAACTACCATGGAATGTCGGCTCTTGAAATTGGAACTCTTATAGGTCTTATTACTGCTATTGGATCATTCATTGGAGTGATTGGGGGTGGATATTTTGGTGACAAACTAAGGGACAAATATGTTGGTGGAAGGCTTTATGTAATTTTCGTGGGTGGAGTCCTGATTACCACCTTAGGATGCTTTGGAATGATTTATTCAGAATCTAAAAATACATCTCTATTGTTCAATTTTATTTATCACATCGGTAGCTCAGTTTATGTTGGATGTGCTGCCACGACTGTGACTAATCTTGTACTGCCAAGAATGAGAGCTATGGCAGGAGCTTTCTTCATTTTGACTTTGAGTATGGTTGGTCTGGCACTAGGACCATATACTTTGGGCAGAATAAGTGATTTGTTTGAATATCAAGGCTATGCCCCCGGTGAAGCTATGCAAACTTCGATGGCGTTAATCCTATTTATCTTACTAATTCCATCTGTAGCACTTTTCATGGCCGCTAAGCACCTAAAGGAAGATGAAGAATCCGTCTCTGAAAGAGCTAGAGCTTTGGGAGAAATCATTTAAAGTAGAGAGTCTATTTTTATCAAATAATTTTAATTACTAGGAGAAACACATGAAGCTGCTTAAAAGCATTTTTTTATCAACACTATTCTTAATAAATCCTGTCGCATTATTTGGAGATGATAAGAGTGATGTAATTGAAGTAATCAAAACCTGGGCGTCTCTGGAAGGAGACCTAAATGAGCAAGCTGAGCTCATTAGAAGTGACAGGGTAATGATTGCTGGTGCTTACGTTTGGCCCGACCAAGAAGATAATTTAATGATTCAGAATGAAAGGAGAGCTGCGACCCTAAAAAGAGACTCTGGATGGAAAATAATGCAGACAATAGTTTCACCTAAAGTGAAAATTTATGGCGATGTTGCAGTTGCTCACTTTGTGAGAAGGTTCGACTTTATTCCTAGTGAGGGTGAACTTTCGCCCCCATCAATGGATAACGCAACAATGGTTTTGGTGAAAGAAAATGGCGACTGGGAAATTGCACATACACATTTCTCTCAAATCTAGTACATCGCCCTAAATTTTTCATTCATTGGGTAAAATTTCACCCAAAGCAAGAATCAAATAATTGTTTGAAAGATTTATTAAGGATGGGATGCAAATTGTCAGGTGCTATCTCTGCTAAAGGCTCTAAGACAAATTTATATTTTTTAATATCGTCACTTGGAATGTCTATATCTCTAATCGTTTGACTGCCGTATAGAATTAGATCTAAATCAATTACACGATTAGACATCCCCTTTTGAGAGACTTTTCTTCCCATCACCTTTTCTATGTTTTTTAATATTCTCCTCAATTCATGAGGGTTTTCGGTACTAT
>DEBM01000008.1 GCA_002348545.1 Balneolaceae bacterium UBA2956
CCAACCGTGAACCAAACAATTATCACTAGGGAAATTACAATGAAGATATAAATGTAATTCCTCCAAAAAAACATCCAACTAGCGTCGCTTACTTCATTTGAGAGGTTGTAAATGGTGCCTACAATAAAAACCAGAGTCCAAATGCCAGTCCATACATAATTCAGGATATAAATTAATTTGTCTCCTTTGGTGAATTCTTCACCCATCAAAAATATCTTCCAACCTAACTCTGTATTCTCATTGATTATCTTTTTTTCACCCTCAATCGCATACTTTCCACGATTTAAAAGTTTATCCATATTAAACGGCTCTGAATTATCTAAAACTGATACCACAACATATGCAAAGGCAGAAGCCCCCATACTTATTCCCCAATATTCTTGGCCATTAATGTTTCTAATAAATTCCAAAATATTTTTTAGCTGAACATAGGATGATGTATCGTTTAACCATTCAACTGATATCTGTTTTACCAATACTCCACTAACGCTTATAAACGCTCCAATTATTATAGCAGTCCAGGCCGCTTTGGTTGTTCCTCTATCCCAATAAAGTCCGCCAATGATCACCGCTCCTGAGCCTCCAGCAAAGATTGCTGCGGTAATTGCAAAGAAGAGAGCAATCGCTTGATTTTGTTGAAATAGTAAACTGAAGAAAAATATAAATACAGCAACGCCCAGTATCGCATATCTGAGGACCTTAAGGTGGGTATCTTTGTCAAATGGTTTTTCTCTAAATGGCATGATTACATCTTGTACTAGTATAGTTGCCCAAGAATGTAGATACGTATCATGCGTGCTGATAAAGGCTGCAAGCATCAATGCGGCAAAAGCTCCTAACAAACCAATTGGCAGTACCGTTGAGAGCACAATAGGGCCACGCATTTGCGATCTAAGAGTATCCGTCTCTAGATCCTGAAGTGATAGCTCTACTGACGCAGCTACACTTGCATAATCAGCGTGGTTCATAAAAACATAAATAAGTACGGGTACTAGCAGGAAAAATAATCCTTGTGGAAGTCCCCTAAATCCAGCAAGGACAGATCCCATTTTTGCTTCATGGGCACTTTTAGCAGATGAATTGTAGGCTTGACTACCCTGCCAACCCATAGTACCATACATGATGCCAATGATTCCTATCAAAAAATACCAAAAGTTAAAGTCCTCCACATTGCTTGTCTTAAATGGATTTATCCTTGATGAGTTCTCATATTTTTCATCAATCTCGTTTTTTCTTTTTTCTTTTTCCTGATCAGCTAGCTTCATATAGGCTTCATCATCTTGCAACTTCGTGATCTCTTCTTTGGCTAGCTTGAGAGGTGTTTGTTCTAAAGAATGGGAGACCTGGTCCCATCCAACACTAAAGAATAGGTAAAGCACAACAACGATCAAAACAAAGGTTGCAAAGATCCCTTGAAAAAAGTCTGCAATGATAACGGCAATCTGCCCTCCGGTGTATACAAAATATAAAGATATCGATAAGAGAATAATCATTACCAGAGGGAAAACGGGTATTCCAATAAATGATTCTGGTAAACCGCAATAGCTTATGAAGAATTGAGCTCCGACCGCTGGAAATATTCCAAAGTTAATAATGCCTGCAGTAAAGGCTACTATACCTGTAAATATTCTAAATTTGCGACTATAGCGTTTTTCAAAGAATTGAGCTAGAGTAAGACAACGAGTGGATCGGAACCTATAAATCACCCATCCCGACATTGTTAACATAAGAATGATAATCCCTTGGCTAAGACCCCACCAAGCAAGACTAAAGCCTGCTATATATCCCATTTCTAAAAACATGACAACCGATATGGCACCGAGACCAGCAACGCCACTTGATACGGAAATTAGATACCTTCCAGCTGTTCTTCCTGCAGACAAAAAATCGGTCACGCTTTTCATCAGGCCAGATGAAAAGGAAACCGAATAAAACATCCCTACTAAGGCAACAAAAACAATTAGCCAGTCAACTAAATGCAGATTCATTTTCCCCAGACCTTTCCATCTTTTCTTATAAACATGGCACTATCCCCAAAGACAAGCTCTGCCTCCCAACCTGACGGAGTTACCATAATTTTTGGTGGCCAGGGAACTCCGTCAACAGGAGCTTTCATTAGATTTAGTTTTTTTAAAGATGCTGTATATCTTTCATTCTTAAAATTATAATTTCTTTGTCGGAAATATACCTGCCGAAGGGCCCACCTAATCTTGTCTAAACCATCATCCAAAAATTGAATTTCCTCAGAGCCTGAAGGGGTTTCAGTAAATTGAACTCGTCCCCAAAAGTGTGGGAAGTGCATGTATATGTGACCCTGTGGTGACCAAACCCAATTAAACTCTGGGCTGTCTGTTTTTACATATTCCCCATCTTTGATTTCAGTATCCCAATGAACTCTAGAAAAGTTCACTTTCCAGATTTCACCATCAGTTGGCGGAGTTTTTGAACGAAAGTTATTGATAAAACCTTTCCAAGGAATTGCAATCTCAACACTCCAGCCTTTATCCATGTCTGAAGGATCATTAATGGTACCATCTACATGTACCTTGCTGATAAGACCTGGGATATCCCATGAATCGAGAGCAACCTTTTCTGCATCATGGTAGGGTTTTAATAAAATAAGATCCCACTCGGTTTCAAAG
>DEBM01000028.1 GCA_002348545.1 Balneolaceae bacterium UBA2956
ATAAATCATTTTACATGGTTTCAAGAAATAAAAAATAAATCGACAGGTGAGGATCTTTATCCGAAATTACGTGAAACTGAATTGAAAGGAGATTGGTTGGCCAAATGGCATGATTTAGCGTTGGGTAGGATTTTATTACGAAGATTTGGACAGTGGCCTTCTCCTGGCTCGAACCACTATGGGGAATATATTCGCTGGGCGGAAGAATTTGTCTGTCCTCAATTAAACTTCTTCTATGATCCCTATGAAGGACATCCTTGGGAAAAGAACGAAATTCCAGAGGGGGTTTATACGTCTGATCGAGTTAACTACGATCGCCCTTGGATCAAAGACACCAGTAAAAGGTTGTTACCAATGGGGGAAACCGAAGATATGATTTGGGAAGATGAAGAAGGCTGTCTAAAAGTAACTAGGGAGATTGGTACCCTTATTATGGAGTCGGTCATCGGCAATGAAAGACAATGGCTTGAATCGGTGAATGTACCGAACAAGGGTTACATACCCAATTTACCGGATGATTTAGTAGTAGAGCTACCGGCTTATTGTGATGCATCTGGAATTCATCCCATTTCCATGGAACCAATTCCTGAGGGAATAGCAGCTACTATTCGACTGCATGCAAGTATTCACAAGCTTTTGACAGAAGCCTATAACGAACAATCCAAAGATAAACTGTTACAGGCCATTCTTATTGAACCTAATGTAAATTCCTATCGAAATGCGGTAGACATGTTAAATGAAATGCTCGTTTTACAAAAGGAGGTGCTGCCTCCGCTGAGTTAAATGTAACTATACCACCGGCACCAAAAACAGCAGGCCTATGGGACTTGAATTTCTAGATTGGGCGGTCATAATTGGCTATATGCTATTGTCAATAGCCATTGCCTTTTTTGTCGCTAAACATAAATCAAAAAATATTACGGATTTCTTTGTCGCAGGCCGCAATCTGCCCTGGTGGCTTTTGGGTACCTCGATTGCCGCAACATGGTTTGCCACCGATGCTCCGCTTGCAGTGACAGCATTGGTACGTAGCAAGGGTATTTATGCGAATTGGCTCTGGTGGTATTTAGGTACCGGTATTATGATGATGGTCTTTTTCTATGCAAAATACTGGCGTAGGGCAGAGATATTGACCGATGCTGAAATGATTGAACTTCGATATAGCGGTAAATCGGCCTCCGCACTTCGTGGGTTTACTGCTGTTTTCTTTGGAATTTTTAAAAACTCTATTACAACGGGATGGGTGATTCTCGCCATGCTTAAATTTTCAAATATTATGCTAGGGTGGAGTGCTGAACTTGCATTGACAATTACCTTATCTTTTGCCCTTATTCATACGCTCACATCGGGCATCAAAGGTGTAGTGATACTAGATATGCTACATTTTTCAGCTGGAACTATTAGTAGCATAATTCTCGCGGTCTTGATCTTGGTTCAAATAGGTGGTCCAAAAGAGCTTGCCTCCCAAATTGCTGCAAGTGCGGATGCCCCCACTGGGGTCTTGGATTTGTTTCCCGATCTATCGCATATCGGCACTACCGAAATGATTGCCTTTGTTTGCCTTATTGGTGTGTTGTGGCTTGGTCAGGCACAAGGTGATGGATATATCGTGCAACGCTTATTCTCAGCAAAGAGTGAAAAGCATGCCATCAAAGCCTCACTCTGGTTTGCCGTTGCCGGTATAGTCATTCTTACCTGGCCAATGATAGTAGTAGGTTTGGGCTCTATTGTTATTTTTCCTATTAGTGAGGCATCAACAGCCTTAATTTTAGATCCTGAATTGGCCTACCCGATGATGATAATGGAAGTATTGCCTGTAGGCTTAAAAGGTTTATTAGTAGTGGCATTTATGGCTGCATTTATGAGTACGGTTGATACACATTTATGCTGGGGGGGTTCATACATCGTCAACGATATCTACAAACGATTTGTCAATAAAAAAGGAGATGATAGCCATTATTTGTTGATATCGCGAATCAGCATAGTGCTTTTACTCTTTCTTTCAGCAGCATCAGCCTGGCAAATGGATAGCATTGCCGGTGCATGGATCTACATCATTGAAATTGTCTCTGGCATATCCGTAATCCTAATATTACGTTGGTTTTGGTGGCGGATCAATGCTTGGTCCGAAATTACTAGCATGATTTCTGCGTTGATATTGGCAAATGGGTTTTTATTTATAAAATGGTTTTATAACTTGGGATGGGTCAGTGAGTCATTGTTAAATCAAGTAAATGGATGGTATCATGAAGATGTTGCCCTTATTAGGGCCGTTGTATTACTTGTGCTCTGTACATTGATAAGTTTGATTGTAACTTTTATGACCAAGCCAGTTGAGAACGACAGATTGCTTTCGTTTTATAAAAAAGTACGGCCCAAGGGATGGTGGGGCCCCATTGCTTCCCAAGTACCCGAAATAGTTGATCATAGCAGTTCGCAAAACAGTTGGTTAGGCTTTGTTTTAGGGGTCACTTTCTTAAATAGTATTTTATTTAGTGTAGGCCACGCTGTTTTAGGAAGTTATACGATTGCGTTGGTATTGGCATTGGTTGGTGTGATAAGTGGCTGGCTAACACTTAGGTTAGTTGAAATCTCAAAAACACTAGGGTAATAATGAATATTATAGATTTTTCAAATATAACTGAAATGGCCGAATATGCAACTTCCACGGTTAT
>DEBM01000047.1 GCA_002348545.1 Balneolaceae bacterium UBA2956
GGCTGGCCTGCATAACGAGAATGCAGTTTATGATAAGGCTCGTATCCTTGAGAGGTCACGGATGATAGATTATGCCATTGATGCCCGAAGGCAGCATTTTCCTAGTGAAATATCTTACGATTACAAGCCGTTATTAGGTTTAAATGATAAGATGGTTTGGTCGGAGGCAGTTAAGGCATCTTTAAACAACTACAACCTGCTTGACCTAAGTATTTAACCACCGCAGTCTTCATTTGCAGCGATGGGTGCCAAGCAATTAGTGCTCAAAATTGTGTTGTGAGTTTCAGTCTAAACTGTTTTTCAGCTCCATTCATGACCTGAAAGTCAATGTCCTTATCCACCAAAGGGCCGCCGTTAGATTCGTAAAGTAGTTATCCTAATATGTGTGTGGAAAAGATGTTGAATGAATACTGCTGAAATAAGTCAACTTCTCGAGATTAACCGGTAAATTCTGAAAATTGATCTCCCAACTTATTTTAGAGTACTCCCGTCCATATTAGATGTGGGCCAAAGTGATACTTATCCTGCAAACTGTGCCCTCATTTGTTCGAATCGCTATAACAAAGAATGATTTTCATCAGTACCTTTCTTAAATGCCTTTTTTCTAAGAACTGTAGGATGTTTGCTGGGCTTATGATTAGTAGGCTTTGAACATCTGTTCAACCGTGTAAGAGAGAGGACCGACTAGTCTCCACAAGTTTCTCCTATTGTGACTCCAACAAAGAACTCATCGCTTCCTGAGCATTATTGGCAATGCATTGATGACCTGCTGGAATGAACTTGGCGTAACGCTTGGTCATCGGTGAGCCTGGGGCGTGTCCCAGTTGATGGCCTACTTCAGCTAGCGTTGCACCATTTGACAACATCATCGAAGCAACTGTATCCCTAAGGCCATAGTTCGGCCTGAATTCTTTTGGGATGCCAGCCTCATTTCTTAGTTTGCTGAAAAGCTTCTTTGAGCTATCCAATCTGTATAGCCCACTATCGCTTCCACCAATACCCGATAGTAATGTCGGTCTACAAAGATGCGTCCGGGTTGGATTTCTTCAAAACGATGGCGACGGTATGCTCCAGAATGGGGAAGTTCAAGATATTTGCAAGTGTCCGGATTCTTTCGCATGCGAACCTCTTGGACTATTTTAGCGACAACGGATTGTTACTCATATTCTAGATGAGAATGACGCCTATCAAAGCCATCCAAGCAACCCTTGGAGAGTCGTAGCCATCTTAGTGAGAACAGCAAGGGACTGGTATCAACTAAAGTTATTGGGCACTTGCTGATTTGTATAGTAGCTGGAAAGGATTAGTGAGCAAGCGTAGTCTTCAAGACCACTTTGTCTAAATCATGTTTGTATTTCTATTCTTGAGTTGAAACTGAAATTAGATTTAGTCTCGTGCCTAATGTAAAAAAAACATTGTACCTAGAAGATGTCACTTTCATTCTAAAATTTAGAACTCTAATAAAATTCTGAAGCATGAAAATTACTGATATTGAATGCCATATCGTTGTTGTACCTGATCTCAAAGAGGATGCAACTTCCTCTTCACAAGACGATGTAGTGGTATTAGTACACACAGACGAAGGAATCACTGGAATCGGGGAAACTGATACAGGACCCTGGCTTGTCAAAGCAGCAATTGAGGCGCCTGGAAGCCATACAATGGCTCAGGGAATGAAAAATCTGTTAATCGGAGAGGATCCCTTCGATACAAGCGCGCTCTGGGAAAAATTATATACCTTTACCGCAATGAGTGGTAGGCGGGGAGCAGTCATCTGTGCCATTGGCGCAATCGATATGGCACTCTGGGATATTAAGGGCAAAGCATCGGGTCTTCCGTGTTACAAACTTTTGGGTGGCGCGATGCGTGACTACATAATACCTTATGCTTCTTTACAGCCTGAGGGTAATTCAGTCGAGCAATATGGCGATTCTTTGGTATCTTGGGCAAAACGTGCTCAAGAGTACGGTTTTAGAGCTGCAAAAATGGAATGTACTCTTGCTGGGCCCTATAACCATTCTGGTTTACAAGGAAGCGATGAACAGATGACCGAAATTGTTCGTGCTTGTCGAGAGGCCGTAGGACCAGACTTTGCGATGATGGTTGACGTGCAGTATCGATGGTCCGATGTTCATACTTGTCTACGCACTGTTAATAAATGGGATGACTTGGATCTATTTTTTCTTGAGACTCCTCTGCAAATCGATGATTTGGATGGGTATGCCACATTATCCCGCGAAGCACCTATGCGCATAGCTGCAGGTGAATGGCAAAATACCCGTTTTGAGTTTCTGGAACTGTTGGATCGTGGTCAGGTGCAGGTCGCGCAACCAGATGTAGGACGTGTTGGAGGATTGACTGAAGCAATGAGGGTGTGCCATATGGCACAAGATCGAGGCCGATTAATCGTGCCGCATTGTTGGAAGACAGGCATAGGCATTGCCGCATCTGCACACATGGCTGCAGCTATACCGAACTGCCCTTATATTGAGTATTTACCAAGCGAATTATGTGACTCAGCTTTGCGTAGAGATTTAGTCAGTGAGCCACTCGAAATGAAGAATGGAATAGTGAAATTACCTGAGAAACCCGGCTTGGGGGTCGAATTAAATATTGACGCCCTCAAAACTTATTCCATCTGATATGGAAGTTTTTTGCTGTCTGAGAAATCTTGGAACCTAATTCCTTGGATCAATGATTCGCCCGCCCCAACCTACTTCAACTAAAAACCCTGATGGTGAATTAGTGTAGAATGACGTCAGATAATCATTGGTATGCCTGCCAAGCGTGTAGGCTATTGGGTTCTCCTTGTAATCTAGGAAATCATATCCCTGGCCAACGTCGTCTAAGTGATTAAATTCAACCTTAAAATGATGTAAGCCCGTTTTGCCTGTATTGATTAATGCAAAACTATGGTGGGATTGTTAATATGTAGGAAATATGCATTAACAGGAGTACAGGTCAAATCGCTGACGCAGAACCCTAGTATATCTCTATAAATGGACAATAACACTGCTAAATTATCAGTTTGAAGAACCACATGACCCATACCTAATACATCAGTTTTAAATCCCGAAATTGGCCTTCCAGGAGCAAATATAGTTTTATTTAGCATAGGCTTATAAACTAACTCAATTCTATTATTTTGTAGATCGTGGAAATATATGAGAGATTCAACAAATCGCCTATCGGCAATGTTTGGGCTACCTTGGCAAACTAAAACACCTGCTCTTTCTAATCGTTCAGCATAACTTTCCAGATCATTCGGAGAATTAACCTCTAAACCAATGAAAGAAACTTCACAAAGGAAATATATGGCTTCTGTTAGTAAAATTCAGAAAAGTATTGATGTTGCTAAAGTTCGTTTAGAAGAATTAGATGATGAATATGATGATTTATTGGATATTGTAGATGAAGCTTCTAGAAAAGTTGATAAAGCTAAACTTGTTCAAAAAGCTATGGTGAAAATAGATAAAATGGAATTGGGTACCGTTCAAAGTAAAAAAAGAAAAAGAGGTTCTTTGAGAAAAAAGAAAAAGAATTCCTCTAAAAGAAAAAAGAAAACTTCTAGAAAATAAATTTATAACTAATTAAAGAAAATATTCAAAAATCACATAAAACGAATTTGATATATTATTATATTGTTGATACTATAAAACAATGATGATAAAATATATGAGTAAGAAAGAAATGATCAATTACTGTAAGAAAACTAATATAAAGAATTTCTCCAATAAATCAAAAGATGAATTAAAAGAACATATTCAACAATTTATACTTTTGAAAAAATATTTTCGTAATTTCTGTAATTTTGGTCTTATTCAACAACTTGAGTTGGATAATGAACGTAAAGCTATCTTAGAGAAAGAAAAAATTAAAGGATTAGAAAAAGAGAAAGATATAGATGTAGA
>DEBM01000054.1 GCA_002348545.1 Balneolaceae bacterium UBA2956
AAATAAACCTTTTTTAAGAGCTTCCTGAATGGGTATATCCTGGTCAGATAGTAATTCAAAGCCATAATCGTTCATGGCAATGGTGAAGGTGATAGGGACTAGTTTAGCTATTCGATGGGCTACTAAAGTGGAGAGTCCTTCGTGTACATTTCGGCCCTCAAACGGGTAGAAGAAAAGATGGCATCCTTCCCGAGAAAAACTTTTTTCAATGAGTAATTGGTTGGGGCCTGGTAATATGGACCAAGACTGTTGCACCCCTAGAATGGGTTTTAAATAATCGATTTCTACCGAGCTTTGGTGCTTTACCGGAGTAGTGTCTTGGCTGTAGTGCTCTATAGCACGTAGCATACTTTCTTTGAGCATTTCACTCATATTAGACGATAAAGACATCCGTCCACCTAGCCAGCTTGGCACTTTAGCGTTACCCGACGAAGCACGACGTACATAGGCAGTCATCTGCTCTACTCGTATGAGTTGGAGTCGCCGTCCGGAGAACCAGAATCGGTCGCCCTCTTTTAACTGACCGATGAACCATTCTTCAATGGTTCCAATGCGTCCACCACTCAGGTATTTAATTTGCATGTTAGCATCAGAACTAATTGTCCCAATATTCATCCGATGTCTTCGCGCCAAGGTATGATTCCCAACGAAATATCGGCCATCTGCATCTAATTCGAGTTTTGCAAAATCGGGATATGCTTGCAAAGCGGGTCCACCATTGCATAAAAATTGAATAATTTTTTGCAAATCTTGTTCACTAAGATGACGATAGGCAAAGCTGCTATGAAGTTCATTTAAAATAGCTTCTGCCAAAAAACCACTGCCTACTGCGCGGGTCATTAGATATTGAACCAAAACATCTGTTGGGGATAGAATAGGTGGTCGTGGTTCAATCTTATCCTGTAGTACAGCCTGGCGAAGTGCATCTGCTTCTAAGAGTTCTAGCGCATGGGTTGGTAAAAAGTGTATGGTGCTCGTTGCCCCTGGTTGGTGTCCGCTTCGACCAGCGCGTTGAATAAAGCGTGCAACACCTTTGGGGCTACCTACCTGAACTACGGTCTCTACAGGGCTAAAATCTACCCCTAAATCTAAGCTAGAAGTACATACAACCACTTTTAATCGATCTTCGTGAAGACTTTCTTCCACCCAATTCCGAACTTTTCTGTCCAATGAGCCATGATGAAGGGCAATTTGGCCGGCCCATTCAGGGACTCGCTCAAGCAATTCTTGAAACCAACGCTCTGCTTGTCCGCGCGTATTGGTGAATACTAAGGTCGATCGACTTTTTTGCAAAATAGGAATGAGTTCATCGATTAAATGTAAGCCTAAATGCCCATGCCAAGGAAACAATTCAACGGATTTGGGAAGTATAGATTCTACCTGTATACTTTTTTTTATACGGGCTTTAATGGTGACTGAATGTTGATATCGTTTTTCTGTTCCCATTAGCACCTCTGTAGCCTCTTCCATGTTACCCAAGGTAGCAGAAATACCCCATGTTTTTACTTCGGGTCGTAGTGCCCTGGCCCGAGCCAAAAAAAGTTCGGTTTGGGTGCCTCGTTTACTACCCATAAGTTCATGCCATTCGTCGACGACCACGCTATGGAGATGTTTAAAATAACGTTCATGTTTTTTTTGAGCCATGAGTACATGTAAACTCTCGGGTGTAGTAATGAGAACCTGAGGCATGGATTGCTCTTGCTTTTTTCGTACCGAAGCCGACACATCCCCCGTTCGTCTGCCAACTTGGACTTCTAGGCCGAATTCGGCTAAACTCTGTTTGAACTGTCGCTCGGTATCCTTAGCAAGTGCTCGCAGGGGGGTAATCCAAATGAGTTGCGGGCCTTTTTGATTTTGCTTTTTGGCTTCTAGCCAGCGGATAATTTGAGGCATCCATAGGGCAAAGGTTTTACCGGAGCCTGTAGGAGCGTGTAAGATTCCTTCATTTCCGTTTAATACGGATTGCCAGCACTCCTTCTGAAAGGCGAAAATTTTCCAATGATTCTTGGTAAACCAGTCATGTACTTGATCCAAACCACTCGTTGATGATTTTATAGGCTGTTTAGCGGGGAACATGTAAGAAAAAAGAAGGTTTTATTATTACGTTTTTACTTGTTATTTGGTTGATCAAAACTTTTTGAAAAAATACATAAAAGGGCTTGCAGAGCTTCTCATTTTTTTGGAGTATAAGGTGCTAGCGAATAATGTTAGTTCATTGTTCTAGACTAAGAAAATATACTGTTGAGTAAACGAACCTACTGGTCTAGTATAATTATCAAATACATCAAACTATCCAAAAAGCGTTCCATTATGTGGTTAAACATTAAATCCTTTGACAATTATCAAGAAACCTTTAACCAAAGCGAGCAAGATAGGCTCAGTTTTTGGGATCATGAGGCAGGTACTTTTTACTGGCGAAAACGTTGGGATAAGGTGCAAACGGGGAGTTTTAAAGAAGGTAATATTAAGTGGTTTGTCGGTGGTAAATTGAATATTACAGAGAATGCTCTGGATAGACATTTGAATACCATTGGCAATAAAACGGCGTTCATTTTTGAGCCAAATCATCCCGATTCATTTCGTAGAACCATCACTTATAGAAAACTGCATGAGGATGTATGTAGGTTTTCAAATGTTTTAGAGAGTAAGGGAATAACGAAGGGCGATCGTGTGTGCATTTATATGGCCATGACTCCGGAACTTATAATCGCAGCGCTGGCTTGTGCCCGGATTGGTGCTGTACATTCTATTGTATTTGCAGGCTTTTCTGCTCAATCATTAAGTGAACGTATAAACGACTGTCAGGCTAAGATGCTCATTACTAATGACGGGCTTCGAAGAGGGGATAAGCATGTACCTTTGAAAGATATTTCAGATGAAGCGTTGCAAACCTCTCCCTCAGTCGAAAATGTTATTGTATGTCAGCGAACCAACCGAGATATCCACTGGAAAAAAGGACGTGATTTTTGGTGGCATAACATGATTAGGAATGCATCCCGCCATCATGAAGCGGTAGAAATGGACGCCGAGGATGCGCTGTTTATACTGTATACCTCTGGATCAACTGGTAAGCCCAAAGGGGTAGTGCATACCTGTGGGGGGTATATGGTTTATACCTCTTATTCCTTTCGTAATGTGTTTCAAGTTGGTGCAGATGATGTGTATTGGTGTACCGCAGATGCTGGATGGATTACAGGGCATAGTTATATAATCTATGGGCCACTATTCACTGGGACCACTGGAATTATTTTTGAGGGAACACCTACTTATCCGGATGCTGGACGTTTTTGGGAAGTAGTTGAGAAATATAAAGTGACTCATTTCTATACGGCGCCAACAGCTATCCGAGCACTTATGTCATTTGATTTAGATTTTGTAAATAAATATGATTTAAGTTCACTTAAAGTTTTGGGCAGTGTTGGTGAGCCCATTAATGAGGAAGCTTGGAATTGGTATCACAAGCATATTGGAAACGAACGATGCCCGATCGTAGATACATGGTGGCAAACCGAAACAGGTGGTATTTTAATATCTCCTTTAGCTGGAATAACTCCCACCAAACCTGGTTTTGCAACATTGCCCCTACCAGGTATTTTCCCTGTACTAATGGACGAATATGGCAAGGAAATTGAAGGAAATGGGGTTGAAGGTAACCTATGCATTAAATACCCATGGCCTTCTATTGCTCGTACAGTTTATGGCGATCACGAGCGGTATAAACAGACATATCTATTCACCTATAAAGGTTATTATTTTACTGGTGATGGTTGCCGGAGAGATGAAGATGGCTATTACAGAATAACTGGACGGGTAGATGATGTACTTAATGTGTCAGGTCATCGTTTGGGTACCGCTGAAATTGAAAATGCGCTGGATGAACATCATAAAGTAGTGGAAACGGCTATTGTTGGCTATCCTCATGATATTAAAGGACAGGGAGTGTATGCGTTTATGATTTGTGATGGGGAAATAGAAGACCGGGCTGTATTCAAGAAAGAGTTACTGGATTTAGTAAGCAAAATAATAGGTCCTATTGCTAAGCCAGATAAAATTCAAATTGTTCCTGGGCTACCTAAAACCCGTTCAGGGAAGATTATGCGACGAATATTGCGTAAGGTAGCATCAAATGAAGTGGATCAGTTAGGAGATACCTCTACCTTATTAGATCCGAGTGTGGTCGATGCTATTGTCTCTGGAGAAGCGATTTAACTTGTATTAAAGCCTGAATTTGAAGAGCAGATAATGATGATTAGTCTACTTCGAGTAAGAGAGAATTATTACTGATCCACAGGTATCTTTTCAGGAACAACCTACATACCCAATGCAAAGCCAAAGGGAAGAAACAATAAGCTGACCAATAAAAAAATTAAACGAAACCTTGTTTTTACTAAGGCTGGATGAAAAAAAAGACCAAATGTGTAAGGTTTGGTTTTAAGCCATTCATAATAATGGTATCGGTGTATTGAACCCAGCGCCATTGTCACATGACCATGAATAATGGTTAATAAAAAAGGCATTGCAAACATAAAAGCACCAATATATCGAAAGCTCAAATCAAGGTCTAATTCCCTGGCCGCATAGTAATAGGGCCATGCAAAAAGTATGAGCAATGGCAAAGTTAGTGCCCAATTTATGACACTGATCCGGACAAAGTTGGAGATAGAGAATTCAGAATTCATACATTAAAAAATCTAAAGCTGAGTCGGTTGATTGTGAAGGGTCTTCGGAACAGGTTTTATACATTAGGTCTGGCGGCATAGTATTTACTGAAACTTATTTAATTCTACTTGGTTTCATTTGCTTGGTTTAGAAAATAGTAATTCAAATTTAAACTGAGTCTTTAATGAGAGAGAGTAGTGCTGCTTCGTCTAAAATAGGAATACCTAGGCTTTTAGCTTTTGTTCGTTTGGATCCAGCTGCATCACCAGCGATTAAATAGGTAGTTTTATTACTGACCGATGAGGAGGTTTTCCCCCCATGTAGTTCGATAAGTTCACTAGCTTCTTTTCTGGTTAGAGTAGGCAGGGTACCGGTGAGCACAAAAGTTTTACCTTCTAGGAGATTAGAACTAGTAGTTTTTTTTTCAGTTTCAAATTGAAGCCCATGTATTTCTAGCATTGAGAGTATATCGAGATATCTAGGCTCTGAAAAAAACTCTATTACCGACTGGGCAATTCGTGGGCCTATAGAGTCAATAGCCAATAAATCTTCTTTGCTTGCATTTTGTAAAACCTTCAAACTTTTGAATGCTCGTGCAAGATCTTTAGCCACTGTCTTGCCAACAAATCGTATACCTAATCCGAAGAGTACCCGTTCAAAAGGTTGTGATTTACTCCGCTCGATACTTTTTATCAGATTGTTGGCCCTCTTTTCTCCCATGCGTTCAAGAGGGAGAATATCATCTTTTGTGAGGGTATATAAATCGGCATAATTGGTTGTGAGTCCTTCTTTTACCAGTAAATTAACCATAGATTCACCAAGTCCTTCTATGTTCAATGCATCTCGAGAGGCAAAATGTTCAATTTTAATGCGAACTTGAGGTGGACATTGGAAGTTTATGCATCTCCAAGCTACTTCTCCTTCATACTGTATGAGTGTAGACAGACAAGCGGGACAGTTTTTGGGAAATTGATAAGGGGCAGTACGCTCTGACTTAGTGGGGGCGACTTCAATTATCTGAGGTATTATTTCGCCGGCTTTCTCAACTTTTACTTGATCTCCAATGCGAATATCTTTGCGTTGAATTTCCTCTTGGTTGTGTAGGGAGGCTCTTTTTACCATGGTTCCAGCCAGTAATACGGGTTCTAATTCTGCTACTGGAGTAATGGTTCCAAGTCGACCTACTTGCAACTTAATATCGTTGATTCGACTGATAGCTTGTTCTGCCTGAAACTTATAGGCAATTGCCCAGCGAGGGTATTTAGAGGTACTACCAAGCTGTTCATGCAGAGATTCTTCATTTACTTTTATGACTACTCCGTCTGTTTCATAGGGTAAATCGTGACGGACTTGAGCAAGTACCTTTATAGTTTTGTGAACCTGATCTATGGATTTGCAAAGAATAGGGAACTCATTAGCAGGTAGACCATATTCTTTTATGAGGGCTAATTTTTCATCCTGGTTACGATTGACTCCGTCTTCAAACAGTAAATCGAATGCAAAAAATCTTATAGGTCTGCGTGCTACTTCTTTTGGATCTTGCATTTTTAACGAACCGGCAGTTGAGTTCCGAGGGTTAGCAAAAACATTCAAGCCTGCTTCTTCGCGATAAGTATTTAGTCGTGCAAAGGCCTCTTTTTCCATGAAGGCCTCGCCTCGTACTTCAACTACCTCTGGTGGATAACCCTCAAGAAAAAGAGGAATATCCTGTATAGTGCGGATATTTTTGGTGATATCATCTCCTTGTTGTCCATCACCCCTCGTAGCACCAAGTACCAAGGCTCCTTTTTCATAGCGCAAACGTATAGATGCGCCATCAAATTTAAGTTCAACCATATAGCTATATGAATGATGGCTTAAAATTCTGCGTATGCGGGTGTCAAACTCATTTAGTTCGTTTTCATTATAAGTATTATCTAAACTTAATAAAGGAATAGGATGTTCTACTGTTTCAAAAATGGACGATATAGCACCGCCCACACGAGCAGTTGGAGATTGGGGATCTTCTAGACTAAATTGTTTCTCAAGATTAGACAGTTCTCTGAGTAATTCATCATAGCGTAGATCACTCATAAAGGGAGTAGCCTGATCGTAATAAGCTTTATTTGCTTCTAGAAGTAGTTTTTTTAGTTCTAGTACTCGTTTTTCAGTCATGAATTCGTCTTTTTCTTGAAGAGCTCACTATCTAAGTAATCGCAACAATAAGATTCATAGAATTCAATCATAGGTTAAAAATTTAATGCGTAAGTTATAGAATCAGGTTCTGATACACCGTCGGGTAAGATTAATTCTTGTTTTTCTTCAAATTCTGCAGTCGCTAAGCGTATACGAGTGAGTCGAACTGTATTATCTTGGACTCCGGCAAATCGTTCTAATGGTGCTTCAATTACATTATTATTAAATAAAATAAGCATTCTACGTAGCTGCCCTCTAATTGTAATTTCTTGATTGAAATCGAAATAATACGCCTCACCTTGTTCTATCCATATTGGATAAACGGATTCTCTCAAATCACTCCCAATCCTTACCGGTTCTAACTTATCATAGGCAGCATAGACCACAATTTGCAAGGTATCTGGAAATTGAGCTAGATTTTGCAATGTAGTTGAATCCAAAAGGGCTGTTTCTTCAGCGGTTAATGTGATTGCGCTCGTATTTTGATTCTCATCTACAGCAGAAGTTGCAGAAATCTCAGGATTTTGGTTCGAATTCGCAGAGTTATCAGGGTTATCAATTAGGTTGCTGTCTACCAATGAATCGGCGATAATATTATTACGTGAGTTAAGATTAGTGATTCCTTCTGCGATTACTGAATTAGAATCAAAAAAGTCAGTGAACCAACTGGAGATAGTACTTTTGTATAAAAAACTGAATAAGAGCAAGCTCACAGTAATTACTGCTAAGACGGCTATTAGCACAATATTATTCTTCGAATCCTGTTGCGCACTGAACTGTTTACCCATTTGAGCCCAATTCACATTATCTGACGTTTTAGTGGACGAAGCAGTTTGTTTAACAAATGGTTGCTTTTTAGTCTTTGGAGCTTTTTTTGGCTTACTAGAAAGATTGTCTGAATAATCCGAGGAATCCACTTCGTTTTCCACTTCATCGGTGAGACTGGTTTTTTCTGTGGTTGCTTCACTAGCTAGTGGATTATCTGAAGTATTTATTTTCTTGGAATCTGTTGAGATTAACGGTTCTGCCGCTTTATTAGAGGTAGTCGACAAATCTATTACTTCTTTAGATTCGGAATTCGTTAAGGATTTTTTTGTAGCTTCAATCTTTGTTTTAGCATCATAATTAAGTTCCGTTCGAATGAGCGCCTTTTTAGGCTTTGAATCCTCTTCTAAATTAGACTTTTCTTCTTCTTTACTAAAAGGATCTGTTGGATTGCTAGCCTCTTCTTCTTTAAATATCCTATGGTCATAAGTACCATCTTCCATAGCATTTAAGGCTCGTAATATGGTAGGTTCTTTGATTTTTAATGCTCGGGCGTAGCTTCGTACAAAGTTCCTTTTGTATGCATCGTTATAAATAACCGATTTGAAAATAGCATCCGATTCAATTTTCCCGATAATTTCAAGGGATAACTTGGTTAGGCCTTGAATATCATTAATATCAATACCTAGTTCTTCTCTAATTTCCGCTAAGTCTTTTCCTAAAGCCATAATATAGCATGTAATGATTTATTATCGTTTAAGGTAATCACTGTAATTTAGTAGAATTAAAGAAAAAACATAATCTATGAATCTATTTTTGTGCCTCTAAGACATAATCACTTTCACTGCCAAAAAATAATCATTCTGACTCAATGTAAAAAAACTCTGAGCTTTTACAGCATGCTGCCAGAATTGCGAAGTTCGATTTTAGAGTCTTGCTTGACAGATATAATATTCTGAGTGAGTTACCTTGGTTTAACATAGAGGTAAAAAAGGATATATTTTGAGGGAATCGAATCACAGATTATGTATTGAAGATACGATGAGAACAATTTGATTCAGCACTTAATACATCGTTTAAAGATAAATTAGCCTATGGTTTTGGGTCAGATTTGGGTAGAGCAGTAGAGATGCTAATTACTATATTTCTCGAACGGGCAATATCACGAAGGATTTCTAGGATTCATCATGTGAATAGAAGTAAATCTGAACCCAGAATAGATAAAGAAAAGTTTTACAAACTGGTTTACCTAAGTATGTAAAATAGGATAGATAGATCACTTCTTATCATAACTTATGTTTATAACACAGGTTCTTCCTGTTTCGCTCTATGACGTTCTCTCAAAACTCTTGGGTTCGATGTAGTGTATTAATCACCTTAGTAATGGCATAGTTTTGGCATAAGTGCGGTAACATTTTGAGGATCTGTTCCAAAATGTGAAAGTATAATTCTTTGTAAAGTCCTATCAGCTAATTATTATAATAGCTACTTTTGACTCATGTCAAATAAGAGGAATAAAAGTGAATGGGAATTGGTTGAGCTACCTGGTGGTTTTCGAACTAGTTTTGGATATTGGTACACGATGACCACTGAGGGCATCGAAAGCTATGTTCCAGGATTATTGAAGCTATATCCAGTGGAACATTTGGTGCGGATAGCTGATGACTGGCTCCGAAGTAGAGAGCAATTACCCGCCTTGGTTTTCATGTTGCTTGTATACAGCCCCCTATCAATTTCAATAACCTTGGTACTTGGTTCGGCCTTTTATCTTTTATGGAGAGCTCAGCTATCTGCTTTTATATATCCGTGGGGTCATCCAGGCATTCGGTGGATTTGTGAGAATACTCTGTTATATATAGCATTTATTGGTGGGCTTTCGTATGATTCAGTTGCTTTGGAAGGATGGGTTCAATTAGGGTTATCTTCGTTGGAAATCACTACATTAATTGGGAGTTTCCTGCTCATCAAAACAGGTTTAATTTCTATGGTTCTGCACCTTCTTAATGTACGCTTTAGTAGCGAATACTCTACTGCTATAACAGACCGAGTACTAAATATGGTTTTAATTCGCTATGGGTATAAGGAGGGATTGTTGACTGGAAATTTAAAGACAATGCAGGACAAGTTTATTCGAGTCGCTAACTATCATCAAACTCGAAAAAAAAATAAATCTTAGATATTTGATTCTCCCAAACAATTAGCACTTTACAATATCATTCTATATCACATTCTATATAGTAAATCCGTTTATAATGCGAGCTAAAGATTTTAAGATGGGGTTTCGATGCTAGGCTGAATAAAGTAGGATGCGAGCATTAAAAAGCGATCTCTCCGTATTTTTTCAGTGACATGATGACCATCGATTGATTGTATTATAGCTGTTTAAAGTGTACAGCTGAAACAGCTACACATATAGCTAATGCAAGACTTTTCAAATAATTTCTAGTGCTTATTTGTATGAAATGAGCTTTGGGGCATTAGAGGGCGCCTATGTCGCGGATTATCTGCCTTATCTGCAAACATTACAGGATATGCGGAGATCCGGACAAACTACTGTAACAGAACATAATAGAGAAAACTCTGAACAGGTTTTTGCGCGAGCCAATGGATTAGTGAAAGAACTTGTTTTGCAATTAGAGGCACTCCATAGAAGAAATCTTGTGAAGACTATACTGGTGTTGCTTTGGCAATTAATTCGAATTTTATTGTCGATTTGGTTGGGTCATGGACTAAAGAAAATGGATAAAATCGAGTATAGTGATAGAGCTTTATTTAATTGGGTGGGATGGATAAGAATTCACTCCATTTCAATTGCATATAAACCAGCATTTACTCTAACTCACTTTTCGGGCTTGATGCTAAGTTTTTGCGTATATTATCAATCAATTTATCATCAAATCTACCTATTAGGGTCCTTAGGGAAAGCTTATGAGTGAAAAAGTACGATCCATGTTCGCCGATATTGCCTCCGATTATGATCGGGTGAATACGGTACTTTCATTTGGTATTCACCATGTATGGAGGGATCGGACCATTGCTGAGTCTGGCATTAATACAGGAGAAAGTGTATTGGACTGTGCTACAGGAACCGGCGATCTAGCTATTGCCTTCAAAAAAGCAGTTGGCCCGGAAGGATATGTATTGGGAACTGATTTCTGTGCCCCAATGATTGAGCCAGCACCTGCAAAAGCAAAAAAGGAAGGTCTAGAGATTGATTTTGAAGTGGCAGACGCTATGAACCTACCATATGAAGATAATCGATTCGATCTAGCAAGTATATCTTTTGGGATACGAAATGTAGAAGATCCTGTGAAGGCACTTAGAGAAATGGCACGTGTTGTTAAACCTCGTGGGAAAGTAGTTGTGTTAGAGTTTGGACAACCAAAAGGATTAATGAAATTCCCATATAAACTATATTCCCAGCATATTCTGCCTGCAGTTGGTGGCTTGCTAAGTGGCAACAGAGACGCTTATACCTATTTGCCAAAAACGAGTGCGGCATTTCCTGCAGGTAATAAATTTTTAAAGCTTATGGATGAGTCTGAAATGTTTGCATCCCACAAAGCAATTTCACTCACTGGCGGAATATCGTACATTTATCTTGGTATTGTTGCTTAATTATTATTACTAAAACTGAGGAGCATAATGACTATTGATGACATTAAAAAAATTATCCCCCATCGCTACCCTTTCTTATTAGTGGATCGAGTGGTTGAAAAAACCGAAGATTCTATTAAAGCGTATAAAAATGTAACGGTTAATGAAGAATTTTTTAATGGACACTTTCCTGGGCAACCCATAATGCCTGGAGTTTTACAAGTAGAGGCTCTAGCGCAGACGGGAGCTATTTTATTGATGACTGAAAAAGTTGACGATCCATCCAACAGTTTAATGGTGTTTACCGGCATTAATAATTGCAAGTTTCGTCGTCAAGTAGTTCCAGGAGATCAATTGTTTCTTGAGGTTGAATTGGGCAGTATGCGACGAAATTTTGTCACCATGAAAGGTAAAGCTACGATTGATGGTCAAATTTGTTGTGAACTAGAGGCTTCAGCTGCTTTGGTCGAAAAAACAGGCAAATAATACATCCAAATCGATATGAGTTCCCAAATAAGTAAAAAAAGCGAATCTACGCTTGTACATTCCATCTTAACCCCGTTGAAAGTAACCACCCAAACTGTGGTTGAAATGAAGCAAAGTGGAGAAAAAATTTCAATGCTTACTGCTTATGACTTCACAATGGCTAGAATCGTTGATACTGCTGGAATTGATATATTACTTGTTGGTGATTCTGCTTCGAATGTAATGGCTGGAAATGATACCACCGTTCCAATCACCCTAGAACATATGATTTACCACACCCAATGTGTGGTGCGAGGAGTGGACAGGGCGTTGGTCATCGCTGACATGCCATTTATGAGCTATCAAGTTACCCCAAAAGAAGCTCTTACCAATGCGGGCCGCTTGATGAAGGAAGCTGGTGCACATGCTGTAAAACTGGAAGGAGGTAGAACCATCACTGATACTGTAAAAAAGATTATTGACGCAGGTATCCCTGTGATGGGTCATCTAGGTTTGACACCTCAATCTATTTATCAGTTTGGAACTTATAAAGTTCGAGCCAAAGATCGGACTGAGGCAGATCAGTTAATCGAGGATGCTCTAAAATTACAAGAAGCCGGAGTTTTTGCATTGGTATTAGAAAAAATTCCGTCAGTACTTGCGGCTAAGGTAACCAAGCAATTACAAATACCTACTATTGGTATTGGTGCTGGTCAGGGGTGTGACGGTCAGGTATTAGTCGTACATGATATGTTGGGGATGAATAAACACTTTTCTCCTCGCTTTTTACGTCGTTATGCAGATGTAGAATTGGTGATGACTCAGGCTGTTCAACAGTACATTGAAGACGTAAAAAACAAAGATTTTCCTAATGAAAATGAACAATATGCCTAAAAATATACCTTACATATTGGTCTCTAATGACGATGGTTTTTTTTCAAATGGAATTCAAGCACTTGCACGATTAGCTGCAGAATTTGGTCGGGTCATCGTCGTAGCCCCGGATACAGAGCAAAGTGCGGTTGGGCATGCAGTAACCATTTATGACCCATTGAGAGTGAATCGCATAAAAGTGGTTGACAAAATAAAGGGCTTTTCGGTTACAGGAACGCCTGCAGATTGTGTTAAATTGGCACATGATCAACTCTTGGAGGAAAAGCCTGATTTAGTTTTGAGTGGAATTAATCATGGAAGTAATGCTGGAATAAATTTATTGTATTCTGGGACTGTAAGTGCAGCAACAGAAGGTACTGTTTTAGGCTATCCATCTATTGCAGTTTCGTGCACTGATTACGATAGCAACGCAGATCTGAGTGCTTGCATTGTAGCGGCGCGCTTGATGATTGATCAAGTACTTAAAAAAGGTCTGCCAAAAGGGGTGACGTTGAATATAAATGCACCCTCGGGGCCGTTTAAAGGGCTTAAGTGGTCAAAAATGGCGGATTCTCGATATGTAGAAGAGTATGAGGGTCGAAAAGATCCATTGGAGAGACCGTATTACTGGTTAACAGGTAAATTTGAGTTATTGGATACCTCACCGGATGCAGATATACAATTGTTAAATCAGGGCTATGCCGCAGTCACACCTATTAAGTATGATTTAACCGACTATGACTTGCTCAACGCAATGAAACAGAACTTAGAGTTCTAAATTCTAGTATAGTTTATGAGCCATTAATACCAATGTATTTGGACTTCGTTTTATTTTACACATCTTAAAAAACTACTCTAAAACTCTCGGTTTTTAAGATGCTGAATAAGTCCAGTCCAAAATTCTAGATATCTTTTTTTAGCTTCTCTGCTTCCGACTTGCACATTGATCTGATTTAAATGCGATAAACGAATAGTACCTAAATGTTCACCCCACTGTGCGCTTTCAACCGAGACAAAAGAATCGTTAGGACCTTCTTTTTCATGGATTAGGTTGTTTTGGAAGAGAAAAACGGGGTTCAAAGTGTCATTGGTACCTTTTCCTACCGCTGCGGAATAAGAAAAAATTGGAATATCTGCAGGGTCAGGAGTGTTTGGATTGAAGTGTTCCTGCACATACTTGCGCGTCAATTGTTCTACTGAACCAAATGCATCATTACGTTCTTTGATGTACACATTGTCGGCAAACCAGTCCACAATATCCCCAATGCGTTCGGATAACACTTCTGGTGTACTTCGAACAAAATCTGCCAGATAAGTTCCTTTATGAGGGGTTGCAATGGTGGTTATTGAGGCGATTTTTTTTTCTATGCCTAAATGTGCAAGGGCATACCTCATGTCCAGTCCGCCCATACTGTGGGCTATTACATTGAATTTTGATATGGAATGCCTATGGCTTAGATAAGTGATTATTCGTACCCAACTTCGAGCTCGGACTTCAATGGGAGCATAGGGAACGATGTTGGGAGCAAAGGCTAACAATCCGTGTCTTCGCATCCACATACAAGGGTCATGCAATGGAGAGGGTTTAACCAAAGAACCTATGGCGCCAAAACCGTGACACAAAAGCACTGGGTGGCGCAGAGACCAGACCTCTGGCTGTGGGTATTCTTTTGGTTCTAATCTTTTAAGTAGCCCACTTCGGTCTTTCATAATTCGGTTGAATCAGGTAGACTGTTACGAGTAGAATCTGAAGATGAGGTTAAATCAGGACTGGTCCGGACTCGTAGGGTACGGTGAATGGTGCCATTTGCGGTGACATAAAGGTGAATGTCTTGTTCAGGGAATAGTACTTTTCCAGGTAGTTGAACACCATAATTTGTCAATAATCTGTGCAATTCATAGTGCAGCGTAGTCTTAGAAAAGCCTGGAGGGGTGTCTATTTGATAAACTTTACGAGTAAAAAGGGAATCCCTAACGGCTGTATAAACTCGGTAATGCTCATTGGTAATACCTTGTTCTTGTAGTCCTTGTTGAATTAATTCGTCCAAATGCTCTTGTGAAGTAATACGCATCGAAGTGGTAGTAGGTATGGATATAAGTAAATAAGCGCTACTAACACATCCAAAAGTCAGAAGTATAACGAGTACTATTTTTTTTTTCATAGGGGTAGATTATCTCAAAAATATACTACGCAGCAGACTCATGGCCAAGTCATCTTTGGGCCCTTCAAAGGATTCTTCTATACCATCTCCAACTAGAATTACTTTATTGTAGTGGCTTTCAAAGCCTTGTTGTCCAGACCCAATATAATTGGCTATAATCCAATCAGCTTTTTTCTTAGTTCGTTTGGCTTTGGCCTGTTCTAGTAAATCAGTGGTTTCCATTGCAAAACCGATACTTATGGTATGTGGATCTTTATGATCCCCAATCCATTTAAGAATATCAGGGGTGGGAGCCAAGAAAATTTGGGATTCACTTTGTCTTTTTTTGATTTTATGTTTTTGAATAGTAGCGGGCTTAAAATCAGATACTGCAGCTGCTTTAATGAAAATATCTGCAGGGTAAAGTGCTTTTACTTGCTCAAACATCTCCTGAGCCGAGAGTACAGCATAGCTTTGAATGCCCTCAGGGATAGTCAATGAAATGGGACCGTGGACCAGATGGACCTGACCTCCTAGGCGTTGTGCTGCTTTAACCATAGCTAGTCCCATTTTACCTGAACTCGGATTGGATATAAAACGGACTGGGTCGATGTGTTCACGAGTAGGTCCTGCGGTGACAACTACTTTTTTTCCGTAGAGAGGTCCTGCTTCTGCGACCAATAATTCTTCTACATGCGCAACAATATCATCAGGCTCAGGTAATCGCCCTTTGCCCATGAGCCCACTGGCTAAGTATCCTTCTTCAGGTTCTAGTAGATGGAACCCACGACTTTTTAGTAGCTCCAAATTATGGGTAGTTGCAGGAGCATTCATCATTTCTCCATCCATGGTAGGACAGATTAAAATAGGGGCTCTAGAAGCCAAAACAGCTGCAGTGAGTAAGTTGTCGGAATTTCCGTGAGTAATTTTTGCGATGGTATTAGCCGTGCAAGGAGCTATTACAAATAGATCAGCCCATTCGCCCCACTGGATATGGCGTGTCCATGGATTATAAAATTGTTCTGAGGCAATAGAATGAGCGGACTCTGCATCTGCGGACGAATAGTGTAGGCTATCGTCTTGCACAAAGGTGTGAATGCCTACTTCATGACCGGTCAATGCAGAAAAAGTTTCTTCGCCTATGAACCTGGATGCGGAAGAAGTCATGATTACCCTAACGAGGGCACCTTTTTTTTGAAAAGCACGTACTAAGTAAGCCGCTTTGTACGCCGCTATACCTCCGGTGACCCCGAGAAGGATGTGTCTCCCGGAGAGCATATATTATTCGACTTCAGGTCTGCGGTAATAAATCGCGTCGTCTTCCATCTCACTAATAGCACGACGAGTGGCATGAGGTAATTTTTCGAATGCCTTAGAGATTTGCTCTTGTTCCTCGTTAAAAGAAAATTCATCGTCATCTTCGAAGCCTTCGAAGTACTGTAGTTTTTCGTCTAATTCGAGTTTTTCTTGAGCTGCGATTTGACGGGCTCGCTTACCCAAAATAACCATTAGTTCGTACTTGTTTCCGGTTATATCTTTTAGGTGTTCGATATCGAGTGTTTTAATCGGCATAGATTTAATGTGAATTCATGAAGATTTGAACGATATTTTTCAATTCGCTGTAGGCCTTGTCTAAATTATCATTGGTGATAATATTATCGAAGTGACTTGCATACTTAAGTTCTGCTTCTGCTCTTTGTATTCGTAGTTTTAGTGAAGATTCGCTTTCGGTATTGCGATTTTTGAGTCGCTCTTCCAAAATCTCGAGTGATGGAGGTCGTAAAAACAAAGCCAAGCAACATTCATTGAACAGGGATTTTATTCTAACAGCACCTTTTACATCTACATCAAGCAAAGTAAAATATCCTTTTTCTGTATTTTTTACAAGTTCCGAACGTAATGTACCATAACGCGTACCACCATAAAATTCTTCCCATTCTAAAAAATCCTCCTCATCTATTTTTTGCTGAAATTCGTCAATATTCAAAAAATAGTAGTCAACCCCATGCAATTCACCTTTTCTTGGCAGTCTGGTCGTTGCAGAAATACTGAATTTTAAATTTGGAAAGTCTTCGGATAAACGTTTTGCCATTGTTGACTTACCCGTACCACTAGGCGCTGCAAGCAGTATAATAAGATGCTGCATTACTCGATATTTTGGACTTGTTCTCTGATTTGTTCTAGCATTTCTTTGGCTTTTACTACTTCATGGGCTATGGTGGAGTCATTTGCCTTGGATCCAATGGTATTGAGTTCTCGATTCATCTCTTGGGTTAAGAAATTTAACCGACGACCTGCATGTTCATCAGACTGGATAGCTTCGGTGAAAAACTTTAAATGCGAAGCTAAACGAACCGTTTCTTCGGTGATATCCATTTTGTCAGCCATTAAGGCTACCTCCATTTCCAGTCTGTCTGCATCAATTTTTTCATCATCCAATAGAGTCAATAAACGTTCTTGTAATTTCTTTTTTAATTCTTCTCCACGACCATTTGTTGTCTGTTGAATCTGATTAAGAGCCTCTTGGATACCCAATATTCGGCTATTAATGTCGTCCTTTAACTGGGCTCCTTCTTGGCGCTTCATTTCCATTAACTTCTCTATAGCCATCGCATTGGCTTGCTGAATCAGTGACCAACAAAGTTTGTCATGCTCGGGGTCATGTACCGGTTCGGGTTGTGTAATTAAATCATTGAACTGTAGCAGTTGATTTAATTCAATTTTTGCGTTAGCTCCAATAGTTGTTTGGATTTCCTGAAGAATCTGCATGTAGTTAGCCAGCTTTTGACCGTCTACAACAGGTGCTTGACGTTGAGAATCAGTATTGTCTAAGTGAATACTCACGTTCAATTTTCCTCGTGAGATATGCTGAGTTAACATTTCTTTTAATTGTAATTCCTTTTCTTGAAATTGTTGTGGTAATCGCGCACTGATATCAAGGTATCTAGAATTTAAGGTCTTGAGTTCTACCATGGCTGTCACCCCATTTGCGCTGGCTTCACCACGTCCGAAGCCGGTCATCGAAATAATCATAGTCTGTGAAATAAAAGGTTACTTAAAAGTACAAAATGCCTATGCCGATTAAAAACGTTGTGCATTAAAACAAGCTTGAATACTATGTTTTATTAAGGCTGAAATCCTATCTTAGGTGCATGAATATTTTAGGTATATCTGCATTTTATCACGATTCGGCTGCTGTATTTTTGGAGGATGGGGCCATTATAGCCGCCGCCCAAGAAGAGCGTTTCACCCGAAAGAAACAAGACGCAGGCTTCCCTAGCAATGCTATACAATATGTACTTGGTGAATCGGGGTACTCATTGCAGCAAGTTGATGTCATTGTCTTTTACGATAAACCCTTTCTAAAACTAGAACGAATTTTAGAAAGTTATCTCTCCTATGCTCCACGCGGTATTTGCTCCTTTATAGCAGCAATGCCGGTATGGTTAAAAGAAAAGATGTTCCTCAAGCGAATGATCCGGCAGTCATTGACAGAAATGGGCTTTGAAGGGGTCAAAAAAATACCTTTACTTTTCCCCGAGCATCATCTTTCGCATGCAGCGAGTGCGTTTTACCCATCGCCCTTCGAAGAAGCTGCCATATTAACGATTGATGGAGTGGGAGAGTGGGCTACGGCATCGATTAGTAAAGGATCTGGGACTCAAATTACGCTCATCAAAGAACTGAACTTTCCACATTCACTGGGGCTCTTATATTCTGCCTTCACTTATTTTTTAGGTTTTAAAGTTAATTCAGGTGAGTATAAGTTAATGGGTCTGGCTCCGTATGGAGTTTCTGGAAGCACCCGCGTGAAGAAGTTTAAAGAGATCATTTATACACGGTTGATCAAATTCTATGAGGATGGCTCATTGTGGCTGAATGAATCATATTTTAGTTATACTACTGGTCTTAGGATGGTTCCAGATAAAAAATGGGAAACTTTATTTGGATTCCCACGGCGCAATGACGAACGAGATTTACGTCCTGAGCAAGCAGATTTGGCTCTTGCCATACAGGAAGTTACGCAAGAAGTGGTCATTAAAATGGCCGGGCATGCCCGAGAGCTTACGGGGTCAGACTATTTGTGTATGGCGGGTGGTGTTGCTCTTAATTGTGTGGCCAATGGTCAGCTCCAACGTGAAAATATTTTTAGTGATATTTATATTCAACCTGCTTCCGGTGATGCAGGAGGGGCTTTGGGAGCTGCATTAGCTGCCTATTATCTGAGTTTTGAGGGTAATCGTCGACCAAAGACGGACTCTGTGAAGCCACACCTTTGCGGAAGCACGAGGAACTCTGAGACAGCGACTTTCCCGAGTTTAGTTATGGATGAAATGCAGGGGTCGTATCTTGGTCCTTCCTACAATAAGGAATCCATAAGAAAAGCCTTAAAGCCGTATGCTGGAGTCTATACTGAATACACTCGTCCTGTCCTTTACGAAGTAGTTGCTGGGCATATAAAAGACGGTGCTGTAGTTGGTTGGTTCCAGGGTCGCATGGAGTTTGGACCCCGAGCCTTGGGTGCTCGAAGTATTATTGCCGATCCGAGGCAGAGTGATATGCAAATAAAATTAAACTTGAAGATAAAATATCGGGAATCCTTTCGTCCTTTTGCACCTTCGGTACTTTGGGAGGATGCGCAAGAATATTTTGGCTTAAAACACCCCTCACCCTATATGTTACAGGTGTACCCAGTCTCCGAAGAGCATCGAAATGAGCTTCCTGCAGGCTTCGATTCTTTTGATTTACGTGACAAATTGGCGGTTGAACGTTCGGATGTTCCGGCGATTACTCATATTGATTTTTCGGCGAGAGTACAGACCGTTCATCCAGAGTTTAATGCTGATTATACATCTCTTTTACAGGCATTTAAAAACAAAACTGGCCTTGGAATGTTGATAAATACCTCTTTCAATGTTAGGGGTGAACCCATTGTTTGTAGCCCGGCCGATGCTTATGAATGTTTTATGGATACGGAAATGGATGTTTTGGTGCTTGATGAGTATGTTCTACTTAAATCAGAGCAACCTAAGTGGGTAAAAAAACGAATATTTGAAAAAGATTAAGCTAAATTAAACACACATTACATGGAATTATTAAAAGATTTATGGGGATTTATGAAGGAGCGTAAGAAGATTTGGTTAGCTCCTGTGATTGTAGTATTGGTGCTTTTAGGAGCCTTGATTGTTATTGGGGGAGGCTCATCGATTGCTCCATTTATATATACATTATTCTAGGGTAAGGTAAACTTGACTCAAAAAAACTTCAAAGAGTTACAGGACGATCCAATGACCTCTAAAACTCAGCTAGTCATGGTGGTGGGATTTTGGATCATAGCCTGGTTTTTAGAACTCCAGTTGTTAGAATTTGGGGCCATCGGGCTGGGTGGATTATTCATCGTGCTTCCCAGTGTAGGAATTCGGGTAGTATGGCTTTGGTACCGGCTCGCTTTTGTTCTTAGTTTGATTGTTAATCCAGTAGTATTAGGTGCAGTGTATTGGCTTTTTATTAGTCCTATAGCGTTATTATTTAGGCTTTTTGGAAATGATCCCCTTCAGAAAAAGCCACCTTTGCAAACCAACTACCAGATACGAAACAAAACCTATGAAGCTAAGGATTTAAAATTTCCTTGGTAGTACGGCAGTGGGCGTGTGGAACCTTTGACGGATGCTTACACCATTTGTAAGCTCGCCGCATTCACACAGTAGCGAAGGCCAGTGGGTGCAGGACCATCTGGAAAAACATGACCTAGGTGGGCATCGCAGCAATTACACACGATTTCGACGCGCATCATCCCGTGGGAAGAATCTGCATGGTAGCCAACCACACTGTCTTCGACTGGTTGGGTAAAAGAGGGCCAGCCCGAATGGCTTTCGAATTTTTCGCTGGCATCAAATAATTGGGTTTGGCAGCAGGCGCACGCATAAAGCCCTGGCACAAATTTGCTGCAGAGTTCACTCGACCAAGGCCGCTCAGTGCCTTTCATCCGTGTAATAGCATAAACTTCCTCACCTAGAGTCGCTTTCCACTCTTCTTGGGATTTCTCTATACGCTTTGGGGGTGCAGGATTACCATTTATGGCGCGATATTTTACTTCTTTCCAGGTCATTATTTCTGCAGTGGACATGATAGGCTGGTTTTTAAACGTCGGTTGGTCTTGCAATCATTATGCCGGTATACTTAGATGCTGGGCGTAAAAAATATGACAAAGGCTCTTTGGAAACCTCAACCTTTTGATTGGATTGAGAGGCATGCATGAGATGAAATTTTCCCTGAACATGTACAACAACACCTACATGTGAGACGTCGAGTCCGGAAATATCGGTGGTAAAGCCTACTATATCCCCCTCCTTAAGCTGAGCTTCCGTCATCGCATATTCTTCCTTTGGGATGTAGGAATAGTTTTTATCAGATAATTCTTGTTCAATTTGTTGTATCTGTTTCACATAGTCTGGGTTATTGGCTAGATGCTTGTATGCATTGGGGTTTTGGGACATAAATCCAAGTTGGTTGGGATAAGGTATACCGAATTGATCAGTAGGTGTTTGAACCAAGTCATTTTCAGCATTATCATATATCCATTCACTAAAGTAATGAAGCCTACTCGTATAAGCGCCCCGCTTGCCATCTCTATATCGAATGGCCTCTAACTCTTTTGCATAATGTTCAAAGCTTTGAGTTTCAGACTTTAAGGTTCTTGACAAAGCAAGTAGGTGTTCGGCATAGGTGGTGCAATCGAGTTCCCGTAAATTAATGATAAGCTGTTCTTGATCTGTGACCTCCAAGGCATGGGCCACATAGGGTTGTCCTTCGAAAAAACGCCCAATCTTAGGGATGAGCTTTGCTATAGTCTCATCTTTATTTGGACTAAATTGCTTCATTACCTCATGAAAAATAGCCATATCCTGCTCATTGTATACCCAATCATGTTGTTGCTCATTCCCACTGGTTGATGTCTCCGTGGCTGCATTGTAGTAAGCTGAGTTTGAAGTGGACAGTTGGTCACTTTTTTCCGAAGAATATGCACTCGAGCCTGCCGGTACTGTCTCATGGTCTTTTAGAGTGCATGATAGGTCAACAAATGCCCATAAAACCAACAAAATAAGACTAAAGTTAGATGCGATTTGATCTTTAATTCGCTTGGCAAAGGCATGTGCTGCTTTCATACTAGGCCCTTCGGCATAAATCCGGACTATTGGTTCGGTGTTGGAAGGGCGGAGATGTACCCAGCCTTCATCAAAATTGACTTTGACCCCATCCGTTGTATCGGGTGATAGACTTGCGTAATGATCTTCTATCATTTCCAACACCTCGGTTGCTTGAGCACCCAAATCATTTAATTGAATTTTATTTTTACTCATGTGAAAGGTTGGCCAACTGTTCCGATATTCGGAGGAGCTAAGATCCCGTTCGGCGAGTAATTGGAGCATAATCGCAATACCAACCAGGGCATCTCGGCCATAATGTAAGTCCGGTAGGATAACGCCACCATTACCTTCCCCGCCTATTACGGCTCCAACTTCTTGCATTTTTTTTACCACATTTATCTCGCCAACGGCCGATCGGAAACATTTTTGTCCATACTTAGCAGCAACCTCATCACAAATCTGTGAAGAAGAAAGGTTAGTCGCAGATGGCCCCGGGTTTTTTGATAGTATAAAATCGAAGGCAGTTGCTTGGGTGTATTCTTCTCCGAATAAGCGACCTTTATCGTCAACCAAAGCAAGACGATCAGCATCGGGGTCGATTACCACCCCTAAGTCGGCCTGTTCGGTTTTGACTAATTTACAAATTTCATCTAAATGTTCAGGAAGTGGTTCAGGGTTATGAGGAAAATAGCCATTTGGCGAGCAATGAATAGCAGAAACAGTTACTCCAAGCCGCTCCAAGAGTTTGGGTATGGCATAGGAACCTGCTCCATTTACTGCGTCTACTGCTACTTTGAAGCGTTTAGTGGAAATTTGATCGGCATGGATGAATGGGAGGGCTAAGATAGTATCAATATGGTAATCGAGTAAGGTATCATCGACTACTTCTTCGCCTAAATGGAAGGCATCTACATAGGAAAATTCACCCTTATCAGTCAGATCCATAACTGCTCTGCCTTGTTCGGCATCTAAGAATTCACTTTTGCTGTTTAGTAGTTTAAGGGCATTCCATTCTCCGGGATTATGACTCGCTGAAATGATAATTCCGCCTTGGGCTTTATGTTTGAGTACACCCATTGCAACAGTTGGGGTGGGGACGATACCCACACGAATTACGTCGCACCCCACACTTCGAAGAGTGGCGATTACAATGTCTTCACACAGCTTTCCAGAGATTCGAGAATCTCGACCTACAACTACCTTTCCACCCTTTAGCCAGCTCCCATACGCTGCGGAAAATCGACTTAGATTTTCTGGGGTTAGATCGGATCCAAAAATGCCTCTTATACCCGAGACAGAAATCATTAATGCCATGCCATATATTTTTTAGTTCAAGGCCCGTTGTAGTTGTGCCTTCCATTGTTGTATTCCTGGAAAATTAGGGTTTATTACGATCACTTCCTCAGCAATCTCCAGAGCTTGCCGATAATTTTTATTTAACCCGTAAGCTCCGGATAAATTGTAGAGCATCTGAGGGTCTCTTGGGGAAAGCAATCTAGATTCTAAAAGTAAGTTAATACCGTGCTGGAAGTCACCCTTTTGGACCATAATGGCTCCCAGCATTTTGGTGGTGTAGGCATCCTTGGGTTGAATGGAATAGGCCTGTTCTAGAAGAGATTCTGCGGCGTCAAAATTATTTTGATTCAACCGAACTCGAGCGGCGAACACATAGGGTGAATCGTTCCAGGGTTGATTTCTAATAAGCCCCATGTATTCCAAGAATGCTTTCTCTTGTCGGTTGGTGCGTTCATACAATCCCCCTAGCTCTACTTTGGCCTCATCCCAGCTTTTAGAGGCATGAACCGCTAAAAAAGCAAGGGAGTCAGCCGGTCCAGTGGGCTTATATCCTTGTTGATAGGGCCGGGTGTTATTGGAGAGAACAAATGGAAAACCCTGTTTTAGAGTTCGCACGCGATGAAAGGCCACCCGGTAGTCAAAATCACTGAGGTACATGCGCCTTTCATAGTGTTTGAGTTCCTGCTGAATGAGGGTGTTGTCTATTTGACGGTCACTGCCTGGTTTATTTGTTGTGGATGTCTCGCTTGTGGCAGGAGTAGTAAGATGGTTCAACGTTCCACTTTCTAGCATGGTCTGGGCAAAAATTGCCCCCATTAAGAAATACCCCTTGGCGTTGGGGTGAAGATGTTCAAGCATTAGTTCGTTGCCTATAATTCCATTTGGACTATGCTCGACAAAGGTTTCATAGACGGGGACATAATGAACCTGCTCGTATGCTCTGGCTTTTTCACTTATGATTTGGTTAATCGACTCCGGTGCTCTGAATTTTAAACCGTCTAAATCTTTTGCATAAGCGAATTTATCTTGAGCGGTATTTGCATCCCCATTAGCCATTAGAGTTTGGCCTTCTTGAAAAATACTTGAGGCTAGCGGTAAAGCTAGATCTTGTGCGTCAACGGCGTCTGGTACATCGACAAAGGGGGGCTGATCTTTGTAATTACTGGCCAAGCTGCCTAACCATACAGGCACTCCCTGCTGGGTAAATGAGTCTAAAATTGCACTCAGGTTGCTATCAAATTGGTGCATGGCCAGTTGATGTTTTGGGCCATCCAAGGCAATTGACCCGGAGTTAATTATGCGTTCCATCAGGGTGGCATTCGGATCTATTTCCTGGAGTCCGAATAGGGAAGCCGTCCATTTACCAGCGCCCACTATAGCATTACGCAGCAGCAAAAAAGTTTTATACTGTTGAAGTTTAAGGTAGCCGCGAACAAACCATGGGAAGCCACCTAGATTCTCATTGGAGCCAACCCCTAAAGCCCCATAAAATTCATTGTGGCCAGCATATATGAGAATAGCATCGGGTTCCTGCTGGAGTATTTCAGCAACCTGATCGTATAGGGTATACGAGCTGATAGCGCTGATACCGACATTTACTACTTCTACCTGTTTATCGGGCATACGATCTTGCAGTATGTCTTTGACCACCCGAGAATAGGTACCATTAAAACCGTACGGATAACCAGCTACAGATGAACCACCCATAGCAAACACACGGTATGTATCCGGGGTTTTTTCCTGCTTGAAAACATCTATTGAAGGGCTGGGGACGGTTTTGGTATAGAAGAAATAACGGGCTGCAAAATTTGGATTCGGCAAATAGTACTCATTATTACCGATTCCCGGATCGGAAAACAAGGCTAAGTCCCCCATATAATTACCCCACCGGAGTCCGGTCTCTAGTAATAGAAAGAAAACAAGGGGGATAGCCGCTGTGATTCCATAAAAAAGAGCAATATGTTCTTTAGAACGGATAGGTTGCATTCCTGCAGCCTTAGATTTCCTATCTTTTGGTGATGAAGGAAGCTTCTTCTTTTTATTTATTTTTTTGGAATCCAAGGATTTTCTAGACATCCACTTTGATGGTTCTCGTAGCGCGCCAATACAAACAAAAAGTCGCTTAGACGATTCAAGTATTGAATTACCACATCGTTAATATTTTCTTGATTGCTGCATACTACAGCCAATCGTTCGGCTCGCCGACAAACCGTTCGAGCGTGATGCAGGGTTGCACCAGCCATACTTCCAGATGGTAAAATGAAATTCTTCAGGGGAGGAAGGCTTTCCTCCATGAAGTCAATTTTTTGTTCTAAATACTGCACTTCTTGTTCTGAGATTCGATCGATACGAGCATCTGAATGAAAAGGGGTAGCAAGGTCAGCCCCTAAAATGAACAATTGATGTTGCACATCGTTGATAACCTCACCTGTGAGTGCTTGGTGTTCATTGGCAATGGCCACTCCTAATATAGAATTAAGTTCATCAACGGTTCCGTAGGTTTCTATGCGGATGCTGTGTTTGGATACGCGATCTCCACCGAAGAGTGCGGTTTGACCTTTATCGCCTTGTTTGGTGTAAATTTTCATAGAAAAATGCTGAATGAATAGGTTTAATAGTACTAAAAAAATATCGGTGTTAACAATCTTGGATATATGGTATGTTTGAATTAAATAACCTGGATCATTCAAACCAAAAAGATCGGTCGTTGCTATGATTATCTATCTAATTGTTTTGTCCTTCGTATCTTCATCTTTTATGTCAACAATGGTGGAACCGGAAACCTCTAAAGCACGTTCCTCTGAAGAACCAGATACTCCAATAGAACTTATTGGGCACATGGTCAAGCGATACGAGCAAGAATGGTATACCCATTTAACCTTTGATCAAAAGACCACTTTTTACACAGCCGATGGTCAAGTAGAGAGGGTACAGTGGTGGTATGAAGCGTTGGAAGCCCCTGGAGCACTTGCCATTCATTTTGATGAAAAAAATTCTGGTAATGGCATATTATTTAAAGACGGGGTGCAATACGGTTATGTCAACGGTCAGACCATCCAAGAAATGCCCAGAGTGCACGATTTATTGGTATTGGGTTTTGACATTTACAAGCAAGCACCTGCCAAAAGTGTTGAACAGCTCCGTTCCGTTGGTTATGACATGACCAAAATATATGCCGACGAGTGGCAAGGTAAAGCGGTTTGGGTAGTTGGAGTAGATGCTCCCTCGGATAGTTTGGCTCAATTTTGGATTGAGCAAGAGCGCCTTTTATTCGTTCGTAGTTTAAAGCCAGGTAGGGCTGGAACCATGCAAGAAGTACAATTTAATAAGTACGAGCCTATAAAAGGGGGATGGGTAGCTCCTGAGGTTGTATTTAATATGAATGGGCAGCGAATGCTCTACGAAGAATATTTCAATATTCAGGTGCCAGCGACACTAGATTCGGCTATTTTTAACCCGGCCACATTTTTAGAGGCCAGCTGGTAGGCTAGTTGGTTGAGTGGTTATATGAGTGCTTGGTGCCTAAACAAAATTAAATGGACGGACGTACTGCCAGATTACTCCATTGCCACCGAACCGAGCGATGCTCCCAGCTTTTAAGCTCTGCGTTCACATCCTCGAATTCATCCCAGTTAACCTGAAAGGTGCGGCGCACCTGCATCCCATATTCTGAGGACTCTAAGGGTAATGGCCACTGATGCATCCATTTTTTGAGTAGATTTTCCTTATCGTATGCATTTTCAATATTCAATAAATAGCAGGCCTGTTGAGGAATAAGCTCAGAATGACTAATCGCTAGATCTATGACATCCGAATAGGCTGAAATTAGACCTGATTTTCCCAATTTTATTCCCCCATATTCACGAGTAACAACCGCCAAAGTATTTACAACTTCATGATGTTTAAGCCGATGTAGAATTGGAAATCCAGCACTTCCCCTAGGTTCGCCGTCGTCACTTTGGTTTTCTTGCCAATTAAGAGCAACTTCAGTCGGTTTTAGTAGTCTCCAGGCCCAGCAGTGATGAGCAGCTGTATAATAAGTCTTACGTAACAGTTTAATATGATTTGGGGCTTCCTGGGGACACGAAATAGGGATCAAGTGACATTTAAAGACCGAAGATTTTAACTTTAGTGAGGGATATGTGTGTTGCTGAGGCAAAAACATAAAAAAATGCCTTTTTATGCGAAATTATGCGTGAAATCTAAAGAATTTTAGCCATACAATTTATTATATTCCCATTACTTAAAGTAAAAGGTACTTAACCTGAGTCTTAGTATCTCAGCAAGTACAAACTACAGTATAAAATCTATCATCATGCCAACTATTATAAAGGCGTTACAATCGCAGGTAGGCAGGAAACTAATGACTGGGATAACTGGAATAGCTTTAATGCTTTTTTTAGTTGTTCATTTAGCCGGTAATTACGCCATTTTTGCTTCAGCTGAGGCCTTTAACATATACACCAAGACATTAGAAAGTTTAGGAATCCTTCTTTATATGGCCGAGGCAGGTCTACTATTTTTTGTATTGTATCACTCCTTTCTTGGCATTTCGATATGGTTGGGAAAGCGTAAAGCTAGAGCAGCTGGCTACGAAGTCTATAAATCTAGAGGGGGAGTAAGTCGCCAAAATCTAGCATCGAGAAGCATGATACTATCTGGGCTAACCATACTAGTCTTTCTCGTTGTACACATTTGGTCATTTAAATTTGGAGAAACTGAAATGATTATGTCTGCCGATGGTGAACCTATGAGAGATCTTCGACAGTTGGTGATTGATTCATTTACAACTTGGTATATTGCGTTGGGATATGTAGTAGTGCTGAGTCTAATTACGCTTCACTTGTTCCATGGTGCATGGAGTGCATTCACATCATTAGGAGTAACCAACAAGAATAATAGCCAGGCTTTCAAGTTGGGAGCCTACATTTTTACTATTGTACTTATGTTGGGTTTCATTTTCATTCCCGTCTACATCTTTGCTACAGGTGGAATGGGTTCATTAATTGCCTATTAAGTACGGAGCGTATATCATGATCTCATTAAATGCAAAAATACCAGATGGACCATTAGAAAAGAAGTGGAGTCGCCACAAGAAAGAGATGAAACTAGTGGCGCCAAACAATCGTCGTAAGTATGAGATCATCATTGTAGGGACTGGATTGGCAGGTGGCGCTGCGGCCGCAAGTATGGCGGAAATGGGTTACAACGTCAAAAGTTTCTGTATACAAGATTCTGCCCGTCGAGCTCATTCAATTGCCGCTCAAGGTGGAATTAATGCTTCTAAGAATTATCCAAATGATGGCGATAGTGTTTGGAGGCTATTCTATGACACAATCAAAGGGGGCGACTATCGTTCACGCGAAGCCAATGTTTATCGCCTAGCCGAAGTATCCAATAATATTATCGATCAGGCGGTGGCACAGGGTGTTCCTTTTGCCCGTGAGTATTCCGGTTTGTTAGCTAACCGTTCCTTTGGTGGTGCCCAGGTTAGTAGAACATTCTATGCACGGGGTCAAACAGGACAGCAATTACTTTTAGGCGCGTATCAGGCAATGATGCGTCAGGTAGAGTTGGGTGGTATAAAGTACTATACCCGGCACGAAATGCTTGAGGTTGTCATTATTGATGGAAGGGCACGAGGAATTATTACTCGAAATTTAGTGACGGGCGAAATTTGCCAGCACGAAGCTGATGCGGTAATTCTAGCCACAGGTGGATATGGGAATGTATTTTATTTGTCTACCAATGCTAAAAATTCTAATGTGACAGCTGCTTGGCGAGCACATAAAAAAGGTGCATTGTTTGCCAACCCTAGCTTTGTACAAGTGCACCCAACGTGTATTCCTGTTTCAGGAGATTATCAATCCAAACTAACCCTCATGAGCGAAAGTCTGCGTAATGACGGGCGCGTTTGGGTCCCTTGTAAAAAAGGAGATGATCGCCATCCAAATGATATACCTGAGGATGAGCGCTTATATTACCTCGAAGAAAAGTATCCCAGTTTTGGGAACCTAGTACCACGCGATGTGGCCTCCCGTAATGCTAAGTTGGTCTGTGATCGAGGTCTAGGGATAGGGGAAACAGGCTTAGCCGTTTACTTAGATTTTCGAGATGCTATTGCCCGTGACGGTAAGGATATGATCTCGGCGAAGTACGGAAACCTATTCGATATGTATGCCAATATCGCCGGTGAGGATCCTTACACTAGACCGATGCGGATTTTCCCAGCAGTACACTATACAATGGGCGGCCTTTGGGTGGATTACAACTTAATGACCAACATCCCAGGTCTGTTTGCTGCTGGTGAAGCTAATTTTTCCGATCATGGAGCTAATCGCCTTGGTGCTTCGGCGCTTATGCAAGGCCTATCTGACGGGTATTTTGTACTTCCAAGTACCATAGGTAATTACCTTGCTGATGTAAAACCAGGCACACGTTATGGCACCGACCATGAAGCCTTTGATTCCGCTGCTAAGAAAGCACAAGAGACAATTGATCGACTCCTAAATATAAATGGTAAGCGAACTATTATCGATTTTCACCGAACACTTGGCCGTATTGTTTGGGATAAGATTGGAATTTCTCGAACAAAGGAAGGCCTGGAAGAAGCTATCTCCGATATTCGTAGTTTACGTGAAGAGTTTTGGACCAATGTATATGTTCCTGGAGAAAAAAATAATTACAATAAGTACTTAGAATTTGCCGGTCGAGTAGCAGATTTCTTCGAATTAGCAGAACTTATGGCCATGGACGCCCTAGACCGAGACGAATCTTGTGGTTGCCACCTTCGAGAAGAATTCCAAACCGAAGAAGGTGAGGCCATTCGTAACGATAAAGACTATTCCTATGTATCTGCCTGGGAGTTTAAAGATCGCAATGGAGTTCTTGAAGAAGAACTCCATAAAGAAGAGTTAAATTTTGAATTTGTTGAACTAAAGCAACGTAGTTACAAATAAGAGGATATTGTTATGAGTACTAATATGACCATTCATTTACGATATTGGAGACAAACTGGCCCAACAGCAAGGGGCTATTTTGAAAACAGAACTCTATCGACCGTCAACGAACATATGTCTTTTTTAGAAATGTTGGATGTGCTCAATGAAGAGTTGCAATTGGATGGCACGGAACCACTAGAGTTTGATTATGATTGTAGAGAGGGTATTTGTGGATCATGTAATTTGGTGATTAACGGGCAAGCGCATGGGCCTAAAAAAGGAACGGCTTGCTGTCAGTTACATATGAGAAATTACTCAGATGGAGATCATATTACAATTGAACCACCTCGAGCGTCCGCTTTCCCGGTTATCAAAGATCTAGTGGTTGATCGCTCGGCATTTGACCGTATTATCGAAGCAGGTGGCTATGTATCGGTTAAAACAGGTTCAGCCCAAGAAGCTAATGCTATACCCATCCAAAAAAATGATGCTGATCTAGCTTTTGATTATGCCGCATGTATTGGCTGTGGAGCTTGTGTAGCAGCATGTCCAAATGCTTCTGCGTCACTTTTCACCAGTGCTAAAATATCTCACTTATCTCATCTTCCACAGGGTAATGTTGAGCGTAGTAATCGAGTTGTAGCTATGGTAGAACAGATGCAAGAGGAGGGCTTTGGGGATTGTTCAAACTTTGGCGAATGTGAAGCAGTATGCCCGAAAGAAATCTCTATTGCTGCAATTGCTGATACGCGTCGTGACTATGTTCGAGCAGTTATTCAAGGCTAGGTTCCAAATAATTGTTTAGATAAAATTACCCTAACAAAGAAAAGTTAGGAATTTTTATTTTGTACTTTGCTACTGTTTATGCAATAAAGCGAAACAATTGTGGATGATCGTTTATGTACTCGAAACTAAGTTGTTTCGCATTCATACGGTCGATTAGTCGTTGGATGTCTTCTTTGCTTTTTACCTCTAATCCAATAAGAGCAGGGCCTAGATCCGTATTAGTTTTTTTCGAATACTCGAAGTAAGTGATATTGTCATCAGAACCAAGTACATTTCCCAAAAATTCACGAAGTGCGCCAGCTCTCTGGGGGAAATCCACAGTAAAATAATGTTTTAGCCCTTTGTACATAAGCGAGCGTTCTTTGATTTCAGCTGTCCGCATAATATCATTATTGCTACCGCTTATCACACATATGACATTTTTTCCTTTGACCTGGTCTCTGCAATCGTCCAGAGCGGTTATAGATAGTGCACCTGCCGGTTCAACTACTATAGCTTGTTCGTTATACATATTAAGAATAGTACCGCATACCTTACCTTCTGGTACCGTAATAATCGTATCTAAAACTTTAGAGCATATTTCGAAAGTGAACTGACCAACTTTTTTAACTGCAGCTCCATCTACAAATTTATCAATCTCGTCTAGTCTTACTACTTTTCCTGCTTGAATTGATTTGAGCATTGCCGGTGCACCTTCAGGCTCGACGCCAATGATTTGAGTTTGCGGAGAGTATGCTTTAATGTAACTACCAATTCCAGCAGAAAGGCCACCACCGCCAACAGGGGCTATGATATAGTCGATGAGAAAATCGGCATCTTCCCAAAGCTCTTTTCCAACCGTACCTTGACCAGCAATGATTTTTGGATGATCGAAGGGCGGTATAAATGCTGCATTTGTCTTTACACAAAAATCTGTAGCACGAGCAAAAGCGTCATCAAAGGTATCACCGTCTAAAACGATTTCTACAAATTCCCGGCCAAACATATTTACCTGCTTAACCTTTTGATCTGGTGTGGTGACCGGCATGAAGATGGTTCCTTTGATACCTTTTTTACGACAGGCAAATGCCACCCCTTGGGCGTGGTTTCCTGCACTGGCACAAACTACACCATTTTTGGTTTCAGCCTCTCGTAGGGATTGGATCATGTTGTACGCTCCTCTAATTTTATAGGAGCGTACAACTTGTAGATCCTCTCGTTTAAGCCATATGTTGGCTTGATATTGCTCGGATAATAATTCATTATAATTCAATGGAGTTCGGTGAGCTATACCTTCGAGCTTATGTGCTGCATCTTCAATATCCTGAATCGTCACACTCGCAGAGGGTGTCTCGGGCTGAAGAATATCAATGTCGGATGGGTGTTGTGAACTCAATGATTAGAACTGATTAGTTATATTCAGGACGCAAAGTACGAACTGTTTTACCCGCTTTCCACATTTCTGAATCGCGAAGTTCGGCCAGTTCGATTTCTAACTTTTCTCTGTAGTCCTCTTTACTGTTGGAGTCAATTGATTTTTGAGCTTCATTTCCAGTAGCAACTTCCTTGTAAAGGTCTTCGAATACGGGCTTAGTAGCGTCTTTGAATTTTTTCCACCAATCTAAGGCTCCTCGCTGGGCAGTAGTAGAACAATTGGCATACATCCAATCCATTCCATTTTCAGCAACCAATGGCATAAGAGATTGAGTAAGTTCTTCTACAGTTTCGTTGAATGCTTCGGAAGGACTGTGACCATTAGCACGAAGCACTTCATACTGAGCCGCGAAAATACCTTGAATGGCTCCCATGAGCGTTCCTCTTTCTCCGGTTAAATCAGAATAGACTTCTTTTTTAAAGGTAGTTGGGAACAAATAGCCTGAGCCCACTCCTATACCTAATGCCAATACACGTTCCTTAGCGCAGCCGGTACTGTCCTGTAAGATTGCAAAGCTAGAATTTAAGCCCCGCCCCTCTTGGAACATACGGCGCAGGGAGGTACCAGAACCTTTAGGTGCAACGAGTATTACGTCAACATTATCTGGAGGGACGATGCCGGTTCGTTCATTGAAGGTTACTCCGAATCCATGTGAAAAGTAAAGAGCTTTTCCCGGGCTTAGATGTTTTTTTACTGTGGGCCATACTGAAATTTGACCTGCATCGGAGAGTAAATACTGTAGAATTGTTCCTTGTTTACAGGCTTCTTCTATTTCAAAGAGTGTTTCTCCGGGAACCCAGCCATCAGCTACTGCCTTATCCCAAGTTTTTGATCCCTTTCGCTGACCAACAATAACGTTAAATCCGTTGTCTTTTAAATTAAGTGCTTGACCAGGACCTTGTACTCCATAACCCAGAATAGCAATGGTTTCATCTTTAAGAGTTTTAATTGCTTTAGCTAGTGGGAACTCTTCTCGTGTTACCACTTCTTCTTCCACTCCACCGAAATCTAATAATGCCATAATTGTTTAAATAGTTAATTAGTGAGCATAGATTAATATACTGTTTTATTGTTAGCTGTACATAATTTGTGTTATATGCTGGAGCTATTAGCTAATAATACAGCTTCAATATCCTTGCCAGGACCGAACTGTTGACGTGCTACGGCAATTCTTCCCGACCGAACAAATTCTTTTATGCCGTAAGGCTCTAGTTCATCAAATAAGGCTTTGGTTTCCCTTTTATATCCTGCTTTTTCAATCACTACAAACTTTCGTTCAATTGTCAAGAAACGTGCATTATGCTCTCGTACAATGCGCTCAATTTCAATCCCATTTGTCAAGGTTTCTGTAGCAATCTTATATAAAGCCAACTCCTGCTGAACAACTTCCTTTTTCTTGTAAAAGTCAGCCTTTAGCACTTCGACTTGCTTCTCAATTTGCTTGACTACTTTAATGACTTGTTCCTCGGACTCCGTGACTGCGATAGTGAATCGATGGATCCCTACAATTTCACTCTCAGAGGTAGTAAGGCTTTCTAGGTTAATTTTTCTTTTGGTAAAAATGGTAGTTATGCGATGAAGCAACCCAACTTGATTTTCGGTGTAAACGGTAATCGTAAATTCTTGTTTTTCCATTTTCATGATTTATATTTTATTAATCCAATCTTATTTCTGCTACGCCGCTTCCCGATGGAACCATGGGGAAAACATTGTTTTCTTTGCCTACCATGACTTCCAAGAAATAAGCCCCGTCGGTTTCGATGAATTCGGTTAATGCTTGATCAAGCTGATCGCGATGAGTTACTTGATTGGTATGCATTCTGAATCCTTTGGCCAAAAGTTGAAAGTTAGGGTTAATCATTTCTGTCGAAGAATAGCGTTTGTCAAAGAAGAGCTGTTGCCATTGTCGCACCATCCCCAAGAATTCGTTATTAAGTAGGAGTACTTTTACTTTAGCTTGCGTTTGGTATATCGTAGCAAGCTCTTGTATGGTCATTTGTAGACCTCCATCGCCTACCACACAGACTACAGTTCGATCTGGAGCGCCTAGAGCGGCCCCTAACGCAGCGGGAAGGCCAAATCCCATGGTACCAAGTCCACCTGAAGTAATATTGCTTTTGGATTGTTTAAATTCAGCATATCGACAGGCCACCATTTGATGCTGCCCAACATCGGTTACAATAATAGCATCTCCCCCAGTTTTTTCGTTTAATATACGAATGACCTCGCCCATAGTGAGAATCTCATTAGTGGGATTTAGCTCTTCTTGTATCACTTTATCATGCTCGAGTTGGTCGCACTCAGCAAATCTTTCAAGCCACTCATTTCTATCTTTTTTCTGTAGCCTTTGGGTGATCAGTGGAAGAGTTTTTTTTGCATTGCCTAAGACTGGTATATGGGCATGTACATTTTTATTTATTTCTGCAGGGTCAATTTCAAGGTGGATGACCTTAGCTTGCTTTGCATATTTATCAAGATTTCCAGTTACCCGATCATCAAATCGCATCCCTACCGCAATGAGTACGTCACATTCATTAGTTAGTAAATTAGGACCATAATTTCCATGCATTCCCAGCATGCCTACATTGAGTGGGTGACTCGTTTCCATAGCAGATAAGCCTAAAATAGTCCAGGCAGCCGGTAAGTTACTTTGTTCCACAAAGGCTTTGAATTCTTGTTCGGCCTCCGCCAAAATAATCCCATGTCCAAATAAAACATAGGGTCGTTTTGCTTCGTTGATTGCTTTGGCTGCGGCTTCTATTTGATTCATCTCTATGACAGGTTCTTCGCGGTAGCTTCGAATGGAGGTGCATCGCTTGTACTCAAAGTTGAGTTGTTGGAACTGTGCATCCTTGGTAATATCAATAAGAACCGGTCCCGGGCGACCAGTGTGGGCAATATAAAAGGCTTTGGCAATGGCCAAAGGTATTTCTTCTGCTTTGGTGACCTGATAATTCCATTTTGTTACAGGTATAGAAATACCAATTACATCCGTTTCTTGGAATGCGTCACTGCCAAGAAGATGAGATGGTACTTGTCCAGTGATACAAACCAGTGGGGTAGAATCGATATGTGCGTCAGCGATTCCTGTAATTAAGTTGGTGGCACCTGGACCAGAAGTGGCTAAGCAAACCCCAACTTTGCCGCTAGCTCGAGAGTAGCCTTGGGCGGCGTGGACAGCACCTTGTTCATGTCGTGCCAGGACATGATGCAGGCGATCCTGGTAGTCGTAGAGGGCGTCATATACGGGCATAATAGCTCCACCGGGATAACCAAATGCGATGTCTACTCCTTCTTGAATTAGGGCTTGGACGATTGCTTCTGCTCCTGAGATGGTAGTTTGGTGGGAGGGAGATTTATATTCTGTTGGTTGGAGATCTATGCTTGCCATAAAGTATAAGTAATCAATTAAAATTCGTCGGTCGTGCAGCCTTTTGAGGCGGTAGATACGGTGCGCGCATATTTATATAGAGTGCCGGTGCGTGCTTTGAGCGGGGGTGCTAGCCATGTACCTTTTCTTTTTTCTAAGTCATCATCAGATACTTGAACCTGTAAAGTATTTGCTTCGGCGTCTATTTGGATGAGGTCTCCATCTTGGACTAGTCCTATGACGCCGCCCACTTGTGCCTCCGGGGTAATGTGTCCTACCACAAAGCCATGAGAGCCCCCCGAGAAACGTCCATCGGTAATTAAGGCTACCTCTTTTCCTAAACCTGCACCCATGATAGCAGAGGTAGGTTTAAGCATTTCAGGCATGCCAGGGCCACCTTTTGGCCCCACGTATCTTATCACAATTACATCGCCCTTCTGGACTATACCTGAACTGATTCCTTCGTTGGCTTCTTCTTCAGAATTGAATATGCGGGCAGGACCAGCAAAGCGTAAGCCTTCTTTTCCAGTTATTTTTGCTACAGCACCCTCTGTGGCTAAGTTTCCATATAGTATTTGAATATGACCGTTCGTTTTGATGGGTTTATCTACTGGGAATACCACTTTTTGAGATTTAAAATCTAAGGGGGGGACATCAGCTAAATTTTCCGCTAAAGTAGCTCCAGTGATAGTTTGTTGTTCTCCATGAAGGATGCCATCAACTAGCATTGTTTTTAATACAGAGGGGATTCCACCAGCTTTGTGAAGATCCTCCATAACGTGACGACCGCTGGGTTTAAGATCGGCAACAAAGGGAGTGGTATCGCTGATATGCTGCATGTCAGAGAGTTCAAACTCGATGTCGGCAGTGCGAGCGATGGCTAAGAGATGGAGTACCGCATTGGTCGAGCCTCCTAATAGGGTGATTAATCTAAATGCATTTTCTAGTGATTTCTTAGTTATAATATCTTTAGGTTTTAGGTCTAATTCTAGTAGTTTTAACATGCTCTTACCGGCTTCTTCGCATTCAATGATTTTTTCGGTGCTATTTGCAGGATTTGAGGAATTGTATGGCAAGGTCATTCCCATTGCCTCAATGGCACTGGCCATAGTATTAGCTGTATACATGCCCCCGCATGCTCCTGGTCCTGGACATGCATGTTTGACAATATCTTTAAAGGTAGCATCGTCTATCACCCCTGACACTTTTTGACCCCATGCTTCAAAGGCAGAAACCACATCCAATTTTTGTCCATTGTGATACCCAGGAGCAATAGTACCACCGAATACCATTATGCTGGGCCTGTTCACTCGCAGCATAGCCATTAAAGCTCCTGGCATATTTTTATCGCAGCCTACAATAGCAACCATCGAATCGTAACTCATACCGGTTATCACCGACTCAATAGAATCGGCAATCAAGTCACGAGAGGGAAGAGAATAACGCATTCCAGCTGTTCCCATTGAAATCCCGTCTGATATACCAATGGTATTGAAAATTAGTCCATTTAGTCCAACATGCTTTACCCCACGCTTAACATGAACGGTCAAGTCATTTAAATGCATATTGCATGGATTCCCTTCAAAACCTGTACTTGCAATACCCACAAAGGCTTTATTCAAATCTGAGTCATCCAACCCTATGGCATGTAGCATAGCCTGTGCAGCTGGTTGAGATCCATCTTGCGTAATTTGTTTGGAGTATTTATTTAGTTCTTTCATGATGTGAGGTGCTAGATGTCTTGCCTGGAAGCCTATTTATTAAAGTTTATATACTCTTTGATAGAGTACTTATTATCTAATCATCAAAAAAAAAGCCTTCCTGTTTTTTTTTGAGGAAGGCTTGTAGTGCATTATGTTAGTAATATGCGAACAACGCTTCCTCATCGTCTGTGAACGATGACCTCAATTGTAATTGCGATGATGTTGCGTTTTTGTATCAAAAAACTAGTTATTATTTGCTCACAAATAACGAGCTATCTATGTAAAATTGCAATAAATATAGGGTATAAACTTTGGTTATAAATGGAATGGCCAAAAAGAGTCAGTGCAGTTTGCGTTGTTCAAATTTAGCTCTAATAACCTCTTGTATGGTCGTATTTTTCATTTTTGAATCGAGCCATGATATGATGTCCAAGTATAAAAACGCTCTTTTTTGGTACGGTTTTTTCTGCAAATCAATCAATTTTGAGTGAAGTTTTTTGAACGTTCGTGCTATTTGATCTTCATTAGTTTGAGGCAAATTACGAAGAAACAGTAAAACTTCTTCTTGAACGGAATTTAGATCATTCATGCGACGTAAAAACCGGTATGTACTTCTAACTTGATACTGAACTAATTGTTCGTTGCCTAATTCAATCTGAGCTATAAGAGTTAGAATTCGAGCAAAGCAATGCAGATCTTCTCGGAGATGTGGATCTGGATACTGAATAATATGAGCGCAATGCTCAATTGTCTTTTGCAAATTACCTGCACCAAAATATAAGCAGGCTATTTTATAATGAAATACCAAGATTTGATGGGAATCGATTCGATGGCTCCACTGCTGCATCTGTGCTAAAAGTTCGGGGATAATGCTTATCCCCTTTTTAAACTCACCATTCATGAAATAATGGTTTATTTGTGAGGTGTAATAATACTGCCAACCCAGTGTTTCCAGGTTGGTATTAGTACGAGAGGGTGGTTGTTCCAAAAATTCTTTTAGCTTTTTCATTTCTTCTTCATGGCGATCGTAATGCCCCACAATGAACAAGGCTTCAAGCAGGACATGCATTCCTTTTAGATACCAAATTGGATCTGCTTGAAGCATATTTGGGTGTTGACGAAAATGGTCTACCCACTTTTGAGCATGACGGTATTGTAACAGAAAATCCTGAACAATGAGGCTATACCATGCATAAGATACATGAAGATAATGCTGCTCATAAAATCCCATTTTTTCCGGTTTAAGGGTAGACAGAGATTGCTCAAAAAAGGCGTGTATTCGCCGGTAATCTGCTTCATTTCGTACATGACCTGTTTTAATATATAAGCTATATAGGCGTAAGGCTAGATTTGATAGTTGGTGATATTGTTGCTCAGATTGAAGTACCTTTTTGGTTTGCTCAATTAAATCATCGGCGCGATGATCAAAAGTTCGAGTGATATATTGCGACTCAATGAGTTTTTCAAAACCAAGAATCTCAGAGTTCAGGGGAACTCTGTGATGCTCATAGGCAATTACTTTAGCCTTATCCAGTATTTTCAAGCTTTGCTTATAGAGCCCTTTGTCGTATAAGATGCGTGCATAATCAATGTGTTCTCTGAGTTGTATATCGATGTTATGATTGGTGTAATTCAATCGTACTGAGGTGAGTAGCTGTCGATATAGATGAGCTTTAAGATTGGAGAGTTGTGTTTTTTTTATCCCATCTAACTTTTGAATAAGATGCTCCTCATTATATTTTTTGGATTTATCTATAGCGTCGAAGAGTTGAATGAATTTCGCTTCTTCGGAGCTATTACGCATAGCATATATCTTGAAACTGCGTTTTTCTGCCTTACTTAGCGAGCGTATAAGTTGAAATAAATAATCGTTTGGCTGGTTGGCCATTGTAGTAAAAAAATATTTTCTTTTTATATAAAGTATTGCTAAACAAGCTTTTATGACAAATTGTAAAGCCTTTATTTTGTCTTGGGTGTTGTAATATAGTATGAATTCGGTTTTTATACATCTTTATAGTCGCTTTATTACCCATTATATTCGTTTCAATACTAATAAAGCAAAGCCCGTAATATGGCTCACGAGCATATATATATATTTGATACAACGCTCCGGGATGGTGAACAAGTCCCAGGTTGTCAGTTAAATACAGATGAAAAAATAGAAATAGCACTAGCTCTCGAAAAACTAGGGGTAGATATAATGGAGGTAGGATTCCCAATTTCTTCTCCGGGTGATTTTGAATCAGTGTCAAAGATATCAGGTATTGTCAAAAACTCTACGGTGTGTGCACTCTCGAGGGCGGTTGAAAAAGACATAGATGCAGCCGCCGAAGCGGTAAAAAACGCTAGTTTACCCCGAATACATACTGGAATAGGTACTTCTGATAGTCATGTCTTTGATAAGCTACGTAGTAGCAGGGAGCAAGTTTTAGAACGAGGTGTGGCCGCTGTGAAATATGCAAAACGGTATGTTGAAGATGTGGAATTCTATGCTGAAGATGCCGGTCGAACCGATAATGAGTATTTAGCTAAGGTATTGGAGGCTGTTATTGCAGCAGGTGCAACGGTAGTGAATATACCCGATACCACTGGATATTGTCTACCCTGGCAATACGGTGCTAAGATAAAATATTTAAAAGAGCATGTTAAGAGAATTGATAAAGTACATATTTCTACTCATTGCCATAATGACTTGGGTTTGGCAACTGCTAACTCTATAGCAGGGGTTGAACATGGAGCGACTCAGGTAGAATGTACTATTAATGGAATTGGCGAACGAGCAGGTAATGCCTCATTAGAAGAAGTCGTGATGATTTTAAGACAACATCAGGATCTGAATTTTGATACTCGTATTCAAAGCCGTCAGCTTAAATCAGCTAGTGAATTAGTCTCTACCCGAATGAGAATGCCTGTGCAGCCTAACAAGGCTATTGTTGGTAGTAATGCTTTCTCACATTCTTCTGGAATACACCAAGATGGGGTTATTAAGAGTAGAGAAACCTATGAGATTATCGATCCAATAGAGGTTGGAGTGCACGAATCCAGTATAGTTTTAACGGCGCGAAGTGGACGGGCAGCCTTGAAATTTAGGGCTGCTAAATTAGGTTTTGAGCTTGAACGGGAACAAATGGAACCATATTACGAGGAATTTTTAAAGTTAGCAGATGAGATAAAAGTAGTACGAGATCAGGATCTGTTGACATTATTTTCATCTTAGATGTAAAAAACCCTATTATCCATTCGAATTTTGTATGGAAACCCCAGATAACTTGATATGGGAAAAACATTGTTTGAAAAAGTCTGGAATAACCACATAGTAGATAAGGTCGAAGGTGGCCAAGAAATACTGTTTATCGATCGGCATTTTATACATGAAGTTACGTCACCTCAGGCCTTTGATGGTATTCGAAAAAGAGGGATTGGATTGTATGATAAAAATAGAATCGTAGCTACAGCTGATCATAACGTACCCACTAAAGATCAGCATTTGCCAATCAAAGATGAGCTTTCTCGTTTACAAGTAGATATGCTCACATATAATTGCAAGGAATTTGACATTGAATTGTATGGACTTGGTCACAAAAATCAGGGAATTGTACATGTGATTGGTCCTGAGTTGGGGATTACTAAACCAGGTATGACCATAGTGTGTGGGGACAGTCATACATCGACTCATGGAGCCTTCGGTGCTGTTGCATTTGGAATTGGAACCTCACAGGTAGAACAGGTGATGGCCTCGCAATGCCTTTTGGTTCAACGCCCAAAAACCATGAGAATCATTATCGATGGTGAATTAGGCAAAGGTATTTATTCAAAGGATATTATTCTGTACATCATCTCTAAGCTAAGCACCTCTGGTGGGACGGGTCATTTTGTCGAATATGCCGGCTCTGCTATTCAGTCTCTTTCGATGGAAGCTAGGATGACTATCTGTAATATGAGCATAGAAATGGGAGCTCGTGGAGGAATGATTGCACCCGATGAAACTACTTTTGAGTATATCAAGGGTAGAGTCTATGCTCCTTCTGGTGAACAGTGGAAAGATGCTGTGAACTATTGGTCTACTTTGTATAGTGATAAGGATGCAGTTTTTAACAAAGAGTATGTATTCAAGGCCGAGGATATAGAGCCTATGATCACCTATGGAACCAATCCGGGTATGGGAATGGGAATAACGCAGCATATTCCAACAACTCAGGAAGTTGAGCGACCGGATAATTTACTTCAATCGCTAAACTATATGGGCTTTAACCCCGGTGAATCCTTACTAAATACACCTATTGATCATGTATTTATTGGAAGCTGTACCAATTCTAGAATAGATGATCTTCGTATTGTGGCAGATTTTGTGCGAGGCAAAAAAAAAGCCGATAATGTACAGGCAATTATTGTTCCGGGCTCTAAGCAAGTAGAGGCTCAGGCCAAAGCCGAAGGCTTGCATGATATTTTGTTTGAGGCAGGTTTTGAACTACGAGGACCAGGTTGTTCGGCTTGTTTGGGGATGAATGAGGATAAAATACCTAAAATGGAATACTGCGTATCTACTTCGAATCGAAATTATGAAGGCCGACAAGGGCCAGGAGCTCGCACCTTATTGGTTAGCCCTTTGACGGCGGCAGTAATTGCCGTGAAGGGTAAGGTAGTCGACCCTAGAAAGTATTTGAATCAAGAAACATTTGTCTAATGGAAAAATTCAGTAAGCTACTTAGCTCAGCCATACCCTTGATTCAGGAAAATGTGGACACCGATCAAATTATTCCTGCTAGATTCTTGAAGGCTACTTCACGAGAAGGCTTTGGGGAGCATTTGTTTAAAGATTGGCGCTTTGATGAGTATGGTGAACCTAAATCCAATTTTATTTTAAATGATTCTGAATATTCAGGGTCCATATTGGTGGCAGGAGAAAATTTTGGCTGTGGTTCCTCACGTGAACATGCCGCTTGGGCCTTAGTTGATTATGGGTTTAGGGCGGTTATATCGAGTTATTTTGCTGACATTTTTAAAGGAAATGCATTGAATAATGGTTTATTACCAGTTCAAGTTTCCTCAAACACTTTAAGAGAACTATTAGCGGTAGTACAGCTTGATCCTATGACGCTCCTTGAGATTGATTTAGAGGCTCAGCTTCTTCGGGTCAATAAGATTGGGATACAGGAACATTTTGAGATAAACACTTACAAGAAAACCTGTCTGCTTAACGGTTACGATGACATTGATTTTTTAATGAGTCAGATAGATAAAGTTAGCGCGTTTGAGCGAAAGTATATCGAATTTTAAGTATGAAAAAACGGATTGCAGTAGTGCCTGGAGATGGGATTGGGCCCGAAGTCATCAAACAGGCTGTAAAAGTATTAGAGGCAGTATCGAATCGATATAATCATGAATTTACTTTGGATTATGCACTAATGGGTGCCATTGCAATTGATGAGACAGGGGAACCACTGCCGAAGGAGACCGTTGATATATGTATGATGTCCGATGCGGTGCTTTTTGGCGCCATAGGTCACCCTAAATATGATAATAATCCTAGGGCTCAAGTTAGGCCAGAACAGGGTCTGTTGAGATTGCGTAAAGCCCTTGGCTTATATGCAAATATTCGTCCTGTTAGACTGTTTGATTCGTTGATTGATCGGTCTCCACTAAAACAAGAGCGTATTTATGGCACAAACTTGGTGGTGTTTCGAGAGCTAACTAGTGGGATCTATTTTGGTGAAAAAGGACGTATAGAGGGAGGAAATGCAGCCTTTGACACATGCTATTATAATGTAGAAGAAATTATCCGCATTGCCAAGATGGCTTTTGAGGCTGCATCGAGGCGTCGGGGTTTGTTGTCATTAGTAGATAAAGCAAATGTGCTTGAAAGTTCAAGGCTATGGAGAGAAGTGGTTCAAAAAATGGCCCTTGAATATCCAGATGTTTTGGTGGATTATTTATTTGTGGATAATGCAGCGATGCAAGTGGTTCAACAGCCGTCCAGATTTGATGTAATTTTGACCGAAAATATGTTTGGGGACATAATATCTGATGAAACCAGTGTGATAACAGGATCAATAGGACTCTTACCTTCAGCTTCATTAGGGCTAAGTAGTAGCCTTTTTGAGCCTATTCATGGTAGTTATCCAGAGGCAACGGGTAAAGATATAGCCAACCCTTTAGCTACTATTTTATCCTTGGCTATGTTACTTGAGCACTTAGAGCTAGTTGACGAAGCCAGAAGGGTAGAAGCGGCAGTTGAATTGGTCATTGACAAAGGATTAGTCACTCCAGACTTAAACAAGGAACACTTCATTTCTTGTTCGAAAGTAGGAGATGTAGTAGCTATGATGGTAGAATCTGATCTGGATGAAGATACATCTTTTGATAATATTTTTGAAGGTAATTTACCATTAATCTAGTTTGCAAAACTACACCTTGTTAAGTTTAGCCAAAACAGTATTAGGGGGACTATTATTAAGGAATTTGTACATAAATCAATAAATCCAAGAAATTCGATGAGTCTGAGTGAGCAAAGGTATAAACAATGCTTACTATCCTTACGGAAATATTGGGGATATGATTCGTTTAGACCTGGTCAAGATCAGGCGATTCGATCGGTGTGCGAGGGACAAAAAACCTTGGTTATTTTTCCTACTGCTGCGGGAAAATCTTTTTGTTACCAAGTACCAGCAGTTAGCTTTGAGGGACTTTGTCTGGTTATTAGCCCTTTGGTTGCTTTGATGGAAGATCAGGTTAAGCAGTTACAAGATAGAGGGATATCTGCAGCATATATTACTTCCAAACTGGGTTTTAAAGAGATTGAGCAGCGGTTGGTAAATGCCCGAAATGGGATGTATGATCTGCTATATTTATCCCCAGAGCGATTGGCAAATGTGAGGTTTAAGAAGGAGTTAGAACAATTACCTTTGAGTATGATCGCCATTGATGAGGCTCATTGTATTTCAGAGTGGGGACATGAGTTTAGGCCAATATATAGGCAGTTGGCCGAGCATTTATCAGTTAAGACTGGTCACGTACAATGGCTTGCTTTGACAGCTACAGCTACCCCAGAAGTTCAAAAAGATATATGTCATGTGCTTGGGTTTCATGATCATACGACCATAAGTCTGCCATTTAAACGAGAAAATTTAATCTGGTGGGTAATTCGGACTGAGCATACCATTGAACGAATGATTAGTACCCTAGAAAAAGTTAAAGATCGGGGAGATGGGTTAATTTATGCTAGCACTCGCAAGAATAGCGAGCGATGGGCAGAACGACTGATGCGACACGGGATACAGGTTCAAGCTTATCATGCAGGTTTATCTGCAGATAAGCGCACAAGTATTCAGCAGCAGTGGATTAGTGGTAATCTTCCTTGGGTAACGGCCACTAACGCGTTTGGAATGGGTATCGATAAGCCCAATTGCCGGTACGTATTTCATGAGACTACGCCTAATAGCTTAGAGGCCTATTATCAAGAGGCTGGAAGAGCTGGAAGGGACGGACAAATAAGTTATCCCATTCTTTTTTATAACCCAGCCCATCTACAAAAAGCTAAAGAACGTATTGAAGTGGTATATCCGCCAATAAAAGAGTTAACCAAACAATATCAAGTTTTGTGCGACGCTTTGGGACTAGCTCTCGGTGCCGAAATGCTAGATCAGGTAGCGGTGTCAGTGGATGCACTTTGCCGAAGAAGTGGATGGAATGCTAAGCGTTGGGCATCTATTTTAGAGTCCTTTGAACGGTGGGGTTTGTTGGAACTTCGAAAAAGTCGATCTCGTATTTTGCTGGTGCAATTTTTGTACAGTCCGAAGGTCATGCGCGATATCATAGATGGGATAAAAGACTTGGATAAGCAGTTATTTATGGATCGGTTTTTACGTTGTTTTGGCTTAAAAGCCTACCATCAAGAGTTGCGTTTAGAATGGGATGAGACTAAAGAATTATTTAATGATCTGTCGAGTTTGAGTTTTGACAAATTTGAAGAGTATCTTGAAATTTTAGCTCATGAGGATCAATGGATTCATTATCGGATTCAGGAGTCAGTGTATAAAATAAGGTTATTAGAAGCAAGGCAGGCTAGTATTCCACTAGACGAGGGCTCGTTCTTTAATAGAAAAAAAAATGCTTTGGAAAAAATAGAATGGATGCACCTCTATGCCGAGTCAATGATCTGTAGAGAAGTATTTATACGCCAATATTTTGGTGAAACTAAGGCTGAGGATTGTGGGCATTGTGACAATTGTGAGCGAACTCAAATATCCAGGAAACAGGTCATGACTATGGAAGATGTACAAGAACTGTACGATTTGTTAGGGGCTAAGTTGAGCCTTAACTATTTAGAGATTCGGCGGGAGCTACCTTGGAGTAAAGAGCAAGTCGATTCTGCTCTGCACTGGTTACTTAGTCAACAACTCATAGAAGAGGTATTCGAAGAATTTCTTAGCTACCGCGTTATGAGTTAGTTAATTATTTGGTTGTTTGATAAACAGTCTAATTCTATTGTATTGACTAGGTGTTTCATCGGCTGTTGTACTTGTACTCTTGTATATACCGTTTTTCTGTCTCAATGAGAATTTTTACCGAATCCAATCTAGCTCTTTGACCTTCAAAGTCACTTTGATAGTACCGATGACTGTCCAAAAATTGTTGTTCTTCTACACCAAAAGTTTCAAATAATATTTGTTTTAGAGAATCGAGTGCCATAGTGTCTGAACTGCTGTTCCACACTTGAATGAGCTGAATATTGGCGAGTAAAGGGATGTACACTGAGTCTGGAAGAAGTACAGCTGGTTCTACAATCCTAGGACCTTGTGTAGTTACTGTGCATGTGGCAGTGAAAAAAGACGTGCATAGTGCGAGCACTATAACAATAGTTCCCGCAGAATTATTTATGTTGTGCAATTGTCTAGGGTGATTTCCTTGACTCATGGCTTTTTGGGTTGAAGCGGACGCATTGTAAGTTCATTGATTAGGAAGTTGTCTGATCGCTCAAGTACAAAGATGAGTGTTTCCGCTACTTCGTCGGGATGCATCATCCCGTTGTGAACTTCTATTTCATCAATTTCATCAAAGAAGGGGGTTGCGATGGATCCAGGAAAAAAGCAGCTCACTTTGATTCCATCGTAGCGTAATTCTTTAAATAGGGCATCACTTAATCCTCTTAAAGCATATTTGGTAGCATTATAGACAGATATCTTAGGATTGCCCATAAGGGCTGCGACCGAAGCGATGTTTATGATATGACAGATCTTAGAGTTAGCTTTCATGAGCGGGGTAATGTGGCGAGTCAGATAGAAAACACCTGAGACATTTACTTGCATCATTTGCTCAAAATTTTCCAAAGATAAGTTTTCAATATTGTCAAAGTAGCCAAGCCCAGCATTGTTGATGAGTATATCTGGATAGCGGTTTACGTCGGAGAAGGTCTGTTTTACCCAGTGTTTAATCGCATCATGATCTGATATGTCCATTTGCACAGGAATGTAATCCACTCCCACATTACCCAATTGCTTTTTGTGTTCTTCCATACGATTAAATGATCGGGATAAGCCATATACGGTGGCACCTTTTTGAAGTAATTGTTTTGTAAAGGATTGTCCAATACCACTGCTGCTGCCAGTAACAATGGCGATTGAATCAGCTAAGTTCATTGTTTTTGGGTTTAGTATATTATCACTGAGATTAAGATAACTCAGACTTAATTAGGACTCAACTATTTAGACGATGGTAACATACCGAACACTAGAATATATTCAGCATCATTTAGCTACTGTTTCTCGGGCTTCTTCGCAAGTGCTTGCTGATGATGTTTTTACAGATGGTAGCTTATCAAAGCAAGAAGAGCGTATATTATATTTGGATGTTGGAAGTAGCTATCTAAAGCTAGGTATATGGTCGGAAAAAAACTCTGAATTCTTGGTTCGGAGTGTATCATGGGAAGAAGGTGAAGAAGTTTTTAGCAGAATCTTCAAGCAATTTTTGGGCGAGGGCGTTAAATATATAGTTGGAAGTTTAGTTTATACTCCCTCCAAAGAGCGCTTAAATGAGCTATTTAGATTATTGGGGGAGGATTTTTATTTCGATGTGGTTTGGATTGATCACATCACCTTAGAAGGTCTTGATCTCAGAATTAATTATAGTCCTGTGCATAATTTAGGCTTGGACCGTCTGATTGCATGTTATGGAGTACATGCATATTGTTCGGGGCCAGTGGTTGTGGTAGATTTGGGTAGCGCAGTTACGGTTGATTCCTTATCAGATACTCATTTTGAAGGAGGTATAATCGCTCCTAGTTTAAGGGCAGTTAAGGCAGGAATGCAGCAGATAACCCCTCATTTACCTACTTCGTCTGACAACATGCCCCTCGATTTTCCACCTAAAAATACCCAAAATGCCCTTTGGTGGGGGCAATATGCTTTTTGGATAGCTGGAATTGAAGGGATGATTCTGGAAGTAGCTCGGGCTACAAGAACTCAAGAAATTATTCTCACGGGAGGGGATGCGAACTGGTTTTTCGAGGCAATACATAGTCAAAGAAGAATAGACTGGTTCGCGCAAGCACTCATTGAGAATAATGAAGACAGACAGTTAGTCCGCCCTTTGGATGAGATGAATGTGGTAGTTCGCCCGTATCTAGTACTTGAGGGGCTCAGGTATTTAAGCAAAAAGAGTTACATATAAAAAAATCTTCATAAATTACTTACTTCATAAACATATAAAATGAGTTAGCAAAGGTCTAGTTGCCTCTGAATCATGGAGATAAGCATATCCTGCGCGACCTCATTTTTTCCTCCATGAGGTATGATCATATCCGAATATCGTTTACTGGGTTCAACAAATTTCAAGTGCATTGGTCGTACATAGGTTTCGTATTGTAAGAGAATGCTGTCTAAATCTCGTTTTCGTTCACTAATATCTCGCCGAATACGTCGTAGCAGGCGTACGTCGTCATCGGTATCTACAAATATTTTAACATCCATGAGCTCACGCAATTCAAGTTCACTGAAAATGAGAATTCCATCGATTATAATGACGGGCGTGGGCTGGACTTCAAGATGGGTATTATTGCGTATGTGTTCAGCAAAATTATATTGAGGTATCCGCACTGGATAACCCTTAAGCAATGCTTTTAAGTGCCGGATTAATAATTCAGTCTCTAGAGAAGCAGGGTGATCAAAATTCTGCTGAAGACGGTCTGCCAAGGGCATGTGCTTTAGATCTCGATAGTAGAAATCATGCTCAATCCGAAGAATGTTTTGCTTGCCAAAGTGATCACATATTAGGTTTACAACGGTGGTCTTTCCCGATCCGCTTCCCCCAGCTACCCCGATTACCAAGGCATTAGTTTTGGTTTTTTTCATATTCTATTTTATAATCTCGAATGGCTCTAAAAATAGCTGATGCAATGATTGACTGACCATAATCACTGGTCAAAAATCGTTGTTCGGCGGGGTTACTTAAAAATCCTGTCTCAATCAGTACAGCAGGCATAGATGCTTGATAAAGAACTACAAAACCTGCCTGTTTTACCCCTCTTGACTTGCGATTTGCTCGTGTTCTAAATTGATCTTCGATCATATAAGCAATTCTTTCGCTAGTGGCTATGTATCCAGAATGGGCAAGTTCGTAAATTAGTAAATCCTCTTCGGTCAAATTGAATAATTCTTGGCTATGAGTTGTGAATACTGAGTTTTCTCGCTTCATCACCTCAAACGCGGCATCGCTTCGGTGTAGACCAAGGAAAAATACCGAGCTTCCGTATACCGATGAAGAAGTCCATCCATCGGCATGAATAGATATAAATAAATCGCCTTCTGCACGGTTGGCAATGGAACCGCGTTCCTCAAGATCTACATAACGATCGGTCTCACGGGTGTAAATGACTTTCACATCAGGTAGGTATTCTTCAATATAACTCCCTAGTTTTTTTGAGATGGAGAGAACCACATCTTTTTCTTCGATATTGCGATAGCCTATATTTCCAGGGTCATCTCCTCCATGTCCAGGATCAATAATGACCGTATCAAAGCGGAGTTTGCCTTTAACTTGTTCATATTCTTGATCTAAGTTTACTTGGCTAGGCATTGTTGGAGCTAGTACATCGAGTGCATTATCTGGATTTAAACTTAGGTACCAATTTCGGGCAAGAAATTGTTGTGTGAATACTTCCACTTTTCTGGTGGATGAATAGGTCAATGCCACCAATATATCTTTACTTTGCATATCGGTATAAGCATTACTAATGACTTGTAGTTGTTGACCGAGATAGATGTCTACCCCATAGCTATTCTCTAGTTTGTAGAGTCGCACCTCTTGAACGTCTTCATTATAGGTAGGAAATTGTATACCAAGGGTGTCAATATTGGAGTGAAAAAACTCCAGTTGGATCAAATCGGAAGCTGGTTGGATCAAAGAAAAAGAATCCACGCGGGTAGATTGATGAAAGCGAATTACATACCCTAAACCATCGCTTCTTGGTGTGAATGATATTCGATTCATGCGTAATGTATCATCGGAAGAGGTAGAAAATCGACTCTCATTTTGTTCAAAGGCTGGATTACTGCCTTGAACTCTTATGTTAGTTAATGAAAAAACCGCGACCATTATAGAGAATAGTGTAAAACGCCACAAAAGACTTTTGTGTGTCATGCAGATTGACAGAGTATGTTCAGAAAAAAAAGGTAAAGGCAGCTTTGAGTTCATGTATATTTGGACAAACAGCACTGTAAATGATTGGTAAGATACTCTTTTTAGTTGTTTACAGAAAACCTAAACTTGGGCCTATCTAGCAAATATTGGCATTTAAGGTGCTATTTTCATGAGCTAATTTCTCAACTAATGAGCATATAAAAGATAAATCACTGGGCGTTTATTCCATTTTATGAGATCATTATCAGTATGTTTTTGCATTTTTTTCCACTCACCAATAGGTTTAGAGATAATTTCTTCGGTTTCCAGACTTATATCGCATGCGATGCAAAGACGGGTAAAATCATTGCATTGAGATAAAATACGTTTGATTATGGCCGTATTTCGATATGGTGTTTCCATAAAAATTTGGGAGATATCATGCTGCTTCGATTGCCCTTCAAGTTCCTGTATTTTTTTGCTACAGGCCTTATCATCCAATGGTAAATACCCGTGAAACTGAAATTGTTGACCATTAAAACCTGAGCTCATAAGTGCCAAGAATATAGAGGAAGGACCTACCAATGGCCTTACTGGGATATGATATTTATGAGCTAACTGAACTAGACGTGCTCCTGGATCTGCTATTGTTGGCAGTCCTACTTCAGATAATACACCAGCATCTCTACCTTTTTTTACAGGTTTAATATACTCAAGAAGGTCAATATCAGAGGTTTTTTTGTTAATAGGATAAAACTCAATTTTGAATTCAGGGATTGTGTTGCCTACCCATTGTAGAAACCGAGTTGCATTTTGGATATTTTCCACAATAAGCATATCTAAACTGCGAATGATCTCCAAGACTTCCTCTGGATGAGTGGCATTTCCACTGGTTTTACCAAGGGTATTTGGCAGTAGGTACAGCGTTCCAGGAGTACTCATATGGTAACCAAGATATGTGATGGGTAATTTTTCTGAGAGAAATTATACTAGCTCTATCTGAATATCTGAATCTTCTGGTTTAGAATTACGAATATATTTTGATGCAAATATAGCCGCCGTAAACGTGATAATGAATCCAATAAGTGCAATAATGGCATTAAAAATGGAAGTACTTTTTTGGAGTTCATAAATAGGTATCATTACAATTGGTTGCCAACTACTTTCTAGATATCGAATGGGGATAACTTGAGTATCAATAATTCTTTGAGCCATTTGAATCGAAAGGGATAGCTTACGTTCAGATTGGGTACCATCGGGTAGTGGGAATGTGATTACCACATAGCCGTTACTCTGGGCAGCTATTTGTTTTATGTCGAAATCGGTCACATCAGCCGCTATGCTTACCCCTTGTTCATAGGTCTGAACTGTTCCCAGGTGAACTGTGATTTGTTGCATGGTTATGAATCCCATGTAGAAAGGTAGAACCCAAAAAATATGTAGTAACCGTCTGATCATAAGGCAAGTTTAGTGATATGATAAAGAGCAGGATCCCAGATTAACCGCTGTTGAAAATCTTCTTGCATGTGGTTAGCCGACATATGATGCCAAAAAGCTACTGGTAACTCATCAAAAAGAATCACTTGAATACGTCTTTCTCCAGTGTAAATGGAGATTCCGAAATCCACACCACTAAGTAGACCCATTCGGCTGTCATACTGCGCAAAGTATGATTCAAAGCTTCGAGTAATGGTAGTTGAACCATTGGGCCAGCCCAAGGCATCTAGAATATGAGTCTGAACTGCCACATTCAGCCGATCATCGAGCAATAGGTAGCTCATTATTTTAGCTATCTCAGAAGCCGTAGTTTGTGGAAAAAGAGCAAGTGCATCACGTTCTTGCATGAAATTCTGGTTTATACGATTCTTTTTAAAAGAAGCTCTAAGAGCATTAAATTGCTCAGGATCAGCTGTTTTTTCGTAGAAATCTTCAAGAGTTTTAGCGTGGAATACGGCTCGTTGATCTGAGTCTATGCGAAGAGAGTCTGTCTTTGGGCTAAACTCGGGTAAGTACAATGCTGGCTCAGCAATGGCCATATACATGGCAGCATTTGGAAGGGGTAATTCGGTAAAACTGAGACCTAAGGTATCTTTGAGTTCGTTCAAACTGATCCTAAGAACAGAAGCTCCAAGTTTTGCCCAAAGAAAATCGGCTAGAACCAGGTCATTGAATTCCACCATAGCGTGCACAGCATCTTCCAAGGTGAACCTAGGACTCTCTTTGGTAATCAATCGTTCAATAGCCCCATTATGGGCATTCTGGCTTATTAGTGGTAATCTGTACTTTGATATCTCTTCAATACTTAATTCTTCATTTGGATCCAATTGAGAGGATTCTACTCCATTTGCATACGAATATAACAGAATTAGATTACCTAAAGAACCCATAGTACGCAGATTATTTTCTTGATAATATAGACTGGAATCTGGCTGATCAATGGATAGAGAAACCACACTTACATGTTCGGGTTTACTTCCAATGAAGCGAGTTAAATCTGCCAGTGAATAGGTATTAGCAACATATTCACTGCCTTCAGACATCCCTTCTCCATTCTGGAATAGGGTTTTAAAGGCGGAAAAGTTTGGAATTAACGCCATTGCATAAATAACCACGGCTACTGTCACAAAACTCGAAAAAAATAGGAGTGCTCGTTTCAAGGATTTACTGGATAATGAATAATTTAAGTCAAACTCAACCTGATACTTAATATCTTTTAATATTAGAGTCTAAAGTTAATAAATTAATCGCATAATTTCGGCGGTTGCATAAGCTCCATAGGTGCCTAGAGCATAGCCAATTACTGCTAATAGAACCCCAACAGGTGCCAAAGCAGGGTGAAAGGCAGAGGCTACAATAGGCGCCGATGCTGCTCCACCCACATTTGCTTGACTACCAACGGCCACAAAGAATAGGGGTGCTTTAATTAGCTTTGCAACTAACAGCAGTAATGTCACATGTACCAAGATCCACAGTAAGCCGATGAAAAAATAGCTAGGAGCCTTAAAGAAGGCCATTAAATCCATTTTTAAACCAATAGTCATTACTAAAATATATAGGAATAAACTTCCGACTTTAGACGCCCCAGCACCTTCTAGGTTGCGTAATTTGGTAAAAGATACTAATAATCCGCCTGTGGTTGCGGTAACAACAATCCAAAAAAAGGCAGAATCTAAACTGAATTCGCCTAGTTTTGGTATGTTCTCAGCTATCCAAGGGGCTAGGTTATCACCAATGATGTGGCCAATAGCTGTTATTCCAAAAGCCACAGCTAATAAACTCATAAGGTCTGGCAGGCTCGGAATTCGCTTAATTTTATCCTGATAGTCTTGAACTTGTTTGCGTAAATGTGAGATAGCTGAGATATCTGAACCTAACCACTTATCTAGTTTGGAGGCCATACTAGCTCCATAAAGTAAGAATGCCAACCATAAATTAGCCATAATGATATCGACAGTGACCATCGCAGAGAATAGATGGGAACTCGGTTGATAGACTTCTAACATGGCTGTTTGGTTAGCACCTCCTCCAATCCAACTTCCGGCTACAGTGGCCAAGCCTCTCCAAATTTCATTTTCTGAGCCACTAGCTTCAAGTATACTTGGATCTATAATACCTACTATAAACATGGCGAGTGGTCCGCCTAAGATTATTCCTAATGTGCCAGTTAAAAACATGGCAATGGCTTTCCATCCCAAATCCCGAACTGCTTTGAGGTCAATACTTAGGGTTAAGAGCACAAGGGAAGCAGGCAGTAAATATCGCGAAGCTACATAGTAAAGTTGAGAATTACTTGGGTCAATCCATCCCAGGGTTGAGTAGATAGATGGTATAAAATAACACAGTAGTAATGAGGGAATAAAGCTGTAAAATTTTTTCCAAAATCGATGAGAGCTGTTGGCAGTAGCAAATATGCCTGCTAAAGTGATCATCAATAATCCAAAAACAATGGCATCGTTAGTGATTAATAGCATGTTTTGTTGAAGACTTGATATTGTAATGCAAATGTTAGGATTTATAAAGGCTCAATAACATATTTTTAAGCAATATATAAATAATGGATATCTATTATAATGAAGCTTTGTATTTATAAGTATTATATCACTCACTTATACATTATATGCACGTCTCTAAATTCGGAGGAACTAGTCTTGGTTCTTACAAAGCCATGTTGATAAGTGAGAATATTATTACGTAAGGTTCTAACCGAAACTGGGTGGTTATAAGTGCCACGTCGAGAACGACGAACGATTTAATTCGTTTGTCCACCCTTTCCACGAAAACTACTTTTATAGACAGCTTGCTCGAGGACGTTTGGACATTACTGTGCAGTGTGACTTTAAAAAGGAAGCAAAAATATATGTTCGAAATCTAGGTCTAATACTTTAAATAATGGAGCTGCATATTCTACAATTTCCTCCTCTGAGTATTCTTCTAAGCCTTCTAGGTATATATACAGAGAGTTATTGAGATCGTCAACATGGTAGTTGGTCTCATTTGACTCAAAGCTATCCTTAAGCGCTTTTAAAAGCAGATCTATATCTTGCTTAAAAAATTGGTACTCGTGTTCTTCTTTGGTTTGCATAGCGTAATTTTTATTTTGTTTAAATTACTCTACTAAGGCTATATGAACAAGCGCTTTAAACAAATATATGAACTCTCAGGTGAACCTATCCGTCGGGTGATTGGACTCATGTCAGGTACCTCCTTAGATGGTTTAGATATAGCCTATTGTCATTGTTCTGACCAAGGATTAGAGGTCAAAAAAAAACTTACTGTGCCTTATGATGAAAAAATACGTTCTCTATTAGCATCGGTGCAGTCTAAGGATCAAGTCCCACTTGAGACCTTATGTATTTTGAATACCAAATTAGCTCATAATTATGCAGTTTTTATCAAAATGGCATTACAAAAATGGAATCTTAGTCATGAAGATGTTGATTTCATTGGTTCTCATGGGCAAACCGTCTTTCATTACCCTAACAAAGAGCGTACAGCGACATTACAAATCGTAGATGGGGATCAACTAGCTGTTGCATCAGGACTGCCTGTAGTTTCCGACTTTCGGCAAAAACATACAGCAGTGGGAGGGGAGGGAGCACCCTTGGTTTCATTGATGGATGAAGCATTATTCCGGGATGCTAAAATTGCTCGAATGCTATTGAATCTAGGAGGTATTGCTAATTTGAGTTGGTTACCTTCAACTAATTCTGGAGCTGAGGTGATGAGCAGCGATACAGGACCGGCAAATACCCTCATTAATGAGGCTATGACCTTTTACTTTGGTAAAGAATATGACAAAGACGGAGAGGTTGCTCGGCAGGGGCAAGTGAACCATGAGTTTGTAAAGGAATTATTATATGACGATTTTTTTAAAAAAAAATTCCCTAAGTCGACAGGACAAGAGTTGTTCAATTTAGGCTATATTCATCATCAAATGCAGAGTTCAGGAGTGTATCTTCAACCTACAGATTTAGTAGCAACCCTCACCCAATTTACAATTGAAAGTGTTGCATTGGCAATGAAAAAAATAAGTAATAGTATTTTTTTTGAATGGTATGTGAGTGGAGGTGGGCTATATAATACGATCATAATGGAAGGTTTAAGAGCGTATTTTCCAAACTGCCCACAGCGAAATTTTGACGAACTAGGAATTCCGCCAGATGCAAAAGAAGCGGCTCTTATTGCTTTTTTAGCGGATGCGATGATTATTGGAAAAAAGTTTCGAGTGAACAATAGAGAAGTTTCATTGGGTAAGCTTTCTCTGTCCGATTAAAGAGCAATAAGCATACTCATGATACCTTGAGTTACCTCGGATTGGCTGAATGCGTATATGCTAAGGCTTATAATTAGCAAATAGGTACCAAGGCTCCAAAATATATACCGTTTACCAGTTTTTGGGGTAATTTTTGCACCTTGAATTGATGAAATTATAAAACCAATACACCATGACAGTACAATTAAAAAAAGAGTCATTATTCCATTGACTATTGAAAACTGGTTTACAAAAGCGATGAAAATGAACAACAACAAGATCAAGTTTAGATGTACATTCCAACTATATATAGCAAAGATTTGTCGCATCGACTGGTAACCACTCTTTGGGATTCGGAGTAGTAGTAATTCGATAAACTGTGTTAGGAGTAAAACTAGGCTTAGTACGCACCATAATAAAAAGGTATTTGGGGTATGTTCTGTTTGTCCAAAGATAAGATATTCCAAATAGGCCCAATCTAAATCATTCCCATTACTAAGTCCCCAAATCACTAAACATAGGCTCACAACACATGATCGTATTACAAATAACAGAAAGCCAATAGAAGAATATCGTTGAGAATAACGTAGCATATCGTCAATCAAAAAGCTATAATTCGTGAAATAACGCATAGGCGTTTTCCTGTAGACTTGAGACTGTTGATATAAGCCAAGAAATAGCATAATAAGGATAACCATGAAGGGTCTACTCCAGTGGGTATTTATTGGGCTCATTTTCAGGGCTGGTTCTGCCAACATAAAATTACCTGTTTCATTCCAGAAAATGAGGCTTTCTTCTAAGCTGGGATGCGCTAGGAATGCTTCGTCTAACCAAGTCTGAGTAAACCATATAAATTCTGCTCTTTGGTTAATCATGAAGGCATCCTCCAATCGTGTGAGGTCCTCCAACTTAAAAGGAGAGTCAAAAATATGATTTTTAGGAACCCATCTGGTACTCATATTGTCCACAGTAAAGCTAAGTGCGATACTATCTAGATTTTCAGGGATTACATAATAAAATCTATTCGTGTTGAACTGTTGCAAAATCTGCGTTATTTGTCTCCATCTTTCCCTAAATAAGCTGTCCTGAAAAGGACTGTAGTGGTGCATAAGGTGACCGGTAATGGTGGACTGTTGTCTTACCAACATCATACCCGAAGCATAGTGATTGAGCAACGAGTCCCGCTGCAGTTCTAGGTTGTAGGCATCTAAAAACTGAATACCATAATCTATCATTATGCTTCCGTCCCATTGATCAGAAAGGGAAGAAATAGTTTTGTTTTTTGGGAGTATATCAAGCGGAATAATCAGTAATTCGATGCCTAGATCGTGAAGGAAGGAAAAACTAGAATCAGAACCGTTAGAAATCAATTGGGTTTGATTTGCCTCATATGAAGGTATCCATAATCCAAGTTCTTGCGACATAATGCTTGTGCTCTGAATGCCAATCAGCAAACTTGTAAATAAAAGTACCGTTCGAAGATCAACAACCCTATTGGGTGAATTAAGCAAAATGCTAGTATTTTTAAAAAAATTGGTCAAATTTAGTTTGGCACGTAACATACCACTTAAGCTTCCAATGTGGCCGAGTAATATTCTTCGAGGCTAGTCTTGGATATGGGTTTTGCTATTAGCGTGGCAGAAGTAGCTCCGGTAATCTCTACTTCTATATAGTCGCCCTTCTCAAAATCTTTTCGGTCAAAAACTGCTATTTTGTTTGTATCGGTTCGCCCACTCATTTGCTGTTTAGAACGTTTTGATGTGCCTTCAACCAATACCACATGTCGTTGCCCAATTTCATTTTGGTTGCGTCTATGTTGAATTGACATTTGTTGACTTATTATTTCGGATAAACGACGCTTTTTTATTTCCTCTGGTATGTCATCTTTAAATTTTCTGTATGCTAAGGTCCGCTCGCGTTCAGAGTAAGCAAACATGTACGCTAGATCGTATTCAACTTTTCGCATGAGTGATAATGTTTGCTGATGCTCCTCTTCTGTTTCTCCGCAAAAACCGGCAATTATATCTGTTGAAAGTGAGAGGTTGGGAATAATCCCCTTCATTTTTTCGATTAGCTGAATATACTGGTCACGAGTATAGGGTCGTCGCATACGTTCTAGCATACTGTCGCTTCCCGCCTGAGCTGGAATATGAATATAATTACACAGGTTGGGGCGTTCTGCTATAAGATAGAGAAGCTCGTCAGGAAAATCTTTTGGATGAGGTGAGGAGAATCGAAATCTCATTTCAGGATATAATAGACTAGATTTGGCCATAAGAGTACTGAATGTGCGATTGCCATCTTTGTACGAGTTTACGTTTTGCCCCAACAAAGTTATTTCTTTGTAGCCTTGATCAGAAAGTTGACGAATTTCGTTTAGAATGCTCTCAAGGGGTCTGCTTCGTTCTCGTCCACGGGTAAATGGTACTACACAAAATGAGCACATGTTGTCGCAGCCTCGCATGATAGACACAAAAGCACTTACTCCGTTTCCTGTGGTCCGCACGGGAGCTATATCGGCATAAGTTTCTTCGAGTGATAATAATACATTTACGGCTTTGCGACCATCCTCAACCTCTTCAATAAGCCGGGGAATATCTCTGTAGGAATCGGGACCTACAACAATATCCACTAACTGTTCTTCTTCAATAATCTGGTCTTTAATTCGTTCGGCCATGCACCCCAAAACTCCGACTGTCAATAATTTATTTTGCGTTTTGAGTTTTCTAAATTCTTTTAACCGGTTCCATACTTTCGTTTCAGCATTTTCACGAATGGAGCAAGTATTTACTAGAACAATATCAGCAAGTTCAGCATCACGCACGGGATGCATTCCTCTTTCTATAAGTATGGCATTAACGATTTCTGAATCTGCAAAATTCATCTGACACCCATAGGTCTCTATATAAAATGACTTTGAGTTTGTATTTAATTGGTTTTTTTTCACTTACAGATAGTTAAATGTGGGGACAAAAGTGGGAGTAATGTATAAAAATATCTATTTTAGTTATGTTTTAAGGTTTTACGGGGACAAACATAAAATAAAATAAAGCGGAAATTGTCTATCACCACATT
>DEBM01000046.1:0-1514 GCA_002348545.1 Balneolaceae bacterium UBA2956
TCATATGCTCGTAAAAACATACTCAAGTACACTCTATGGATTAAGTGCAATTACAATAACCGTAGAGGTTTATTTAGGCAAAGGGATCAATTTCTTCTTGGTTGGATTACCAGACAATGCCGTTAAAGAAAGTCATCAACGCATAAAAGCTGCTTTTAAAAATAATGATCTCAAATTTCCAGGACGTGAAATCACCATCAATATGGCGCCCGCTGATTTGAAGAAAGAAGGTTCTGTTTTCGATCTCCCTATTGCCATTGGTATTCTCGCCGTAAGTAATCAATTATCATCGCAATATTTATCGGATTATCTGCTTGTTGGAGAACTTTCTTTGGATGGAACTATTCAACCTTGTAAAGGTCTTTTATCAAGAGCCATTCAGGCAAAAAAAGAAGGCTTTAAGGGCATCGTATTGCCAGCTGCAAATTACGAAGAGGTGAGGCAGCTGCAGGGAATAGATGTAATACCTGTTCAAAATTTAAAAGAGGTCATTAACTTTTTACAAAATAAGCAGTGCTCCATCCCGAACTGTAACAAGCAAAAACAAAAGAAAATCATCGAAACTAAGGACTTCAAGGATGTACAAGGACAAATCCATGCAAAAAGAGCCTTTGAAATCGCAGCTGCAGGCGGTCACAACCTATTGTTGATTGGTCCACCGGGGGCTGGAAAATCAATGCTTGCAAAACGAATGCCGAGTATATTGCCAGCATTAAGCTTAAACGAGGCCATAGAAACGACAAGTATCCACAGTATTGCCTTCAGAAAAGGAGTACTAAAAGGGCTTGTTCAAGAACGCCCCTTTCGAGCTCCTCACCACACTATATCTGATGTTGCGCTTGTAGGTGGAGGAACAACACCTCGGCCAGGAGAGATTTCAATGGCACACAATGGAATTTTATTTCTAGATGAACTACCAGAATTCAAAAGAAATGCTTTAGAGGTACTGAGACAGCCTTTGGAGGAAGGTAAAGTAAGTATCTCCCGGGCAAATATGGCGACAGATTTTCCGGCTGATTTCACCTTAATTGCGGCTATGAACCCCTGTCCTTGCGGACATGCCACTGATCCAAACAAAGTATGTAAATGCAGCAGCTATGCCGTGGAACGTTATCGCTCTAAAATTTCTGGCCCGCTATTAGACAGAATCGATATGCATGTGCAGGTTTCCGCTATTCCGTTAATTGAACTACAATCAAAGAGAAAACAAGAATCCAGTTCAGATATTAAAAAAAGGGTCATGCGCGCGCGAAAAATTCAGGAGGATAGATGTAAAAATTCACAATATATTTTTTGGAATTCAAATTTATCTACCGATCAAATAAAATCAGTATGTAGCCTACCAAAAGACGCCAATCATTTACTAGAAAATGCAATGAATCAGTTAAACCTCTCTGCGAGATCATACCACAGAATTCTGAAGGTATCCCGCACAATTGCAGACCTTGAAGGAAGTGATAGGATATTATCCAACCATATTGCCGAGGCCCTACATTACAGGTGTCTTGACCGAG
>DEBM01000046.1:1917-4376 GCA_002348545.1 Balneolaceae bacterium UBA2956
ATAGGCCAATGCAAAAATCAACCTATTCCCGTTGTTACTCGAATTGAATCGTTGGTCTAGCTTGAAAGAAACATCTAAATCATGCGCATCACCTAGCTCAACGGATGTACCAATCCCATATCGAACTTTATCAAAACGATTTCCGTAGATACCATTGGTTGGATTATAAAAAAAATCAAGCCCAAAGAAGGGTTCAAAAATACTCTTTCGTATGTTATATTTAATGGCTGGCTTGAAGCGAAATGCCTCATCAAAATCTGATTCATAAGCCAGGTTGCCCCCACCTCTTGAACTCATTTGATAGCGCACTCTGCAGCTATATTTAAATCTTTTATGGGAATGTCGAAGCTTTACATTGAAGTTCATGCGATTTGCACCTAAATAATTACCTAGGTCGTCTCGCTTTGAAACCATGCGATAATCCATGGAAATATGCGCCCATTTTACAACCTTATATTTAATTGTGGCTTCAGGAAAAAATGTTTTGATATTACCCTCGCTCATTCTACTTGAAAAACTAGCTGATAAAGAAATTTTATCATTGATTTTGTAGCTCGTTCCCAAAGTATTCCAGAGCTCAAAATCTTGAGCCACAGATAAAAAGGTTGCCAAAATAAATACTATAAAACCAGCTAATGACTTCATTAGTATTTGTCTATATAAATGGTCCCCATATCATAAACTTCATTGTTATCACTAACGCTGACGGTCTCCAATACCGCCGTTGTTGCGCTGGGATTGTCTGGAGTTTGATCACTCGGGTTAACGTCTGAATACACAAAAATCTGATAATTCCCCTTTTGTAGGTATCTGAATTCAAAACTGCCATCATAGCTTGTTTTCACATCATCGTCATAAAAAGAATTTTGATTACCGTAAATAATGTATACGTCTTGGTCTACAGCCGGGTACTCAAAGATATTTACTCCAACATGATCCCTTTCAATAACCTTGCCTTTAATGGTCACAGTACCTCCCGGACCTTCTACTTTAGAACAAAAAGAAAAAGTAAAAATCAATAGAAAAAGAAATAGAAATAGTTTAATTTTATGCATCATCAGAAAAAGTTTAGACAATAATACAACTCAAACGACAAACCAACGTCATAATTGTGTAACTAATATTTTAAATCTGAGATAAAACTAAACGAACACCTACATGAAATTCGCCTTATTTCTTTCCGCAATTCTTGCTTATTCATTTTTAAACAGTCAAATTTTAATTAATGAATATTCCGCTTCGAATGTTGACGGCATTAATGATGCCTTCGGTGATAAAGAGGATTGGATTGAATTATATAATACGACTTCAGCAAATGTCGATTTAACGGGTTGGTATCTCTCGGATAGATCTGGAAATCCGCTCAAATGGACCTTTCCAACAAGTAATCTCAATGCAAACGACCACAAACTAATCTTTTGTACAGGAAGAGATGTTGATCAAGGTGGAGAGTTACATACAAATTTTAAACTTTCTCAAACGGAAGGTGACTGGGTCATCCTATCCAATCCTTTTGGAAATGTTGTGGACTCTTTTAAAATTGTGCATCCTACCCAGGCAAACCATTCGGTGGGACGAGAAACTGACGGAGCCCCTGAATTCAAACTATTTACAAGTCCAACTCCGAACGGTCAAAACACCGGAGCGCAGAATTTTTACACACCAAAGCCAACTTTTGATATCGAGGCAGGTTTTTACCCAGGTCCGATTAATGTTGGTATAACCTGTCCTGATGCCGCCGCACAAATTAGATATACCACAGACGGTTCGGACCCAACCTCAGGTTCAACATTATATACAGGGCCGGTTACGATTAATTCAACATCTGTACTGCGTGCCGCTGCATTCAGTGCAGAACTTCCTTCGTTCAACGAGAGCAACACCTACTTTATTAATGAATCCCACGACTTACCTATCGTTTCTATCGCTAGTGAAGGTGTATATGAACTTCTTGGTGGGACCCAATTTGAGCCTATCGGTTCTCTTGAACTTTTTGAAGAGGATGGAACGTTCATTGATGAGGGGCAAGGAGATTTTAATGAACATGGTAATGACTCATGGGCTTATCCACAAAGAGGGTTTGACTTTATTATGCGAGACCAATATGGATATAATGGAGACCTCGATCATCAAATCTTCCCTGAAAAAGATAGAAATGACTTTCAACGATTGATCCTTAAACCTGCAGCAAGTGACAATTACCCCTTCGAGGATGGTGGTGCGCATATTAGAGATGCTTTTATACACACATTATCGATCTGGTCGGGAATGCGATTAGATGAGCGGACCTCAAGATCATGCTTACTATACGTGAATGGTGAGTACTGGGGAGTATATGAAATTCGAGAAAAAGCAGACGATGGCGACTACACAGACCATTATTATGACCAAGACAAATATAATATCGAGTACTTAAAAACATGGGGTGGAACATGGCAAGATTATGGTGCGCCAAATGC
>DEBM01000032.1 GCA_002348545.1 Balneolaceae bacterium UBA2956
GTTAACATAGCATGAATACGAGCATCTCTCAACGGGTCATTTGAATTATCTAATAAACGCTTTTGAAAAAAGGTATTAGCGATTATCCAGTCTGAAGCCTTCCAATCTGCAGCTACTGGTATTAATTTTTTTGTTATTGATGGGTATAGAGCTGCCATCTCCCAGGCAATTCCTCCACCAATAGATCCTCCAATCAAAGCAAATAATTCAATAACTCCAAGAGCTTGAAGTCCTTTGTAAAATATTTCTGCAATATCGCCAGTATGAAAAGCTTGATAGTCTTCAATTAGGTAGTCATTCACGCCATTTCCAGGAATATTAAAAGCAAGAATAGCATATTTATTAGTATCAATTGTTAAGTTAGGTCCAACAATTTCATTCCACCAACCAGAGGAACCGGCGACATTCGCGTCACCGGTTAAGGAGTGATTTATGAGAACCACTGGAGCGCCAATAAAATCCTGACCAAAATGCTGATAGTGTAAGTCAATTACTTCATAATAACTGCCACTAGCAGTGGTAAAATTAGTGATCGATATGGTTTTAACCTTCGACATTTACACCATATTAGACAGCTTTAAGGGCTTTATCTAAATCATCTTTCAGGTCACCAATATCCTCTATTCCAACTGAAATTCTTACCAAATCAGGGGAAACACCTGTACTTTTTTGTTCTTCTTCATTTAATTGGGAATGAGTAGTACTAGAGGGATGGATAATTAAAGATTTAGTGTCACCAATATTTGCTAATAGAGCAAAAATTTCGGTAGACTCAGTAACTTTCTTAGCGGCCTCAAACCCTTTTTTAAGTCCAAAAGTAACTATACCACTTTTTCCTTTAGGTAGATATTTTTCTGCTAATTCATTGTATTTTGATGACTTTAAACCCGGATAATTAACCCAACTTACCTCTTCTCTAGATGCCAACCATTCAGCTAATTCCAGAGCATTCTGAGAATGTTTTTGCATTCGAACTTCAAGGGTTTCAAGACCTTGAATAACTTGAAAACTATTAAGTGGACTTGGTGCACTTCCCAAATCTCTTAAGCCCTCAACTCTTACCCTAGCAATAAATGCAATTGGTCCTAATGCTTCATGGTACTTAAGCCCATGATATGATGGAGAAGGCTCAGTAAATTCAGGGTAGTTTCCGTTGGAATAATCAAATGTACCAGCATCTATGATTACTCCACCAAGGGTAGTACCATTTCCAGTGATATATTTAGTTAGGGAATGGATAACAATATTAGCACCATGTTCAATTGGATTTAGTAAAGCAGGAGTTGCAATGGTATTATCTACAATAAATGGAACTTTTGCTGCTTTAGCATGAGTGCTAATTCCTTTTAAATCAACTACATCCAATTTTGGATTTCCTAGGGACTCAGCAAAAAAAGCTCTTGTGTTTGGCTGAACTGCATTTGAAAAGTTATCTACATTATCAGGATCTACAAAAGTTGTTGTAATTCCAAATCGAGGTAAAGTATTATTCAACATGTTGTAAGTTCCACCATAAAGACTATTGGATGCTACAATGTGATCCCCAGCCTTTAATAAAGTTAGAAAAGTGGTAGCAATAGCAGAAGTTCCTGAGGCTGTTGCTACTGCGGCAACACCTCCTTCTAGTGCAGCTAAACGCTGCTCAAGCACATCATTCGTAGGATTATTTAATCTAGTGTAAATGTATCCTGATTCAGCTAGTGCAAAAAGGTTTGCAGCTTGCTCGGAATCATTAAATACATAAGATGTGGATTGATAAATTGGAACAGCTCTTGTTCCTTGTGTCTGTTTTACATCATGACCAGCATGAAGCGCATTAGTTGCTAATTTTAAACTCATAATTCAAAAGTGTTTTTAATATTATTAATAAAATCTAATTTTTCCCAAGTAAAAAGCTCAACTTCCTTTTCAACTCTCCCACTGTAGGGAGATTCAAAAGTTTTGATAATTTTTTGGGGTAATCTACCCATATGGCCATAAGAGGATGTCTCTAAATATATGGGATTTCTTAACTTAAGTCTCTGCTCAATTGCATAAGGGCTTAAATCAAATATTTGATTAACCTTTTCTGCTATAGTTACATCGCTTAAGGGTACTTTCGCAGTATTGAAAGTATTGATATTTATTGATGTTGGATTTACAACTCCAATGGCATAACTTAGTTGCACTAATATTTCTTTGGATACACCAGCAGCTACCAAATTTTTGGCAATATGTCGCGCAGCATAGGCTGCAGATCTGTCAACTTTACTAGGATCTTTTCCACTAAAAGCTCCTCCACCATGGGCTCCCTTTCCTCCATAGGTATCAACAATGATTTTTCTTCCAGTTAAACCAGTATCGCCATGAGGTCCGCCAATTTCAAATTTTCCTGTAGGATTTATGTGATAGGTTATTTTATCATTAAAAAGTTTTTGTATGTAGGGAGGCTCTTTGTCTATGACTTTTTTTATGACAACGTTAATAATGTCTTCTCTAATTTTGTTGAGAACCTTTTGCTCGTTTTCATCAAAGGGATCATGTTGAGTAGAGACCACAATTGTATCAATTCTTAAAGGATTGTGGTTATCATCATACTCAATAGTAACTTGCGATTTAGCATCGGGACGTAGGTATTTAATCTCGTTATTTTCTCTT
>DEBM01000030.1 GCA_002348545.1 Balneolaceae bacterium UBA2956
ATCGTTTTAAGACAATAAAAGACCCTACTAACTTATGCGTTAGCAGGTTTAAATAGATGATAGATTAGTTGTATGGACAAGTTCCCCATTTGGGTTTATTTTCTTCTGTAAGTGGACTACCATTTGAAAAGGATCTTGGGTCAGTTGAAATAAACGAAACGCACCATGCTTTAAGATTCTGGTTAAATGCACTGGCACCAATAAACATGTAGTCCATATCACTAACAGAACTTACATCCCACTCAGATATATCTTGATTAAAAACAGTACCTGTAAACATAGCACGCATGTTAGTTACAGAGCTTACATTCCAATTCCCAATTGGTTGATTGAATTGAGACTCATAAAACATATTCTCCATATTAGTTACAGAGCTTACATCCCATTTTGATATATCCTGATTGAATGGAGTTTTAGAAAATATATATCCCATATCAGTAGTAGAGCTCACATCCCAATGACTTAGATCTTGATTAAAGCTTTCTGCAGTATAGAACATCCTGTACATATTTTTTACTGAACTAACATCCCAATGACTTATATCTCCATTAAAACTTCTTTTATAATAAAATATATCAGTCATATCCTCTATTCCAGAGGTACATGTAGTGCCAGCATTTTCAATTGTTATTTGCTTTTTTATTCTCTTAGTATATTCTACCCCATCAATTATTCCAGTTTCACCATTAGAAGCATCAGGACACATAACAGTTACTCCGTTTTCATGTAGATAGAAATTTGGATTTTCATCGGCTTTAACTACTCCAAATGATAATGTGATTAGTATAACTGCTAGTGTACATTTCATAATTACTATAATTAGAATATTCAACGCCTTTAACTTTACTAATTAATAGAGAATTATTCTAGTAAGGATATTTACTAAGGGCCCTTCCTACCTGTTCCCCAACATCTGACTTAAGCAAGTCAGTATAGTCTTAAAAGGGTTTATAATCATACTAATCAATAAAATACTTTCGTTTATTTAATAGTTATTTATATGTTTTAGCATGAGTAAAATTTCCTTTATATCAGTTTTAATTCTATTTATCGCTTATTCATCAGCTAATGGGCAATCTGCTCATTACTTTGATAAATATATCGAAGGAGTATTTAAAAGTATTAAAAGTCCACCTGCTGAATGCCTGAAACTTTTGGAGGGATCAGACGAATCTAAAATGCTTGCGAATAAAGATTTGCTAATGTGTTATACCTTAATTGAAAACGAGATACCTAAGCAATTAAAATTCGATATTTTATCTTTTAGACCAAATGAAAAAGAAAGAGCTGAAGAAATTAAAAACAAAGCACTATTAGGTATTTGTTATCGAAAAGACTCTAGCAGTAAATACTATGCCCAGTTGTATGCAGATTTAGAATCGAAACCTAACAAGTCACTAGAAGAAAACATATATATAGCCAACATCAATTCTCATTGTAGTAATTTATATTCAATGCATTTTGTGACAGACTACATAATGTTAGAAAGTAAGAGACAAAACAAAAAAAGGGGAAGGGATACTTTTAGTACTATTGGAGTCCTAACTCCTATTTTATATTTAGTAGGATGTGCTCTAATATTAATATTTATTTCAGGGGCTGGCTAGAATTAGATAATCTTAGAATAGTTTAAGTATGAGATATAAAATCTACTGTACCATAATTAATAGTTTAGTATTTGGATTGATTATTTTAACGACTAATTCTTGTGTTTTTTATTCATTTGCAAATAAAAGCACAATTGAGAGTACATCTCTTTTTGTGCCACTAAAGGCGGAATTAAAAACTGAATGTAGGAATACTTTGATTAGTGAGAATTGCACTAAAAGGTCTGTTATAACTGGTCTTCCTCGTTCTAATACCAAAATATTCATAAAGGGAAATACTAATAGAAAAGGTATTGATGTGAGTGACACCTGTATATATGGTGTTGCAGCAATTGATGTTTTCTATAGGGTTACAGCTATTTTACCACGTCCAAAGATTACTGTTATTTGTGCATTACCTGAGTCGTAGCTGATAAATTAACGTCTCAAATAAGTACCCTCCCAACGTGTTCCCCAACATCTGAGTTAAGCAGGTCTGCATAGTTCTGAGTAGTTTGGACTGAGCCAATAAAAACCCTCACTAACCTGAAGCTAGCAGGGCATAACTCTTCTAAATTATTGAAATTATTTTATAAAGCTACTAAATGATTACCAACTAATAGTCTTATTCTCACACTTAGTATGTTCTAATTCTTCAAAATTCTTTTCAAATGGATCAGGTAAACATGGTTCATTCCGTATCTCAGATGAAATAGAATATGGAACTATCTTCGAAGCAGTAGTGGAGGAGTATTCATAAGTTGTTCTTAGTATTATATTACCATTAGAATCAATATCGTTTTTTATTTTTCGTGATATAAGTCCAGTTTCAGGATCATAAATTGTTTGCTGTATTAGATTACTTTCTGAATTATAAATTGTTGTCCACCAATAGTTTACAATTCCATCTTGAGTGCGAATATATTCTATTCTGTTATTGTTGATATCGTACTTATAATTATAAGTTAATTTTGTAAATACTCTATTGTAAATACCTTCCCATATTTCTTCGGTTAAGTTGTTGTTAGAATCGTATGTATTACTCATTGTTAAATCATGAGTTATCTCTCCAGAATTATTTTTATTGAAAAAATTGGTATACTGACCACTTGAATTCCAATTTATATCTGTCGCTATTGAACCATCAGTATAATATGCTGTGCGACTCGCTTTGCGGCCATTACTGTGAAATGTCTCGTAACCCGATGTGTTGCCATTAGAATAATAATAAGTCGTTTCTTGCATACTATTATTTGAATCATATTTGTAAGTAGTATATACATATTCGGTACCATTTGATTCTGATTTAATGGTCTCAATTATTAAGTTATCAGAGTTAAATGAATTTATAAGTCTGTAATCGATAACATCTTCTGAAGTTGTGTAGAAAGCTTCTTCAACTTTATTGTTATTGGAATCATATGTGTTGGTGTACTTAGAACTAAATTGACCATTTGAGTAACTCACTCTCCCCAAAAGGTTAAAGTTAGAATCATATGTGTAAATATTCTGATAACTAATGCTGCCATCTTCATTGTATCCATTTTGTTGTAATATGTCATTATTAGAATTATATAAATGAGTTACATAAACATAACTATTCCCGTTTTCATCTAAACGAGTCCATTCTATTCTATTACCATTTGAATCATACTTATACGTTCTTGAGTCTATGATGACGCCATCGGTGTCATAACTTACATACTCAGTTATATTATTATTTGAGTCATATTTGTAAGTTCGGCGACTTATTAATCCATTGAAATCAAATGTGACACTTACATTTTTCTCTCCATTAACTGTAACCTCTACTAGAGTATCAGTTGATACAATATCTCCACCCCAACCATTGAAACTCCAAAAGTAAGAAGGACTAGCAGTTAATTGAACCACTGTTTCAAAGGTGTAGTCTGAGAGTTTAGGTTGTGCTATGATTTTCTCTTCAACAGAACCATCTCCTATAATTTCTATGTTGAGTGGATAGCTAGCTCGTTGAAAGATAGCCGTTACGCTCATTTCACCATTTACAGTTACTTCAACTACTTCTTCTGTAGAACTAATATCTCCACTCCATTCTATAAAGTTCCAACCTTCTGCAGCTGTAGGTGTTAATTCGACTATAGTTTCAAATTCATAGTCTGTTGTCTTAGGTTGGAAAACAATTTTTTCAGAGACAACACCATTTCCATCTATTGTAATGTTAAGAGGGTAACTTTTGCGCTCAAAGACTCCAACAACATTTTTATCAGAATCCATTGAAATACTAGTAGGATTTTGTGTAGATGATAAATCACCTTCCCATTTTGAAAAAACCCAGCCTGAATCAGGTGATGCTGCTAGTGTTACCATTTCACCAGCATCAAATTCACCACTGGAAGGATTAATTTGTCCTTCTCCAACAACTGAGGTTGAAAGTGTATAAATGGGTGTAGGTTCGGTACCACAATTGATGAGTAATAAAAATAAAGGTATTAGAAGATATCTCATGTGTAATAGATTAAAAATGATTAAGATTTAGATTCCCCACAAAAAAAGCCCATACATATGAGCTTAAACGTCGAGGCGACAGGATTTGAACCTGCGACCCCTCGGCCCCCAGCCGAGTGCGCTACCGGACTACGCCACGCCTCGAGATTAGTTACAAAAGATAAGGGCTTTATCACCCTAGAGCAATCTTAATCCTTTTTATTGGATAATAGTTAGGAGAAGAAAACTCAAGTACTGAATAAATTAAAACCGTTGGGATACCGAGTACTCACATTCAGCTTAACTTATACGTTTTAAAATAATGAAGGTAATATCGTCACTTTGTGAGCTCCCGTCAGCATATTCTTGAAGCGTTTTGAGCAGAGCCTTTTTCATTTCCTCTGCGCTTAGCTGACTATTATCAAGTAACCATTTTTTAAAACTTTCTTCGGAGTATAGTTCCCCTTTGAGATTGGTTGCTTCAGTTACTCCATCTGAAAATAGCATTAAAACATCGCCCTTATTAATAGATAAAGAAGCTTTTGGTAGATCAATTTCTTCCATGATACCCAGCATCAGTCCACCTTGATCTAATTCCTCCACTCGTTTATTAGCAGTTCGAACAATATAAGGTGGATTATGCCCAGAATTTACATAAGTGAGTTCATGACGCTTGAAATCTAAATTGCAGTAGATGGAGGTAATAAATTTGTCGATGGGAGAATCTCTATAAATATCTCCATTAACCTGGGCTAGTGCTTGTACAATATCCTTTGGATTATTTTGAATATTGGCTCGAAGGGCTGCTCTCATGGTTGCCATTAACAATGAGGCAGGGACCCCTTTCCCGGTTACATCAGCTACTACAAAACCATATTGATTAGGCTCAGGAATAGGAATAAAATCATAATAATCACCGCCCACATCCTTGGCAGGAACACTGCAGCCAGCAATTTCATAGTTTTCTAAATTAGGTGTTTGCTGAGGGAAAAAGCATGCTTGAATTTCGGTGGCAACCTCAAGTTCTTTGTTTATTAACTCAGCAGCCAATTGCTGCTGTTTTACATTTACGTTTTCCAGTGCTGTTGCTGCTTGGTTTGCCAGAGTCTGGAATAGTCCGAGCATCTCATCATTTAAAAAATTCTCATTAATATTAATGGCTTGCAAGACCCCAATTGTCTTACCTTGGTTGTTATTTAAGGGAACACAAATCATGTTTCGTGATTGAAATTGTGGATTGGATAGTAATTCACCTTGAAAGCGAGGATCCGATTGTACATCTGGAATAAGTACCGGTTGTTGTTGTTGGACAACCCACCCACTTATTCCATGGTCTGCAGCAATTTTTTTTCCTGATAATTCTGCCGTAGCAGGTCCCGTAGGAATAGTTAATTCAAGATTTTTTCCTCCATCACATAGTAAAAAAAGCGAGCTAGCTTCAGCTTCTACCATTCCCTTTGTAGATTCTATGATATCATGAAGTAATCTGGACGGATCCATTGTTGAATTAAACTTACCCACTATATCAAGTAGCAACTGGATGGTTGGGTGTAGATCAAATGAACTCATGAATTTATATTTGGATGAAATAAGTAGATAGTGTTTGGATTCATAAAGACTTGGATAAAAAAAGTAAAATCCACCTTATAATCTGACCTGCCTATTTTGTCCTTTAATAATACGTTCTAGACGGTCTACTTCCAAAGAGTTATTATAGGAAGGATCAAAGCTCTAAATAGTAAAAAATATCATTAGAGCTTCTAAAAAATAGTATATTTCTATCCATATGAATGCAATTTCTATGAGATAGATTGCAAAACAACCAAATTAACAAGACGATGCTAGGATTTAAGATTGATATTTTTTGGCTATGGCTCGGAGATATTCTCGAGTTAGGGCTTTACATAGGGTTAATTTTTATAGTATTTATGATGTTTCGACTCTGGTACGACGGTTCAAAAACTTCCGGATAATTCAGCATCTATCCAACTTAACTGTTTGCTTGGCCAATCCTCTTGTATTTTATGTTGAATTGGACAATAGGAGTATCAATTAAGCAGCAAGTGATTTCTCATTTTCTTGATTGGTGACTGAACGTATAATGCAGAAAAAGAAAAGTATAAATAAGTTTCTTACATATGAGTCTACTTTTTGTATGCGCATAATTCAATAAGTACTCCATGTGCTGATTTTGGATGTAAAAATACAATCCATTTATCTTGGGCTCCGGATATCGGTTGCTGATTAATAAGTTCCCAACCCAAGGTGTTAATTCGATCTAGTTCACTCTGAATGTCGGGAACTAAGAAAGCAGTATGATGCATACCTTCCCCTCTTTTATTAATAAATTTGGCTACGCTAGATTCTGGGTTAAGGGGTGCTAATAATTCTATTCGTGAAGTGGGAGTGTCCAGAAATGCGACCTCTACATCTTGTGAACTAACACGTTCACGCCCATAATGATGAGTCCCTAGTAGAGTTTCATAGTGCTCTATCGCTGGATCAAGCAAAGCTACAGCAATACCTATATGATCTACTTGCCAGGTTGATGAAGTAGATGTCGAGTTATTATGATGATTCATTAGTGATTATAATTTGTTATTTAACAATTGTTGAATTTCGATATGTTTAGATTTTGTGTGTACATGAACTTAAGTAGTGAGAGCTGTTTTTTTTCTATATTTATTGAACAAAAATAGATTATTTTTGTACTAATACAGTATAGATTTTTTAACTAAATATTGGTAAGCAAATGCGTTTGATGAGTCTAATAAAATTATCCATTATAGCCATTTTAGTATTCACTGGATTTTCTTGTACTTCCGCCGATTCAAGTGTGGACCAGACAGAAACGATTCCTTTATTTCCTACTGAAAACAGAACAGAGGAAGTAGCCGTAATCTCCACTAAGTTCGGAGAGATGATCGTTAGATTATATGATGCAACTCCAGAACATAAGGCAAATTTTTTGAAGCTTGCGAAAGAAGGATTCTATGATTCAACCACCTTCCACAGGATTATTGAAGGTTTTATGGTGCAGGGAGGTGACCCTAACTCCAAAGACGATAATCTCCGTAATGACGGTCAGGGTGGACCAGGGTATACCTTACCAGCAGAAATAGTACGAGGCTACATTCATAAAAAAGGAGCCTTAGCTGCTGCAAGAATGGGTAATGATACCAACCCGGATATGCGTTCAAGTGGCTCGCAATTTTATATTGTACATGGGCGTCAGCGAACAGAAAGAGATGTAGATCAGTTATTGGCTCAAGCGAATAATAACATTGAACAAGGGCTAATCTCAACATATGTTGGATCACCTGAGAATATCGAGGTAAAGCAACGAATTGACCAGGCAATTATGGATGGAAATACTGGAATTGTAAGTGAAATTATAACCGAAATAAAACCACTTGCGACCAAATATTTTGAGCCATTAGTTTATACGCCTCAGCAACGTGAAATTTATTTGACACAAGGCGGTGTTCCATATTTAGATGGATCATATACGGTCTTTGGCGAGGTTATCCAGGGCTTAACGGTCGTGGACAGTATAGTTCAAGCTAAAAAAAATTATGCAGATCGTCCCTTAGAAGACATACCAATGATAGTTCGGGTCCAAACAATGACTTTAACTCCGGACGGATCTATCATAGAGCAGTAGCAATTCGATTTTTATACCATAACTTTTAGAGTTTATCTAAGCAACTACTAGACGTTGTTAGAGTTTTGAGTCACGTGATTGTTTTGCCCAAGAAAGAAAGTCATTGGCAGACAAGCTATTAAGTACTCTGTCTTTATCAAACTTAGCTTTACGAGCTATACGTACCCCATAGTGTATATCGTCAATGCCGTCAATGCTATGCGCATCAGGGTTTATACTTGTAAAAAGACCCGCCTGCTTTGCTTTATTACCCCAGGTCCAATCCATATCCAATCGCCAAGGAGAGGCATTAATTTCAATAGCAGTCTGTTGTTGAGCTGCGAACTCTATCAGGACATTCATATCTAAGGAACTTTCCCCTCGTTTTAATAATAAACGTCCGGTAGGATGGCCAATCATAGTAGTAAATGGATTCTCTATAGCTCGCTTAAAACGATCCATCATAGTATCTAAAGGCATGTCCAACTGTTGATGCACACTCGCCACAATAAAATCAAAGCCAGCTAAAATATCAGTTGGGTAGTCCAAATCACCATTTCCTAAAATATCTGATTCAATGCCTTTGAAGATAACAAAGTTCACCCCTTCTGCTGCATAGTGGGCATTTAATTTTTCAATTTCTTCCCATTGGGCCTTCACTCGATCAATAGATAAGCCACCGGCATATCCCGCCGTTTTGGAATGATCGGTGATGCCCAAGTATTCATAATCTCTAGCAATACAAGCTGTTGCCATTTCTTGTATGCTGTACTTACCATCACTCCATGTGCTATGTGTATGAATAACACCTCGGATTTGCTCCTGCTGAACCAATGGCATTTGCTCATGTTCAGTAAACCATTCTAGTTCACCGCGATCTTCTCGAAGTTCTGGTGGAATCCAATGCAGTCCAAGATCCTCATAAATACTAGACTCTTTTTTGGATTGAATTTTGGCCTCCCAATCTGTTTCTCCCTTACTATTAAGCTTGAAAAGTCCATATTCGTTTAGGGCTAATCCACGTTCTCGAGCTCTGAATCTCATGGCTATATTATGTTCTTTACTTCCTGTAAAATACATAAGTGCTGCGCCAAAGGATTCCGGATGTACAATTCGCAAATCTATTTGCCGACCTTCTCTGCTACGAACAGAGCTTTTAGTCTCTCCTCTGCCCAAAATTTCAACCACACATTCATGGGAAGTAAATGCGTCAAATATTTGATCTATATGCGCCTCTTTAGCTGCAATGAGAATGTCAATATCACCAATAGTCTCATTGGATCTACGCAAAGATCCAGCCACTT
>DEBM01000020.1 GCA_002348545.1 Balneolaceae bacterium UBA2956
CAGCTGGTCGGCAATATCACGAATGGTTGGCATAAGCAAGAAATCCTTTTGAGTAGCTTAGTAGGTTTATGTACATTTATAGGTATATCTAAATATAAATTATTTAGGATGGAATATCTTGTAAACTCAAGTCATCAATTATGCTACGATTATCCACTAACTCTACCACATCTAAAGCTTACAGATCACAGTTATCTATCAGTTTTTTAGGAATTTTGATGCTTTTCATGTTTGTAGCTGATACAACTCAAGCACAGGGATTCGCCGTAGAGCATCTTCAGAATCCATCCGAATTTTTAGGTTATGAATTGGGTACAAATTGGACTCCACATCACAAAGTTATGGATTACGTGCAGCACCTAGCAGAGCATTCCGAGATGGTAACGGCCTTTAATTATGGCATTACTTATGAAGGCAGAGAGTTAGTGTATTTGGTTATTAGTTCTGAAGAGAATCAGCAAAATATGGGGGAAATTAGACAAAATAATTTACGTCGAATAGGCTTACAATCCGGTGAAGTTAGCGAAGCGGCCTTGCCTATTGTTTGGTTAAGTTATAATGTTCATGGAAACGAGACATCTTCTAGCGAAGCAGCATTGTATACTATGCATGCTCTAGTTACCGAATACCAAAATTGGTTAAATGATGTTGTGGTAGTTATTGATCCCATGGTAAACCCAGATGGGCGTGAACGGTATGTGAACTGGAACAAAATGGTTACAGGTGTGCAATTTAATCCCAATCATGAAGCAATGGAGCATCATGAACCTTGGCCAGGTGGTAGAACTAATCACTATTTCTTCGATTTAAATAGAGATTGGGCTTGGCAAACTCAGACGGAGACACAACAACGTATCCGTCAATACTTGGAGTGGATGCCTATGGTTCATGTAGATTTTCACGAGCAAAATTACAACACTCCTTATTACTTCGCACCAGCAGCAGAGCCCTATCACAATGCCATCACTGATTGGCAGCGTGAGCTACAGACCTTAATAGGTCAAAATCATGCTTCCTATTTTGATCAAAATAACTGGCTTTACTTTACACGAGAAGTATTCGATCTATTTTATCCAAGTTATGGTGATACATGGCCTACCTTCAATGGAGCCATTGGGATGACCTATGAACAAGCAGGTCATAGTTTTGCTGGGCTAGGCGTACTAACCGATGAGGGAGATACCCTCACTTTATATGATCGCATGATTCATCACGCGATATCTGGATTATCAACGATAGAAACGGTGGTTAATCAGAAAGAGAGGGTCTTGTCTGAATTTCAAAAGTATTTTGATACAATCCGTAAAAATGGCTCCGGCAACTATAAAACTTTTGTGATAAAACGCGGCAGTAATCCAGACAATACTAGTCGACTCTTACGCTATCTATTGGATCAAAAAATTCAGGTACAACAAGCTGTGAATGAAGTTCGAGCAAATGGTTACGATTATCAGAATGGTAAAGTGGGTCGAGTTACTATACAAAAAGGAGATTTTATCGTAAATACATATCAGTCTCAAGGCACCTTGGTTCGTGTATTATTCGAGCCTAAACCCGAATATACGGATTCGCTCACGTATGATATAACTGCTTGGGAGGCACATTATTCTTTCGGCGTTGAGGGTTATGCCATCCAAGGACAAGTAGAAGTGCAGCAGATTAGTTTTGATATTGAATCTGAACTCACGCCTGTGGTGAATAATCCTTATGCCTATTTGGTGGAGTGGAATTCATTTGATGATGCACAGTTTTTGGCCTATATACTAAAGCAAGGAGTCCGTGCTCGTTACTCCGAGAATTCTTTCAGTATTCAGGGAAAAAACTATAATGCAGGTACCTTAATTATCACTCGAAATGGTAATGAGTCATTGGGAACGGATTTCGATGATATAGTGAAAGAGGGCGCCTTGGTGTATAATCGAGAATTAACGCCAGTAACTACAGGACTGGTTACGCAAGGTAAAGATTTTGGGTCATCCTCGGTTCGTTCTATTAATGCACCGCGAGTGGGATTGTTAGCGGGTGCTGGTACGTCTGGAAATATGGTAGGACATATTTGGTATTTCTTTGATCAGCAGTTAAACTATCCTATTACTATGATCCCCATAGATATTGCCACTAGTATGGATTGGACACAATTTGATGTGATTATACTTCCAAGCGGTTCTTATGGTTATTCATTTAATGATAGCCAGCTCTCTGAAATTAGAAACTGGGTCAGAGGAGGTGGTAAACTAGTTGCGGTAGATGGAGCTAATGGCTTTTTAGTTGGGAAAGATGGTTTTGCATTAACTCGAAAAAGTAGATCTAACGATGATGCCGACAACCTTGAAGATCGGTTACAACGGTATGCAGATGCGGAACGTAATTCTGTAGCGAACTTTAATGCAGGCGCAATTTATACTCTTAATATGGATCCTACTCATCCCTTAGCTTTTGGTTATAAAGAGCATTATATGTCGTTAAAATTAGGTTCAACAGCATATGAGTATTTAGAGAATGGATGGAATGTTGGGGTGGTAAAAGATGGGGCTCCAAGAAGTGGTTTTGTAGGTTATAAAGCACAAAAAGTCATCGAAGAGTCCCTTTCTTATGGGGTACAATCTATGGGCCAAGGACAGGTGATATATATGATTGATAATCCATTTTTCAGGGGATTTTGGCATAATGGAAAATTACTGATAAGTAACGCGGTATTCTTTTGAATCATCTAATAAGCTGACAATTTAAAGTGAAGTGCTACTAAGAGTTTTTTTACACTACGCTTAGTTACTATTTAGTCTAGATTAAGCCAGATAATCCATGTTTAAAACGGTTTATGGCCTCAACTAAGTCATCCATAGCTGCGGCATAACTCATCCGTAACCCATTCGGTTCACCAAAAGCATCTCCAGGTACCAAGGCTAATCCAGCCTCATGCAGTAAATAAAGGCATAGATCGGTTGAGCTCTCTACTGGTTTACCTAAAGGCGTATTGGAATCCAAATAGTAAGAAATATCTGGGAATACATAAAAAGCACCACCTGGGCTAAAGCAGCTAACCCCCTTAATATCATTCAATTGCTCAACCATAAAATTACGACGTTCTTTAAATGAGGCTCTCATTTCTAGAACTTTGTTTAATGTGCCTGAGTAGGCTGCGAGTCCAGCGGCCTGTGAAATGGAGGAAGGAGCAGATGTCTCGTGACTTTGAATCTTAGCTACCGCTTTAACTAATTCTTCTGGGCCAGCAAGATATCCTAATCGCCAACCAGTCATAGCAAATCCTTTGGAAAAACCATTGATTAAAGCGACTCTATCCTTGAGATCAGGCGCGACATTCAACAAACTAATATGCTCGTCATCAAAGACAATGTATTCGTAGATTTCGTCCGATATAATTGAAATATTAGGGTGCTTACGTAGTATGTTTGCGAGACCTTCTAGGTCCTGTCTACTATAACAGAAACCTGTTGGATTAGATGGAGAACAAAGTATTAATACACGAGTTTTATCGGTAATAGCTACTTCTAATTGTTCCGGAGTAAGCCGGTAATTATCTGCAAAAGAGGTTCTCACGGGCACTGGTATACCTTGAGCAAGTCGTGTCATTGAGGGATAGGAAACCCAATATGGCGCGGGGATAATCACTTCGTCTCCAGGGTTAATCATCGCTAAAAGGGAGAAACCAACTGATTGTTTTGCGCCATTAGAGCATACTATTTGGGCTGCTGAATAATCGAGTCCATTGTCGCGTTTTAACTTTTTACAGATGGCATCTCTTAGCTCGTGGGTACCGGTATTCATTGTATATCCATGCTCCCCATTTCTAATGGCTTCTACTGCACCGTCACATATAAAGGTAGGCGTAGGGAAATCAGGTTCTCCAGCACTTAAAGAAATTATAGATTTTCCTTCGCGTTTGAGTTCTTTGGCTCGACCAGTAATTTTTAAGGTGGTTGATGGTTGCAATTCTAATGCACGTGATGAAATCATAGGTGAATTGAAGTAGCTAAGGTGATGAGTGTTGAAGTTTTTCTTTAAGTGCTTT
>DEBM01000026.1 GCA_002348545.1 Balneolaceae bacterium UBA2956
ACCAAATCAATCACTATATTACCAAACGAATCTAAATAAGCTTTTGCATAAGGTGGAATCAAGCATGTTGCGTCATATTCATCTATAATCGCAGGACCGTTCTGCTTCTTTTGTAAATCAGGCCTTGCTAAAACTGGAGTATCAATCCACCCATAACTTTTGCCAAAATAAGCTTTCCTTGAACTATCAAGTGGTCTTAATACTTCGTTACCATATAATTTATCCGGTATCCTGCTACTATGATGAATACCACGGCCAATTACAGCTATGTTAACTAGCTCGACTGGCTCTTCTGGCCCAGCTCTATGCCCATAAACGATCTCATGCTCTCGTCCAAACGTTTCAGAAAGTTGTGAAAGTTTATACATGTCCAGTTGACCATTAGGAGCAGGAACTGATAGTTCATAAATCTGACCCTTGTAATGTAAACTAGCAGATCTCTCAATGATTGTTTTCCCCTCAGAGAAACCTTCTTTTTTAAGCTGTTCAGTAACCTCTTTTTCTAAATTCTTCCACGCAAAAGTTAATTCTTGAGGGTCTGCTTCTGTTAACAATCTCCTTAAGGTTCTGGAGTAATGATATTCCATATCAGCATACAGAAGACCAAAAGAGGAAAAAAGCCCAGGACATGGTGGAATTATTACTTGCTTTATGCCAATAGAGCCAGCTATACCTGTAGCAAACAACGGACCGTTACCTCCAAATGCAAACAAAGAGTAGTTCCTTGGATTACGTCCCCGCTCAGTTGATACTGCTTTTATAGCCCTAATCATATTAGATGCGGAGATTAAGTGGGCACCATATGCTGCCTCTTCTAAAGACAAATTCAATGGATCAGCAATTTTTTTCATAAACACACTCGCAGCTTTTTCATAATTAAGTTTTACTGCCCCACCAACAAGATGATTTGGGTTTATATAACCGAGAATGATATTTGCATCTGTGATAGTAGGATTTTCTCCACCAGCATCGTAACAAACAGGTCCTGGCGACGCACCTGCACTTTTAGGACCTGCCCTTAATGATCCACCAGCATCTATGGAAAGTATAGATCCACCTCCAGCACCAACTTCTGCCAAATCAATTGCTGGCACTTTCAACGCATAACCTGCACCAGTCATTAATCGCGAGCCATGCATAATGCCTCCACCAACTTGCATATCTAATGCTCGTGTCACTTCACCACGTGCTATCATAGATGTTTTAGCCGTTGTCCCTCCCATGTCAAAAGTAATAACGTTTTCAAGACCAGACGCTTTTGATATGGCTTGACTACCAATTACACCTCCTGCAGGTCCTGACTCGATTATATGCATCGGCAACTTTGTTGCTGTTTCCGATGTTGTTAATCCACCATTGGATTGCATTAAATAAATTGGTGCTACAATGCCATCTGAATCCAAGCCCTTTCGGAGGGCAGTCAGGTATGTTCTAACAACAGGAAGTACATAAGCATTGATTACCGTTGTAGATGTTCGTTCATATTCTTTCATTTCCGGTAATACATCAGAGCTTATACATAAAGGCAAATCTGGAGCCACTTCTTTTACTATCTCTTCTACAAATCTCTCATTTTCTGGATTTGCGTAAGCGTTTATTAAACATATAGCAATAGCTTCAACCTTTTCTTCAAGAAGCCTTCTTACGACTTTTAAAACCTCTCTTCTTGAAGGTTTCCTCTCTACGTTACCATTTGCATTTACTCTTTCGTCAACAACTTGACGTAAGTAACGTTCTACCAAGGAGGGTGGTTTTTCCCACTCCATATCATAAAGCCTTGGCATTCGTAATGTTCGTATTTCAAGAACATCTCTAAAACCAACTGATGTAATCAAACCTACACGAGCACCTTTTAATTCCAAAATGGCATTAGAAGCAACCGTAGTACCGTGTCTAATTTCATCAATGTTATTTGGAGCAATATTTGCTTCTAAAAAAACCTCAGCCACTCCTTCTACAATAGCTTTTGAATAATCATTCACGCTTGAGGGAACTTTTCTTGTAATTAATCTGCCTGCTGAATTTAAAAATACGATGTCTGTAAAAGTTCCACCTATGTCAATCCCAACTCTAAACTGATTCATTTATTGACTCCCTTTTTGTCTTTGCGAGGCCAATTCTTTCTAAGAACAACTGGTGTACTACCTATTCTTAGTTTGCGAATATCAGAGCGCAATTTCTGAGTAGCTTTATACTCGATACGCCAGGGGTCCAATTGTAATACCACACCATAATCACTTCGAGCAGAATTCATACTTACAAGCTCGTTGCGAACGTCACAAAGTACTTTTTCAGGATCACGCTCTAGTGGATCTCCCCATCCACCACCACCTGCTAACTCATGGCGTAGCACCTCACCAGAATACATTGTCATAGTCAATTTTGAACCTAGAAAACGCGCATTTTTTCCAGGATTCATAATGTTGCTAGAAGAGGCTCCCGGATTACCTCCATATAAACCATAGGGGCGAAATACTTTTCTATCTGAACGAACCTGTAAAACTGCTTCTGTCTCTGTTAATTTATAATCACGCCTGTAAGGGGTTCCTCCACGAAATTTTCCAGCGCCCGCTTTATCAGGAACAAACTCATAAGCTAATATTTCAACAGGATTTTCTGCCTCACAAACCTCAATAGATTGGGTCGCCATATTGGCAAATAAGTTTGAGTTCCCTGAAAGTCCGTCAGCCCAAGGACGAGCACCCCAGGTGCCACAGGCAAAATCTACATATATGAATGGATTTAAACTAGAATCATATCCACCAATTGATATACCAGTATTGCCACCGTCAGAAGCTGCCATAACCTTATTTGGAAGCATCATTGCTAACGCACCAAGCACACAATCTACCATTCTAAATCCAGTTAAACCTCGCGCTGCACAAGCTGCTGGCAGTACTCCATTGGCAATGGTGCCAAGAGGTGCTGTTACCTCAACACAACGAAAGAAACCCTCATTTGCAGGAACATCATTAGGCAAAATACACTTAACACCACAATAAGTGGCTGCTTTAGTGAATGAAAGTGTGTTGTTTATAGCTCCTTTTACTTGTTCTGATGTTCCAGTCCAGTCGGCAAATAAGCGATCTCCTTTCTTTTTAAATTTAACAAATAAACGGATAGGACGACCGATATCAACTCCATCATCATCAATCCAATCCTCAAAGCTCCATTCGCCGTCAGGTAATTCCAAAAGCGCAGCTTTAGTAATACGTTCTGTATAATCAACAAAATCTAATAAAAATTTAGACATTGTATTAACACCGTGCTCATTAACTAATTCCAAAAATTGTCTTTCTGCAATATTACATGCAGCAAGTTGAGCCCTAATATCTCCAAAAACTTTTACAGGAACTCTAACGTTTGCTTCAATCAAGCTAAATAAAGTCTCATTCCTTTTTCCTTGCTTAAACATATACATAGGTGGAATTCGAAGGCCCTCTTGATAAATTTCAGTTGAATCAGAAGCATTTGATCCTGCGACGCGTCCTCCGACATCAGTATGATGACAAATAGTCGCAGCAAACGCTATCCGTTTTCTGTTAAAAAAGATTGGCTTAAAAATAAAAATATCAGGCAGGTGCATACCCCCTTGGTATGGATCATTTAAGCAGAAAATGTCTCCTGGTTTCATTATATCACCAAATTGCTTAATAACTGCACTCAAAGCCGTTGGTATGGACCCAAGATGACCAGGCAAGGTTAATCCTTGTGCTACAAGGTTACCTTTTGGATCACAAAAAGCTGTGGAAAAATCCATATTATCACGTAGAACTCCTGAATATGTTGTTCGAACTATAGTAAGTGCCATTTCATCCGCAATAGAAATTACAGCGTTTCGTAAAAGTTCAAACTGGATTGGATTCCACTTGTTATCTAACATGTTGTGCTCCCAAAAATTTTGTAATAATTAACTTATATTGCTCTAACTAAATAAAATCTTAAACTAAAACTTTTTGAGGTCAATCGAGAGAATTTTAGCTTAAGATGCACATATTACAATTAAAGTCCTAATAGTTAAATACACACTCATATTGTCAATTCAGCAAATACAGAAATATCTATAAAATTGTTATTA
>DEBM01000049.1 GCA_002348545.1 Balneolaceae bacterium UBA2956
AAGAATCGGGGCGTTTCAACCAATTAAAAGCTGATACCGTCGTCACTCAGTTTGTAGACGGAAGAATTTATACTATGACCTTAGAGCCAAATGTAACCATTCTATATTTTACGCAGAATGAGGAGGATCAAAACGATGGAGCAATTGAATTGAATACCCCCTTAGCAAATATACGTTTTGTGGAGGATGATATTGATGAATTATCCGCTGCTGCTTCACAAGGCTTCGTTTTTGAAGAGGATAGTAGTCTGTCTCTACGCAGACTAGAAGGTTTTCATTGGAATCCTGGCAACCGTATTATAAAGCCTTTTCTTAGTTTAGATTACCGTTTTACTACAGTAGTTAGTAAACCTCCATTTTCTTTACCTCCTCGATATCAACAGTATATAAACGATAAAAAAAGTATTAATTTTAATCCAAGATAACCAATTGATATTATTATGTATATACTAAAAAATGTTCCTACTTTCCTGCTCCTTAACCTAGTTATTATATTTGGAGCTAATGGCTGCAGTAATTCCCCTGAAACAACGATAAATACCGCTACTAGTGAATCCATCCTCCCCTTAACTCCAAAAATAGAGGTTGAATCCTTTTCGGATTGGGTAATTCTATATGATGCCCAAACTCATACTTCTATGGATGCATGGACTGGGTTTAACCAAGAAGAAATACCCGAAAAATGGGAAATTATAGATGGATTACTCACTATTTCTAAAGAAGGAAATGCCGTAGATAAAAATACAGGTTTTGGCCAGTCAATTGTGAGTAAGGAGCTATTTGATAACTTTGAGTTAGAAGTACACTACAGAATGTCAGAAGGCGCAAATAGCGGTATTATGTATCATGTAACTCAGGCGAGTGACTATAAAGATGACTATGAAACAGGACCTGAATATCAATTGCTGGATAACCAGCTAGCACCCTCTGAATCACTCCCTCATCGTCAAGTGGCTTCATTATACGATATGTATGCCCCTCAAATATCTCCATACCTACCTGCAGGGCAATGGAATTTAGCGGGAATAAGGGTGCTTAATAATGAAGTTGAGCACTGGTTAAATGAAGAATTAGTTCTTCAATATAATCTTAAAAGTGATGATTTTCTTCAGCGTAAAATAGAAAGTAAGTGGTATGATGATCCCGACTGGGCTATGGCAGGAATTGGACATATTTCCCTTCAAGACCATGGGGATAAGGTCGAATTTAAGCGTGTTGCAGTTCGACGGATTAAATAAAGACCCCTCACTTAATCCTTCTATTAAATCACCTTTTATTAAAAAGTCTATAGTTATGGTCTAGTTTGATGCTGGCTAACAGGCTGTTGTAGGCTTAGGCAGTGGAGAGCTCCTAAACCCCAAACTAATTCACGGGCATGAATGCCTCGAACGACTTTGTCTGCAAAACACTCTTGTAAAATTCCCAAAGCAGACTGATCATTTGAGTCATCAAAAATTGGAACCCAAACCGAATCATTACTTATATAAAAGTTTGCATAGGAAGCAGGTAATCGTTGCCCCTGATAGATGACTGGAGAAGGCATGGGTAATGCAACAAGTTCGGGTTTGGAACCATCGGTAAAGTAAAACCCACTAAGGCGTTCCCAATTTTCTTGTAATGCTTTGTAGTTTTCGTCTTTACTCTTACTCTCTAATACACTAATAATGGTACGAGCTGAGACAAATCTTGTTATATCATCAATATGACCGTCTGTATCATCCCCGACTAGTCCATCACCCAGCCATAAAATTTGCTTGGCGCCATAAAAGCGCTCCAAGTATCCCTCAATCTGTGATTGATTTAAATGGGGGTTACGATTTCGATTCAATAAACATGCTTTGGTTGTCATTAAAACACCCTGGCCGTTGGTTTCTATTGCACCCCCTTCCATTACAATACCTGGTCGAATACTAGGTATGTCTAAAAAATTCGCTACCTGCGCTGGAATTGCATTATCCAGATCAAAAGGAGGATATTTTTGGCCCCATGCATTGTATTCCCAATCCAGCAGTATTAACGAGTCAACTTCCTGATCTCGAACCAAGAAACAAGGCCCATGATCGCGACACCAAGCATCATTGGTTGGGAATTGATGCAACTCTAGACTGCTTAAATCCCCTCCTTTCTGCTTAATTAATTCGCTAACATATTCAGCCATTTTAACGGTATTAACATTAATGTGCACTCGTTCTTCATGGGTAAGACCTGCTGCGAATATTGCATAATTGTGAATAATCCGGTCCAACTTTCCCGGCCAAGTATTAGAATTGTGTGGCCAACTTAACCACGTTGCCTCATGAGTTTCAAATTCTCCTGGGAAACGATATCCCATATCAGTGACATTAACCCTAGAAGTATTTACATGGTCAAATGAGTACACATGTGAATAGACATTAGACATTATTTGATCGGCGTCTACTGAATGTCGGTCTGCTTTCAATTCAGGATTCATCGTCTAAAAACCGCTTGGTAATGGGGTGATAACTGTCAATTCTTCGGTCTCGTAGAAATGGCCAATGAATTCTATAGGTATCCGACTGGCTATAATTAATTAATTGAATTAAGACTTCTTCTTTGCCTTTAGATGCTTGACAAAGCACCTTGCCAAAGGCATTGCATGCAAATGATTGTCCCCAGAATTGCATGTCACCCTCTACCCCAACTCGGTTAACTGAAAGTACGGGAATTCCATTAGCCACAGCATGAGAACGCTGTATAGTATGCCAAGCTTGATATTGATCATCGTTGGTTTCAGGATCTTGTGATTGAGCCCATCCAATGGCAGTTGGGTACACCAAGACATCAGCGCCTTGTAACGCTGTTGCTCGAGCCGCTTCTGGATACCATTGGTCCCAACAAATAAGCACTCCTATTCTGCCAAATCGCGTGGGGAAAACCTTGTAACCAAGATCTCCCGGAGTAAAATAAAATTTCTCGTAATAGCCAGGATCATCTGGTATGTGCATTTTTCTGTACATTCCAATTATTTCTCCATCGGCATCGATAACAATCGCGGTATTGTGGTAAAGTCCCTGAGCCCGTTTTTCGAACAGCGAGGCCACTATAACCACCCCTAGTTCTTTTGCTAGTTCAGAAAAGGTTATAGTCGATTTACCAGGTATCGTCTCTGCTAAGCCAAAATGATCATAATCTTCAGTGAAGCAGAAATATTGTGAGGCAAATAACTCTTGCAGAACCATCACTTGTGCTCCCTGTTCTGCTGCCATTCGAATCTTGGTAACCGCTTTTCCCCGGTTTTCATCTAGATTGGTAACACAGCTCATTTGGATGAGTGCAAAAGTGGCTTCTCGGATTTGCTCTGAATGGGTAGAAGGACTCATAGACATAGAATTAAACTCTGGATCATAGAAAATTAACCCTACAATTTACATAGAACCAAATCCTGGATAAATACCCTGTATACGTTCAAGCAAATATTTTTTTATAGGTTTATTCCCTGCAATTATTTGCTTTCCGGTAAGCCACTGATCTCCGCCTTCCCAATCGCAAATATATCCCCCCGCTTCTTGAACAATGAACCCACCGGCTGCTACATCCCATGCCTTTAAGCCTTCTTCAAAAAAACCTTCAACCCAACCAGCAGCAACCGTACATAAATCATACGAAGCCGCCCCCGCTCTTCGAACACCATGAGTTTCTTGAAAAAGTACCTTAAGCAAAGTCAAAAATGAATGAACCCGTGAGAATTCCGTGTAGGGAAAGCCTGTAGCTATGAGAGAGTCTTCGGGCTCTGTACAAGGACTGACAGAAAGTACAGTGCCATCCAAATAAGCCCCTTGTCCTTTTGTAGCATAGAAACATTGTTTATGCGCCAACTCATAGACTAAACCAAGCACCAATTCCGTTCGATCCCAAAGAGCAATGGAAACACAGTAAGGTGCAAAACTATGTGAAAAATTAGTCGTACCATCGATGGGATCTATAATCCAAATTCGTTGATCTAACTCCTCTGGCTGGGCATGATTTTCCTCTGCCCAAATTACATCATAGGGAAATAATTCACTCAACCGATTAACTATGAACGCCTCTGAGGCAAGATCCGCGGAGGTTACTAAGTCATTTTTAGCTTTACTATCGATTTTAAACTGTTTATCGTCTCTGATTTTGTGAATAATTTCATCCAATTCGGGTAGTAATGCTTTAATTGCATTTAGTTCTGTTTCGTAGCTTTTTTCATTTAAACTTTTCATCGATATGACTGGTATAGAGGTATTTTTTAGATTATAGAATGAGTTCAATGCGCCTTTTCGCCAGTTTTACTGCCCCATTTCCGCCTCTTTTATTGGGGGGCATAAGCTTACAAGATCCTTCACAATCTAGGGTTTCTTCTTTAAACTAAGCGTTTTTTTAAAGATATTTAGCGTACTTTTTATTCCTTCCAGTAACACTACTTATTTTTATGAAAATCCCCATTGCAAGCGACCATGCAGGATATGCAGCAAAATGTGTAGTACTGCAAATATTAAAGGATCTTCGGGTTGATGTAGACGACCTAGGAACTCATAGTAAAGTTTCTGTAGATTACCCAGAATATGCCGTTCAAGTAGCACAAAAAATTGATCAAGGCGATGCTGAATTAGGCATTCTTATTTGTGGCAGTGGTCAGGGAGTTTGCATGACGGCCAATAAGTATAATGGCGTGAGAGCCGCATTGGTCCAAGATGCAGAAACCGCTGCCCTGACTCGGCAGCACAATAACTCCAACATATTATGTCTGCCAGGGCGAAGTTTAGAAAACGAACCTGAAATACTTAAAAATATTCTAAAGAACTGGTTAAGAACACCGTTTGAAGGGGGGCGCCATGAACGTCGCGTCCAAAAAATCTCTGTCCTAACCTCATCTCACTCATAAATTATTATCTAACATCTATGATTAGTATTCAATCTCAAGACCCCGCTATCTTTGATTTATTGCAAAAAGAAACCACTCGCCAAAATGATAATCTAGAGCTTATTGCGTCTGAAAATTTTGCCTCTAAAGCAGTTATGGAGGCAAATGGATGCGTACTAACCAACAAATATGCAGAAGGGTATCCAGGAAAACGATACTATGGTGGGTGTGAGTTTGCCGATGTTATCGAAGACTTGGCAAGAGATCGAGCTAAAAAATTATACGGTGCTGACTGGGTGAATACACAACCTCATTCTGGAGCTTCGGCTAATGCGGCAGTATACTTAGCGCTTATGAAGCCTGGTGAAACCTTATTAGGTTTTGATTTAGCTCACGGGGGACATTTAACCCATGGTTCACCAGTAAATTTTTCAGGAATTTATTTTAAATCCGAGTTTTATGGGGTTGATGAACATACTGGACTTTTGGACTATGACAAAATCCGAGACAAAGCAAAAAAGGTTCATCCTAAGCTCATTTCCATTGGAGCCTCTGCTTACTCTAGAGATTATGATTATGAAACATTTCGTGCAATTGCGGATGAAGTAGGTGCTTTACTTTGGATGGATATGGCCCACACAGCTGGACTTATTGCGACAGGTAACCTGAATGACCCCCTACCTCATGCCCATGTAGCTACCACCACCACCCACAAAACACTGAGAGGACCTCGGGGTGGGATGATCTTAGTGGGTAAAGATGGCCCTAATACTCTAGGCCTCGTTGCAGCCAAATCAGGAAGAACAAAAAATTGGTCAGAATTATTTGATTCTGCTGTATTCCCAGGTACCCAAGGCGGCCCTCTTATGCATGTGGTTGCGGCTAAAGCCGTCGCCTATCAAGAAGCGCTTAAACCCGATTTCAAACAATATCAAACCCAGGTTCAAGCCAATGCTAAAGCGCTAGCAAACCGATTTTTAGAATTAGGATATACTATTGTAAGTGGCGGAACGGACAATCACCTCATCTTAATTGATTTACGGAACAAAAATGTAACGGGCAAGATGGCCGAGGAAGCGCTAGGTTTAGCAGCCATCACCGTGAACAAGAATATGGTTCCTTTTGATACAGAAAGTCCTTTTATAACCTCTGGAATACGAGTAGGAACCCCCGCAATGACCACCCGAGGATTCAAAGAAAGTGAGTTCATTGAGATTGCAAACTTAATCGATCAAGTAATAAAACATCCAGAGAGTGAATCGAATCACAAAACGGTGGCTGGTCGGGTTAAAGAGATGTGTGATCAATATCCACTCTATTAATTTTAAAGTAAACAAAGGCCCACTTGAAGAAACGCCAAATCATGGAAGGCACTCCACCGAAGGCTCAACAGCCTAAGGATCGTACGGATCAGATGTCTTTTTTGGAGCATTTGGAAGAGCTTCGATGGCGCTTGATTAAGGGTATGGTCGGAGTTGTAATTGGTGTAATCGGAGCCTTTATTTTTTCTGATTTCATCATAGATACTCTGCTTCTTGGCCCTACTAGAGCGTCATTTTTCATGTATGATATCATTCGTGTAGATGCGATTGATCTCACCCTGCAATCCAGAAAATTACCAGGACAGTTCTTCACCTATTGGGGTATGTTATTTATTTCTGGATTCATCATTGGTTCGCCGTTATTTTTCTATCAAATATGGGCTTTTATTGCGCCTGCTTTACAGAAACAAGAACGTTGGAAAACTATTTTAACCGCTTTTTTCATCACTTTCTTTTTTAGCGTTGGAATCGCATTTGGCTATCTCATCCTAGTTCCCTTTGCCTTACAATTTTTTGCCAATTTCAACATCTCAGATAGTGGACTGGTTCGAAACGACTTTGACATAAACGCATACTTCAGTTCATTGGCTATGTGGGTCGTAAGCTGTGGGATTATTTTTCAAGTACCTGTTCTTAGTTATGGATTATCTAAAGCAGGTTTTCTAACCCCCCTGTTTCTTCGAACCTACAGAAAACATGCTATCATTTTATGCTTAGTTTTGGCAGCATTTTTAACTCCTCCAGATCCAATTTCACAAATCTTAATTGCAATCCCTTTGACTATTTTATATGAGTTAGCCATTGGAGTTTCTGCTTTAGCTGTTCGTCAACGTAATAAAATATTACGTAAAGCGTTTGGTGAGGAATAACTCTTACACAAGTGGGGGAAATGTCGTAAAAGAGCCTTATATTTCAATATCTTTATATCTATTATTTTTATGCAAAACAACAGCTTTTTTTCCTCTTTTTCTAAAACATCCTTCGGTTTTTATGTGCTAGTGCTAATCGCATCAATGGTCACTGGATGTGAAGAAGATCCTTTTTACTTCACCTACGATTATTCTGATGCCCCTAGTTTACCCGACGTCTCTGAAGCCATAGAAACCATAAACTATGATGATGGATTGGTAGTATACATCATAGAGCATGGAACGGGTACCCAAAAAGTAACAATCCGAGATAATATCTTTTTATATTACACGACTTTTAGAGGTGGGACTTCTCGAGATAATATCGTTGACAGCTCTTACCTAAATGGGTCACAAGCTTCTACTCAATTTGCCGAAATTGGCACTTATCAAAGCTCTAGAGGTGTGGGATTTGTTCGAGGAGTTTTGGGAATGACCGAAGGAGAACACCGAGTGATTCAGGTTCCTGACTCACTAAATACTTACGGAGATTTGGTATACTGGAATCTAAAGCTAGATTATATTGCCTACTAGCCTACATATACCCTAGGTACTTTGGGGGATATTCTTGTCGTAATCTCATGAGCAATGGTTTGGGTTTTTTCCGCCCATACACTGGCCCCAAGCTGATTAGCATCAAGTAAAAAAACAGGTGAACCTAGTGAAATTTTATTCTCACCAAGCCAAATAAGGGTGAAATCCATCGTAATTGAGCCTACCTGTTCGTACAGTGTGCCTTCGATAATTAGTTGCATTTGATTGCTTAATAAGCGAGGTAAACCATGAGCGTAACCTACAGGAATGACCCCTACCCAACCGTCGTGTGGCGCTCTCCATCGTGCTCCATAACTCACCGATTCCCCTTTCTTCACGGGTTGATGATAAACCAGCTGGCTCTGCCATGAAAGTAACGGACTCAGTGAGTCAATAGCTTGATTACCCGCACTATACCCATATATACATATACCAGGTCGTACGGCATCAAATAATAACGGTAGTTGCTTTGTATAATGAAAAATAGCCCCACTATTGGCTGTATGGCGAAGCCACTCTATTGGAAACTGAGATTGAAGCCTTTGAAATAAATCTAGCTGTGCAGCTACTGTTGATGAACCGGGATCATCGGCTTGGTAAAAATGTGTATACACTCCCTCTCCCCGTAGATCTGTGCGCTTTTTTATGACTTCTAAAAGCAAAGGAAGTTCTTCGACAGAGGCTCCTAAACGCCTCATCCCGGTATCTATATTCACATGGTATGAGCAACCAGACTCTAGCATGTCTAAATGCCTGCAATGACTCACGGATGCGATCAAATGATGGGAACTAAACAAAGAAATGCAACGCTCATCGGGTGGTTCAAATACCAATATGGGCTGTTTTATACCTGCCTCCCTTAGCCCTACTCCCTCAGAAGAACGAACTACGCAAAAGCCATGCACTACGGGGCTTAAATGTTTAGCAAGTGGGATCGCCCCATGCCCATATGCATCATCTTTAATAACAGGCCAGAGTTGAGTATTAGTTGCTAAACAGCTTCTGATAGCTTCAATATTACGATCCAGCTTTGTAAGGTCAACCGACACATACTGGTTTAAACTAAGTAGATTAGAGTTCGCTTCTGAGTTTGAATAGTTTGGATTCGACATAAAAGTAATATCTTGTGGTACTTCTAAATACTTTAAAGCCATGAACGTTTCTTGTACTTTTTCAAGATAACATGAGCCGCATTATATCCAGCTGCACCAAATACCCCACCCCCGGGGTGACATGAAGCACTCGACAGATATAGATGCTTAATTGGGGTTTCATAAGCACTCATTTCAGGAATAGGACGAAACATAAACATTTGATCAAAGCTCATTTCAACATGCATAACATTACCCTTGAGTAAGCCATGTTTCCGTTCAATGTCTAAAGGACTCTGTATGTACCAATCAATGAGTTTATCTTTCATATTTGGCGCATAATCTACCACTACATCATAGATTTTTTGAGCTTCTCGCTCACGGATATCGTCCCACTTTTCACCATTTGCAAGATTATATGGATGCCATTGAGCCCAAACAAACATAGTATGTTTTCCATCCTTCGCAACTTCTGGATCAATTTTTGAGAAGGTCATTGCAAGTGCCGCTGGCTTACGTGGCGGTTTGGATTGAATATAATCTCCTATGGCTTCATTCATATATTCTACCGAAGGAGCTAGCAACTGAATACCATTATGGATATATGGGTCTTCCGGGGATGCAGTATAAAAAGGTAATTCCTCTACTGCGCACCGTATTACCATTCCAAAACCATTCCCAACATTAATGTTTTCAACTTTTTCGACCATGGAACTAGCCAAATGATCTGGGCCAACCATTTTTAGCATAGTTGTTTGAACATGAGCGTTGGAGACTATAATTGGCGCGAAAAACTCTTCTCCTTTTTTAGTTTGTACCCCAACTGCACGGCCAGAACGCACTAAAATTTTTTCTACTGGGGTATCCGTCAAAATAGTACCTCCATGAGCTAGAATGAGATTCTTCATCGCTTGGGTAAGCATTCCACTCCCCCCCTTTGGATGCTTTGCACCAGATTCGTGCAGCATAGACTGCCATCCCACAAAATCACCTGTAGCACTTTGATCAGGTAAAGGCCCCGATTGAGCAGCGAACCAGACTAAAGCTGCTTTTAGATGTGGACTCTCAAATGCGTCATCCACTACTTTCCCATAACTTGACAAAATTCGTTGTAAGCCTATCATATGTTCTCCTTTATTGAACATAGAACCATCACGGATTTGGGCTTTAACAATTTCACTTACAATTTTACCCCCTTTGGGTGGGGTCATGAATGAAGCGAGAACTCCTTTGTTAATTTTACCCCAGAATTCAATGAAATTCTTATAGTTTTTTACATCTTTGGGCGCTATGATCGAAATAGATTCAAGGGTTCTTTCGAGATCTTTCCAAAAATGTATTACTCCTTTAGAAGTAGGAACTGGATAAGACATAATTGGATCCATATCGATATATTCCAAGCCATACTTTTCCAATTTTAATTCTTCAATTATACCTGTTTGATGAATCATTATATGAACGGATGACCCCACATCCATACGAAACCCATGAGGGTTTTCATCAGACTCAAACATAGTTTCGGTGCGTACTGCTCCTCCGATGTTATCGTTTTTTTCGATAACTAGAACTTTGTAACCGGCTTTAGCGAGATAACAAGCCGTGACTAAACCATTATGCCCCGAACCTACTACAATGGTATCATAAGATGAAAGGTTCATATATACTATTTTATAGCTTAGAGTTTTGCTAAAAACAAGGCTCACAGTAGGATTTAGTATTGCAATAACTTAAACAATGAGTGTGTTTACTGAACAGCTTTTGCTACTATTTACCTAGTATTTTTTCGTTAAGATGAAATTATCTTAATGTTTATTCATAGAGACTAGAAAGTCTAAATTATCCCTTGTTCCCTTTATTTTATCTAAGATGAATTCCATCGCTTCAAAAGGGCTCATGTTGGTTAAGTGTCGACGTAATAACACAACCTTTTCCCTTTCCTCATCACTAACTAACAACTCCTCACGCCGCGTTCCAGATCGGAAGATATCAATAGCTGGGTAAATTCTACGATCCGAAATACGGCGGTCTAATACAATTTCACTATTCCCTGTTCCCTTGAATTCTTCAAATATTACATCATCCATACGAGAACCCGTATCAATTAAGGCGGTTGCAACGATGGTTAGTGAACCTCCTCCTTCAATATTACGGGCAGATGAAAATAATTGCCTAGGCACCTTTAATGCTTCAGAATCTACCCCACCGCTCATAGTTCGTCCTTTATTACCTGCGCATACATTATATGCTCGAGCCAATCTCGTTATTGAATCCAATAAAAGTAACACATCATGTCCACTCTCAACCAATCGTTTGGCTTTTTCAAATACAATTTCCGATAAGCCCACGTGATTTTCAGGTTTCTCATCAAAAGTAGAAGCAACTACTTCTGCACCTTCTACACTTCGTTCCATTTCAGTAACCTCTTCAGGGCGTTCATCAACCAGTAAAATTAATATTTTTGCCTCTGGATGATTTTGACTGACTGCATTTGCAATATTACGCAATATGGTAGTTTTTCCTGTTTTTGGTTGGGCAACAATTAAACTACGTTGCCCTTTACCTAATGGAGCGAACATATCAATTAAACGGGTTGTGTACTCATTAGGGATATATTCTAAACGATAGCGATGTTCTGGATGGACAGGTAACAATTCGTCAAAATAACCCCTGTTGTCTACATCACGAGGGATATGCCCGTTAACCCCTTCCACTCTTAGTAGAGCAAAATATCTCTCACCCACTTTGGGAGGGCGAATAATACCGATTACACTATCACCTTGACGGAGTCTAAATCGCTTAATCTGCGAGGGTGATATATAAATATCATCAGGACTCGCCTTATAATTATAATTCACAGATCTCAAAAATCCATATCCATCTGGAAGAATTTCTAAGGTTCCTTCATTGATAAGGTAGGGTCCAAGTTGAGGTTCTAATTCTACTAAACGTTCCTTAAGAGTAGGTGCATCGGAAGTTGGAAGTTCGTCATGTTCATACTTTCTGCGGTTTCTTGCTCTATTTGGCGCGTTATTTTGCTGACGATCAAAGTCTTTGTTACCACTGCGCTTATTATTTTTTTGATCTTTGGCTTCTTCTTTTTCTTCTTTATAACTAACAACATGATCGCCACCACCATATAAGTTATTCGCCGCCGTATTAATTTGAGTTGCCGTGCGAGGTTCAGTGGATACGACTGGGGTACTTACATCTTTTGAAGTACTATCTTCTTTAGTTTTCTGATTCGCCATTTGCCCGGAGCTTACCTCGAGAATGGTATCAATAAGTACCTGTTTTTTTAACCCTGTTACCCTTCTAACACCTAAGGACTTAGCAATAGCCTGTAAACTTGGTAACTTTTTTGATTTCAACTGTACAGGGTCATTCCAAGAATGCCCATCATTCGTTCGTGATGACATAAAATTTAATTAAATAAACGTGTTATTACCGACGTCATGAATACTTAGAGTTCATGGATGGAAAGGGAGTCAAAATTCAGGCCGTACAAGAAAAGCACATTCATATTCGGCTCATCCAATTTTTAACAGTAGAGTAAAAGTAAAAACTTCCAGTAAAAATAACCAAAGATGTCTTCAATTCACTTAATATATATTCCACATTGCCATCATTCATAGATTTTAAATTAAAATGTGATGGGATACCTACCATAGTGGCGGCTCTATTTCCTTCTAATTTGTAAAAATAGCGATCGGAAAAACCCTGAGTTTGATTTAATATTTCCTTACTTATTTTATCTTTCATCATTCCCATCACAACAACTTTTCTTTTGTTTTTAAATGTTTTAGCGGTACTAAAAGTAGATGTCATAGCTTCTAAATTATGAGAACCTGAGAAATACCAAGCATGAGTTGAATGTATATGCTCAAACCTTCCCAGTGCCCCCGGAAATTCTTGAATAGCAGTAATAAAATTTTCTTCACTAACCGGAAATTGATCCCTTAAACACTGAGTAGATTGATAGGTCATGGCCACATTCCAAGCATTTACTAGTTCGAAGAAGGATGTTTTGAGCGTGATGTTGGGTTCTTTTAGTATGATATTATTCTTTGAAAAACTTGGCTGTAACTGTTTGGCTTCGAATAAAGGGGCTTTTTGTTTTTTAGCACACTCAGCGATTACCTTATATGCTTCATCAGAAATATTACCCACAATGCAAGGTACTTTTTTCTTTATTATACCAGCTTTTTCCCAAGCAATAGAAGCTAAATCTTCACCAAGTATGTCGGTATGATCATAGGAGATACTAGTGATAATACTTAATTCTGGGAGCAGTACATTAGTTGCATCTAATCGCCCTCCCAGGCCCGTTTCAATAATTGCTATATCTATATATTCATCTACAAATAAGGTGAAAGCAATAACCGTACTTAACTCGAAATAGGTAAGTTTGTATAAATTCAGCAAGGTAGAAACTTGAGCAAAGAAAGCCACTAATTTATTATCTGATACAGGTTTACCTAGTATTCGAAATCGTTCATTAAATGATATTAAATGGGGTGATGTGAATAAACCTGTTTTATATCCAGCGCGACGGTAGGTAGCCTCTAATAAGTGACAGACTGTACCCTTTCCATTAGTACCAGCAACATGAATGGAAGGGAATTTTTTATGAGGATTACCCAATTCATGTAAAAAGTCTTTGAACTTTTTTAGTGAGAAATTAGCGGCTTTGGCTCCAATTGTAGAAAATTTTGGAAGGCTATCTAAATATCTTTCAACATCATTAATATGGCGAAATTCATTAGGCATTTTCTACAAGATTGTTGACTGATATATCTTATTGACCCTATCTAATATATCCAAATCTTTACCAAATTGAATTGTGTCTAGGGAGTGCACGAGTTGTATTTTCTTGATAGTACTTGTTAAAAAAACGACATCCGCTTCGAGCAATGATTCTATGTAAAATAGTCCCTCTTGAACACTAAATAAAGATTGATTGTATAACTCGCGCAACAATGCGTCTCGACGAGTGCCTTGCAAAATACCACAATTTATAGAGGGAGTATATATTGTTTGATCTTTTACCCAAAAAATATTGGCAGAACTACATTCTCCTACATAGCCATCTCCGTTACAAAGAAGTGCATCATCATAGTCTTTTCGTTGAGCCTCAGTAGCAGCCATTACATATAATAGTGCATTAGATGATTTTAAAAAGTTCGCCTTTACTGCTTTTTCGGACAACGTAAAAGAACTACTCATTAAACGATAACTGGTTTTGTCAAATTCATTCGGCATTGCGCGAAAGGAAAGGAACCATGATCCCTTAGAAGTTCTACTTGTATATCCCCTTCCCCCATTCCTCCAACATTGCAAACGCACGACATGCTGCGTACCTAAATGATCATTCTTTCTTATACCAGCTTCAAACAACCGTCTCCACTCCTCCCTAGATGATTGTAAATCGATACCCAAATAATCTAAACCGTTTTTCAGACGATTCAAGTGTTCGTTTAGCAATATTACTTGCCCATTGGTACTAACCATTGTCTCAAATAAGCCATCTCCATACATCATCCCTCTGTTTTCAACAGGAATATATGCTTCAGACTCTAGCATCCAAGTCCCGTTAAGGCAAACCCAAGACTCAGTTAACAAGGTATCATGAGCTTTTTTAACCTGTTCTTCATCCACAAGCTTTTTAGAGGTATTTGCAACCAATTCTATATCCTTACTAGCTTCCAAGCCTAGTCTTAATTAAACTTGTTAAAGGCTGTAATTGTGAAGCATTTCTATATCCAACTTGTGTCCAAAGAATTTGTCCATCCATTAGATAGACCAATGTGGGGATACCTGGAATTTGAAATTCATTAAATAAGTTACTTCCATCTATTATGAGATGTTGCTTAGAAAAATCATGATCATTTCCATACCATCCCTTATTATCTCCTTTTAGTTGTATACGCTCGACTTGTTTACCATAGCCTTCTCGCGTATCCAAGACTAATGCAATAACAAGTTTTGGCGCCTTTTCATAGTAGTCTGTAGTTGTAGAATTAAATCTATTAATTATTTGCTCTATTTGATTCACCACTTCAGATGACTTATCCGACCAACGAGCAGCAAATAGCAGAATGATCGATTGATCGGAAAGTGAAACCAATTGTAAGCTATCCGTTTCTTGATCTAAAAACCCATTTTGTAATACAGAAACATACTCAACTAAAAATAAATCAGTTTCTTCCTGGAGGATACTCTTGAAGGTCTCCAATTGTCTTGAATTAAAATTAAAGGAAAAAAATACGATAGCAACCAATCCTAGGAATGCGATCACCAGTACAAATGGAACAAACTGTTTAGAATCTAATTTCATAATAAAAGTTAGTGCTTTCTATACTTTATCACTGAGTTAATACCAGAAAACATGGGCTATCTAAAATGCACCAATTAATGTTTCATTCATTTGGTTCTGTAATAGTTTATAACTATAAATAAAATCAAGTTTACTAATTCTTAGCATAGATTAGTATCACGCTGGAATAGCTGAATCCCCATCCACATCATTCACCCTCATAACCGACCATGCGCCTAACAACATAAAAATTCCAGCTGTCACTAAAGCCCATATTGCCTCCCCTCCATATAGATGTTTAACAATGGGGCCACCAATAATTCCATTAACTATCTGTGGAAAGGTGATAAAAAAGTTGAATATCCCCATGTATACACCCATTTTTTTTGCAGGAATTGATCCAGCCAAAATAGCATATGGCATAGCTAAGATACTCGCCCAAGCTATACCAATACCAATCATAGAGAGAAGGAGCCAGTATTTATCTTGAATGAAATAAATCGATATAAGACCTAGCCCACCTAAAATGAGGGAGATAGCGTGCGTCTTTTTGCGACCAACGGCTGTAGCAATTTTTGGCAGGAAAAAGGCAAATACAGCAGAGACGGCATTGTACACTCCAAAAATAACTCCAACCCAATTTCCAGCTTCTTGAAATAATGGAGAGTTCGTATCCCCTTTAGCCACCCCAAAAACATGCTCAGCGATAGCTGGTGTCGTAAATACCCACATCGAAAATAATGCAAACCATGAAAAAAACTGAACCAGGCCCAACTGCTTCATCGTTTCGGGCATAGAAGCAAAATCTTTGAATATATCTATTAAAGAGGGCTTTTCTTCCACTATTATTTCACCTTCTTTGTCATCAAATTCAGCAAGCTCTTCCGGACTATACTCAGAGGTTGTGAGCACAGTCC
>DEBM01000041.1 GCA_002348545.1 Balneolaceae bacterium UBA2956
ACTACCGGTATATCTGTGATTGCCCTATGCTTTTCGGGCTATATTGCTTTTGGAGGTAGTCTTTCCGGAGAAATCTCATTTGATATATTGGGCAATGACCATGTTTATGAAAATTTTAATGAAGTCCCAACCGCTATCAAAGCCGGGATTTTTACAGCGATGTTGACCATATTGACCACAGTTTTCATCATATTCTTCTATTTCAAACGTTTCATGAAGCTTATATACGAGGGACGATATTTCGATTTAAAAACGATTAAAAACTTGAAGATGATTGCTTATTTACTCACGGCTGTATTTTTTATTAAAATCATCATCGGGGTTGTGATAAGTGTAATGTTCGGCCCCGAAATATTTGATGCAACACAGGGAACCGGATCAACAATGGCATTTACAATTGATGCGACATCTTTCGATAGACCGGGCATCCTCATTATTGCATTGATTTTTTGGGTGTTATCGCATATTTTTATGGAAGGAGCAAAGCTCAAAGAAGCCAACGAATTAACAATTTAATTATGAGTATCATAATCAACTTAGATGTAATGCTTGCAAAGCGGAAAATGAGTCTAACTGAATTGTCAGAAAAAGTAGGCGTAACCATTGCAAACCTTTCCATCCTTAAAAAAGGAAAAGCCAAAGCAGTAAGGTTTTCTACACTTGAAGCCATATGTGAAGCCCTTGATTGTCAGCCTGGAGATATATTAGAATACGAGAATGCAACCCATGACTAGCGGCGTGTTGTGTTTTAAATCCCTTAAGGATAGGTCATTTTAGATAAAAACCTCCTTAGGAATTTGCAAAACAGCTAATATTTCGTTACATTAAAGGAAACTCTCTTATCATGAAAAAACTCTTTACAATCATTGGGATACTTATGCTCTGTCATTTAAATGCCCAAAATATTTCTACTCAATTAGACCACAATAATATATCCGCTAACCTCTCAACTATAGGGGCTTATTTCTATGATGGCGAAAATTACAGTAGGGGTTATGAGGTTCCAAAAGGATCCGGTTTACATTCTATTTTTCTTTCACAATTGTGGCTTGCCGGAAAAGATGAAGCAGGTGAAATCAGATTAATTCAAGGTAATAGTGGAGCAACATACTCGGATATATTTAACGGACCGATATCACTTCCTGGGACATATACTGATCCTTCATTTGAAAGCATGTGGGGAAATTCAACATGGGAGATATGTCAATCTGATATTGATACGTATAAAGCTTGGTGGTCGTGTACATCGGGAGAAACAACAGAGGGCTGTGATGATATTCTAGAACCTACAAATGAAACACTGGAACGCATATACAATTGGCCAGCACATGGAGATCTTAGTCTCGAACAGTCATACTATTTAGCACCTTATTTTGATTATAACTCAGACGGGACATATAATCCTGACGATGGGGATTATCCAATCATTAAAGGTTGCTGCGCAGTATACATGATACAAAACGATGCGGCACAATCACACACCTATTCCAACACAGACTCCTTAGGAATAGAGCTCCATTTAATGTTTTACCAATATCAAACTTGGGACTATTTAAATGATGTAACATTTGTTGACCTGAAAGCAATAAACAGAAGCGCCATGGACTATTCAAATTTTTTAACTAGTATAATGGTCGATGCAGATATTGGAATGCCAACAGATGATTCTTTTGGATGTGACTCTGCCAGCAATACGATGTACTTCTATAACGCAGATAATATTGACCAATCGGATGGAGGTGTTCAAGGTTATGGAAGCAACCCGCCTGCTATTGGCATTGTATGTCTAGATGCATATATGAGTTCTTGTGTTCCATATTTAGGTGGTTCTAGTGCGGCTGAAAAATACAATTTAATGAGCGGTCTTAAAGCAGATGGAACATCGTGGTTAGATCCAAATTCTAACGTAACAAATTATGCATATTCAGGCAATCCAAATGTTTCTGATTCATGGACTTTCAACTGGTCAACCGACGTAAGAGGATTAGCTTCTTCTAGATATGGAATGCTAAATAGTGGCGATACAATTACCCAAACTTATGCAATCACCTTTGCGTCCAATGGTGAACATATTGAAAACGTTAATGAAATATTGAATATCTCAAATGAAATTAAGGCATTTTATGACGGACAATCAAATCAACCATGCAACGGGGATACCTGGGGTTTGAATGAAAACAATTTAATGACTTTATCACTGTATCCCAACCCAACTAATGGGGTCGTAAATATTTTAAAAGAGGGCAATTGCTCATATATTATTGGTATATATGACAGCTATGGGAGATTGATCAATGAGGCAATATCGAAAAATGATACAGAACTCACAATGGACCTTTCAGAGCAACCAAAGGGTGTATACAACGTAAAAGTCTCCTGCGGGGAAGTGGCTAAAGTTTTCAAGTTAATTCTCAATTAGTTATACTAAGAACGATAGGTCAATATCTCTAACAACAATGAAAATATATACATCCTTTTTAGTAACATATTATGTTGTTTTTGTAACCCAATTGCTGTTAGGACAAGACACCTTGCAAATTAACTTTGGCCCTAATTACCATATGTCAGATGATGGAGGTCATGGCTTTATGAAATTAATTGACAATCACAATAATGCATTCAAATACGATGGAACCGATTATAGCTTCACTTATCCTCAAAATTTTTCGGTGAATGATACAGCAATCGCATTTAATTATTTTACAGGATGGGAGAATGCTTTTATCAAAAATACCACTGCATTTTTATTTGGAAATTACAAATCTCGTTCGCCAATCGTTTATGTAGATTACAACCACAATTTAGACTTCTCGGATGACGGTTTACCTTTGCAATTCGAAGAAGAAAAAGGCCTGACCCTATATTTAGAAAATTCAAACATACCTACGGCCAAGTTTTCTGTAAACTTATTTTACCCTGATTTGAACGAGGAACAAAAAGAACAAATCAAAACCTTTATAAAGCCTCTAGGGCCTGAAGCAAAAGGCAATAATATTGTACCTATCGAATTCTGGCTGGCAAACAAAAGAAAAAATTATAAGATCACAAATACTTCAATAAATAATAACCCTTTGAAAATTGGACTTTACGACTATAACTGCAATGGCCTATTTGATGACATCGAAAAGGATAGAATCATGATTGGTGATAACGGAAAGAGCACAATTAGTAAGCGATTACAAAAAGGCGCCATTACCTACACGAATAATACACTGATCTCCATAATGGGTATCACCTATGAAGTAATTGAAATTGAAACCAGTGGTAAATACATTAAAATTGCAGAAAGCGAAAAGATATATCATAAACCCATCGGAATTGGTGACAATATCAGTGACCTGAAAATTGAGTTGGTTTCAGGAGAAATTATAACCATAAAAGATTTATTAAAAGAAAATAGTTTTGTGCTTTTAGATTTTTGGGGTAGCTGGTGTAAAGGATGTACACAGCAGCTACCTGAGCTCAAAAATTTAGCACGTACCTCAAGAAATATGGAGGTCATCGGGATAAATTATGGAGATGACCCAAACGAAATAGAAAGATATTTAGTTAAACATGACATTAAATGGAAAAATGGGAAGGCGAGCGAGGCCATGATCAAAAAATTAAGGGTTGATGGTTTCCCTAATTATTTACTCATTGACCAAGATGGAAACATTCTAATTATGGATGGAACAATTGAAGAAATCAGGCACCAACTTTAGCTTACAAAACCTAAATCATATCAAAATGGTCTAATTGTAACGCCACCTTTTGACACTCACGTTTAATACAAACCCTGTTAAAACACCACCTGCATTGGCCAACGCGTCTAACCAAGAAGGAACTCTTCCGGGCACGAAGCCTTGAAGGTATTCGAGCGACAAACCATAGCAGATACAAATCAAAATCCCAAAGAAAAAAATGCCTCGTGAATTCTTAATGAGGCACCAATTCAAGGCAAGCATCAGATAGGCGATAAAGTGATTCCACTTGTCATGCTCGCCCAGCTCAATTCCTGAACTCGGTGGGAGTAAGCTCAGTATTCCTATCCCTAGGAATACGCAAGAAAAAGATAGAATAACTAGCTTATTCCTCTTCATAGCCATAGCCATTCTTTTCT
>DEBM01000007.1 GCA_002348545.1 Balneolaceae bacterium UBA2956
CAAACCTGTATCGTTTGTAATATTTGAAAATTGTAAGTTGCCTTGATTTTTATAATAATAGTTTTTCAGTTTTTGTGAGGGCAGAATATCAAGTAGTTCTTTTAAATCAACCACGTCCCAAAGGCTTATATCAGAATTATTTGGATTTTTAATAATATAATCATTGATTTTCTTAGAGATTATTTCAGATATTTTCTTATCAGCATCTGTATTTCTAATATCTCTTAATAGACCATTTGTAATGTAAATATCTTTATTTCCATCATTGTCAAAATCTGCTACAAGACTTGCCCAACTCCAATCTGTAGCTGCAGTTCCGGTTAATTGAGCAATATCACTAAACGTATTGTTTCCATTATTTAACTGCAATGTATTAAACATATATTGAAAATGTCCTCCATTATCTACTACATTCCAAAAAGAGTCAGGATTCATACCACTCATATTTGATTTTAACCTAAAGTTGTCTTCTGCGGTCATGTCTAAAACCATTAAATCTAAATGAGAATCATTATTTATATCAGCAGCATCGACACCCATACTGTAAAATGATGTATGCCTTAATGATGATTCTGTTTTGTAAGTAAATGAACCATCTCTATTATTGAAGTATAAAAAATCAGGTGACTCAAAATCATTTGCTACATATATATCGGGCCAACTATCTTTATTAAAATCACCAACAACAACGGCATTCGGAAATCCAGATCGATCTAAACCTGCTTTAGAGGTAACATCCTCAAAAAAATTTCCTCTATTTTCAAAAAGCTGAAGATTATATTCAGGCAACTTCATATCCGTTCCATAGTAAGGTGAGAAATTACCGGTATTTGGAGGGTGGTTTAATAAATATAAGTCAAGCAAACCATCTTTATTATAGTCAAAAAAAACAGCATGTCTAGTCCTTCTATCAACATCTACATTCCAATTTGAAGCTTGCTCATCAAAATTAAAATCACCTTTGTTTATGTATAATTTATTTGTTCTTAGTTTAGGGTCATTATCATAAAGCTCGCAACTAACATAAATATCCAGTAATCCATCATTATTAATATCAGCAATAGTTACACCGGTTGACCATGAACCATCATTCGTAATTCCTGAAAATTTTGTTTTGTCTTCAAATTTAAAATCTCCAAGATTTTTATAAATTTTATCCTCAACAATATTACCTGCAAAAAAGATATCTTCGAGCCCATCATTATCAAAATCTCCAATTCCTACACCAGCGCCACCATAATAATTAGCATATAAAAAAATATTACTTTCGGATGTGTCAATTAAATTGTTTGAGAAATTAATACCAGTTTCTTCAGCATTAACTAAAGTGAATAAAGGGTCCTGAGAACTTATAAAAAAAGAAAAAAATAAAATGAAAAGTGATATAAATTTCCTCATATCTTCAAAAAAAAAGGGAGGATAAAATCCTCCCTTAAATATAATTATAATAAACTAAAGTTTACTACTTATCCCACCAAACTCTTGTCATTACATCATCCGCTCCTTGTCTTGCAACAGCTGCAGCATAATTGTCTGCGTTTGTTGAAGCTTCAGAATTTGGATAAAACATTCTTCGCATGATTTTACCATTGGTAACTCCACTTGGATGTTTTGTTGGTGTTAAAGTTGGATAACCGGTTCTTCTCCAGTTAAACCAAGCTTCGTGATGATTTAAATAAGTAGCCTTCCAATATTCATTCATACACATTTCCCAACCCTTGCTAGCATCGTATGCGCCAGGACCAGCTAAATATGCATCAATATCAGCTTGAGTAATTGCTGTAGTTCCAGGGTAAATCTGCTTTAACATTTTCATTGCAGCAGTTACACCTGCATCATAATGAGTTTTAGCATCGCCTGCAATCCATCCTCTAATTACAGCTTCAGCTTTTAAAAACTCAACCTCAGCATAAGTTTGGAAAACCATAGGAACATCTTTTCTTCTCAATGCATCAGCAGGTTCAGCATAGATTCCTGTATCTGCTATCCCTGGGACAGCTACACCATTAAGGTCAGTATATCCAGACGATGTACGACCATTTGGCATACCAACCAAGTCAGCTACAGCTTGACTTCCATCAGATCTTCTTTGAAACAAAACAGACTTCCTTGGATCACCAGATAAGTGTGCCATCATAGTAGCACTCGCTCTAGCTTGACGGTCTGCGTCGAAAACTTCTCCATGTCCATTTTTGTTGATACCCTCAGGTCCGTCCGTATGCTTAACAGCAGCAATATGATCATTTGATGTCATAGTACCAGCGCCAATAGCTTTTACGGCCCAAGCTTGAGCAGTAGCAGCATCAACCTTAGTCAATCTCATAGCGTGTCTAAGCATAAGTGAATTAGCCCAAGCTTTCCATTTTGTTGTATCACCTCCAAAAATAGGATCTGATGCACCAAATGTTGATGAAGAGCCAAGTTGAGCAGCTGCTTCTTCTAGCTCTTTTAACATATCCATGTAGATATCTTCTTGAGCATCATACTTAGGTTTTAAAGTACCATTAATATAGCCTTTACCAGCCTCAGAATAAGGTATATCTCCATGAGTATCTGTAATTCTAGAATATACAAATACTCTAAAAATTCTAGCAATTCCCATTTCAGATCCACTATTACCTTCATCCTTAAGTTGTTGAATTATATCTTCAATACCTTTAACAGCAGTCGGATAATTTCTATCCCATAAGGATGTATAATATGGATTCGCATAACCTGCAATTGGATAATATTTATCTCCTACCCAATAAGACGGGGTAGTTGCATGATGCTGTATTAAGACTGAATTTAGGATTAAACTATTTCTCCAATTTTCAAATCTCCCACCGCTTGTTTGAAGCATAGTCCAAGCTAGCTTGTTCCCAACTTCGATTTGGTTAGCTTTTGCTGGGTTTACATTCATTTCTTCAAATCCCTCATCAAATTCACAAGAGAAAATAAAGAAACCAATAAATAATATAGTTAATAATTTTTTCATTTTAATTAAAATTTAAGGTTAACATTTACACCAACAGTTCTTGGAACAGCCATTCCAAAATACTCTAGTCCTGCTGAATTACTGTTGTTGTAAGATGATTCAGGGTCAACATTGTCAACACTATTTGTAATAAAGAATAGGTTTTTACCTATAACCGAAACACTGAGGCCTTCAATAAATGTTCCATCAAGTATACTAGATGGGAAATTATATCCAATACTCATTTGTCTCATTCTAAAATAGTCAGAATCGGTAATTCCAGCTTCTGCTGCATTATCCCAATGTTGCCAATAATCTGCTTGACGTGACTGAGGAATACTTACTGTTACTGGTGTACCATCTTCCATTACACCATCAGGAACAAAACCTCCTTCACGACCTCCAGCCGGAATTGTATTTTTGTGTAATCCTGCACCGTGTAATAAAGCATTCGTTCCAGAGAATATTTGACCTCCAGACTTACCTTCGATTAAGAATCCGGCATTAAAATCTTTATATCTGAAAGATGCTCCGATACCAAGTTGTTGCGGAGCTACTCCAAATCCTAAAATTTTTCTGCTATTGTTGATTTTTGGTCTTGGATAGCCGTTATTCATTTCATGAATTAATCTACCTTGATCATCTCTTTCAAAGAAAGTTCCAAACAAAGCTCCAAACCTTTCACCAACAATATGTGTAACTCTTAGGTTTCTCGTTCTAGGCTCTTGCATAGAAATGTTACCACCAGTATCATTAGTAGCAACAACTTCACTATCATTATTTGTATAGTTGAAGGAAAGTTCCATTGCAAAATCATCAGTAACTACAGGTTTTACTCTTAGTAAAAGTTCAATTCCTGAATTGTCAATTTGACCTAAGTTTGCGAGAGCACTACCAAAACCAGATGTAGATGATGCGGAAACACCAACAATATCACCTATTGTTGAGTTATCATAGAAAGTAGCATCTAGGCTTACTCTGTTATCAAATAATCGCAAATCAAAACCAAATTCAGTTTCCTCTTTTTCAAAAGGAGTAATCTCTGAGTTTGGAATTGTTCCACCAGTAATTGCACCTAAAGACGCACCCATGTGACCCTGTCCAACAATTCCATATGTTAAACTAAGAGCGTATGGATTGTCTGCACCACCAGCTACCTCAGAAACACCGGCTCTTAATTTCAAGAAAGAAACTGCATCTCCAAGATCCAATGCATCAGATAATACTAATGATAAACTTGCTGATGTATATAAATCATTATTAGGAGCATCCTTTCCAGCTAAAGAAAGAGTTGAAAACCAGTCATTTCTAGCCGTAACAGTTAAGTATGCATAGTCCTTGAATCCTAATTCAGCAGAACCAAACGCTGAATTAATTTTCTTTTCGCTAAAACCATAACCATTTGATTGAGCAGCAGTATTTTTAACATTAATAAGTCCTGGTACAATAAACTGACTACCATTAGCTGTTACAGATTCAGATTGCTGATAGTTTGAACCGACTCCTAAGAAAGCTGTTAAGTTAAGATCATCTGTAACTGCAAGGTTATCAGTTCCTAGAAAGAAGTCAGCATCATACTGCTTAAATGTAAGCTTGTATTCGCCAATTGATCCTAAAGGTTGGTATCTAGTTCCAAAAGGAGTTGAAATAGTTCTGTGATAATCATATCTGTCAGTTCCAACTTGCCCTCTAACATACAAGAAATCCGTTAGATCCCATCTTATATTTGCTGATCCGATTAGTCTTTCTTTTTCTGAATCATTTACAAAATTATATGCTGCAAACCATGGATTCTGTGAGAAAGTACCACTGTTTGTTTGTAACTCAACACCATCTAAAGTACCATCTCCATTAGGTCCTACCATATTCATGATATCAACAGAGGGAGCATACATCTTTGTTGAGTAATTTGAGTTACTTGGAAAATCCGAAAGACGAGGATTTCCACCCTGATCTTCGTGCACATATTTAACATTAACATTTACAGAAATGTTTTCTCCAAATTTTTGATTAGTATTCAAGCCTATTGAAGTTCTGTCAAGAGCAGAATTAGGTGTAATATCATCATTATCTAATTTTGTTATAGAATATCTAGTGTTACCATTTTGATCACCTGTTGAAAATGAAATAGTATTACTGTAAGTACTACCTGTTCTGAAAAATTTATCAGAGTTATCTCCATTGTATGAATATGGTCTTGTAACGCCATCAAATCCAGGAACCAGTTGTCCCTCCATTCTAGGTCCCCAAGCTGAATAAACATCATCTAGAGCAGCTGCTTGATTAGCAGGCACTTGTCCTTCTCTACCAGAACCGTAGGTAGATTGAACGTCCCATAGTTGATTATTTATAAAATCAAATTGAGTTGTACTATTAACTTCAATACCAAGACCTTCTTTTCCTAAACCGTTTTTGGTTGTAATAATAATTACACCATTTGACGCTCTAGAACCGTAAAGTGCAGCTGCAGCTCCACCTTTAAGAACAGAAATGGATTCAACATCATCAGGATTTATACTAGAAACACCATCACCAAAGTCAGTTCCTCCCCATGTACCTGCAGCACCAAGGTTGTCGTTGTTAATTGTTATACCATCAACAACGTAAAGTGGTTGGTTATTTCCAGTTAATGAGCTCGCACCTCGAATAATAACTCTACTCGATCCCTTGGCACCCATAGCTGATCCAGTTACCATAACTCCTGCAACTTTACCTTGTAGGGCATTTATTGCGTTTGTAGATGGATTGGCACTAAGTTCACTACCTTCGACCTCAGTAACTGAATATCCGAGGGCTTTAGTATTTCTTTTCACACCGAGTGCGGTTACGACAACCTCATCTAAGGTATTATCAGGCTGTAGCTGGACATTGACAGTACTTGATGAACCAACGGCTACTGATTGTGATGCATATCCAACAAAGCTAAAGACAAGAGTATCACCTTGACTAGCACTTATAGAATAGTTTCCATCAAAATCCGTTGAAACTCCAACTGATGTCCCCTGAACTACAACAGTTGCTCCAGGCAAAGGAACTCCGTTATCGTCAGTCACTGTACCAGTAATTTGTTGTGCATACGCTGACAAAGTCAACGCAAAAAACATCAAAAAACTCATACAGATTTTCGTGAATTTTGTTTTCATAAGTGTTTATTTTAATTAATTGTTTAAATAATTATTTAGTTAATAGCTTACAATTTACAAATTTTCATTAATAATATGATAAAAAAAGAGGATTTAGATTAAGGATTAAATAAATAATTATGCTAAATTTTTGATAATCAATAATTTCTAGAGGAAACTAAATACCTCACAACAAGAAAATTTCGTCTACAAAAAGCCATCCGGGTTGACCTTCGGCGACATGACCTTTTGGAAGTTTTCTATTACTTTGAATTTTTAATCTAACTTTTCTGATATTTTGCTGATTTAACTCTAAT
>DEBM01000045.1:0-131502 GCA_002348545.1 Balneolaceae bacterium UBA2956
GGTGGGCTGGTTATACAAATGCTGCGATTCACAGATTTTCGAGAGATGATGAGTTTTCTTCATTTGGAGATGCTGACACCGTTCTGGTCGGTATGAAATCAGAATCATTTGATATCCACCCTGTCACTGGACATATGTGGGTAGGAGCGGGATCTATGAATGATGTACCTGCAGCGCCCTGGACACCACAAACATGGTATTCATTTGACACTTCAACTCTAGGAACAGATAATGAAACCCCTCTTGATAGTATTCATTGGGAAGTACTAGAGGGTGACGGACCCTTTGATGATGCCCGTCCAAGAGGAATGGATTTTTCTGCTGATGGAATGACCGCCTATGTAGTCTCTTTTGCTACTAGCGGGTGGGGTTCTTTACCAACAAATAAATCTGGTGCTCAAAAGTTTAACTCCGCAGATGGTAGTTCTAGTGAATTAATTAATAACCTACCTAAAGGTTTTACTCTTGACCAAAACTATCCAAACCCATTCAATCCGACTACAAATATTAACTATAGTCTTCAAAACGCTAGTCATGTTACCTTAAAGGTATTCGATATGACAGGTCGTGAGATTACTACCTTAGTCAACGGACGAATGAATGCAGGTGCACACACCGTTACGTTTAACGCTAGCAACCTATCTTCAGGTGTATATATTTATGCATTGGAAGCGAATGGTGTACGTTTAACCAACCGTATGACACTTATCAAGTAATTATTTCTTGATTATTTAAAAAGCAGCCCTTTTTATTTAGGGCTGCTTTTTTTTTCTTTCCATTCACTTAATGTTTTAAGCTTATGTTTAATTCAATTCCCTATTTACTCAGGAGAGTAGTTATTATTAGCTTATTTGCCGTATTTATCCTAACAAACAGCCAATTAAAAGCACAAGACTACCAAGTACCTAAAAATGAATTTCGAGCGACATGGGTGGCTACTGTAATTAATCTAGATTGGCCTCAAACTGGTGGATTAGCCCCACGTTTTCAAAAAGCAGACCTCAAAAATAAATTAGACAAGTTAAAAGAGGCAGGTATTAATGCTGTTTATTTTCAGATACGCACAGAAGGTGATGCATTATATGATTCTTCTATAGAACCTTGGTCAAAGTATTTGACAGGTGAAGAAGGAACACCTCCAGAGCCATACTGGGATCCTTTGATATTTGCAGTAAAAGAAGCTCATAATCGAGGGATGGAATTACACGCTTGGCTTAATCCCTATAGAGCAATGAGAAGCATACCATCTGATTTTTCACAGAAAATCGTATTGAATCAAGAAATTGACCCTAGTCTTGAAATTGTATTGAACCGAGAATTTGACCAAAATAGTAAAATGAAGGTTTCAGGAACCTCTGAAAGGGCAGCAAATCACGTGTCAAACACTCATCCCGAGTGGTTGTTAGTTATGAATGATAAAATTGCCATTTTTGATCCTGGGTTACAAGAGGCCATAGAATATAATAGGGACATAGTAATGGATGTGGTTAATCGCTATGATGTGGATGGAATACACTTTGATGACTACTTTTATCCCTATCCACCAAACCATATGGGTAGTTCTTCTGCGAACGAAAAATTGGATGATGATACCTTTGCTAAATATCCTCGTGGTTATACTGATAAAGATGATTGGAGAAGAGCAAATGTAGACCTTTTAATTGAAATGATCCATGACAGTATTCAAGTGGTGAAACCATGGGTTAAATTTGGAATTAGTCCATTTGGAATATGGAAAAGTGGGGTTCCTAGTGGAATCTCTGGCATGAATGCTTATGATACAATCTATGGTGATGGGGTGGCATGGCTGGAACAACGCACAATTGACTATATAACCCCACAATTATATTGGGGAATAGAACGATGGTACTCAGTTGGTCAAGATTATCGTGCACTAGCAGATTGGTGGGCAGATAAAGCGTATGAAAACGAAAGGCATATATACCCAGGACATGGTCTTTACCGTACGAGTTCGCGTACATTTTCGGGTACTTTGTTTAACCAAAATGAAATGCCCAGACAAATAAAGCATAATAGATCTAATCCAATTATTCAAGGGAGTGTATTCTTTCGAGCAAAAAATATAACTAGTTATTCTTCAAAAGGTTTTGCTGACACGCTAAAAGCGAATTACTATCGATATGCCGCTCTTACACCAATCATGAGTTGGAAAGATAGTATACCTCATGGGACACCTCAGAATCTCCAAGTTCAGCGAGATGAAGAAAATGAGTATATATTTCATCTAAGATGGGATTCTGTTGAAGTGGATCTTGACGCAAAAACTTCGACTATGGGTTATGTAGATTCATTGGTTAAGTATGCTATTTACCGGGTCGATGCCGCTCAACAACCTGTTCAAAGCTCGGCAATGAACGAATATTATAATCTTGTGGGTGTAACTGGTACTCCTGAATTCACTGATATAGCCCCCCCTTCAGAACATAAATATTGGTATTTTATTACCTCAGTTACACGAAACTCCATAGAAAGTTTACCAACTAATGTGTTAGAAGCTGGAGTGGTGGTTTCAAACGAAGATCCATCGACCGGTGTAGCTGGATTTATTTTATTACCCAACTATCCTAATCCGTTTAATCCAAATACCGTTATTCCATTTAGCCTGGAAAAAGCAGGTATGGTGCAATTGGAAGTATTTGATTTATTAGGCCGAAAAGTGGCTACATTGGTTGATGAAGAATTACAGCAGGGTAGACATTCGTATAGTTTTGACGGAACTTCACTCAGTTCTGGGGTATATGTATATAGACTTAAGCAAAATGATCAGATTACTACCCGATCAATGACGCTAATCAAGTGAGATAGACAAAGGATAAAAATGTCAAATAGGCGTAATTTTCTTAAGAATATTGGTTTAACTTTTTTTGGTTTTGGTGGTTTAGCGGCAAATTCGAAACAAGTTCAAGAACAAGATGAAGTTAAATTTCGTATAGCTCATGTAACCGATCAACATGTCACTTCTAGACGAAAGGGTCACCTTGGTTATCAAAAATGTGTGGAATCCATTAATACTCTTTCTCCTTCACCTGATTTCGTGTTAATGGGTGGTGATATGGTATTTGATGGATTGTATACTGATTTAGATGTATATCAAGAGTCCATTGAATTGTACAAAGTTATCTCGGACCGACTCAAAATGCCCTACTACCATTGCATTGGTAATCATGATGTGTTAGGCTTATCCTCCAGAAGAAAGGTAGCTCGAGATCATCCTGAAATTGGTTGTGCTTATATTATGAAACGTCTTGGTATGGAAAGAGACTACTATAGTTTCAATCATAAAGGTTGGCACTTTATTGTGCTGAACTCCATTTTTGAGATAGAAGGAACCTCAGGTCCTGCCTATGAAGCTCGTATAGGAGAACGGCAAATGGATTGGTTACGTTTTGATCTAGGTAAGCACAAAGACAAACCAACTCTTGCAGTTAGCCATTTTGCTGCATTCTCACATAAAGGTCAAATAATCCAAGATTTTGACATGAAGGCGATGAGTGGAATTATTCTGCAGGATAATAAACAACTTAGAGAGGTATTGGAGCGGCATAGTGTGCGTGCTCTTTTACAAGGTCATACCCATGTAAGTGAGAATTTTCAGTATAACAATGTATGGTATATAACTACCCAATCGGCTTCGGCGGCTTGGTGGGGTGGAAATTGGTTGGGTTTTGAGCCAGGATATACTATAATAGAGCTAGGTGAAAGAGATATTATTAGATGGTATGCAAATAAATATGAGTGGGAACATAAGCTTGATCCTAAGGATACTTTAGAGCGAGAACGCATCCAAGAACAAAAGGATTTTGAAGCAGAACAAATCAGATTATATTTACAAGAAATCACTCGTGAGTAATTTTATTTCAAAAATAAAAAAGCCATTTTCATTATTCCTTAAACTAAGTGTACTAGGTATCTTATCAATTTTCTTTCCTGAGCATCTTCAAGCACAATCTTTCACAATTAGGGTGATGAGTGATTCTGCATTAAGCACAGGTGTTAACCACATAGCCTGGGAATCAGCGGAACCAAAGTGGTCAGGTGATATTATTGTAGCCGATTGGAATTCATCAATCCAACTAAAAACAGTCAAAGCTAATAATGAACTCAAAGGCTATCAGACCACTCAAGATATGATGCGCTCCTATCAGCAAAGTATCAGTTCGGAAAAAAAAGTGATAGCTGGGATTAATGGGGATTTTTACAAGGCAGGGGGAGTACCCGTTCACAGTCAGCTAATCGAGGGGGAAATACTGAAATTACCTGTACAGCGCGATGCTATTGCAATGGATGACCATCAGCAATTTTATCTAGGTTCGTTTAGATATTCAGGTCAATTAGAAATTCTTGAACAATCTATAATACTAGAGATCGACGGTGTTAATACTGCAAGGGAGGCTGATCAACTCATCGTGTATAATGAATATTATGGTGATTCTACCCTAACTAATGCCTTTGGATATGAAGTCGTGGTTAAACAACTTGATTACGAGCCTATTAACAGACCTGAGCTATTTGTAGTAGTCGAGTTCGAAAATCATCAAAAAGGTTTTATTCCTGAGGGTCATGTGGTTCTTTCTGCCCATGGGAAAAAAATGCCCTATTTAAAATCTTTAGGAGTAGGCGATTCCATTCGAATAACTCATGGATTACTCCAAGGTCAACAGCCTTTTTCTGAGCAACCAGCATTAGTGGAATTTATTGGTGGCAGCAAGATTTTTTTAAACAACGGAAAGATAGATGGTAATTGGCCTGAGCGACATCCGAGATCAGCTCTAGGTTTTAATGCTGATACAACAAAGGTATTCTTGTTTACCGTAGATGGACGACAGGAGAGTAGTGTTGGAATGTCGCTCACCGAAATGGCCGAGGTGATGAAGTATTTTGATGTAACTTATGCCATTAATCTTGATGGTGGTGGTTCAACTACCTTAGTAGCAAATGATAAGGTACTTAGTTCTCCATCAGATCCAACGGGGCAAAGAAAAGTATCCAATGCTATTTTATTAGTTCAAGATCAGTAGTTCATAAGTTGTTCAGGGTCATTAATTTATATTCGGTTTTATTCAAAGGGTAATTAGCAATATTACTTACACTTTTATGAGTATGTTTTTTTGTTGCATCCAACTTGCTAAACCAAAAAATAAGAAAACCCATAAGATGGAATGACTAACAGATGCCAACATAGGATCGGTGAATATCCCATTTAGAATTATAGAGTATAAAAATCCTTTCAGGCTCATAATATCGCCCTCCACGGTGATCTGTATCATACTCATTATTCGAGCAATTATTCCACTCAAAAAGAATATCGTAATGGCATTTATCCCATAAGCAATCCCCCAATTAATACCTTTTTTATATCCTTTTACGTCAATTAACCAATAACAAAAACCAAACATCATACTAGCTAAACCACCAGTGAAAAGACTAAATGAACTGGTCCAAATATTTTTATTTAGCGGGAAAATCCAACTCCATAGATAGCCTAGTGTTAGCCAAATAAAACCCCATTTAAGTAACTCAAGCACTTTTTGTTCTCGATTAATATGATTTTTAAGTAGTAACTGACCAATATAAATACCCATCAATGTATTCACTAAAGCCGGAAAAGTGCTCAAAATACCCTCTGGATCCCATAGTTCTTTCCACATATGACCGCTGAGAAGGAGCTGATCAAAATAGGCTGCTAAATTTCCTTCTGGTGCGTCAATAGCACCTGCTCCAAACCCAGGAACTGGAATTAGACTCATCGCTAACCAATATCCAATCAATATAAGTCCCGCTACTATCCATCGCACATTGGTAGATGTATACAAAAATAGAAAAGCTGCCATAATATAGATTACTGAAATTCGTTGGAGGACTCCCGGTATTCTCAGGCTTGCGATTTTAGGATGTAGACTAAATTCTGGTGAAAATACTACATAAGGGAAGGCAGCAAGAACCAAACCCAAACTAAAAATTTTTGCTCCACGTATGACTGTTTTTTGGATTAACTCTTGACGACTCATTCCTTTCGCCGTAGCTTTGGAAAAAGCTAAGACGATGGAAACACCTACTATAAATAGGAAAAACGGGAAGATTAAATCGGTTGGAGTCCAACCGTGCCATTCCGCATGGGCAAATGGCCCATATACATGAGACCAGGAGCCTGGATTGTTTACCCATATCATTGCGGCAACAGTAGCGCCTCGGAAAAAGTCCAAAGAATTGAGTCTTTTACCTTTTATAATTTGTTGTGAGTTATCCATGTTAGCCAATATATTTAATTGGGTTTTTGGCTTTTCATTCTCAAAATTCTATTCACTGAATAGTCAATTCTATTTTCGTTGATGAATTCCTCTTCAATTAATTGTTCAACGATGCATACCAGCTCAGATAATTTAGCTGGGTTTGGCAGTAGATTATTTCCAAAACAAAACATATCTACTCCCGCATTTAGTCCCATCTTTAGGGCCTCTTTTATTCCGAAGTGATCAGAAATTGCTTTCATTTGCATATCATCAGTGAACACTAAGCCATTAAAGCCCATTTTTTTGCGAAGTAATTTGGGTATTATATATTCGGATATGGTTGCAGGATACAGTGCATCAAATTTTCTGTGAATTACATGGGCGGTCATAATCATTGAGCATAGTCCGTCTTCAATAAGAGCTGAATAAGGTAATAACTCATCTTCTTGCCATGTATCAGTCACATCTACAAAACCTGCATGTGTATCGCCTTTGGCGCTTCCATGACCTGGAAAATGCTTGCAGCAACCCCAAATCCCTTCAGATTCTAAGCCTCTTAAGTAAGCCTTAGCATGTCGGTAGACTAAATCTGAGCTAGAACCAAAGGATCGTTCTCGTTTAGCTATTATAGAAGAATTTAATTCTTTGGCTACGTCAACCACGGGGGCAAAATTAACGGTAATATGCATTTCTCGGAGTATGCTGCCTATGTCTTTGGCTTGTTGATAGGTTAGCTCTATATCATCTTGATTACCCAAATAGGCATGACTTTTTGTATCCGCAAAACCATATATAGGTTTTAGTCGATTGACCAGTCCTCCTTCTTGATCGATACCTATCCATAGTGGAAGACTACTGACCTCATGTAGTGATGCACAGAGTTCTTGAAGTTGTACTGGCGATGAAATGTTATGGATAGGTTTATGGTGTACCATATCTTGATCGAAAAGAATAACCGCTCCCGGTCCGAATTTCTCTATCATAGTATATAATTCTGAGCCTTTACTCATATCGGAACCTTTAAAGCCCATTAAAAAAAGTTGAGCAATTTTTCTGCGTAACGATAAAGTATTCGATATGTTCTTATTACTTTTCGAGTACATCTAAAGCATTTTTAGTAGTTGCAAGAAAATTAGATAATTTCCAAGCTGTTTATACATTAGCCTTGCAAAAGGTGTTTTACGAGAGGTGAATTTGAGTGATAAATCAAGGTAGTTCATTTCTTTTTTACCTAATTTATTTAGTGTTATGTTAGTCATTTACGACATTCTAAGCCAATCTATTAGTCTATGTTTACACCCTTTTATAAACGAATTAGAAAAAACCGAACCTTTGCACGAATTAGTGCATTTTCATGGGGAATAACTTTATTGATTACTTTGGGACTCAGCGCACAGCAAACGGTAAAAACAGGTATTGAAGTCTTAGTAGATCAGGACTTTAAGGTTATTGAAGGTATGCGTGTCGGATTAATTACCAATGCTACCGGAGTAAATTCTGAGCTTATTTCGACTATTGATTTGTTGAACAGTGCTAAAAATGTACATTTGGTAGCATTATATGGCCCGGAGCATGGCGTACGGGGTGATTATGCGGCTGGGGATAAGGTAGATAGTTATGTTGATCAGGCAACTGGTCTGCCGGTATTCTCGTTATATGGTACTACTCGTAAGCCTACTCCAGAAATGTTGGAAGGGGTAGAAGTGTTGGTGTACGACATTCAGGATATAGGGGTGAGATCATACACATATATCAGCACAATGGGACTAGCTATGGAAGCCGCAGCTGAGCTTAAAATACCATTTATGGTATTAGATAGACCTAATCCTTTGGGTGGTTTAAAAGTGGAGGGTAGTTTAGTGGATCCAGAGTTTGAATCCTTCGTGAGTAAATTTCCTATTCCATATGTTTATGGGCTCACTCCTGCTGAGATTGCCCGAATGATTAATGATAAAGGGTGGATGGATATAAAAGAGAAGGTAGATTTGATAGTTATAAGCATGGAAGGGTGGACGCGGGAGATGACATTCGAACAAACGGGTCTTCCATGGGTTCCTGCCTCACCTCATATTCCACATTCCTATTCACCGTACTATTATGTTGCAAGCGGAGTAATGGGGGAGTTGGGTGTTTTTTCTGAGGGTGTGGGGTATACGCTTCCTTTTCAGACTTTTGCTGCTGAATGGATTGATGAGCAGGCTTTATGTGAAGCTATGAATGCCTTAAAGCTTCCAGGGGTATACTTCCGTCCAATAGTGTTCAAACCATTTTATGGTCGTGACCAAGGAAAAACCTTAAGAGGGGTACAGATTCACTTATATGATATTGATCAAGTAGAATTATTGCCTTTGCAATTCTATTTTATGCAAGTTCATCATGAATTATATCCTGAAAAGAATATTTTTGGTTTATCAGAAAACCGTTGGAATATGTTCGATAAAGTCAATGGTTCGGATTTTGTGCGTTCTGAATTCTCTTCTCACTACCGAATCGATTCATTGTTGGTTAAATGGAGAGAAGAAGCCAAGGCTTTTCAGCAAGAATCTATACCTTTTTGGTTGTATTCAGCCAACAATTAATCACAATAATCTAAGATTATGAAAAAGATAATTTTTGTTTTGTTTTGTAGCGGTCTTAGTTATTCTACTTGGGCTCAGTATAATCCACTCACCTTGGGGATTGTCATACCTGAACAAGATACGGTGGAATATTCATTTTCACGATACAGGGTAGCAGCTCATACCGATCCAAATGCTCAGGCGTTTATCAATGGAAAAAAGGTACAGGTTTACAGTTCAGGTGCCTTTGTGGACATGATTTTTCCCACTGAACAAATCACCACAATTGAGTTTTTGGTTGCATTAAATGGAGATACAGTCAGACAAACCCGGTATCTTATGAAGCCAAGTATTTCTCAAGATCTTAGTCCGGAAATAGTAGAGCTACATTCTGGAAAGGCAGCTAAAAAATGGTATATTCAACCTACTCTGGGCCCCCTAGACCCCGATAAGTGGTACGGTCCTGGTGATGTGATACCTATATTAGCACAGGCGACACCAGGTAAAAACCTTAGTTACTCTATATCTGGGCAACATCCAAACGTTGTGATGCATGAAACTAATCCAGGGATGTATGAAGCCTATCATAAGATTGATACTTATACTCCTTTATTTGAGGGCCCTATAGAATTCAGTTTGAAGGGCAAGTGGTTAAAACGATCTAAAGCCAGTAGCTCTGAAACCATTAAGGTTGGAGGTTTACCAAAAATAGGTTTGGTCAATACCTCCGATGCCTACCTGAATATTGGTTTAGGTTCGGACAGATTAGGAGGGGCCAAATATGGCTCGATTTTTCAAGGTGTAGAGCTTACTATTGTGGGCGAGCAAAATGGATTGTATAAGGTTGCATTAAGCCCTTCTTTGCATGCTTGGATACCCAAACGCTTTGTGGATCTAAAGCAAACCTTTGATTTACCATCCCAGTCACTCAGTGGGAATATCCGGATAGTAGCAATCTCTGAAAAATCAGCGCATAGTCAGGGTGCCGACGTTATCACAGTATCCTTACCAAAGCGTTTACCTTACATAACATATACAGAATCAGACCCTAATAGAATTATAGTCGATATTTTTGGAGCCACCTCTAATACGAATTGGAAGATATTGTTAGACGAAGCATCTGGGATAGATGAAGTTCGTTGGATGCAGGTTGATGATGATAGGCTACGATTATTTATTGACTTAACTCACAAAGGCCACTGGGGTTACCATGTCGAATATGGGTGGCGAGGTCAAATGCGTATAGTTGTTAAACGTCCACCAGTGATTGAGGAAGCTCTAATGCCTTTGAAAAACCGAATTATTGCTATAGATGCGGGGCATGGTGGGCGTAATAAAGGTGCGCTGGGTTCTACTGGGGTTATGGAAAAGGAAGTGGCATTAGCTATTTCAAAGAAACTTGAGGAATTATTAATAGAAGCGGGTGCAAAAGTTGTCATGACAAGAACTGATGACTCATATCTTTACATGAGCGAAAGAGCTAAAATAGTTCGAGCTAATCATGCTGAGTTGTTGGTTAGTATTCATGCTAATTCTATTGGATATGCCACTGATCCAAGAAAAATGAGTGGAACTGGAGCATTTTATAAGCATATGGCTTATAAACCATTGGCCGAAATCATTTATAATAAAATGCGAGAATTAGGTTTAGATGATTATGGGCTAACCGGGAGTTTTAATTTTACGCTAAATGCACCTACTGATTTTCCAAATGTATTAGTGGAAACAGCCTTCTTATCAAATCCTGTGGAAGAGATATTCCTACTTGACCCTTATTATCAAAGACGTATGGCTCAACAAATAGTTGAGGGCTTAGAAGAATATTATACCAAATATGCTGATAGGTCGGATGAGAGTCTCGAAGTATACAAGTAAGCTATTTTTTTAAAAAAAACCTGCTTATTTAGTGTTTTGCACATCTAGTCAAATACTGATCTTTAATAATTCTATTTTATCAAAGTCATTTTTTTACTGAACACTCCTGAATTGGTGTGAAGCTGATATACGTACACACCACTTGCTAATGTAGCGGCTTTGAAGCGGTAACTATGTTCACCAGCTAAATGCCAACCTTGTGTGAGTATATCAACTTGTCGTCCTAACATATCATACAGAATAAGACTTACTTCTTGTGCTTCTGGTAGACTAAAACGTATGTTAGTGCTGGGATTAAATGGGTTAGGGTAGTTTTGTTGTAATATTATTTCATTAGGTATTTCATCACCAACTAGAACTTCATTTTGATCCTCATTTGAAATACCTGTAGCTACTTCTACAACACGAAGATCATCAAAGAGTACGAACCCTTGGCTAGTATTCCCTTCGCTGTAGCTAAGCTGAAAACTGTCAATGTACACGTTTCCGTTTAGGTTACCATTTCCATTTACCCATCCTACAATCGGATCTGTTGCTAAATTCCATGTGACTAATTTCCATCCAATCCAATCAATGGGAATCCAAGTGCTGCCCTCTAATTGATTATTTGTATCTCGCAACATAAACCGAAAAGGATTGCCTGATCCGTCACCAAAAATGAACACCTGTAAGAGATTATTATTGGAGAATTTTGGAGAGCTAGAATTTCGATATACGCGAATAAGATGCTCTGAATCGCTAGTATTCCAACCATATTGTATACGCATAGCTTGTGGGCTTCCAGTGAGTTTGTTGGTCCACTCGGTTTCAGCAAGACGAGTAGTAACCTCTCCAATGTATCCTGTTGTACTACCACTTTGAGAAGGAAACCACCACGGAGAAAAATCACCATCAAAGGCATCAATGACACTTTTAATACGAATACCTTGATTGGTCGTTGGAAAACTTTTTAGTATTCCTTTGCCTAAAGCATTACCTAAAGTATCGCTGATATGCTTTGAGATACTAAGTAAATGATAAGTGTTAGGCAGTAATGGTTCACTCGGAAAGTAATTAAGAACACTCTCTGAACCTACTTGATAATAAGCTAGCGCACCTGGTATTCTTCGGCCAGTGGTTAAATAGTACATAGTGGTAGAATCAAAGGAAGCAGTATCTAATGGTTCATTGAACCGAATAGATGCGATAGGAAATTGATCAATTCCAACTCCTGAGCTAGGAAAGATATCGGAGCTAATTGGAGCCATAATATCAGCAGGGGAGGTTGAGAAAGATAAAATGAAGCTTCCACCTGCTTCACCATCTGCGTCACCATCAAATCCATGTGCATAAGGCGAAGCATCGGTCGCGCTATCCATAATTTCAAGGGTGTAATCAGTCACAAATGCAAAATTAGCTGATGAAATTTTCAGAGTTGATCCAGATAACCAGGTGTATGCTAGATTTTCAACATTAGGTGTGAGTGTCAATGCATTTTCCACAGAGGCTTTATTCATCATACGACTAAACTCAAGCACTAAAGGCTCTCCAATATCAAGAGAACTACCGGAATCCAAGGATACAGAAGCCACATAAGGTTCAATATTCGAGTTTAGTTCGTTGTCTGCAAAGCTAAAGTCGTCGGTTAACACATTAATTTCCAAGGTATCAGAATAATAACCGTCTGCTTCATAAATAATTTCTTGAACGCCATTTGGGAGATTTTCTAAATAGAAAAAACCATTTGCTAACTGTTCTTCAGGACTTGAGTAAGCAGAAAATAAGGATTCAAAACTGTCAGTGGTATAACTCTTATTACCGATGTGTATCGTCGCTCCATTGATTGCTTGACCATTGTCTGCGTCTCTTAAAACGCCAGTTACAATACCAACAGTTGGTCGTTGATTTATGCCCATATACTCTAGCACAGACCAAAAGTGAGATTGGGCCTCGAGTCGCTTATATTCGGCATTCATATTTAGCTGCTGTTGCCGGGGATTGGTATGAAATCCGCCTTCACTGAGCACTGAAGCCATACTGGATTCTCGGTTAACATGTAAATAAGGATATTGCCTGGAGTGGGAGTCAACTGAACTCCCTTGATAGAAGTTTCGATCTGCGTAATTACCACGGGTTCCAACTCGCATAGCTGCTGATAAATTGGAAGTCATTAAATCACCCATCTCTTTGCCACCCTTGGGGTTTTTTTCGACAGTAACACCTCCCGACCGCCAACCACCGTGGAGCATCAGCGTACTATTGGCAGACGCAGGTCCAGCATCGGAATGAATCGAGTGAAAAAAATCAGCAGCTAAGGCATTGGCTCGATCTGTTCGTTGCGAAAGACTGACAGAAACCTGGTCATTATCTCGACTTATGTAGACTGTATCAATATCTGTAGTAGTTAGTAGTATTTCACGGAGTGCTAGACCGATACGGAGAACTTTTTCTGCTTCTGAATAATTGTAAAGACCTTGATTTTCAGTCCTACTATGACCTGGATCCAAAAATAGGGACCATCCTGAAAGACCAGTCACTTCTTGAGCGGTTGCTTTTGTGGATACAAGTGATGAGAAAAAAATAAAGGTCACTGATATAATTAAGCTCCATTGCGTAGAGTTGAAAGTATTTTTGTTTGTTATATGCTGTAAAATAGGGTAAGCAGGCATCAAAGTTGTAAGTAAAGTGTTACAGGACGAGAATTTGATTAATTTTGTAGATAAAGAATGATAATTTAAGATTTGGTTATATGCGATATTCTCTTAGCTATCTAAGAGGTAATAAGTAAACATGACCAGTTTCTGGATCATTAAATAAAATAGAATCCCCATAAGGCGACCAACTAGGATTTAAAGTGATCAAATCGGTCTTAGTAGTGATTTCAACTTTACTAAGTGAATCGGTTCCAAAGATAACAAGTTCGGCAGCGGTAAATGTATAACCATTATCTTGGGTTTCCATCGCTACTATATACCTACTATCTGGAGACCAGCTTGGGCGATAAGCTTTACCTAAAAAGCGGAGATTATCTCCATTGCTATTCATAAGATATAGCCCCTCACCATAACGTTCAAAAGCAACGAATTTTCCATCTGGTGATTGAACTAGATTCAATATTTTTGCTTCTACATCATCAAATGGTGAAACTGGCTCCATGTAACTATCACTCTCGCTGACGCGGTATAATTTTTCATCTACTATCATAAGCCGGTTACGATCATCTGGGATCGCAGGCTTTAGTCGTTCAGGCAATTCAACTCCTGTTTCAGCTCTTATTAAACCGTCTCTGGAAGAAATTATAGCCGTTGACTCATATCCTATCCATTCTGGATCGCCTAGGTATCCCATGCTGTATTCATTGAGTCGTTTAGTTGTCCCCGCATCAGTACCATATAGCTGTAAAGCACTCATTTTTTTTCGGTCTCGATATATATGATGAGTTGATAAAATCCATTCACCATCCAAGGACCAATCGTATCCAAAACCAGCTTGTACGCTGGTAAGTTTACGCATGTTAGTTATATAGATACTGTCTTGCTGGCTGTAATCGGCAACCCATAGGCCGAAGTAATTCGGCCCAGTAAATGCAATATGCTCCCCATCGGGTGAAAAATGAGCATTCATGAATGGAAGTTCATCCCCCCGAATAAGCTCAATGGGTGGTTGTGGATTAAACAGTGAATTAGAATCAGATGCATTAATTCCCTGCTCAATGAGTTGTAATTGTTCATTATTCACAGCTTCAGTAGTATTTTCTTGGGCAAAGACTGGGTTTATCTGACCTGCAAAAAGAAAGGTAATTGTAGCAGTCAAGCGGATCTTTAATTCGCTGGATAAATTGGTAATTTTGTATGTGTTTTTGTGCATAAAGAAGGTTGTTATAAAGCTAAAAAAGGTTGCATCTCGATTATAGTATTTTTACTCATTTTTCTTTTTACCAAAATCGGTTTCTATACGTATAAATGGGGTTATCATTACTATAGGCAAAGCAGATACTAATACCCAAATGAAAAAGTATTCATATCCTATTGTCTCTTGAACTAGACCAGATATAGCACCAGGTATGCTCATGCCAAACGCCATGAGCGCAGTACCAAATGCATAATGGGCAGTCTTAAAAGGTCCGCGAGCAATGTAAATCAAAAACATTAAAAAGGCAGCAAAACCAAAGCCATAACCAAACTTTTCTATACCCACTAAACTACTAATTACCCAAAAATTATCGGGTTGATTAGCCGCTAAGTACCAGTAGGCAAGGTTGGGGAGGTTCATTATCCCTATCATAGGCCACATCCATGTTTTTAGCCCATGCATAGATATGACAATCCCCCCTAAAATTCCTCCTGCTGTAAGAGCTAACAAGCCAATTACTCCGTTGATGTAACCAACGTCGGTAACGCTTAGTCCAAGACCACCTGCTTCTATACTGTCCATTAAAAATGGAGCTGCCATTTTGACTAATTGCCCCTCACCAAAACGGTACAGCAATACAAAGGTAACAGCTAGTAGAATTTGATCTTTCTTGAAAAATTCTACTATTGTACTCCAAACTGCTTGTAATGGTGACTCCCCCGCTTTTTCTGCAGGAGCATCTTCAATAGGGAAGGGCAGCATTCGTTGGTGATATCCAAACATGAGAATCATTATCACTGCGACTATTCCTAAGACAATGGTCCAAGCGAAGGCAGAGTTCATTGTTCGAGTAGCCACAACACCTGCTAAAACGACAAATAAACCTTCGCCACTCCACATAGCTAAGCGAAAAAAAGTAGAACGTATGCCTACAAAAAAGGATTGCCGATCATCACTTAACGCTAGCATATAAAAACCATCGGCAGCAATATCATGAGTTGAGGATGCAAAGGCAACTATAAACAAAAACATTAATGATACTTCAAAAAAGTATGGGGTTTGCATGGCTAAGGCTGCACCTATAAAGCCAATTCCAATGATCCCTTGCATTATGTAAGTCCACCATCTTTTGGTTTTAAATACATCAACAAAGGGACTCCATAACGGTTTTAATGCCCAAGGCAGGGCAAGTAAACTAGTAAATAAGGCAAGCTGCGCATTTGAAATACCTAAATCTTTATACATGATAACCGAAACGGTTACCACAATAATATAGGGTATGCCTTGGGTATAATAGAGTGTCGGTATCCACCACCAAGGATTTTCTTTGGTTGGAGTCGAAGAATTAGCCATGTTGGTTAGTCTATTTAGCATGCTATATCAATGGTGTACGCTTGGAAATTTGGCTTAGGAGTTATATCTGTCAGCCGTACTATGATCGGTTATTTTATGAGCGTAACCTTATGAGTATCATACCAATAACTTTGACTATTTTCAAATTGAATACGAACAAAGTAGAGCCCTGTTGACTGGCCGCTAGCTTGCCATCGAATCCTATGAGTACCGGATTGTTGTTCGCTATTTACAAGGGTCTCAAGTAATTGTCCCTGCACATCATAAACTTCTAAACGAACGCTGCCCGACTGTTCTAAAACATATTCTATTTGAGTACTGGGATTAAAGGGATTGGGATAAACCTGAAGCAGTTCAAAGCTCCTTACTGTCTCAGATAGATTCCATTCGTTGTTGGTTACTTCCTCATCTGTACCAACCCAACGAACAGCATCTGCCACTACATAATTAAAGCTATCCCCACCAAAGTTAGATACGGTAACTACATCCTCAGAATTGCCGTTGAATTCGTATTCTCCGAGTTCTACCCATTGCGATGTATTGGTACTTTGATCAGCATATACAGTGTCAATACCCAACCTATGCTGGATTATATGAGCAGTCTTTTTACTTCGGTTGAATGAAGAAACCCACCAACCATCTACTCGATATCTACCAGCCGATGGGAGTTCAGGAGAAAATCGGACAGTCTTGCTTCCTTCTCCGCCCAAGGTGATTAAGGACGGACTCTCGCCCCAATATCCTGAATTAGCCGATGCAGACCAACCTTCGGACACCTCAACCGCATCGTCAGCGGTATCTAATATCTCCTCAAAACCAATGACTGGTAACCCTGGAACCGAATCAGCAGGAACTACCGCTAAGAAACTTGTGACAGGTCGTTGATTAGTACCACCACCTGGCTGGTTAATGAGTTGATTGTCTACCGCCATTTGACTGCTTCCACCTCCATCTAAATTGATGGCTTCGGTACATCCTAGATTTATCATCACTTGTGCCATTTCAGGCAGACTTAACCCTTGGGATGCTACTTGGCGTCCATCGGTAACCAATAAGATAGCACGTCCATCAGCGGTGTACCCAACGGCTGTTCTGGGATCTCTATTGGTTAAGCCAACTCCTGATCCCCAAAATATTTCTTCGTTATAGCTAATATGAACTGAATCACCTTTAACCAAAACTGGGCCACCACCAATTCCCATGTACATATCAAATGCTTCGCCTGAATTTTTGTTCGGTGAGGCTAGGGGGAGATCACTAGATCCATTTTTATAGTCCATAGGTTCGTTGAATCGATATATATCATCGATAGTGCTATTAAAATGATAAATCCAATCTACTGACATATCCCGGTTTTTAGCAATTGAAAAAGCACTTCTGATGATAGGGTAAGTCCGATTATTTCGATTTAAGCTACCTACATTGCGAGAAAGAACTTGTCCAGGTTGAACCACTGTGGAATAACTGTTATTTCCTCCAAAATAGCCACCGTTTATGGCAGCTATCGCTCCTATTCGTTCAGAAAACTCGGTTAATGTTTCAGTGCCATTATTTGCTAAATAAGGGACTAAGCCAATTTCAGTTACCTTTAAATCAACTTCAATATACCAAACTTTTAGAGCTGGGTTGGATCTAGTGCCTTCGAAGAGTCGAACACCCTCTGGTAAAGAGTATTGTTCGCTTATATTGTTCCAATCAATGTTTTGAGCACTACTCAAGTTTGGAAAGCATACAAAGAAAAAAAGTATTGTTAAGTTTGTTCGAATCGTATTCATAAGAAAGGCATATACTGTGATGCAAAGAGATATTAACAATGAAACTAACATCTTTAGCATAGTTAACATACTGTAGCAGAGCTTACTGATTTGTACTAATGGTTAATTCTGTTGAAGAATTTAATTTTTATACTCTCAACTTTAACATGCTCAATCTTAATTAATGTGCCATTGTCGAATATTCTAGAATAAATAACAGAATAAATAATCATATACAACCGTCATAAAGTGCATTATATTTAATAAAATGCATTACACTAGGGTATTTTTCCAGCTCAAAATAAGGGAAATTAACCCAAGTTTTACATCTGTAGTTGAAGATCGGTCTGAATAAATTCATAAACCCGAATATAGTTTATTTTAATGCGTTTGTTACATTAAACAAAACCTCGATTAATCAGATTATACAAGAAAAGATGCCCTATAATTCTGGAGGATTTGAGTGTTTTATATTACTTAAAATTTAAATCCTATCTTTGATACATCTGTATGAATTGGCCTGTGTGTTGTTTGTTTAGTCAAGATTCGTTGAGAATATTAGTTCCTAGGATACCCTGTATTTAGAGAAAATTATTTAGTTTACTGCTTATTTTGAGCCTTTTCGGTCTCTTTCTTTTATATCCCCATCCTTAAGTCCCAAACGGTATATTCTATTGTACTTATAGAACTTCATAAGTGCAGTACCATCCTCTACTAAATCAATTGTGCCTTCAATAACTGTTTCTTCTGGAACTTCATTGATCACTTTATTTATAATCATGCTATAACTAAGTGTTCCTGAAACTGCATTTTCAAGATTACCATAGGTGACTAATGTATCCTTATCTATGGTGATATCTTCAAAATCTACTTGAACTACAAAAGACCTTGAGTGATTTGAGCTATCTCTTAATACGGCTGAGCCACTGCCAAAACCGCGATGAGAGCCATGCATTTGTAAAAGGTTTTGTGTTACATGTAAACCAGAAAAGTTTAGGCTGTCAATTTTGGTGAATTCAGATGATTTACGAGGGTTACTATTTGTTCCTGATTTAGTGGAATGCAAATATACTTGGTTGATGGCATTTCGACGGAGCTTCGGTCTGGCTATAAAATTACCTTCTAAATCAGAGTATCTTATTTTTTGGAGTGTGGATATACTACTGCTAAACAGCCCTTTTTCAAAACTACGCTCAAAAGAAAGAGTGTGAACACCATTGGTACTGTCGTATGTATGACTGAATGATTTTTCAAAACCACGTCCACCTCGGTCTTTTTTATCTCTTTTAAATGGAAACATTTGGTCTTTGCCATAACTAATTCCGGTTTCAGAGATATTAGATAAGGCATCATATATACTATTCATAAGCCCTGATTGTTGGTCCGCAATCGAACTTCCCATAATCTCAGCAGCCATATCCAAATCAGTATCACTTATAAACTCGGTATTATTGGAAACTGAAGAGCAACTCCAGAATCCTACACTCAATAACGCGATAAGAAGAGGAAAGCTTTTTTTATTAAATTTGTAAAAGTTTAATGGCCAAGTTTTTTTAGTGAGATTGTTTGAACTCTTCATATTTATAATGGATTTTATGTTTTTTTATTGGTAAAACAAAGAAAAGGTATAAACAGCTCCCTCTCGAATTGCTACAATCAATAGCTTTGAATAATACACTTCAATTAAAGCTAATTAAAGATGCAATTAAAACAAAGAAATAAGCATTTACAAAGTAATTAAGAGAAAGAAGTTAAAAACGAATCACAACAGAATATAGTATATTTGATTAAATATACGGCTATCACATGAAAGAAATGAATCCAGAACAGGTTTCTATTAAGACCTTACTAGAAACCCTAGAAGATATATTTAAATTAAGCTTACCATATAAAACTAGATTTTTCTCAGCCATACTATTGGTAGTAGTGGGTTCTGCAATTTGGCTTACGGTGCCCCTTGGATTGCGATCATTACTAGATGCCGTTTTTGAGCAAGAAAATTATACATTACTAAATAAACTCTCTTTGGGATTGATTGGACTCTTTCTAGCTCAAGCGATCTTTACATTTGGGGGCAACTATCATATTGAATGGGTAGGTGAGCGAGTCATAACCGATTTGCGTAATTCTATATATGCTCATTTACAAAAATTGAGTTTCAGTTTTTTTGCTAATCGAAGATTGGGAGAGTTAACATCCAGATTAAGTAATGATGTAGGATCCATTCGAGTGGCCCTAACTGATTCTCTCCCACAGATCATTACAATTAGCATTACAATGATCGGTTCTGTAAGCCTCATGGTAATCTTAAATTGGCGATTGAGTTTAGTTCTCTTCTTAACTGTTCCGGTCGTAACAATTACTACAAGGTACTTTGGAAAGAAAATAAGAGCCTTGTCTAAGAATGTTCAAGATAAGTTAGCAGATACCACTGCAATAGCAGAAGAAACCTTGAGTGCCATACGAGTGGTTAAGTCGTTCACCAGAGAAGAGTATGAAATAAATCGCTATAGACAAGCAACCGAAGAACTCTTTGCTACCTCTAGGCATAAAATAGTCCTGACCCAAGTTTTCTGGGCAGGAGTAGGTCTTATGTTTATGGGTACCTTGGTGATGATATTTTGGTATGGTGGCAGGGAAGTATTATCAGCTCGTCTTTCAGCCGGAGATTTAGTAGCATTCATTGTGTATGCCTTGAATATAAGCCGGTCAGTAGGCCTGGCATCTCGATTATATACTGCTGTAAACACCGCAGCAGGTGCATCTGAGCGTTTATTCGAATTGCAACAAGAAAAGATAGAACATGGTGATAAGTTCAATGAAAAAAACAGCTATAGCAGTAATACTATTAAAGGCAGGGTGGAGTTTGATCAACTTTGTTTCAATTATGAGGATGGTAAGCAAGTTTTGGATACGCTTAATTTTGAAATAAATGACGGCCAAACCGTTGCACTAGTAGGGGAAAGTGGAGCAGGTAAAACTACCTTATTAAATCTTATTCCCCGATTTTTTAATCCAACCAAAGGGGAGATAAGAGTAGATGGAGTCCCAGTGAATGATTGGGATTTAAGTAATTTACGATCCTTTATTTCCGTTGTTCCTCAAGAAACCCACCTTTTTGGAACCAGTATTTATGAAAATATTCGATATGGGAAACTGGATGCGACCAGATCAGAAATTGAACAGGCAGCAATCGATGCAAATGCCCATGAGTTTATTACTCAAATGTCTGATGGCTATCAATCCTTAATTGGAGAAAAGGGAGTTAAATTAAGTGGAGGTCAGCGGCAGCGTATTGCTATTGCACGAGCTATACTTAGAAACCCATCCATTTTATTACTAGATGAAGCAACATCTTCCTTAGATTCGGTGTCAGAGCGCCAAGTCCAGCAGGCACTTGAACGTTTAATGGAGAATCGAACTACCTTAGTTATAGCGCATCGGCTATCCACGATTCAACATGCGGATTGTATACTGGTATTAGAAAAGGGTGTACTCGTTGAATCAGGTACTCATGAGGAATTACTTCATACAGCAGGGGTCTATGCAAATCTATATGAATTACAGTTTTCCGAAAAGGTCGATATATAGTCCTCTTATAAGACTTTATTATGAGCTGCTATGGCCATTTAGATGTTTTAAAGTTGCTGCGCAAAAATTGCAATAATCTTGTGACATTATTCACAAATTTTACAAAAAAGTCTATATTGAATCTTTAACCAAATAATAATTTTTATCATTTATAATGTTTATAAAACGCTTACAAACTGCATCTATCACCTTATTCTACATCGCTTTAGTAGTTTCTCAATCTCAGGCAATATTTGCACAAATTAAGCTGATTCAACCGGAAATCGAAGAAAAGGTTACTGTGCTTATGAATCAGATGACTCTCGAAGAAAAAATAGGGCAGCTAAATTTGCATAATGGTAGTTGGGATGTGACTGGTCCTGTACCTCAAGGAGAGTATCAACAAGCCCGTTACAATCTACTTAAAAATGGTGGAGTTGGTTCTATGCTAAATGTTATTGGAGTAGAGGCAACTATGGCGGCTCAAAAAATTGCTATAGAGAATAGTCGACTAGGTATACCATTGATGTTTGGTTACGATGTTGTACATGGATATAAAACTATGTTCCCAGTTCCAATTGCCGAATTAGCTAGTTTTGACACCGAAATAATGATGGAAACGGCGAAAATACAAGCTATTGAAGCTGCTGCTGGTGGAATTAACTGGACTTTTGCTCCTATGATAGATGTAGGTCGAGATCCTCGTTGGGGTAGAGTTATGGAAGGTACATCTGAAGATCCTTATCTATTATCAGAGTTTGCTCGTGCAAAAATAAGAGGTTTTCAAGGAGTTGATCTATCGGAAACAGGTACTATAGCTGCAACAGTTAAACATTTTGCAGGCTATGCATTCGCTGAATCTGGAAGGGACTATAATACCGCAGAATTATCAAGAAATACCTTATTAAATGTAGTTTTACCACCTTTTAAGGCTGCAGTACAAGAAGGGGTAGCTTCGGTTATGAATTCATTTAATGATGTAAATGGCATCCCAGCAACGGGTGATGAATATTTACAAAGAACCCAATTAAAAGAGAACTGGAAATTCGACGGTTTTGTAGTGTCAGACTGGGGTTCAATGCGAGAAATGATTGCACATGGATATGCTCCCGACTTAAAAACTGCCACCGAAATGGCCATAGAAGCAGGAAGTGACATGGATATGGAATCAGAAGGCTATCAACAATATTTACAGGATCTAGTTGATTCAGGAAAAGTAGATATCTCACTGGTAGATGATGCTGTTAGGCGAGTTCTTAGAGTAAAGTTCCATTTAGGATTATTTGACGATCCTTATTTATACAATGATCTCAAAAGAGAAGGAGAACTCGTGTATAATGAAGCCCATCATGCTGTAGCACTTAGAGCAGCACAAGGCTCGATTGTTTTAGTTGAGAATAAAGAACAATTACTCCCCTTAAGTAAAAAGCGAGAGTCGATAGCAGTAATTGGCTTATTAGCCCAAGATAAAGATTCTCCCTTGGGAAATTGGCGTGCTCAAGCCATTGAGAATTCGGCAGTTTCTGTTTTGGAGGGAATCGAAGCGAAATTAGGTAAGGATACAAAAGTAGAGTTTGAAGCGGGCTACATGCTCACTGAAGGTAATCGTTCATTTCCTATGGAATTAACATTTTCAGTTGAAGATGAATCCGGATATCAAGCAGCTATAAATTTAGCTGAAGAGCATGAACAAGTCATTCTTGTAGTTGGTGAAGATGCATATCAAACAGGTGAAGGAAGAAGTCAAATGGATATTGGTTTGGCTGAAAACCAGAAAAGGCTAGTAGAGAAAATTCTAGAAGTCAACGATGAAGTAGTAGTGATTATCATGTCTGGTCGCCCAATTATTGCATCTTGGTTGTATGAAAAAAGTGAGGCAATATTGTATTCTTGGCATTTAGGTACTGAAGCAGGACACGCCATTGCTGACGTAGTATTCGGTGATTATAATCCATCTGGTCGTCTTCCGATGTCGGTCCCCTTATCACATGGACAAATACCAGTTTATTATAACCATAAAAGCACAGGGAGGCCTGTGCCTGGTGCTGGTGATGCCTCCACAGTGTTCTGGAGTCATTATACCGATGGACCTAATGCTCCGCAATATCCATTTGGGTACGGATTAAGTTACAGTACTTTTGAATATGGGCAGCCGATTATATCAGATACATTAATGAATTCTGGAGAAAGTCTTCTAGTTCAAATAGATGTCACTAATACAAGTGATGTAGACGGAGAAGAAGTCGTGCAATGGTACATCCATGATCATTTTGCTAATGCTGCACGACCTATAAAAGAGTTAAAATATTTTGAAAAAGAAATAATAAAGGCTGGTGAAACAAAAACATTTAATTTTGAAATATCTACAGAAAAACTAAAGTACTATGATCATAATGAAGAGTATGTTGCAGAACCGGGAAGCTTTTCAGTTATGGTTGGTCCAAATTCAAGCCAACTACAGTCATTAGACTTTCATTTGGATACCGAATAATTTAACCGGCTTTATTCCAAGGTAGATTATCCAAATCAACATTTCCACCCGTTATTATGACCCCGACATTTTTGAATGTTGGGGCTATCTTTTTCTCTAAAAGAGCGGCAATTGGTACGGCGCAAGAAGCTTCTATGATCATATTGAAACGTTCCCAGATATACTTCATAGCTTGCACTATGGATTCCTCACTAACACAAACAATTTGTGTATGAGCACGGCTTATGATTTGGAAGGGAATATTGCCTAGGTTAGTTCTTAGTCCATCTGCAATGGTTGGATTCGCTGTTTGCTCATTTGTTAATGATTGTATTGAGCCTGATATCATAGACCTATATGCATCATTAGCTTGTTCTGGCTCTGCTGCTATTATTTTGCATATCGGGCGTTTTTGTATTGCATGAAATGCTTCAGCAGCTAATATACTTCCGCTTAGTAAACCACCTCCGCCGACGGGTGTGATGATAAGCTCTAACTCTGGTATTTGATGTAGGAACTCCCATGCTGCAGACGCTTGTCCTAAAATGACATCAGAGTTATCATAGGGGTGAACAAAGTGAGCATTTGTTTGATGTATTACGTCTTTAAGCGTTTGTTCCCGTGCCAATTGAGTTGGCTCACAATAAATTACCTTGGCTCCATAACCTTTTACTGCTTGAATTTTTACTTTTGGTGCATTTTCAGGCATTACAATATATGCAGGAATCCCTTTTATTTGAGCCGCTTTTGCAATCGCTTGTCCATGATTACCAGAGGAATGTGTAGCTACCCCATTTTTCGCGACACTGGCTTCCAAAGGTAACACAGCATTACATGCTCCACGAAACTTAAAAGCACCAACTTTTTGAAAATTTTCGCATTTCAACCATATCTTAGTGCCTATTTTTTCATTTAAGTCAGTAGAATTAAGAATAGGAGTGTGATGAATAAAGGATTTAATTTTTTTATACGATTTGACTACTTCGGAAGCTTTAGGGATTTGCATATAGAAAATTGGTTATATGTATTTGAGACAGATTAATTTTAAGTAATTAAAATCTGTAATTATTATACAAATATTAACGATTCAGGAACAAATTTTACAGTATTATTGGTTCTTATTTGAGTTGATATAATAGTTCTTTCTTGTATAGCTAAAATTTAGTTATGCTAATCACTGCATATCATTGTTATAATCAAAATATCATTGGCATTTTCTACTATTACTTATTTTAATCAAACGGTCAAGCTTATTAGCGTAATTGGTCGCTATTCAGTTTATTTACTCCTGTTGCTATTAATACCCATTCATACACTAGCTCAAGAATATGATGGATCAGTAACACAAGAAACAATCAAAATACAGCCATTAGAGGGTACAATTGAACTTGATGGCAAGTTAAGTGAACCAATATGGAACCAAATAGCTTCTTTTCCAATGACTCAATTAGCACCTATTTACCGGGCAGAAATGTCTGAAGAGACTCGGATATATATGACATATGATGCTAAATATGTATACCTAGCAGCTAAAAACTTAACAAAAGACGCTTCTACAATAATTTCCAATACCCTTCAAAGAGATGACTACCAAGCGAATGATGATATCATAGGTGTGGTATTTGATTCATTTAATGATAATGAAAATGGTCTTACTTTTTTTACAAACCCTGAAGGTGTTCGTGTTGATTTTGCCATTAGTAATGATGGAAATTTTGGTGCAGGTGTGGACGCATATAATGGGAGTTGGAATACTTATTGGGATGTGGAAACTACAAGAGATGATAATGGCTGGTATGCTGAAATGCGTATTCCTTTTTCGTCTCTAGGTTATCAAGTTACCGATGGTGTGACTAAAATGGGTATAATTGTATATCGTTGGATTGCTTCGCGAAACGAACGACATGTATATCCTGACATACCACCTAACTGGAGAATGTCCCATTTAAAACCTTCCCAGACCCAAGAAATTCAATTTTCTCAACTGGAAGAACCAAAACCATTGTATCTTACCCCTTATTCACTTAGTGGTTTTCAGGATATTTTTGATTTAAATGATTCAGAAAACCAGTATGTTGAAAATGAAACCTGGAAGCAAGACTTTGGATTTGATATAAAGTACAATGTTACATCAGATCTTACTCTCGATCTAACTGCTAATACTGATTTTGCACAGGTAGAGGCAGATGAACAACAGTTAAATTTAACTCGTTTTTCTATTGATTTTCCTGAAAAAAGGCAGTTTTTTCAGCAGCGCTCTGGTTTATTCGACTTTTCATTTGGTAGAACTAAACTTTTTTACAGTAGAAGAATTGGCTTATCAGGTGGTAGTCCAATCCCTATAATTGGAGGAGCTCGGCTTACCGGTAGGGTTGGAGATTTAGATGTAGGTATTTTAAGTATTCAAACGCAACCTTATGAAACTTTTGAAGCTGAAAATTTTGGAGTTATCAGACTTAAAAAGCAAATCTTGAACACGCAGAGTTATGTTGGTGGCATTTATACTCACCGACTTGGGTTTGATGGGACACAAAACTTGGTAGTGGGATTTGATGTGGATTACAATGTTAAGAACGAGAGTTTTGTACAATTTAAAATAGCCCAGACATTAGACAATACTGCAGATTATAATCAGGATATTCTAGGGTTTACAGGTCTTTCAAGTAGAATTACTGTCGACAGAAGATCAAATATCGGTTGGTTCTACCGATTTATGATTAATTATACAGGAGAGGATTTTAATCCAGGAATTGGTTTTGTACGCACTACTAACACCGCCGATTATTATACTAGTCTTGGTTATGGGTGGATAGCACCTGAAAATAGTGGAATAAAACAACAACGGATTCAACTGCGCAATTATTCAATACAGAGTTATGATGGCTTTAATCTACGATCTAGGTTTATTAATTTAGAATGGGATACAGAATTTAAAACTTTAGGAAATATTAGCTCTGAACTGGTACTCCGGCAGGAACATCTACTACAGGATGAAGGCTTCAATTTGTTATCTCGAATTTATATTCCGGTTAATGATTATGGTTTTCTAGAATGGGGATTAAGCTATGGAAGTCCTGAGCAATATAAATTCAGAGGAAGAGTGTCATCGACTATTGGTCAAATTTATGATGGAAGCATTCGAGAAATATCTATTAGCCCACAATACAGAGTTAATGTACATATGGATTTTTCGCTTGATTACCGCATTAGTAAACTTCATTTTCCAGTTATTGACGGACGCAAGATTACTGCTTTTACAGTTCATCAAAGTTCTTTTAAGGCAGCATATGCACTAAATAGAAAGTTTTCTGCCAATGCTTTTATTCAAACCAGTAATGTTTCAGAAAAAATAGGAGCGAATATTAGGTTACGCTATAATTTTAGAGAGGGGCAAGATTTTTGGTTGGTTGTAAATCAAAGTGGAACTCAGCCTTGGGTAAATAAATATGAGAATGAAATACGTTTACCTACTTATGATCAGCGTTCTATTTTGGTAAAATATACACACACCTTTATGTTTAATTAACTCACGTTTGGGTAAGCAGTAAAAAGCTGACATTTTAACCGATCATAAGGTATAAATTGTTTAAATTAAAAATAATCTAATTTTAAGTTTATGAACTATTGGACTTCAATTCAAGAAAGATCGTTGCTCTGCGCAGTTATCTTTACCTTTATAATTCTAAGTCTTACTGCTAACCTCTTAGCCCAACATTCAACTAATTTTGACCCTGATGTTTTTCAGCGATTCACCTTTGATGAGAAACTCAGTTATGCCGAGGGATTATTGTCTCCTGCACAGTTTCTAGGGTATGAATTAGGAGAGGAATATACTCACCATTATCAAGTTGTAGATTATTTTAAGTACTTGGGTATTAATTCAGATCGAATACAAGTACAAGAGTATGGTAACACGTATGAGGGAAGGAGTTTGATCTACGCCACCATTAGCTCGGCTTCTAATATGACTAAGGTCATGGAAATTAAAAAGAATAATAAGCAACTAGCGTTCAATGAAATTGAACCAAACTCTGATATGCCAGTGGTCGTCTGGATGAGTTACAATGTGCATGGTAATGAACCGTCAAGCAGTGAATCTGCTATGCAAGCAGCATATAGATTAGTAGCTGCAGAGGATGATCAAACCAAGTCATGGAGAGCAGAATCGGTGGTAATTATTGATCCTATGTTAAATCCAGATGGACGTGACCGATATATTACCTGGTATAAGTCTTCGCAAACTAACGTATTAAATACCGATGTGAATGACCTTGAGCATGACGAAACGTGGCCTGGTGGAAGAACCAATCATTATTGGTTCGATTTGAATAGAGACTGGGTTTGGTTAGTCCATCCTGAGTCACGAGGACGGATTAAAGTGTATCAAGAGTGGATGCCACAAGTCCATATGGATTTTCATGAGCAAGGTGCCAATAATAATTATTTTTTAATGCCTGGTACCACTCCTCGAAATAATGAACTACCTCGTAGCTATGAAGATTATGCTGATGAATTTGGTAGAGGTGCAGTTAGACGCTTTGACGAGGCTCAAGTAAACTATTTTACCCGTGAGGCTTTTGATTTCTTTTACCCAGGATACGGCTCATCCTATCCCAGTGTGATGGGTGGTATTGGAATGCTCGCTGAACAAGGAGGGCATAGTAGGGGTGGGCGTGCTGTTGATACCGATGATGGATATGTTTTAACACTTAGGCAACGAATTTTTGATCATTATATCAATTCATTAGCTGTGGTTGAAACGGCTGTTGAAAATAGGATAGGTTTGCTTGAGTACTTCAATGAAGCCCGAAATCCTAAGAACCAAAAAGGGAATACCAAAGCCTATATACTCTCTGGGGATGAGCAAACCTACAGTTATGATGTTGTTAATTTGATGTTAGATCATGGGGTTGAGGTATATGAGACCACTCAAGATCAACGACTAACTAATACTTATGATTATTGGGATACTGATGAGCAAACAAGAACTATTAAAAAAGGAAGTTTTGTGATTCCAACCGAGCAACCTGCTCACCTTTTTATTCATACACTCTTTCGCCGACAACTAGAAATTAAAGACTCTGTTATGTACGATATGTCTACGTGGACAGTGCCAATGGCTTACAATTTAGATGCTTACTGGAGTGAAAATCTACCTTCAAATCTGTTACGTATTGATCAGAAAATCTCTTTAACAGGAACGTTAACACAGAAAGCATCTTATGCTTATGTGATGGATTGGGCACAACGATTTGCCCCCAATGCCCTTGGGGATATGCTGAATGCTGGTTTTAGGGTTAGAACAGCCTCAGAGTCATTTGGTTATGCAGGAAAAATCTATTCTCGAGGCTCTATAATTGTATTGGTAGGTAGAAATTTAGGCCACGGAGATCAACTACATGGTACAATGGAAGAAATAGCCATAAAAAATAAGGTTAGCATTACACCATTCAATACAGGTCGGATGGATACGGGTATAGATTTAGCTTCGTCCGATTCTAATCCGTTGCATGCTCCACGAGTTGCTTTGGTGGTCGATCAGCCATTTAATTCATATACTGCTGGTCAACTTTGGTATCTCTTAGACTATTGGACTGAATATGGTATTAGTCGAATTCGATCTAATCGATTGGCAGGATTGGATTTAGATGAGTATGACGTATTGATATTTCCTGGTGCTTGGGGAGGAATAGATCAAGTACTTACTGAATCTGTTCAGGATAAAATGAAAGAGTGGGTACGATCGGGTGGTGTATTAGTAGGTACTGAAGGTATGGCATCTTGGTTGAGTAAAAGTCGAAGTGGCTTTACCAATGTTTCTTTGTATGAACCCGAAAGAAATGATGAAGATCAAATAGATAAAGGATATACCGTCTATGCCGATAGGGCTAAGAAGTCTGGACTTCAAAGGATACCTGGTGCAGCATTTAAATCGCACATAGATCACACTCATCCATTAGGATTTGGTATGAAAGAACATTTATATACCCTAAAGTTTTCTACCGATGTATTTGAGATTACTTCAAATTTATTAGCTATTGGTAGGTATGCTTCGGATCCCAATGACTTGCTTGCTTCAGGTTATGCATCACCAGAGAATAAAGAAAAAACAGCCTCTAATTCCTTTGCTGTAGTACAAAATATGGGTCAGGGAAAAGTGGTGTTGCTCTTAGAGAATACGCAATACCGTATGTTTTGGATTGGTCCGTCCAGGATGATACAAAATGCTGTTTTTCAATTACCTGCACACTAAAAGTAAATGTTTTTTTAGTTTCTGCGGGATCTTTTGACTAAAATAGGAACAAAGAATAAATACATTCCACTCAACCAAAGGATTAATACAATTATTCCAGATGGCAAAAATACCCATAACTTAGCGGCATCGTGAAACCAAGAACCATCATGGAGTTGCTCAATAATATCAGATCGCCTGTAAGCGGTTTTTAGTATGGTACCTTTTTCTAAGTCTATCTGAATTTCCCACCTGTTTTTTGCTCGAACTTTCACAATTCCTTTATCTGGTCTTACATCCAAGCGATCTATGTCTGACCAATCTTTAATTTGAGCTTCAAGGACCCCCTGGCTAATATTTAAAATATCGCTAAATCTTATGGAAAGAGTATCTATGGCTACCTCCTCAGTATTAGGTTGTATCCATTCTACCTCTTTTTTTAACTGTAATAGTAGACCTGTTACAATAACAATCAAAAAGGGAATGGATACCAAAAAAGCACCCCAACGATGTATTTTTCTAGTATCCTTTCTAGAGTGCCATTTACGCATATCTAATTAGTCTAAAGTTATTTCAATTGTATTAAGCTAAACTCAAGAAAAATATAAGCTAAACTACCACTTTAATTTGAATAAAATAGCTATATAAACAATGAATTTTCATGTTTGAGTAACCATTTTTTTCGTTCAATTCCATAAGCATAGCCCTTCAAATCTCCATTCTTACCGATTACTCTGTGACAAGGTACAATAATAGCGATGGGATTTTTACCACTTGCAGCTCCTACAGCTTGCATTGTATTAGACTGATCAATCTTTTCCGATATTAATTTGTAGGATGTTGTTTTACCATAAGGTATCTCTCGTAAAGTATTCCATACTTTTGATTCAAATTCAGAGCCATTGAGTAACAGCGGAATATTGAAAGAAGTGCGGTTTCCCTCGAAATATTCAGCTAATTGTGTTTTTGTCCACTCCGTGATCTGATCAGGATCTTCTGGCCCATTTGTCTCTTGGAAATTTAAATTATATAAATGTTGCCCATTTGATAGTATCCTTATAAAACCAATTGGAGTTTCTAGGTAGGATTGATAAATCACTAATAATATATTTTATAAGAAATCATAAATCTTCTACCCATTTCTGGCATAAGATCTTTAATTCTGGATAGATGATTATAGTATTCGGTGTCTAAAATATTCTGAACGTTTATTGAAAGTGTACTGAAGGTTGAAGTTTTTAATAAATACTTTTTATTAATAAGGTTGTACTGTAAATAAAAATCAAGTTTGTTGTAGCTTTCGGTAATTGTTTCAAATTCACCAACTCTATCTTGTTTGTCACTAAATGTGTAGATGACCCCAGTATTACCATTTGTAAAGTTAAAAATATATTCGTTTGATATTTTAAGGGGAGGCGTAAATGGAATTGGCTTAAAACCGGAATTCTCATCTTCTTTAAAGTTTGATTTAATAAAGCTAAATGAAGACTTGATGGATTGTTTATTTGTTATGCTAAAATATAATTCACCTTCAAATCCCATCATTTCAGCTTCCACACCTTTAACTTGGTAATAATACAAATCAGGGTAACGATTTGATGTTTGATTGGTATTCATAAAAAAGTTGTAGCTGTCAAAATAATTTCTAAATAGTGAAGTGAAAATCTTAACTCTAGAATTCATGAATTCGTAATTGATTTCTGAAGTCCATGCTCTTTCAGCCTTTAAATTCGTATTCCCAATATCGAAAGAATAAGAAGCAAGATGAGGACCTTCTGAAAAGAGTTCATCCAAACTAGGTGGTCTGAATGTTCTGGCAGAAGAAAAACTAACACTTTGTTGCTTAGTTAATATAATAGTACTACTAAGTGAACCACTAAAAGCATAATAATTTTTTGATTCCAGTTTACCAATTAAGTCACTTACTTTTCGAACTTTAGGATTTCTATTTGCATAGTCAAATCTTGAACCTATCTTTAAATTAAATCTATTGAAATCAATCTCCTGGACCAAGAAGGCTCCTATATCATATGACTCCGAGTGTGGTGTACCTGCACCATTAACCAGGTAATCGGTATAGGTATAGTCTATTCCAAAAATTCCTTCGTCAAAAAAACCTAGAGCATTGTGATTGCCTGACAAATTTAGAGAATGATTTGTTTGACCAAATTCCATCCCAATTATTCTTGGAGATTGACTTTCTAATTCTAAATGAAAATAGTTAGCAAAATTGTAGTCAATTTTTAATCTAGAAATTTTATCAATTTTTGGATAAATCTCTGATCTAACGCTGACATTATATTTTTCCAATTCAATATCAACACCTTCTAGATGCCCTTTGTCATTTGGTGCAACCCCATATTTAGAAAGAAAAGAGTTAAAAGAGCCACCTATATATCCCCATTTAGTAAATTTAGTTATCCCAATAGTGTTGTCAGTATTTTGATTGTATGTATTTTTGATAGTACCAATTGGAGTAATTTGATCCAAATGATATCTTCCGTTTAAATCTAAACCAATAGATAATGACTGAGATTCAACGGGGATATTAGATTGAATCCCTAAAGCCCCACCAGGAGCTGCTAAATCACCCGACATTGAGATTACACCATTTAATTTTTTGGGCATTGAGTTGGGTATTATATTTTTAATTACATTAACTATACCACCTACCATATTGCTGCCATATTGTAGAGCTTCCGGTCCTTTAACGATATCAATTTCAATGGCATTATCCGAATTCATTGTTACAGCATGATCAGAGTAAGTTGCAGAAACATCTTGCATAATATTTCCATCTAACCGTAATTGAACCCGGTAGCCATCAAGCCCTCTAATTACTGGTCTTGTAGTTGAGACTCCATTTGATCGCATTTCAACCCCAGGAATTCTTGAAATAGTTTCGCTAAGTGTGATTCCAAAATTCCTTCTAATTTCATCACCGTATAACTTGTAACTTTTACCTGTTAAATGGGATGTAGAATTATAATTATCAGCTGAAACGATAAGAGAATCTGTAGAAATAGTATTGACAGATAATTTTATTGATAGATTTATGTTAAGTTTTTCTTCCAAATTTATATCAATACTCTTTTCTTTATAACCCAACCTACTGATGTCAATTTCATACTCACCTTTTGGTAAGTTATTAAAAATAAATTCACCATTAGCTGCAGTAATTGTATAACGATTAATTTTGTCAATATGTAAGGCTACAAAGGGTATAGGTTCTAATGTTTCACTATCTAATACTTTACCGCTAACTTCATATATATTGCTTATTTCTTTTACGAAGAAATCTGTTGTGTATGAAAATGCGTATTGTAAATTTAGAAATGAAGAAAATAAAAACATCAAAACACACTTTAAACTGAGACATTTGTCTTTTTTCCCGCATCTATCACATTTTATTGAGTTAGATTTTATGTATCTCTTATTTATAATCATACGTTTAATTATTGAGGTCATCATTCAATGTTGTGATTATTGTTTAAAGGTGTAATGATGTTTATATCAACTTAATTTACTGTGATCGTAATGTTTTGAGACGTGAAATCTGAATGACCACCATGCATTAACTTAAGTGTCATAGTAGTAGTACCTACTGCTTTTGGGTGCAAATGAAATCCCCAATCACCTTCAGATTCAAATTCCATCATATCTGAATTTGCAAATTCAGCTGCAAGAGAATAACCTTCGTCTGTATGAGGTTGAAATTCATCGCCATCTTCAGCTATATAATAGATATTTACATGATCTGATTCATTGCCATTTGTTAGGGTGAATGAACCTGTAACAGTACCATTTTCTTGTTTCACATGGTCTGTACCGTTCATTTTTAATACAAATCCAACTGGCTCAAGGTGTTCATCATGATCATGATCTGAATCCGCCGGATTTGAACATGCAAGTACTGCAATGGTTAAAATTAAAGTTGAGAACTTTAAAAAAGTATAGTTATTTTTTTTCATAATGTATTATGAGTGTTTTTGGTTTAGTTAAGAACTATCTCTACTAATCACTTAAATAAATAAAAGTGGATTAATAGAAAATGTAATTGTAGTTACTCACATGGATTCTGTGAATAGCTAATCAGTTTAATATTTTAAACTATATAGAAGGAGGGGCTCTATCGCATATTTGACAGTGTATATTACTGTCTAAGTATGGATTTTCAAGAAAATTAGTTAAGAAGGCTTGAGACTGAATTGTATAACCTTCAGAGAACTGAGTAGGAGAGGTAATCTCCTGATTATGAGCGAAAGGACAGCAAAATTCTGTTTCTGTCTCCTGAATGATGGAGAGTGTTTCAGAAGTTACAGAAGTATGATGATAATGCAGAGTTGTTCCAATTACTGAAAAAACAGTCATGGCCAAAACGACATATGTGCGAATATTTTTCTTCATTACTCTAACTTACTATAATAAGATAAAAAAGATTTGATAAAGAGGCCTACAAAAAATGTAGTGCTTCTTTATAATAACTGATCTAATTAAAGTTATGAGACTCTTGATAGATTCAATTTCCTTAGTTATTGATTTCTTGAATATCGAGTAATTTATTGAGGGCGCGAGACTTTAAGTTTTCGAACTCCTTTTCTTTAATATTTGAGCGAGTATATTCTAAATGTAGCCAAATAATATAAGTTGCTACGACATCTTCATAACAATAATTCTCAATTTCATTGAAATCACCCCTTAAATATTGTTCATAGACTAAGTTACCTTCTGAAACTTGTTTAAATGGTATATCAATAAGCATTCCAAGATGTTTCAATTTCGGCCATGTGCTTGCGCCATAATTAGTGAATTCATCAACTAAATCTACATTATTCCCGCTAAATCTATACTTGATCTCTCTATGGCTTAGTCTGGGTGGCATCTGTAGGTTAAATTTTAGTGCCCTATATTCTATAACTGGTAAGTCGAAACTTCTACCATTATGGTGAATGAGATTAAAATCTTTGTAAGTTAATAATTCTTGAAATAATGTGATCAACCCCTGTTTCTCATTATCTCCAGACCACGCCTCTTTCTGTTTAGGTTGACCCTTAGCGTCAACCCAAAGTCCTACCCAAGAAACTATTTTGTGAAACATTGGAGGTAAAAAACCTGAATTACCTTTTCCTACTCTTTTTACTGCTACATCAATACAATCCTGGTTGCTTAGATTATCGGGAGTGGATAACATATTTCCCTCAATCCATTCATCGGATTTCAGAGGCTCTTGCTCGAGCATTGACCTTATTAGTGATACATCTGGAACTGTTTCTAAATCGAATATAAAATACATAAATGTTCGAGGATTAATTATATGGTTAGCTTAGCTTCGTTCTCCACGCAGACTTTCCTGGAACTTTTTTGCTATCTGTAGGTTGGATTCATGGTTATCTTGATGTGCTGAAATCAGCCACATTATCTTGGTAACACTAGCCTCTAAAGTCATATCTCCCGATGAAAGTACACCGATATCTAGTGCAGTCCTGCCCGCAGAATAATTTTTTAGATTTACGGCATCGTAATTTGCTTGTGAAGTAATCACAGTTATTAGATTGTTATCCTTGCAACGGTGTAAAAAAGGTATCCATGAATATTCCCCCTTTATCGGGAAATTCCCACTTCCATAAGCTCTAATTATAATTGCATCAATATCTTTTAATGAAATTGAGTCAAGTTGATTATTCTGGAAGCCTGGATATATAGTTAGGACTAGGATATCTCCGCTGAAACCTGAATGAAAACTCGGCCCATTGTTCAAACAGTTAGTTGGTGCATTGAGCCAGTTTTTTCTGTGAAAATCAATATCTAAACCAATATCAGCCAAGGTAGGGTAATTAGGAGTAGCAAAGGCATCAAAATCACCAACACTCATTTTGGTTGCACGATTACCACGATATACATGGTCGTTGAAGCAAATGGCTACCTCAGTTAAGTCGGAAGTGGCAATTTCGACTGAGTTGATCAAGTTGCGTTGCGCATCACTTCTAATTCCACTAAGTGGAACCTGACTACCCGTTAAAATAACTGGTTTGTCTAGACCGTCGATTCCAAAACTAAGAGCTGAGGCGGTATATGCCATTGTATCAGTACCATGCAAAATGACGAAACCATCGTACTGTGTATACTTATGCTGAATTAAATTTAGTAAAGAATCCCAATGGTATGAGTGTAAATCTGAACTATCTTCAAAAAAGAGTGGCTCAACATTTATGTCTGCAATTTTATTTAAAGATGGTATTTGCTTGTAGAGTTGGTTTGACCAACGATCCGGATCTAGCACAACGCCATCTAGTTGGGCTTGCATTGCAATAGTGCCTCCAGTTTGAATAAGCAGTATTTTTTTCATTTTATGATCAAATAAGCTTTCCTATTATCGTTTCTGCTTATGCTGAAAAAAGGAATCAAAATTTTTAACCCCAGCGGGTAAATTGTGGTAGGCAAATGGTTCACCATAGGTACAACCACCCAAATGACCAAAATATCTTGCTCTCGCCTCTAACTGTTGAAAGAAGAGTGGATCGGAAATGAATGTTTTCGGTAGATCATCGTCCGATGATGCATTAAATTGAGTAGTATATGCAGCCATGGCTCTAACTTTTATATCCCATACATCCGAAATATCTAGTATAATTTGATAATCAATAGGTCGATCCTGCATGTAATGAAATACATGGTGTGGCCTCCATACTTCTTGTAATTCCTGACTTACTTGATCTTGGGTTTTAATTTTAATGAGCCCAGAATAAAATATGGCATCTGCGCAAAGATTTGTTGCTTTTCCATGGTCTGGGTGACGATCTGATGGAGCACCTATAAAGCAAATATCCGGTTTTGTGCTTCGAATTTCTTGAATAATTTTTTCTTGATTTGCACGATTATTTTTGATGATTGAATCAGCTATTTGTAGATTTTTTCTGTAATGTAAACCCAGAATTTCACTAGCAATTTTTGCTTCATCATATCTTGTTACTATGGTCCCTCGTGAACTCATTTCACCTTCGGTTAAATCAACTATCCCAACCTTATAACCTTGTTTTACCATGCTAGCTATCATACCACCACAGCCAAGTTCAGCATCATCGGGATGGGCAGCAAATATTAGTATATCTAAGTTTATCATATATAAGTCTGTGAGTTATTTATATTGGAACTTAATTGATGGATAATCGTATACCGATCTAAGTAGGATTTAGGATAAATATATCATTTATAAAATAACATAATGAAGTTGATTACTAGCATTCAGGAAGGATTTAAAATCGCATTTCATGCATTAAGGACAAATAAGTTAAGAGCTTTCTTAACTACATTATGCATAATAATTGGTATAACAATGGTGACGGTAGTAGATACGGTTACTACCGGCATGGATAAAACCTTTGATGATAGTATGGCGATGATAGGACAAAATGTTGTCTATATAGGTAAATGGCCTTGGGATGATAACGCTAAATGGTGGGAAATTATGAATCGAAAGGAAATGGAACTCGAATATGTGGAATTTATTGAAAAACGAAGTCGATATGCATCCATAGTAGCGGCATTCTCAGATATTACTACAAGTATACGATATAAAAGTAATTCTGCAGAGAGAGTTGGTTTGCAAGGAACCACGCAAAATTACCTAGATATACAAGGGCTTGATATAAAATCAGGTAGAATGTTTACTGAGTCAGAGGTGCGAACAAGTGCTAATGTAGTTGTTGTTGGACAAACTATAGTAGAGTCATTATTTGAGCAAGAAAACCCTGAGGGAAAAACTGTACGCATAGGTGGACAAAAGTATACCATTATTGGAACATTAACCAAACAGGGAAGTTTTTTAGGTTTACAAGATTTTGATAACAGGGTGATTATACCCATTTCATCTTTTGGAAAAATATATGGACTTAAAGCAGGGATTCAACTCAGTATTAAATTTCCAGATAAAATAGCACTGGAAGAAGGTAGATACGAAGTTGAAGGATTGATGCGTCAGGTGCGCCAATTAGACGCAACAGACGAAAACGATTTTGCCTTGAATGAGCCAGACACGTTCAAAGAACAACTGGAAGGGATAAAAAATGGTATTTACATGGGAGGATTTTTACTTGTGGGACTTTCACTATTGATTGGGGGTATTGGAATTATGAATATCATGTTTGTTTCGGTAAAAGAGCGGACTAAAGAAATTGGAATTAGAAAAGCTGTAGGCGCAAAGTCCTGGGAAATTCTGTCTCAATTTTTAATTGAAGCTATTGTATTATCACTATTGGGCGGAATTATTGGTATTCTTATAGCAGCAGGATTCACCGTTCTTATTGACCAGGTCTTCACCGCGCAAATGAATGTTCAAGTGGTTTTGGTAGCAGTAGCTTTGTGCACAGTTGTAGGGGTGACTTTTGGATTCATTCCAGCTTATAAGGCAGCTAAATCAGATCCCATAGAATCACTAAGATTCGAATAATTATAAAGAATTTACTCAATGTTCAATTTGGAGATATTAATTCAAGCAGTTCAAGCACTATTAGCTAATAAATTACGTTCTTCTTTGACGTTATTAGCACTTGTTATCGGTGTCTTTTCCGTCTTAGTCTCTACAACAGCTGTAGCTGTACTCGATAATTATTTTAAGGAAACCTTAAGTATAATGGGTAGTGATGTTATCACTGTTAGTAGATATCCTGCTATTCAGATAGGTGGAGATACTTCAAAAAGAAATAGAAAGAGGTTGACATTTGATCAGGCAGAAGAATCTGAGCAATTACTAAGATATGCTGAAAATATGAGTCCTAATGAAGACTTTAGTTTTACTAAAATTCAGTTTGGGGACTTAGAAACAGACCCAAATGTTGTGATATATGGGAGCAATCATAATTATTTAAACAATAATTCATATGAAATTTATTATGGACGTAATATCACTCAGGAAGATGTTCAGTACGCCAGGTCAGTTGCCATTTTAGGCCATGACTTACTAGATGATTTATTTCGAAGTGTAGACCCAATTGGTCAAGAAATTAGAATAGATGGTCATAATTATTTGATAATTGGAGTGCTTGAAAAAAAAGGATCGGTATTTGGACAGTCATTTGATAATTTTGTTTTAATACCATACACAACTGGAAAATTACTGTATGGTGGAAAAAGAAACATCCAAATACAAGTACGTGCACCAGATATAGCAGGAATTCCAAAAGCTATAGATGAAGTCACGGGAATTTTAAGAACTATTAGGAAAGTATCACCAGAGGAAGAGAATGATTTTGAGTTATCTACCAATGAATCTCTTTCAGGATCATTTGATATCTTTACCTCAGCTCTTTATGTAGGGGGGGCGTTTATAGGTTTGATTACTCTTTTGGGTGCAGGTATTGGTGTTATGAATATCATGTTGGTATCAGTCACTGAGAGAACTAAGGAGATTGGTATAAGAAAGGCTGTAGGTGCCACAAAAAAAGCAATTATTAATCAATTTTTAGCCGAAGCTATTTTTGTCTGTCAAATAGGAGGTGTATTAGGAATGATTTTAGGTATTGCTGCTGGAAATTACCTAGCCTATTTCATTGGAGCTAGTGTAGTTATTCCAATATGGTCTGTAATTGGTAGCTTTATAGGTATGTTATTGATAGGTGTAGTTTTCGGAGTATATCCTGCTTTTAAAGCAGCTCAATTAGATCCTATTGAAAGTTTACGGTATGAATAGTAATTAGGCAGTTAGAGGTAAAATTCGGTATATTTTAGCAAAAATAAAGAAGAGAACCATGGATGATAAAAATTTAGATAACTTAAACGAAAAACTAGAAAAGACAATTACTGATACAGAAACAATTCTTGAAGAAACGTTAAATTTAGATATAGAAGAGCTCAAGGATAAGGTGGAAATAATCGTTCGTGAGCATCCTATCAAGAGCGTATTGGTTTCATTTGGGGTAGGTTATTTATTTTCAAGGCTATTAAAATAATTGGTAAAGGTTTTAAAATTTCAAAACTGTTTCATTATTGAATGAACGAATCAATTAAAGAGTTAGCGCGCGATTTAAAAGAATATATCGAACTTCGATTCGACTGGATTGCTATTAATGCTAGTGATGTATTATCGCATCTTATTTCACTTGTTCTTCAAAAATTTTTTGCAATACTTTTGTTAGCAATCGCACTACTATTTTTGATGTTTGCTTTGGCCCAATACTTAGGTGATTTAATGAGTAATCCAGTTTTCGGATATCTCAGCATCGGCTTTGTACTGCTACTTCTATCTATTCTTTTTCTTTCGAATACTCCTAGATTCATCTTTCGTCGTATAAAAGAATCGCTGGTCTATGATCTATCAAACAAAATATTAGTAAAGAATAAGGATCATGACGACTAGCCAAAAAAAAAAGAAGGAGATTGAAAAAAAAATTGAGGCTATCGAGCAACGCCTCGATAGAAAATTTCAAGTAACCAAAGAAGCGATTGAATTGGGTAAATCACCTCATAAGTTGGTTTCGAAACGACCATTTATCTCTTTATTCCTGACCTTTGGTCTAGGTCTTTTAACAGGTAAAATAATAGCGGCTCCACAGACCATAAGGGAAAACGCCTCTGATATTCAATCTATCTATAAAAAGAGTTATTCTAAAAACTCTGCTCAACTAGAGCATGGAACGAGTTTGATTAGTGATACAGTGAAACAGCGCGTAAAAAAAAGAATTAAACAAAAAATTCTAGATAGCTTTCTCAATTACGCTGAAGAGTTGTTAAATGGCTACATGAGAAAAGCTAATTCGGGTTATGATACTGAATCAAAATAGTAAAAACAGGTTTATTTAAGGTGCGACCTAAACTCACTCAATACGCATTTACCAAGTTATTTAGTGTGTGCCTATCATAAATCCCAAGTAAAAGAATATTAACATAAACTAATTATCCAATTTTTGTGACTATTTTTATAGCTATTCGTTAACTCTCTAGTAATCTAAAATACATACACTAATGCTTAAGCAAAAAACACTTTATATATTTTTATTTGGCTTAATTTCAAGCTCTTTGTTTGCCCAAAGTACTGATATCAGAATCATTACAATCGATGACGCTATAGCAATAGCACTGGAAAATAATTATGCATTGAAGCAAGCAAAAAATGAGCTGGATTTAGCCGATGATTTAATTTTTAGTGAAAAAGCTGATTTTCTTCCAAGTGTTTCTGCCAGTATGAATGGAAGTAGAACCACAGGGCAACAGTTTATTTTTGACCGATTTAGTGAAGGATTAGACCCTTTTGTAGATATTAGTTCTCAGTCAATTAGTGGCGGAATGAATGCAAGTATTAATTTATTTACTGGGTTTACTAATATACTCACGCTAAAAAGCAGTCAATCCAATAAAGAATCAAGAGAGCAACAGTATGAAAGAGCTAAAGAGTTGGTCATTTTCAATACAGCAACAAGGTACCTACAGGTACTGTTAGATAAAGAATTATTAGCCATAGCCAAGCAAAACCTTGAGACCTCAATTACCCAATTGGAACAAGTACAAGCACAAGTGGAACTTGGAGCTAGGCCAATGGTAGATTTATTTAATCAAGAGGCACAGGTAGCAAATGATGAATTAGTCGTTACGCAAAGAGAGAATACACAATCGCTAAATAGTTTGCTGTTAATTAGACAATTGGAAATTGATCCTCTTGGAACCTATGATTTTATAGTTCCGGATTTAACCTTAAATGATCTACCCTGGGTGGATCTTAATTTAAAGACTTTGGTTGATGAAGCACTGTCTATTAGAAGTGATATTTTAAGTGCAGAGGCATCCATACTGTCATTGCGTTACCAAACGCAAGTTACGAAAAATAGTCTATTGCCAACATTGAGAGCATCTGCTAGTGTTTCTTCCCGATATTCCGATCAATATTCTATTGCTGGCTCAGAGGTAAGTTTTTCAGATCAATTTTTTGATCAACAGGTAAACCGTTCATTAGGCTTATCATTTAGTGTGCCATTGTTCAATAATTGGAATAGAATGTATTCTATTCAGTCTTCACAGGTTCAGTTAAAGAATGCTGAATTAAATTTAGACAATTCTAAAATGCAGGTAATTCAAGAAGTTACCCAGGCATACAATGACTATAGCTCATATGTGAAGCAGTTAGATGCATCAGAAAAATCTCTAGTTGCATCGGAAAGAGCTTTTCAGACACAACAAGAGCGATACAATTTGGGGGCGAGTACACTGATAGAGCTTACTCAAGCACAATCGGCATTTGTTAGTGCTCAATCTAGCTATACCCAGGCCTTATATAATCTTATTTTCCAGGAAAAACTTTTAGATTTTTATCTCGGAAAATTAAAGGGGAATAACATTTTTTAATATTGTCCTTTAGACGAAATAAACTAACTAAATTTATGTCTACCAAATCAAATAAATCGTCCAACAAAATACTTATTTATACATCTCTAGTTTTAGTATGTATAATGGTTACACTTTTTACCCTAAAACAATTCGGGTTAATTGGCGACTCAAACTCTGATATTGAGGTTGAAACAGTATATACTAAATATGCAAATATCACACAAAAAGTCTCGGCATCGGGTAATATTCAGCCTGAGGTAGAAGTTATAATTAGACCCGATGTCTCCGGTGAAATAATCGAGTTAGCCGTTCAAGAAGGTGACTTCATTCGTGAAGGTGATTTATTAGTTCGAATCAAACCGGATATTTATCAAGCGAGGATTGACAATTTGAATGCGGCTCTGCTAACACAAAAAGCAAGAATGGAGCAAACGCGAGCAGCGCTTATTCAAGCAGAGGCCACTTACATTAGGGATAAAGAACTGTTTGAAAAAGAGTTAATCTCTGAATTACAATTTATTCAATCTACTTCAAATTGGGAATCTCAGAAGGCTAGTTTAAAAGCATCTGAATATCAAATTGAAAGTGCACAAGCACAACTAAGACAAGCCCAAGAAGAATTAGAGCAAACCGTTATTAGAGCACCACAGAACGGGACGGTGACTGGTCTAACAGTTGAAGCGGGCGAGCGAGTTTTAGGAAATGCTCAAATGGCGGGTACCGAGATGATGAGAGTTTCATTATTGGATAGGATGGAAGTTGAAGTAGATGTGAATGAAAATGATATCGTGAACGTCAGTATAAGCGATACTGCACGTATTGAAGTAGATGCTTACCCCAATCGACTTTTTAATGGAGTAGTAACTGAGATTGCCAATTCTGCGAGGGTATCAGGTGCAGGAACCAATGAACAAATAACCAATTACAAGGTTAAGGTACGGATTATAACCCCTCATAACTTAAGTCAAAGTGGCGGACAGCTTCGAGCTCTAGTTGCTAAAGAAGTCTTTGAACTACTTCCAACTCCAAATTTTAAACCTGGTATGTCTGCGAGTGTAGATATTGAAACTGATACTGCTATTGATGTAGTTTCGGTGCCGATTCAAGCCGTAACCGTGCGAGACTTTTCATTAGATGAATTTGCGAAATCAAATGCCTCAGAATCTACTGAAGGCGAATCGGACGAGATAGATGCAAAATTGACTTCATTAAAAGTTGAAGAACAAGATATTAGAAAGGTCGTATTTGTTGTTGAAGATGGTTTAGCAGTACGTAAAGAAGTAGAAACAGGAATTAGTGATAATGCCAATATTCAGATATCAAAGGGCTTGGATGTAGGACAAGAAATTGTAGTTGGTAGTTACAGAACCCTTTCAAGAACATTAAAAAATAATGATAAAGTTATGATAGCTAAAGAGAGTATAAGTAATGAGTGATGAGCAACGAGATGCGGTAATTCGGATTGAAAATTTAACTCGCTTTTATCAGATGGGGGAAACCGAAGTACGTGCTCTTGCTGGAGTAAGTCTGCAGGTGCAGCATAATGAATATATAGCTATTATGGGACCCTCAGGATCGGGGAAGTCTACTCTAATGAATATGATTGGCTGTCTAGATACCCCTAGTTCAGGTGAATATATTCTGAATGGCAATCGGGTTAGCCAAATGGATGATTCTGATTTAGCTGAGGTTAGGAATCGTGAAATTGGCTTTGTATTTCAGACCTTCAATTTGCTTCCCAGAACTAGTTGCCTAGCAAATGTAGAACTTCCCTTGATTTACGCAGGAGTTAAAGCTTCCGATCGTAAGGATAGAGCCTTAGAGGTATTAGATAAGGTAGGTTTAGGTGATCGGGTTGACCATAAACCAAATGAGCTCTCTGGGGGTCAACGTCAACGTGTGGCTATAGCACGAGCACTAGTAAATACACCTTCTATTCTTCTTGCCGATGAACCTACGGGAAATCTAGACACAAAGACTGGTGACGAAATCATGCTGCTTTTCGAGGAATTATATAGAGCAGGAAACACCATTATCCTAGTAACCCATGAAAATGAGATTGCTGAATATGCTCGTCGAATAGTTCGTCTTCGTGATGGATTAGTTGAAAAAGATGAACTAGTATCTAATCCTGCCTTAGAAAAGGAAACAGTTGATTAGTCTAATTTCTTAAGCCAATGCCAATCCCGCCATTAAATGTGGTGTATTCTGCTGTAGTTACTTCTGCGAATAATCTAAATAAGGCAAGTTTGATTTGGGCACCAGCAATCAAATGTATTCCTCCATTATAGCTTTGAGTGTATGATACAGGATCAGTTAATGTGCTTTGACGTACACCAGAGCCGATTATGTAATCACCAAGCATATTTAACTCAAAATCACCTAATTGATAGCCTATTCCAGCATAAGCTGATAATAATGGAATGGTTTTGCCTATTAGGAAATTAGTTACGATTGCTTCTGTTGCACTTTCGATCCGCTGTCCTTGGGCCCCTTGATTAAATTCAAGATCGACAGACATGTTAAATTGAGTATAAGCAGCCATAATGGTCAAGTCTACGGGAAGCAGCTTACCACCTGGAATCCATTGGTTCAGATCATGCTTTACACCTACACCAACTAAATCCACAGATCCAAAATCTTTTAAATCTACCTCGGGCACATACCGAACAGTAACGTCAGTACCTAAAAAGAGACCAAGATTAGCTTGAAGCATCAGAGTTGGTACATAGGGAAAGTTTGTACCTGAAGGTAAAGTTAGAGTTGAGTTGTCAGGTAGAGTGAGAATTTGTCCATTAATATTTTCTCCAGCTATAGTGCTTGAAGTACCGGGGCTAATGCTAATACCTTCAAGGCCAATTGTGTTGGCATCAAACATTTGTTCAACGGTAGGTACAGTAGCAACAGAAGTACGAAATTGAAGGCTAAAACCAAGAGATTTAGTAGGTTTCGCTTTAGTAGTCCAACCCGAGTTTAATCCGGAAATAATTCCATTTGGTAAGGGGCTTAAATAGGCTTTTGTTAATGCTTCGACGTTGTCACCACCTGCATCTAGGAACTTCTCAATTTCTTTTAACTGTCCATGGGTATCATAAATAGGAGCTAAAAATGATGCTATAATAAGTGAACCTAGTAGAAGTTTTTTCATTGGTATATTTTCAATTTGTTACGATAGTTAGAATAGCTTGTCTTTAGATTATGTAAACACTTACACTTAGTTACTGGTATTTTGTAGAGAATTTATCCTTTACTATTTGGCAGTTGTTCATTAACAAGTGCCTTAAAGTTCAATAATATAGTGAAAGAAATAGCTGAATAGAAATTTTGTCTCATGCATGCCCTTCAAATTTAAGAGGACTCTATCATATTCAAGTAGGATAAATAACGCGAGGGAGCTATTTCTCCTTGGTCAACTGCTTCTAAAACTCCACAAGAGGGTTCATGTATGTGAGTGCATGTATTGAATTTACAAGATTTCCTAGGTAATAACATTTCGGGAAAAAACAATGAAATTTCCCAATCTTCTATGTTGTATAGCCCAAACTCTCTAATACCAGGGGTATCCGCTAAATATCCTCCAAAGGGTAATGGTACTAATTTAGCAAAGGTAGTTGTATGCTTACCTTTATTTGAATAACTAGAAATTTCAGATGTTTTTTCTTCCAATCGAACATCAATTGCATTCATTAAACTTGTTTTTCCAACGCCAGATGAACCTATAAAAACACTTGTTTTATCCTTGATTAGTACTTTTAACTTATTGACACTCTTTGATGCCACAATACTACCCCGCAGTACCTTATACCCTAATTCTTGATACAAAGTCGTAATATAGTTTAATTCATTCAGATCGGAGCCATTAGCTAAATCCAATTTATTAAAGAACAAAATAGGTGTTACTTGATATGCCTCACAACTCACCAAAAAACGATCAATAAAACCTGTTTTGTATTTAGGCTGTTTAATAGAATTAACTAAAATAGCATAGTCGACATTTGATACCAGTATTTGTTGTCCACGCTTGCCATGTGTGGCCTTTCGGGTTACATAATTCGAGCGCTCTAATATTTTAGTGATTTTTGCAGAATTATCCTCGTTTATTGTAAAATGAACATAATCACCAACAGCAATAGGATTCGTTTGGCCTGAATGAGTTTGACGAAATCTCCCTGGTAATCTAGCTGCGTAAATATCTCCATCATTTTTTTGAATGTCATACCAACTACCAGTCGACTGAATTACTCGAGCAGTATGAACATTATATAGTTCAGACGCTGGACTTAATGGCATATGATGATCATTTGAATATTTTTACAAATCATTTTTTTATGATATCAGGTCGTTCAAAGAATTCAAAAGGTTTATTGATGGATGTCTTTTCCAATAATTTTGGTAAAATTTGGTCCATTTTTTCAACATAGGATATAGTCAAGTCTTCTATAACATTCTGTTCAATCTCGGCCACATCCTTTTCATTTTTAATAGGTAATAAGACTTCTTTAATACCTGCACGTTTTGCAGCTAAAACTTTTTCCTTAATTCCACCTACTGCAAGCACCAATCCCCTTAGAGTTATTTCTCCAGTTAAAGCAATATCACCTTTGACCTTTCGCTGAGTGTATATTGATGCTAAGGCACTCAAAATTGATACTCCTGCTGACGGACCGTCTTTTGGTGTAGCACCAGCAGGAATATGTAAGTGAACATCCCAATGAGTAAAGGCATTTTCTGGTATGTTAAGTTGTTTAGAATGAGCTTTTAAATAAGATAGAGCTAGCTGAGCAGACTCTTTCATAACATCACCTAGTTGACCAGTTATTTGTATTTTTCCAGTTCCTGGGCTTACACTAGCTTCTATAAATAAAATATCACCGCCAAAAGGTGTCCAAGCCAAGCCTGTCGCAACACCAGGAACTTGCGTTCGTTCAGCCGTATCTTTATGAAACTTGGGCTTACCTAATAAGTCTTCAATATCCACAGCATCAACAGTGGCCTTATCTATTTCCTTAAATGCTACTTTAGCAGCAATTCCTCTACAGATCGATGCTATTTCACGATCTAAATTTCGAACGCCAGACTCTCGTGTATATTCTTCAATTATCTTTGCTAAACCGGCATCATTTAATGTTAATTGATCTCCTTTCAGTCCATTTTCTGAAATCTGTTTAGGAAGAAGATAATTCTTTGCTATCTGGGTTTTCTCTTCCTGAGTATATCCGCTAATCGGTATAATCTCCATTCGGTCTCTAAGCGGGGGAGGAATGGTATCCAGGTTGTTAGCTGTCGCTATGAATAATACTTTTGATAAGTCATATTCCAGATCCAGATAGTTATCACTAAATGTATCATTTTGTTCTGGATCTAACACCTCCAAAAGAGCTGATGTGGGATCTCCGCGATAATCAGCTCCAACTTTATCAATTTCATCCAGCATAATGACTGGATTTCCTTTACCTGCTTTTTTCATCGCACGTAAAATTCTACCTGGTAATGCCCCGATGTAGGTTCGGCGGTGACCCCGTATTTCGGCTTCATCGCGGATACCCCCTAAGCTAAAACGCTCAAATTCCCGGTCCAAAGCACAAGCGATAGACTTACCAAGTGACGTTTTCCCAACACCAGGAGGGCCATAAAAGCAGAGTATTGGTGCCTTCATATCGTCTTTGAGCTTGAGTACAGCTAAATATTCAATAATGCGTTTTTTAACCTTTTCAAGTCCATGGTGATCATTGTCTAGTATAGATTTGGCATATGCTAAATCTAATTTATCTTTTGAATACTCGTTCCAAGGCAAGTCCAAAATCCATTCCACATACGAATGAATAATACCATAATTTGGTGAGGCATTGGGTGTCATTTCAAGTCGCTGTAACTCTTTTTCAGTCACCTGACGAACGTAATCTGGCAGAGTTTTTTCGGCCAACTTAGTTTTTAATTTCTGAAAATCCTGCTGTTCAGCATCTTCGCCAAGTTCTTCTTGAATGGCTTTCATTTGTTGCCGTAGAAAAAACTCTCTTTGTTGGTCATCAATGTCAGACTTAACTTTAGTTCTAATGCGTTCACTTACATCTAGAACTTGAAGTTCCTGCTCTAAAAAGCTCATTATATCACGAAGGTTTGCTGAAAATTCTTGTTGCTCAAGTAAACGTTGTTTTTCAGTCAAGTCTACATTTAGATTAGACGCAATAAAATTAAGTAGAAAAACCGGGCTATTTATATTGTTGACGGCTACTGCTGCTTCAGATGGAATATTAGGAGACTTATTTATAATGTTTGCAGCTGTTTCTTTGATATTTCGCACAGAAGCATCTAGTTCAACACCCTCAATATCCATTTGTTTTTGATACGACAAGGTTGTTGCTTTAAAATATGGTTGCTCCTCGGTGAATTCATCAATTTGAAAGAGTGATTTACCTTGAATCACAATACTACGAGTGCCATCAGGCATTTTTATAAGCTTTAAAATTTGCGCAACGGTACCCACTCGATGAAGATCGTCATAAGCCGGTTCCTCAATATTCATATCCTTTTGGGTGACAACACCAATAATTTTATCCGCAGCATATGCATCTTTTACCAGACGCAGCGATCTATCTCTGCCTACTGTAATGGGAACAACAACTCCTGGAAATAAGACTGTGTTTTTTAGTGGTAATATTGGTAGACTTTCGGGGATTTCAGATTCGGTAAGCGCGCGTTCTTCCTCTTCAGACATTAGAGGAATAGCTTGCTCAAAATCTTCCACATGCTCATCTGTATCATCAAAAAAATTAATCAAAATAAATTCATCTTTGGTTTAAAAAAACGTATTTGCAAAGATAAAGAGCAATAAATAAGCCATACTATTACTAGAGAACAAAAGGGCAGATATTTTTTCACCTGTCAGTAATTGATAACTAATTTAATTATTGATTGTCAAATTGTCACTTAAATAAAGGTGCTAAATTAAAAACGAAGGTTAAAACCACTAAAACCGATGGAGCTGGGCAAATTTCTTCTATCATTTTTGGATATAGGCCATCGACCGCTAAGTTCTAGTTCCACCAGCGCGCCAGCCAAACGAAGACCAATGGAAAGATCATTTCCCCAATTGGTAGATTGGGTGTATCCACTGGATATGATAATTCCTTTGATAGGTTGTAGACTAGCACCGGTACTGTAGGTCCAACCTGGCAAACTAAAAAATGTAGTAAATAAAGAATATTGTAAATCTGTTTGAACTGACCAACGATTCCAAAGTAGGTGTACGCCTAGTTGAGCTTTAGTAGGTAATAAAACAGAGGTTTTTGTTTTGACTAAAGGGTTATTTTGTAATTGATGTAGTTGTCTATTAGCCTCTAAAAAATCGAAATACTGTTCTGGACTTCCATTATACATTGGTAAATTCTTGTCAACAGCAGCGTTTATATCAATAGGTTCTATTACGGCTTCTGTAAGCTCATAAGATTCTAGATTCAGTCCTTCGGCATACTCGATATATCCGATATCAGTTACTGAAAAAGCAACACTGATCGATCTTGCTACCTTAGCATTCTTCTTTGAAACCAAGCTAAGTTCATTGGATAGATTTCGAGTATATCGAAGACCAACATCCATACCAAAACCTAGGCCATCCTTGAAATCGTTTAATGAAGCAGCATACCTATGATCTATATCGGGTATTGGGATGGTGGAACGCGCATTTCCTTGGTGTAGACTGATTAGATAATTGGAATAGAGTCCAGCGGTTTCTATCATGAAGGATTCAAGAAGTTCGTTATTTCCACTAAAGTAAGCAGACTCGGAGCGACTCATTGAACGAGACCCTGCCATAATAACCCTAGGACTAAAACCCAGACTAAATTGATCGGACACCGGAGTGAAATCACTGAGTATATCTAACCGTTCGCTATATTTAAGCCCTAAAGCAAGATAGTTTATTTCATTATGGGCCAACCATTGAGACCATTTTAAGCCACTTGGACTGGGGTAAAATTCTTTGTCATACCACCCTCGATTCACTTGAAAGGATTGTTTAAATACATATTGCGCATATAGTCCTATGGATAATTGGTCATTGTGAAATCCAACCGATAACAGTTCTTGGGTTATTGAGGAGCGAAAATGTGTGGGTTCTGAAGAGTTCGTAAATAGCCGATTGAGTTCGCTTTGATTTTGTGGAAGGGAATTGACCGGTGAAGCGGATACGGGTTGATAAGGCTCGTAGGTCATCAACCAACTTGAAAGGTCCGATTTCTCATTAGCAGTTGTGGATATGTTAGGATGAGCTATCGAAAGTAATCCCAGTTTGACTGTCCATTTTTTTTCTGAATTGAATTGAACATTAGCAGGGTTTACCCTAAGTCCATTAACCCCCGAAAGATAACTGACACCAGAACCACCCATACTCGGTAACATTGTAGGGGCGCTGCCATAAATTTCAACCGTTCTTACACTTGATTTTTGAGATTGTAGCTGTGCATGAAGTCGATAAGTTTGTGCGCAAAGAATTAGCACAACCAGAAAACCCCTGATGGCTAATCGCAAAAGCTTAATGTCGATATTAGGGCCAATTAGTATGTTCAATCCACTTTGCATGGTTGGTATTTCGCACTTGGTATATCAAACAGCTAATCGTTTATAATCGAGAGGGGTGCTGCTTGAAGCATTAATTTTTTCTGACCTCTATTCTTGAAAAATACAACAACTTTTGTCTGTGTTCCACTACCGCTACGGCTCATAATTTTTCCTGTACCAAATTTGTCATGAACAACTACTGCACCAACAACAAAGGGATCCGAACCCTCATTAAGGTCATAATCAATCCTACCTAAGGAAGAATAGCTCTTATATGAGGGGCTTTTTCCTGCTGAATCATATTCAATAGTCGTTCCAAGACTATTTCTTCGTTTCTGAGCGTTCACTGTATGTTCATGGGGGTTGGTGTCACCGTTATCTGTGTTAAAATTAGCAGCTCTTGTAGACATGAAGCGGTCACTACGTTGTCGAAGAGTGGCACCTGTTTCGGTTCGAACAACTGAGGTATCCACTTCATCTAAAAATCGTGATCGCATTTGACGTTGTTCTTCTCCGTATTTAAAGCGGCTGCTGCAATGACTAAAATAAAGCCGTTCCTGGGCGCGGGTTATTGCTACATAAAATAATCTCCGTTCTTCTTCTATATCTACGTCAAAATTATCTTTAGCTCCAGCAGGAAACAAATTTTCTTCAAGTCCCACAACAAAAACTACAGGAAACTCTAAGCCCTTAGAACCATGAACGGTCATTAATGTTACTGCTGGTTTATTTTCATCGAATTTATCCCCGTCAGTAATGAGACTAATTTCTTGTAAAAAGGCACTTATAGATGCTTTATTGTCTTGTTTTTCGTAATAACTGATGGCATTGATAAATTCCAATATATTTTCACGCCGCATCAAACTTTCGTGGGATTGTTCTTCTACAAGCATTTTCATGTACCCCGATTTATCTAATAAATTACGGGTGAGTTCATGAAGCTTCACCTTTTTTGTTGTAAGAGCCTCCCTAAATTCATTCATCATATCGACAAATTCCCTAATTCGAACTTTGGCTGGGCGGTATACCTGTGTTTCCTCTATTTGTTCTAGTAACTCCCACACTTTGAGGCCATGTTCTCGTGCAGCCCTTCGTACATCATTGATTGATTTTTGCCCAATACCTCTTGAAGGTTCGTTAATGATGCGTATTAGATTCGTCTCATCAAATTGATTAACTAAAAGCTTTAAATAGGCAAGTACATCCTTTATTTCTTTACGTTGATAGAATGATAAACCACCGATGAGTTGATAATCTATTTTATGTCGCCTAAAAGCCTCTTCAAAAACTCTAGATTGGTAGTTAGTTCTGTACAGTACGGCGAATTGATTGTAATTGAGCGACGCCTGCTGGACGAGTTTTAAGATATGCTGAGCAATCCGGTTAGCTTCATCTCTCTCATCGAAATTATCTAGAACAGTGACAGGTTCTCCGTAATCTTTTTCTGTCCAAAGAGTTTTATCAAGCTTTTTTTCATTTTTCTTTATTATCGAATCAGCACAGGTTAAAATAGACTTAGTAGAGCGATAATTTTGTTCTAAGGGAACCTGATGAGCATCTCTGTAATCCTTTTTGAAATTGAGAATATTAGCAATATCGGCCCCTCGAAATGAGTAGATACTTTGTGCATCATCACCAACCACACATAAATTATGATGTTTATCAGCTAATAATTTAGTGACTTTATACTGTGCATGATTTGTATCCTGATATTCATCTACGAGGATGTAACGAAATCTATTTTGATATTTATCTAATAATTCGGGATCACTCTCAAATAGTTCAATGGGCAGAATTAGTAAATCATCAAAATCCATTGCATTACTATCTTTCAGTCTTTTTTTGTAGATCGTATATACCTTGGAAGTAATATCATCCAGTGTTGAGCCAACAAATTTTTTGGCATAGATATTAGGATCAATTAGTTGATTCTTTGCATCACTAATCTTGTATTGAATAGTTCTCGGTTTAATTTGTTTTGGGTTATAGTTGAGTTCTTGAAGAATTTGCTTTATAACGGTCTCCGTATCCGAGGTATCGTAAATACTAAAATCTTGACCAAAACCGAGTTTCTTCGCTTCTACGCGGAGTATTCTGGAAAAAACAGAATGAAAGGTGCCCATCCATAAGCTATGTGCTGGGTCTCCAATGAGTTGAACAATCCGATTCTTCATTTCTCGAGCAGCTTTATTGGTAAAGGTCAAAGCCAATATCTCTTGTGGGGCTGCTTTGAATTGCTGAAGCAAATATGCAATTCTATATGTTAGTACCCTGGTTTTACCCGAACCTGCACCTGCTACTATTAAAAGAGGACCATCACTATGAGTAACCGCCTCTTTTTGTTGAGGATTCAACCCTTCCAAGAAAGAAGTTTGATTTGCCTGAGAAGAAGAAGACATGGTGAAACTCTTCATTAGCTATGCGTTCCATTGGGTTAACTGATAGGCTAAGCTCTGAAGTTTTTGAAGGGTGTCTTCTTCTTTTTTAAGTTCATTATCTACTATTTGTTTCGGAGCATTTTCTACAAAATTTTTATTGGATAGTTTAGCTTGAATACTTTTCAAAAAGGCTTCTAATCGTGCGATTTCATCGGTGATTTTTACTTTTTCTTTCTTAATATCAATAAGACCTTCTAGTTTCACATATAATTCATCTGTTCCTAGAAGTACACTAGTGGAGTGAGTTGGTTTTTCAATCGTGGTTGAGATACCCAATAAGTTCACTTTTTCAAGTTTCTCAATGATCCAGAAATGGGCTTTGATCTGCTCAGCCTGCTGGCTATTAGTTGTTTTAATACCAATATGTAATTCTTTTTTCTGTGAGATATTCATCTCTGCCCGAATATTTCTTAGAGAGGAGACCAATAACTTGTATTGTTCAAACAATTCAGTAGAAAGTACCTGACCTTCAGAATCTATAGGACTTGGCCATGAGCTTATGCAAAGAGCTTGCTCTGGATTCCGTTTTTGAATGTACTGCCAAATTTCCTCACTAATGAAGGGCATGAAAGGATGAAGTAGCTTCATAAGTTGTTCAAAGATACCCAAAGCCAATTCTACGCGATATTTTTCGGGTAATTCACCGGGTATAGTTGATTTATTAAGTTCTATATACCAATCACAAAAATCATCCCATATTAAGGAATACACTTTTTTTAGGGCATCATTTATGCGGTATTGCTTGAAATCTATTTCAACACCCTTAATGGTTTCGTTAAGTCGGTGCATGATCCAGGTATCTACCAAATTAGTTGGATCAAAATTTAAATGAGGATTGTATTCCTGAGCATGATCCATTTGTAGGGTAAGAAAACGAAATGCGTTCCAAATTTTATTTGAAAATTTACGCCCTTGTGCACACAAATCATCATCAAACGGTAGGTCATTACCAGCTGGTGTGGCAAATAGCATACCCATACGTACGCCATCAGCACCAAATTTAGCAATTAAATCGAGTGGGTCGGGTGAATTACCCAAACTTTTACTCATCTTTCGACCTTGTTTATCGCGAACAATTCCTGTGAAATAGACATTTTTGAAAGGTGGTGCATCTCTATATTCGTAACCAGCAATGATCATTCGGGCAACCCAAAAAAACATAATTTCAGGAGCGGTTACAAGGTCTTGAGTTGGATAGTAATAATCCACCTCTTTTTTATCGTAAAAACCTTCAAATACCGAAATGGGCCATAACCAAGATGAGAACCAAGTATCTAACACATCCTGATCTTGAGTCAATTCTTCCAAGCGAAGCTTAGGGTTTTTACTTATTTCCTGAGCTAGAAGTAGTGCCTTTTCGGCTGATTTTGCTACCACAAAATCGTGTTCTCCTTCACCATAATAGTAAACCGGTATCTGATGCCCCCACCAAAGTTGTCTAGAAATACACCAGTCTTTAATATTTTTCATCCAATGCCGATAGGAATTTTTAAACTTCACTGGATGAAATGCAATAGTGTCATCCATAACCCTATCCAAAGCAGGCTTAGATAACTCTTTCATGGATACCCACCATTGAGGGGAGAGACGAGGCTCAATGACTACGTCTGTTCGTTCTGAAAATCCAACCTTATTGGTATAATATTCCGTTTTTTCGAGTAAGCCCAATTCATCCAAGTCTTTTACGATTTGTTTACGGGCTTCAAAACGGTCCATTCCTTCATAGATGCCAGATAATTTATTCAAGCTGCCATTCGGGTTGATGATATCAATGGTGTCTAAATTATATTTTTTGCCTAATTCGTAGTCATTAAGGTCATGAGCTGGAGTGACTTTTAAACAACCTGTACCAAATTCTTGATCTACATAATCATCAGCAATAATAGAGACGGCTCTATTGACAATGGGAACCTGTACTTTGGCGCCCTGCAAATGTTTAAAACGAATATCTTCTGGATGAATACAAACGGCTGAATCACCCAGCAAGGTTTCAGGTCGTGTTGTAGCTATGAGTATATACTCATCAGATGGCTGTTCTTGCTCATCTAAAATCCTGTAGCGTATGTAATAAAGCTTTGACTGAACTTCTTTATAGATAACTTCTTCGTCACTCAAAGCAGTAAGAGCAGCAGGATCCCAATATATCATTCTTACTTCACGATAAATTTTGCCTTTTTTATACAAATCGATAAATACATCGATTACACTTTCAGAATATTTGGAATCCATTGTGAACTTAGTGCGGTTCCAATCACAACTTGCACCTAATTTCTTTAATTGCTCTAGGATAATTCCACCATGCTTATGGGTCCATTCCCAAGCGTGATTCATGAAGTCGTTTCTGCTTAAATCACTCTTTTTTATACCTTCTTCTTTTAGTTTTCGAACTACTTTTGCCTCAGTAGCAATTGAAGCGTGATCAGTACCAGGAACCCAACATGCATTATAGCCATCCATGCGGGCTTTCCGCACTAACACATCTTGTATAGTATTGTTTAACATGTGTCCCATGTGAAGTACACCCGTCACATTAGGAGGAGGTATTACCACTGTAAAAGGCTCTTTTTTGGTATCTACTTCAGAGTGAAAATATCGATGTTTTTCCCAGTATTGGTACCACTTATTTTCAACCTGTTCATGTTGGTATTGAGCAGGAATTTTGGAATCTGACACAATAATTAACTTATTTAGTTCGGATTAAAAGTACTCCAAAGTGTCCATCAGAGTCGTGCTTATGAGGATATGTTTGATATCCTAGACCATCCTCTGTAAGTACTTCCTTAGGTACAAAATCCTCAAGGGGCTGGAGTTCAAACGTTGGATAGTTTTTTAGAAATTTCTCAACTTGCTCCATATTTTCTTCTGGCTCTATACTACAAGTTGAATAGACTAAACGTCCACCTCTTTTTACCATATTGGCTGCTTCTTCTAATAGTTGAGTTTGAAGGTCAACTGCATTTTTCAAACCTTCCTCGTCGCGTCGCCATCGTAGATCAGCTCTTTTACTTAGAACACCTGTACCAGTACATGGAGCATCTAAAAGAACTGCATCAGCCAGTGGTAAAGATAACTCAAGTATGTCTCCACGTCGAATTTTGATATTTTCTGCACCAAAATTCAGAGCACTTTCTGCTAATTTTTCTAATCGTTCACCCGAAATATCAACGGCTAGTATATCACTTTTACCCTCTGTTAAGTCAGAAATCATGATTGATTTTGTACCGGGTGCAGCACATAGATCATAAATTTTTTCATTGGGTTCAGGATCTAAGATAAATGGGGCAAATCCCGCACCAATATCTTGGACATGACAGATACCTTTTCTTAATAAACCTTTTTCGATAAAGGGTTGAACGGACTGTACTTTATAAAAATTTGGTAGCCAATCACTCGCCTCAAAATCCACACCTAATTTTTCCATTCGAAGTTCAAAATTTGCAAGGGTGGTGCGCATCGTATTTGCCCTAACATAATAACTTGGCTTAGTATTGTTTGCTTGCATCAATTGAAAAGCTTCTCGCTCACCAAAACGGGAGCTCCAACGTGAAACCAGCCATTCGGGGTGTGAGAAGGTCGTCGCTACTAATTTAGTTCTATCTTTAAATTGAGGCTTTGGAATTTGTTCAATATCTCTTTGAAGGTTTCGTAGTATAGCGTTAATGAGGTCACCAGTTTTAGAACCCATTTTGGTTTTACCGAGCTCTACCGCTTCATTTATGGCAGCATAGTCTGGAGTGCTATCCATAAATAACATATCGTATATACCTAATCGCAGGATATTTTTTAAATTAGTTTTCATTTCTGTTACATCGATCGTGGCGTAATGGTCAATCAAAAAATCCAGATAGCTTCGTTTTCGCAATATGTTTTGTACATATTCACGAACCTGTCCGCGTTCTCTAGTATCTAGTTCATCTGAAATTGAAAAATCAAGGCTTCTATGCTGATCGAAACTAATTAGTATGTCAACACTTACACTGCGCTCATTAAAAAAGTTATCCAATGGAGTAGGGGTTAGGTTCTTGGGAAAATATTCATATACACGAAAATCATTAAACCGATATCATATATACTAAAATGCTTAAATAGGTTCATAATTTACTATTTTACGCATCGACTTGCTACCTTTAAGTCTATGAATTACTTCTTGCCTTTCGCTCGATCTGACTTTTATAAAGACGCCTAGAATTAGCGGAATAAGGATCAATAAAATGACTGATCCGATAAATGTAGCGGATGATATTTTATTACTCAAACTTTCAAAGAGTTTGTATATGCAGATATATATCCCGTATCCTGAGCTGATTTTTTCTAGACTCAAGAGCGTTCACTGACACACTCTTCTTATTATGATAATTAAAAAGGACCAGCTTTTCATTGCCTATTAATTCTTAAGTCTCTATCTTTATTATTTTAGATATTTGTTACTTTAGGATATAAAGTATTCCTATCAAATAAGTTTTTTAATTAACACTATTTACTCATGAATAAAGGAACAGTCGCACAGGTAATAGGCCCCGTTGTAGACGTAGATTTTTCAAATGCAAAAACTCCCGCCATTTTGAATGCATTAACCATAGAAAATGCTGATGGGACTACTCTTTACTTGGAAGTAGCTCAACACTTAGGTGAAGACAGAGTTCGTACCATTGCGATGGATTCAACTGAAGGTCTAGTAAGAGGTAAAGTTGTGGTCGATACAGGTAAGGCAATAGCCATGCCTGTGGGTGAAGACATAAGAGGTAGACTGTTTAATGTTGTAGGCGAGTCAATAGATGGAATTAAGCAACCCGAAGGGAAAAATAGCTATCCTATTCACCGAGAAGCACCTGATTTCGATCAGTTAGCTACCTCAACTGAGATGTTAGAAACTGGAATTAAAGTTGTAGATTTACTATGCCCATATGCCAAAGGCGGAAAAATAGGATTATTTGGCGGTGCTGGCGTGGGTAAAACTGTACTTATACAGGAATTAATTAATAACATTGCAAAGCAACACGGTGGACTTTCAGTTTTTGCGGGTGTTGGAGAGCGTACCCGTGAGGGTAATGATTTGCTACGTGAATTTATCGAATCTGGAGTAATCAATTATGGTGATGAATTCAAGGAATCCATGGAAAATGGGAATTGGGATTTAAGTAAAGTTGATCATGAAAAAATCAAAGAATCACAAGCAACCTTAGTTTTCGGCCAGATGAATGAGCCTCCTGGAGCACGTGCTCGTGTAGCACTTTCTGGATTGACTGTTGCAGAATATTTCAGAGACGAGGTATCACGAGATATCTTATTGTTTATTGACAATATTTTTCGCTTTACTCAAGCTGGTTCTGAAGTTTCAGCACTACTTGGTCGTATGCCCTCTGCAGTAGGTTATCAGCCTACATTAGCTACAGAAATGGGTGCCATGCAGGAACGAATTACTTCAACGAAAAAAGGATCAATAACTTCTGTCCAGGCAGTTTACGTTCCTGCTGATGACTTAACAGACCCAGCGCCAGCAACAACTTTTACACACCTAGATGCCACCACAGTACTCTCGCGTGCACTAACACAAATTGGTATATATCCTGCAGTTGATCCTCTTGATTCAACATCTAGAATTATTGACCCAAAAGTTGTAGGAGAAGAACATTACAATACAGCCCGAAGAACTACCATTTTACTCCAAAATTATAAAGATCTTCAAGATATCATAGCTATCCTTGGAATGGACGAGTTATCTGATGAGGATAAATTGGTGGTAAGCCGTGCGAGACGTGTACAGAGGTTCTTATCCCAACCATTTTTTGTTGCCGAACAATTCACAGGAGCACCTGGTAAGTATGTAAAAATTGACGAAACAGTAAAAGGGGTCAAAATGATTATCGATGGCGAATTAGATCATTTACCTGAAGGTGCCTTCTATATGGTAGGTAATATTCAAGAAGCGATTAGTAAAGGGGAAAAAATGCAGGCTGAATCAGCAGAGGCTTAATCATGTCCATTTTTAAGGCAAAAATTTTAACACCGAGTGGTGCAGTATTTGAAGGTAAAGTCACTGGGGTACGTATGCCAGGTACGCTTGGAAGTTTCGAAATAAAACACAATCATGCGCCTATTGTTTCAACTTTACAATCTGGTGATGTTACTGTTCATGCAGAGTCTGGAGACTATTTGTTTACTATCTCCGGTGGAGTGGTAGAAATGGCTTCAAATGATCTAACATTATTAGCTGAATCTGTAATAACTAACTAGTATTTGTAAAACGCAACCATTTGATTAAAAATTAAGTAGTAAATATGGCTTTCTGGTACCACTCGTCAGTTAAAGTTTAGTTTAATATAACACATCATCTACAAGGTTTATCAAAAGTATTTATTTGGACATAATTAGATACATTTACCAACCAATAGATCCCGTGTTATTATCACCAGCCATTTCATCGCGGTTTTTATTTGGGTCCTCAGGCATAATGAAGCCGGCAGGCGGATTAAATGCATCGTAGTTCCAATAGGCTTGCGAATCCTTACTCACATAGTTGATAAAAGTTCCAACAATAGGAAGTGCTGTTCGTGCACCCTGACCGATCGAGTAAGCTCGGTCGGTTGGAAATCGAATTCTACGGTCCTCACCACCTACCCAAGAACCCATAACTAAATGAGGTGTCATTGCTATAAACCAGTTGTCTGCCGAATTTTGTGTGGTACCAGTTTTACCGGCAATATCCTGCCTTACACCATAAATATTTCGTAATCTGACTCCTGTACCATTATAGCCATCTCCACCACGAATAACGCCACGCATCATATCAACCATTAGATAGGCTGTTTCGGGACTTACTACCTCTTGTTTATATTCTGGATGGTATTCTACCAATACATTGCCTTCTCGGTCTTCTATTCTAGTGATAGCAATTGGGTCTATATGGACTCCCTCATTAGCAAATGCAGTATATGCACTAGTTATTTCTAGAAGTGAAACTTCAGCAGTACCTAACGCTATTGAAGGATAAGCAGGCGTTTTTGACATATCTATGCCAAGATTTGAGGCCATGGCTTTAATTTTTCTAGCAGCAGGATCCAGTTTCCACAATTCATTGGTGCCAGGCTCCCCTGCAATTTCAGGAAGTAAACGAACAGTGATATTGTTTAGACTTCTTGCAAGTGCTTCTCGAAGACTAATATTGATTGGTCCTGATGATACTGTTTCATCTTTGGGATCCCACACATTTCCATTACGGTCATAGTATTTCGTGGGATATTTAGAGAAAGTATGGTAAGGTTTGTATCCATTATCAATGGCTACCGCATAAACAAAAGGTTTAAAGGTAGATCCTGCTTGCCTTCTGGCCTGATATACATGATCGAATTGTACATTTCCGTAATTGGACCCACCGACCCAAGCCATAACATTACCGTTGGATGGGTCAATGCCCACAAAACTCGCTTCTAATCTGGTTCTTGATTTTAAGACGGAATCAACAAACATCGAGTCTATTTTGAGACTATCTAATACGGTTTTTCGAAGAGTTGTCTGATATGTTTGGAATCCATTTTTATACTCGTCGGTATCCTCTAGAAAGCTATCTAAAAAAGGTGGGTATTTCTCCCATAATCGATCCATATATATCTCACTTCCAGAACTTGTCCACTCTAGTTCAAAGATATTTTGCAAGGAATCTAATTTCACTTGGATGGCTCTTTCTGCATGAGCTTGTAGTCTTGAATCGATGGTAGTGTGTATAACTAGTCCATCTGTGAATAAATCGTACCCATTTTCTTGAGCCCATGGAGTAATTTTTTGGCGTACATATTCACCAAAATAGCGATTAACGCGCCCCGATTTAGATGGAGGCTGATAATCTAGGTTTATTGCCGCCGCACTATACTCCTTAAGCTCAGATTCGGAAATATATTTTTGTCTATTCATTAGACGTAAGACTATATTTCTTCGTTGTTTTGAACGTTCAGGAAATAGTCTTGGATTGTATGCATATACTGCATTTACCGAACCTACCAATGTAGCTGCTTCTAATATATTCAGGTTTTTTGCAGACTTATTAAAATGAGTTCTAGAAGCCGCTTCAATACCAAATGCACTATTGGAGTATTCGACCGTATTGAAATACATTTCAATAATTTCTTTTTTGGTATAGTTTTTTTCAATTTGAACAGCTGTAATCATTTCTCGGAATTTTCTATTGACTGAAAAATTCTGCCCAATCTCCTTATATAAGTTTCTTGCTAACTGTTGGCTCAAGGTTGATCCACCTTCAACTCTCCCTCTCAATATATTAATTGGAATGGCTAAGGTTCTAAACATATCCATTCCCCAGTGGCTATAAAAGCGATGATCTTCTGTGGAAATGAGAGCATTTATGGCATAGGGTGAAATATCTTGATATCTGACCCATGTCCTATTTTCAGTAAAATATTTATCAAGCACAATACCGTCTCTGCTTTTCACTTCACTGGCGATTGCGGTGTCCGGATTTTCTAGTTGATTTATGGAAGGAAGGCCTTGGAATAAAAAAAATCCGTAGATACTAATGACTACAATTCCAAAAAAAAGCGTACTACTAACGGCAATAAGTGCTTCTCTTAGCCTACTGGAAGATGTTGACAGTTTACTAGATTCTTCAGCTATTTGTCTACGATACTCTGAGTCACTGAAATAACGTTCTTGATCTATGTTGTTAGGTTGGCTCATGAAGAGTAAATGGGTTGTTCTTTTACTATAAATTTGTTCATTTTCCCGTCCCACTGCGCGTGCTTCCAGCCTTGCTTAGAGTAGGTTAAAACAAGGTGATGTTCGTAATAGGGTCCGGTATTTATGTACTGTCCGCCTTTTGTATGTACGGTTCTTGCACAGTGATCATCACCAGCAATTACAATATCAATATCGGAAAAATTAATCAGATATTTTAGTGATGAATGAATAGTAGTTAGCGCTGTTTTTCTCTTTTTTTTACTAAAATTCGAAAAGTATTTCATTATTGACCAAGCTTGATGGGGTTGGAAAAAAAATTGAAATAATTTTATAAATATTTTTGACTGTAATATTGTGTGGAATATTGGGCGTTTAAGTGGACTTATTATATTTCCGTGAAATTGAGTTTTTTTTGTCGGTAGTCCATCTCCGTGTATTAAACAAATCGATTGTTGATCTAAATTTATTTTGCAACCATTTTTAAATACTGTGCAACCGATAGCTGTAAAATGTCCCGCATCCCAATAATCGTGATTTCCTAAAATGTAGTAGGCAGGAGTAAATGATTTGTTATACTGATGAAGTATATCTAGCAGTCTAGAGCCAATGGGTGGTATTTTAGACTTAATGACAGACTTATCATTATGTTTTTTTTTTTGTTCATAGCTAGGGAATTCCATCCAGTAGTCAAAAATATCACCCAGTAGATAAAGATGTATTTTTTTATCTGCAGCGTAGCTAATCAGGGAGCATAGGTTCCTTTCGTAGTTTTTAGCCATTGGCTTAGAACTATCAAGATGCACATCGGCCAGAAATACATGGGTTGGTTCTATTCCTTTATATTCACTCATATACTAAGTGCTTACTTAGAACGGTAGGTAATGAAATCGATAAGTTGGAATAATGGTTTCGTCATGGATGGTTTAGCTATTTCAAGTAAATCGTTTTTAGCCTTTGATGCATAGTCTAACATAATTTCTTCCGCATGAGAAATACCATTGTTAGCTGATACAAAATCTACAATTCTTTGAACCTCTGAGCTCCTTTTTTTTCGTTTCTTCATGAGCTTTTTATATAGCCGGATTTCTGATTTTTTAGCATGTTGCAAAGCCATAATAAAAGGCAATGTGACTTTTCGCTCTACAATGTCGTTTCTTTTTGGTTTACCAATTTCGTTCTCTGAATAGTCGAGTAAATCATCCTTTATCTGAAAAGCCATACCAATATTTTTACCAATATCATACATTTTAGTGTTTATCTCTGGATCATTTGAGGTTGATACAGCGCCGCATTGACAGCAGGTTGCTATGAGACTTGCTGTTTTTTCCTCTATGATTCGATAATAACGTTCTTCGGTCATGTTAAACAATCCGGCCGTCTTCAATTGCCTTAATTCGCCTTCGCTCATCTTTTGAACCGCTCTGGATTGCAACTCTAACAAGGTATGTTCTTTGTTTTCTAGCGCAATTAATAATCCTTTAGATAACAAAAAATCACCCAACAATATACCGGCTTTATTATTCCAAATGTTATGTATAGTTACAAAGCCTCGTCTGGAATACGCTTTATCTACCACGTCATCATGAAGTAAAGTTGCTGTATGTAATAACTCAATCATAGTTGCAGCTACCATACTTCGTTGGTTTATGTTCCCAAATAATTTTGCACTCAAAAAAACGAGAATAGGACGTATTTCTTTACCTTTTTGTTTTATTAGGTATTTAGTTAAAACATCTAATAGCGGGACATCTGATTTGATAGTCTCTTTGAAAAACGTTCTGAAATTTTTTAAATCTTTTTCGATGCTGATGGTTATATCAGATAGCTTAATATCCAATGAATAAAATAATCTTAGTTTTAAGTTTTATATGAATAGCCCAAAAGTGAACAATTTTTTGTAAACTTGGATACCTCAAATGTAGGCATAATGTCTGTAAATTATTGAGGTGCTACGATTTTTGACTCAATAAATTACTCAACAGAAGTTAGAACCATTATGATGGACAAGGAGATATCGAAAATAGCAGTTATGACAAGTGGCGGGGATTCCCCTGGTATGAATGCCGCATTACGTGCGGTTGTGCGAGGGGCAAATAGATACAAACTTACAGTATGGGGTTTTTATAGAGGGTATCAAGGTTTGATTGAAGACAAATTTGTAGAGTTAGATTCCGAGAGAGTTTCCAATATCATTCAGCGTGGTGGTACAATACTTAAATCGGCGCGTTCACAGGAATTTAGAACTGAAGAAGGACGTGCTCAAGCTGCATTAAATCTGAAAAATAAAGGCATTGATGCACTGGTCGTAATAGGCGGTGATGGAACATTCACAGGTGCCAATTTACTAAGTAAAGAATATGGAATCCGGGTAATTGGTATTCCTGCAACTATTGATAATGATATAATTGGTACAGATGAAACCATAGGGTATGATACTGCACTAAACACCGCTGTAGAGGCAATTGATAAGATTCGGGATACGGCCGATGCTCATGAACGTATGTTTTTAGTTGAGGTGATGGGCCGAGATGCTGGATTTATAGCACTTGAAACTGGGATTGCGGTTGGTGCCGAGCTTTCTTTGTTACCAGAAGAACTTACATCGATCAGTGATATAAAGACGCAACTCAAAGATATGTTAAAAGAACAAAAGCGGTCCTCTCTAATTGTGGTTGCAGAAGGTGATGAAACAGGGGGAGCCTTAAAGATAGCTGAAAAAATAAAAGATGATTTCACGAAATATGATTTACGCGTATGTATTTTGGGTCATGTACAACGTGGTGGTTTTCCATCTGCTCGTGACAGAGTTTTAGCAAGTAGACTTGGTGCTTCGGCAATAAAAGTATTGATGGAAGGCCATAATGAGGTGATGGTTGGGGTGGTAAATAATGCTCTAAAGATTACACCACTCAGGGTAGCTGTAGCAAAAAAGAAAGGTCTCGATTTTGGGTTAATTGAACTAGCAAGAATGTTAAGGTAATCATGATTAAAGCAGATATTAGTAGAGCTAGAAAGTTTTTAACGGATCAGGAGTTTATTTATGCGCATAGTCTCGCTACAAAAGGACTAGAGGATCTACGCCAGAGAACAGGTCTGGGATCTGAGTGGTTGGGTTGGCGTGATTTACTAGAAAAACCAAATTCAGACCTTGTAGCTCGATTGACCAAATTAGGAAAAAAAATACATAGTTCAGCAGATGTATTCATTGTTTGTGGTATAGGTGGGTCCTATTTAGGGGCCAAGGCTGTTATCGATGCTTTAAAACCTCCTTTTACGTCTAATGGCCCAGAAATTTTGTTTGCAGGCCATCATATGAGTGGGGCATATTTAAATGACTTGTTACTATATTTAAAGACCTCTAAAGCGGATGGTTCGAGAAAAAGTGTAGTTCTAAATGTTATCTCTAAATCGGGATCTACGCTAGAAACAGCATTATCATTTCGGGTTCTAAGAAAGTTTATTTATGAAGAATTTGACGATGCAGCAGAACGAATCATTTGTACCACGAATGAAAGGGGTGGATTGCTGAATGATGTTATAGATGAGGCAGGTTATCAAAAATTTATTATCCCATCTGACATTGGCGGTAGATTTTCAGTTTTGACACCTGTTGGACTACTACCCATAGCAGTAGCTGGAATTTCAATTGAAGAGTTATTCGAGGGAGCGGTTAGTAATTATAAAGTACTGGAAGAAAATGCTGATGTAGTAGTGGAATATGCCGCACTTAGAAATGCACTTCATAATAAGGGTATTACTATTGATATTTTTACTTCTTTTGAGCCTGAATTACTTTCATTTGGTAAATGGATTCAGCAGTTATTAGGAGAGAGTGAAGGAAAAGATGGGAAAGGTATTTTCCCCACAGTAGCGGGATTTTCAACTGATTTACATAGTTTAGGCCAATTTATTCAGGATGGTACTCGGTCATTACTTGAGACTTTTTTAGTTGTTGATCAAGTAGCTACACAATTATCGGTTCCCTCCGGTCTTGATTTCGGAGATGGTTTAGAGTATTTGGAAGGAGATTCTTTTCATTCTATAAATTCCAAAGCTGAGTCAGGTACTATTGAGGCTCATTCTGAAGGGCAAGTTCCCATTGTTACTATTCATTTACCAGAATTAAGTGCTAAATATATTGGTGCACTTATTTATTTTTATGAAGTATTGACAGGTGTATTTGTCTACAGTTTAGGTATTAATCCATTTAACCAACCAGGAGTCGAAGATTATAAAAAAGCTATGTTTCGACTTTTGGGTAAATAATCAATCAATAAGTGTTAGAAAAAAAGAAAGAACAATATATCGCCGTTGCTGGAAATATAGGCGCAGGTAAATCATCATTGACTGGTTTATTGGCTCAACATTTTGATTGGGAAGCTTTTTATGAATCAGTGGATGATAATCCCTATCTAGCAGATTTTTATGAAGATATGCTAAGATGGAGTTTTAATCTGCAAATTTATTTTTTATCGAGTCGTTTTCGTCATCAAAAAGATATGCTTCAGAAAGAAATTAGTCTTATTCAAGATAGAACTATTTACGAGGATGTGGAGATTTTTGCTAAGAATCTACATCAAATGAGTTTGATGAGTGATCGAGATTTTAATAACTATGAAGCTTTGTTTCATGAAATGAGTTACTACTTACGCCCACCAGATCTGTTAATCTATTTGAGAGCACAAGTACCCACTCTTGTAAGGCAGATTCAGCAAAGAGGGCGAGAGTATGAGAATTCTATCCGAATCGACTATTTGGAGAGATTGAATAATCTATATGAAGAATGGATTGCTAGATATCCTCACGAAAAATTAATTATTGAAACAGATGACCTAGATTTTGTGAACGATAAAGAACATTTAGGAAGTATTATAGGTTTAATTGAGCAAAGACTGTACGGTCTATTTAATTGATTGTACTCCATATCTAATATTCTTATCTTTATAGGATAATTATGTTTAGTTATGTTAAAGCTAAAAACCTACGAAATACCGTTCTCCAAGAGTCAAAGGACTTTAACGATTCCACATGATTTTTTGGAAACTGAAGGTATAGTTGTACTAGAAGGTATATTGAGCCTTGATATTGACAGAAGCGATCACTTGATTCACATCAAATCTATGGTAACATCATCCTTGGAATTAAGATGTGATCGCTCACTAGATACATTTATATATGAGTCACAATGTGATCTTGTGATTATATACAAAGAAGGTCTTAAAGAAGAAGAAATTGATCTGCATTCATCAATTAAAAAATTAGAAAAACATCAACAAGTTATTGAGTTTGATCAAGAGGTACGTGATATGTTATTGTTATCATTGCCAACCAAACGAATCCATCCGAGATACTTAGATGATTACGGTGATCCAAAAGAATTATTAAATGAACAATTTGGTTATTCAGAGGATAATAAGGATTCGATTGATCCAAGATGGTATGCCTTAAAAAACTTGAAAAATTAAATTAACAATCTACTAGAATGGCACATCCAAAACGAAAAATTTCCAAAGCAAGAAGAGATAAACGAAGAGCGCATCACGCAATCTCTGAAGTCACTTTGGCAAAATGTTCAAATTGTGGAGCATTTCACAAGTATCACAATGCTTGCCCAGAGTGTGGTTACTATCGAGGAAGACAAGTTATTAGCATAAATAACTAAAACTTCAATGATGATTATAGCTGTAGATGCGGCTGGAGGAGATCACTACCCTAAAAACCCAGTATTGGGTGCATTAGAGGCAATAAAAGAATTTGATAATCTTACAGTATTGCTCATAGGACCAGAAAAATTAGTTCAAAGTGAATTAAGTCAACATCATCATGAGCAATCTAGAATACAGATCTTAGATGCACCTGAGGTGGTAGATATGACTGATTCTGCTTCAGCAGCTCTGAAACAAAAACCAAACTCTTCCATTGCAAAGGGTATTGCTTTACACAAACAGGGTCATTGTCATGGATTTGTTAGTGCTGGTAATACCGGTGTACTCCTAGCGGCTTCCATGTTTATTTTGGGTAAATTGGAAGGTATATCACGCCCTACTATTGCTACTTATTATCCTTCTCTAGAGGGTTTCCGATTGATTATTGACGCAGGGGCAAATCTAGAAATAAAACCAGAAATGGCCCTTCAATTTGCACTAATGGGACAGGTATATGCTAAAGAAATTATGGGAATTGAACAGCCAAGAGTTGGATTGCTAAATGTCGGTGAAGAAGAAGGTAAAGGAACAGAATTACTCAAGGAAATACATGCAATGCTTCAGCAAATACCCTTATTTATAGGGAATGTTGAAGGTAGAGATATACTTATTCCAAAAGCGGATATATATATCACTGATGGTTTTATGGGTAATGTGGTTCTTAAATTAGGTGAATCTCTTCCAGGTATTCTGAAAACGCTAGTTGGGCAGAAAATAAAGCAATCTTCAAGTACTCCTGAAATTCTGCGTTTTGTTCAACAGATATTCTCTGAAGCATTAGCTCCTTTTGATTATGAACGAGTAGGGGGGTTACCATTCTTGGGGGTTAATGGAACGAGTGTCGTCGGTCATGGAGGTAGTAGTCCAACAGCAATAAAAAATATGATTAAAGTAGCGATGGATTGTGTTAAGCATTCTATCAACGATAAAATAATTGCCTCAATAATTTAATTAAATCCTTAATGGAACAAACTAGAGCTACAATTACATCAGTTGGACATTATTTACCCGATGATCGTTTAACCAATCATGATTTAGAGAAACTTGTAGATACAAATGATGAGTGGATTCGAACAAGAACAGGTATCATTGAGCGAAGAATTTTAAAAGATCCTGAAAAAGCGACTTCATATATGGCGGCAAATGCAGCTAATGAGGCCTTAGAATTTGTAGGTCTTACACCAGATAAAATAGATGTAATCATTGTGGCTACGGTAACACCAGATTATATTTTTCCGTCTACTGCTTGCTTAGTTCAAGAAGCAATTGGAGCCACTAATGCCTTGGCTTTTGATCTATCAGCGGCATGCTCTGGGTTTATCTATGCTTTAACTACTGGAGCTTCATTTGTTGAAAGTGGGCGTTATAAAAATGTTTTAGTCATTGGTGCAGACAAAATGTCATCAATTATAGATTATACAGATCGGGCCACCTGTATACTTTTTGGAGATGGTGCAGGTGCTGTTCTTTTACAACCTTCGAATGATGGAACGGGTATTATTGATTCTATACATTACAGCGAAGGCGATACTAATTGTCATTTAGTTCAAAAGGGGGGCGGTAGTCGATATCCTGCGTCTCTTGAAACAGTTGCCAAACACATGCACTTTATTAAGCAAGATGGTAAAGCGGTATTCAAAAAAGCCACTGTGGGAATGGCGGATGTATCAGCGGAAATAATGGAGCGTAATAATTTAAAGGCCGAAGATATATCTTGGCTTGTTCCGCATCAGGCGAATTTGCGTATTATAGATGCAACGGCTCGCAGAATGAGCTTAGGAATGGACAAAGTTATGATTAACATAGAACGTTATGGCAACACAACTGGAGCTACGATACCTCTTTGCTTGTACGATTGGAAAGATCAAATGAGGAATGGTGAATCGATTATTTTGACCGCTTTTGGTGGAGGATTTACCTGGGGTGCTGTATACTTAACTTGGGGAGGTAAATATTGAAGGCAGTTGTTTTCCCTGGGCAAGGCTCTCAATATGTAGGAATGGCATCCGAACGGTATCATGCTGAACCAGCAGTAAGAAAAATTATTGATCAAGCTGATGAAATACTAGGTTTTTCTTTATCAAATATTATGTTTGAAGGGCCTGAAGAAATTTTAAGGCAAACTGAATATACACAGCCAGCTCTTTATGTGCATTCTATGGCTCTGTATCAGACTATTGCGATAATTCCAGATTGTGTGGCCGGACACTCTCTAGGTGAATTTTCTGCATTAACTGCAGCAGGAGTTTTTTCATTCGAAGAGGGCTTAAAATTAGTTCGACTTCGTGGTCAATTAATGCAAGCGGCAGGAAAGCAAAGTAGTGGAGCAATGGGGGCTGTAATTGGGCTTGAGAACGATATCGTAACCCAGATCTGTAAAAAAATTTCAGATGAGTCAAATGAAACAGTACTACCAGCGAATTTCAATTCAAAAGGACAAATAGTTATATCTGGACATTCAAATGCAGTTATTTTGGCATTAAATTCTTTTAAAAAGATCGGTGCAAAAATGGCACTACCCTTAGCTGTGAGTGGTGCTTTTCATTCACCTTTAATGCAATCAGCATATGATGAATTCAAACTTGGTCTTGAAAGAGTTTCATTTCATGATGCGAATGTACCTGTTTACTCAAATGTAGATGCCAAACCGTCTAAGTCAGCTAAAAAACTAAAAAACAATATCTTACAACAAATACTAAAGCCGGTTTTATGGACCCAGACCATAGAGCATATGGTTTCTGATGGGGTCAAAGAAGTAGTTGAGCTTGGACCAGGTAAGGTACTTCAGGGGTTAGTTAAACGCATAGACCGTTCTTTACAATTAAGTGGAATACAATGATATGTCAGAATATAGTTTAGATTTAACTGGAAAAATTGCTCTTATAACAGGTGGCAGCCGAGGTATTGGAAAAGCTATAGCGTTAGCCTTTTCTTCCAGAGGAGCTAACGTCGCTATTACCTACGCTAACTCTTCTAGCTCAGCTGGGCAAGTAACGGAAGAAATAAATAAACTTGGTTCTGATGCAATGTCCATACAGGCTAATTCATCAGATTTCAGCAGAGCAAATGAAGTAATTGATGAAGTTCTTCAAAAATGGGGTAAAATAGATATACTTGTGAATAATGCTGGCATTACAAGGGATGGACTCATACTCAGAATGTCCGAAGACCAATGGGATCAGGTTATTGAAACAAATCTAAAAGGCATATTTAACTATTCAAAAGCTGTAGCTAGACCTATGATGAAAAACCGCGGGGGCTCTGTTATAAATACGGGCTCTATTGTAGGATTGACTGGGAATGCAGGCCAAAGTAATTATGCCGCTTCTAAAGCCGGTTTAGTTGGGTTCACTAAATCATATGCCAAGGAATTAGCTTCTAGAAATATTCGAGCGAATGTAGTTGCGCCTGGCTATATACACACAGACATGACGAACATACTTGATGAAAAGGTATTGAACGATATTAAAGAGGCAACACCATTGGGTCGAGCTGGTAATGTTGAGGAAGTAGCGGCGGCGTGTTTGTTCCTTGCTTCAGACCTAAGTAGCTATATAACAGGTGAAGTTATACGAGTTGACGGTGGTATGGCAATTTAGATGGCTACCTTATATGCTATTTGTGTGCAAGATATTATTAAGTTTATTAAATTATCAAACTACAAACTACCATTAAAATAAAGGACTCATTATGTCACAAGATGTAGAATCAAAAGTAAAAGAAATCATTACCGATAAATTAGGTGTAGATGAATCAGAAGTTGTTGCTGATGCAAATTTCACCAACGATTTAGGTGCAGATTCTTTAGATACTGTGGAATTAATCATGGAATTTGAAAAAGATTTCGATCTTAGCATTCCCGATGAGGATGCTGAAAGCATTGCTACAGTTGGTGATGCAATTAAATATATTCAGGAAAAACTCACTTAATATATTTGAATTATATGAGTTCACGACGAGTTGTAATTACAGGTATAGGCGCTCTTACCCCAGTTGGGAAGAGCGCTCCTGACTTTTGGAATGGTTTACTTTCAGGTGAAAGTGGAGCAAAAAATGTTGATAGATTCGACACAACAGGTTTTGCAACGACTTTTGCTACACAGATTGATAACTATGATCCATTGAAGCATTTTGAAAAAAAAGAAGCTCGAAAGTTAGACTATGCCACTCAATATGCGTTAATTGCAACTGATGAAGCTATTATTGATTCTAAATTAGATTTAGATAAAATTGATAAAGATCGTGTAGGAGTTCATGTTGGTACAGGAATAGGAGGTATGAAAACTTTTTTTGATCAATCCATTTCTTTTTATGAGAGAGGACCAAAAGGAGTTTCACCTTTTTACATCCCTATGTCTATACCTGATATAATCTCAGGTCAAATCTCAATTAAGTATGGGTTCAGGGGGCCTAACTTTTGCGCAGTTTCAGCCTGTGCAACAGGATCTCATAATATTGGTATCGCCTACGATATGATACGCTATGGGCAATCAGATTATTCAATAACTGGAGGTACAGAATCACCTGTAACAAAAATTGGAATATCTGGTTTCAATGCCATGAAGGCGATGAGTACCAGAAACGATGATCCTCAGTCTGCTTCAAGACCTTTTGATATAGACAGAGATGGATTTGTTCTTGGAGAAGGATCTGGGATTATGGTTCTTGAGTCATTAGATTTTGCACTAGAAAGAGGGGCTAGAATATATGGCGAAGTTGCAGGTTACGGTTACTCTGCGGATGCTTATCATATAACCGCTCCAGATCCAGAAGGAAATGGGGTTATTTTGGCCATGAAAAACGCTTTAAACTCTGCTGGGATAACAACGATAGATGTCGACCATATCAACATGCATGGTACCTCTACACCACTTGGTGATATAGCCGAAACCAACTCCATAAAAAAAGTTTTTGGGGATCATGCGTATAAAATGAATTTAAATTCAACGAAATCGATGACAGGGCATACCTTAGGTGCTGCAGGAGCTATTGAGTCTCTTGCAGTAATTTTGGCCCTTTATCACGGTATTGTACCTCCAACAATTAATCTAGACAATCAAGACCCACAGTGTGACCTGAATTACACCGCAAATGCACCGGTTGCTCGTGAACTGAACTACGCATTGAACAATGCATTCGGTTTTGGTGGGCATAATTCGACCCTAGTTTTTAAGCGTTACGAAGGATAATAGATGAGTTGGATGACTCGTTTTCTATTCGGTTTTGCTTCAAAGAAGCGCTTTGAAGGTACGTTGTTAAAAAAAAAAGAAGTTTCTTCAGAAGACAAAAGGTTTAAAGATTTAAGCAATATCTTAGGATTTTTTCCTACTGATACTTCCCTCTACCAAAAAGCATTACGACATCGTTCCTCTACAGCACTTGAAAAATACGAACGCTATGATTCTTATGAACGATTAGAATTCCTTGGTGACGCCGTACTAGATCTTATTTCTGCTGAACTTTTATTTCAAAAATATCCCGAAGAAGATGAAGGATTTTTGACAAAAACTAGAGCTAAAATGGTAAGAGGTGAAACACTTTCTGCTTTGTCGAAAAATCTAGGAATAGAATCCTTATTAGAATTTACCGATACGAAAGGTGGAGTAACTAAATCAAAAAGTATATTAGCTGACATTTTTGAATCAATAATTGCAGCTATTTATATCACAGAAGGCTACAAGGTTACCTTTAAATTTGTTAGCAAAGTGTATGAAGAACATCTTAACTTTGATGAATTAACTCTGATCAATGATAATTTTAAAAGTACATTATTAGAATACGCTCAAGCTAATAAAATGAGCCTGCCCGAATATCGAGTGATTGACGAAAAGGGGCCAGGTCATAATAGAACCTTTAAAGTTGAAGTTTCCATGGGTACAGAAATTTTTGGTAAAGGTACTGGAAAGAGTAAGAAAAAAGCCGAGCAAGAAGCAGCAAGAAATGCACTTCAGATTTTAGATGTACAATAAACATTTAGTTATATTTTATCATATGATCATAGTCCAGGGATTGAAGTATAAATTTTCATTACCCATGCTGTATCACATATTCAAGAATAAGTAGACAGACAAATATGTTAGTCCAATTATTAAAACCTGAGTTCGATGAACTTATCCAAAAAAAGGATTGGATAGGCCTAAAAGAGGTTTTAGCTGATGTACCTCCTGTTGATATAGCAGAGCTAATAGTGGAATTGGATGGAGATTTAGCAGTAGTCGTGTTCAGATTATTAAAAAAGGCTATTGCTGCTGATGTATTTTCTGAACTACCATCTAATAAAGGAGTTACCCTACTGGAGTTATTTACTAAGCAACAGCTATCAGAAGTAATGAGTAACCTAGAACCGGATGAACAGGTTGCGCTGATGGAGGAATTACCAGGGGATCTAACCCAAAAGGTAATGAATTCTATGAGGCCATCAGATCAGCTTCAAGTGAAGAAACTATTAGGCTACCCTGAAGACTCAGTTGGTCGTTTGATGACTCCACGCTATGTCCGTGTAAAATCTGATTGGACGGTTAAGCGCAGTATGGAGCATATACGAAAATATGCAGCCATGGCTGAGACATTGAATGTAATTTATGTGGTTAATGATCGAGAGCAATTAATAGATGACTTACGAATTACCGAATTAATTATTGCAGCTGAAAACCAGACTATATCAAAACTCATGGATGAGTCATATACTGCTTTACGCGTTTATGAAGATCAAGAAGAAGCAGTTAAGATGCTTGCTAAATATGATAAGGTAGCCTTGCCTGTAGTTGACTCTGATAATGTACTAGTTGGTATTGTTACAGTAGATGATGTTATAGATGTAGCAGAAGAAGAAATCACTGAGGATATGCAGAAAATGGCAGCTATGGATGCACTGGATGACTATTATTCTCAAACGTCCATTGCACAAATGATAAAAAAACGCTTAGGGTGGCTTATTGTTTTATTTGTAGGTCAAATTTTAACTGCTTTAACAATGGAGCAATATGAAGAGTTACTCTCAAAAATTGTTTTTTTATCTTTTTTTGTTCCTTTAATTATTTCAAGCGGTGGTAATTCAGGTACCCAAGCTGCCACACTTGTTATCCGCGCGTTGGCAACGGATGATATTAGAGCTGAGGATTGGAAAAAAGTATTTTTAAGGGAATTAAGCTCTGGTTTAATATTAGGTTTTTTAATAGGTATTTTAGGCTTTTTAACTCTGTTGGCTTGGGATCTTACAGCAAATGGATACGTTGATCAACAGTCCTATATGACCGCTTCAGTCATTGGTTTAAGTTTACTGTCTATTGTTTTATTTGGTAATTTTATTGGAGCTATGTTACCCTTCATATTATCACGTTTAGGTTTTGACCCAGCAGTTTCATCTACACCATTTGTTGCCACTGTGGTCGATGTTAGTGGAATTATCATTTATTTTTCAATAGCTATTATATTTTTGAAAGAGATAGTAATGTAAAAAACCCCAAAAACAACGTTAATATAGTCTTATATGAAAGTTTATCATGATTTAGTTCAAAGAGTTTTAGATCACGGTGTTTGTAAAAAAAACCGTACTGGTACGGATACTATTTCCAATTTTGCAGAGTATTATAAGGTAAATCTATCTGAAGGCTTTCCACTTTTAACGACTAAAAAAGTTTTTTTTAAATCTGTTATTCTAGAATTATTGTGGTATTTACGTGGTGAAGACCATATCAGATGGCTTCGTGACAAAAATAACATTCATATATGGGATGCCTGGGCCGATGAAGATGGGCATGTTGGCCCTATTTATCCTGTGTTATGGCGACGGTTTCCTTTCCTTATAGAGCATAAAAATGAAGATGGAACTACTGAATGGAGGCGAGATGAATTTGATCAAATCCAAAATGTTATTCATATGCTAAAGACAGATCCAATGAGTCGAAGAATTGTTGTGAGCGCTTGGCACCCTGGTTTATTACCTAAAATGGCGTTACCTCCTTGCCATATCATGTACATATTCAACGTCTCTGAAGGTAAATTAAATTGTCATTTGACTCAACGTTCAGGTGATATTGCGCTTGGAATACCTTTTAACTTAGCCTGTTATTCTGCTTTAACAATGGCAATTGCTCAAGAAGTTGGACTTGAACCCGGAGTTTTTGCCCATACAATAGTGGATGCACATATCTATGTAAATCATATAGATGGATTAAAGCAACAATTATCACGTTCGCCAAAGACTCTTCCAGAACTCAAGATCGCCAATAAACCATTGGATAAACTAAGTTTTGATGATTTTGAATTAATTGGGTACGACCCAGATCCTTTAATTCGCTTTGAAGTAGCGGTGTAATTGTACTAATTATGAAGATTATTATTATTGCAGCACATGATCCTAATTTAGTTATTGGAAATGAGGGGTCCTTGCCTTGGCATTTTTCTGAAGACATGAAACATTTCAAGCAGACAACTTCAGGTTTTCCAATTCTTATGGGCAGAGGAGTTTTTGAAGAACTAGGGTCTAAACCATTACAACATCGACAAAATATCGTACTTAGTACAACTAAAAATTATGATAATGTAGCCTGTTATTCTACATTAGAACAGGCAATAGAGGCAATTAAGCTCGAAGAACCTTCTAAGCTTTTTATTATTGGTGGTGGGGTTGTGTATCGTCAAACAATGAAGATTGCACATGAAATGATTATTACTCTGGTTCACAAAGAGTATAAAGGAGATACTTTTTTTCCGGAGTACCGTTCTGATATAGGCCATATTTGGCGCGAAATAAACAGAATCCATTGTAATGAAAACTTAAGTTTTATACATTATACTCGTATATAAAACTCAGTATAGGGCATTTTAAATCTATTATTTAATACTTTGGATGCATGATAAAGTATTTTTTAACGGGCTGAGTTAACGCAATTATATTTTTCGTATCAGCAGCTTTGGAAAATTCAATCGCTACATCATTGTCAAGAATCCAAATACTATCATTTTTATATTTATAGGCCTCCGAAGTACTGTATTCGGTTCGAATGTAGTATTTCATGCTCTCATTATCGCTTGGTAGTCCTTTTTTTACAAGATATGCATGTGTCATTTTGTTTATTTTTTGAAGACTAGCCTTACCTGGGTTTTTATCAAAAAAGCTAGCTCGAAATAAATTTCGGTTCAAAAACCGACTGCTTAAATCGGATAAAATAAGATCTTTAGCACTCTGCCAAGCTTTAATGCTTTGATAAACATCATAATCGTCCAGTTGAGCATAGGCGCTGATAATGGATGTAGAGATACTTTTTTTAGCTGATGGTTGCTCGCGTAGGAAATAATCTAATTGAGTACTACCGCTTGGTACTGATTCTCCTTGTGCAAATAAATAAGTCACCCGCTTAAATATAGATCGAATGAGTGAATCGGCACTGAGTACGGTTTTATGAAGATATACTTGCATATACATTAAACGCCGAGAAATAATATAGTTTTCGACGGCATAAATACCTTTTCGCTCTATTACGATGTTATTTTTATATACTCGCATCGTTTTAAGTATGCGTTGAATACCTATCGAACCTTCTGATACACCCGTAAAAAAGCTGTCTCTTTTTAGATAATCTAGTCGATCTAAATCGAGTTGTGATGATACTAGTTGATGCAAAAATTTCTTGGGATGCTGATCGGTAAAAATATCTATGGCCGTATCCAGTGCCCCATTAAATTGACTATTTAATTCATGCATAATTGCTAGGCTCATCATTTCGTGATTAAACTCACTAAGCAAAGAATGTTCAAGTGTATGAGATAATGGACCATGTCCAACATCGTGTAAAAGTAAACAAATGAGTGTACCCTCGTATTCCTGATTGCTTATTGTAGTATCTTTTTCACGTAAGTTATTTAGAACACGTTGGCCCAATTCTAAGGACCCTAATGCATGCGAGAAACGAGAGTGTTCTGCTGCTGGAAACACTAAATAACCCAAACCTAATTGCCGTATCCGCCTTAGCCGTTGGATGTAGGGATGGTCTATTAATTCAAGAATAATTCCTTTAGGTACAGAGATAAATCCGTGAACTGGGTCATTAAATATTTTATAGCGGGTACTTTTATCCATATCACTTAATTAGGAGAGGAAGATAGGAAATAGTTGGAAAGCATCTTAGATGATAGGATATAAGTATGTCGCTGTTTTTGCAAATCGAACCAAGTTCCCATAAATTCAGCTATGGAACCCAATTGTTCAGTCTTAGAATTGTATGCTGCTTGTAAGACATAGACTAGAGATGCATTGACCCTAACTATATTGCTACAATTGAATGGAATGTCAGAATAAAGGGTAGGAGAATGATACTCAATTACTGATTTTCGTAGTATAATACAATTTTTTCTTACTATATCTTCAAACCATTCTGGTATTTTTTGAAGTATTTGTATTCTGGCTTCTTCATAATAACTCTTCAATAAAGCATTATTGACGTGAGATAAAGCGTCCATGTCGTTTAATCTTACGGACATTTGAGACCATTGTGGGAAACAATTTCGTATATATTGTTCAGGAATCATAAAAATGAAGAATTATACTTATATAGAAGGAGCTGAAATACGTATATTGACTAAATATAAATCTCCTAGAAAGGTAACCCAATTTTATTACAAATGATTATTCCATCAGCACCTGAATTTTTAGAAACCCTTTTAACTACACCAAGTCCAACTGGTTACGAAGCAGCTGGCGTGAGAGTTTGGAAAGAGTATGTAGAGGATTTTGCTGATGAGGTTATTACTGATGCTTACGGGTCTTGTGCAGCAAAAGTTTTAACAAATGAAGAAGGACCAACTGTATTGATAGAAGCACATTGCGATGAGATTGGAATGGTTGTTCAACATATTACCAAACAAGGCTTTGTATATGTGAATAAATTAGGTGGGAGTGATTCGACAATAGCTAGAGCAAAAAAAGTGATTATTCATAACCAAAAAGCAAAAGTTGTAGGAATCACAGGTAATACCGCCATTCACTTACAGGATCAGAAAAATGGGGGAGGTAAAAAGCCTGCTTGGAAAGAAATATATATAGACATAGGTGTTACATCAAAAGAAGAAGCACTTAAATTAGTTCAAGTTGGTGATCCAATCACTTATGAAGACAACTTTGAATTTTTAAACGATCACATTCTAACAGCTAGAGCGTTAGATAATCGAATTGGTGGATATATCGTAGCACAGGTGTTGCGTATGCTCAAAAATGTTTCCCAAGATTTACATGTAAATGCAGTGGCTTTGAATTCTGTACAGGAAGAGGTAGGAGGCTTTGGTGCACGTATGATGAGTTACCGGTTAAATCCAGATCTGGCACTTGTAACCGATGTCACTCATGCTACAGATTCTCCAGGAATTGACCAAAAAGAACATGGAACTGTGATGTTAACTAAAGGTCCAAGTATACAACATGGGGGCGCTAATCATCCGAGTGTTGTGCGTTATCTAGAAGAAATTGCTGTAAAACATAATATACAAATCCAACATGAGGCCACCAGCGTGAGAACGGGTACCGATACCGATAGTATCTTCTATCAAAGAACAGGTATACCATCCGCCTTAATTTCTCTGCCTTTGCGTTATATGCACTCTCCCGTTGAAATTTGTTCTATGCATGATGTAAAATTACTAATAAAGCTTATGTTCGAGTCGATTGTTGGATTAAAGGCTGATCAGCGTTTCAGTGTCCACTAATTGCCTTTTCAATTCTGTTTATAAGCGCCTCTTTTAAGTCATTTGAGAATGGATGCCGACGAATATCTTGAACAAAAATATGTGTATAATTTTCCAAGTCAGCTATTCTAAAGGTATCATATAGGAGTTGCCCAAAACGCTCCCAAGTACCCTCGCAATAGACTAAATGGAATCCATGATCCGTGGATTGCTCTAAGAAATCTTTAATATCAGGTATAAGGTTATCAAGGAGTAAAACAATGCTGTTTAATTGTGTTCCCTTAAGTTGCTCAATATTGGAAAGCCACACTATCTTAGCTTTAGGAGCATAATGTCGATATTTAAGCCCAGGGCTTGGTATATTTTTTGATGAACTTGTAGCATCTTGTTCGATTTGGTTAGAAGTGTAATATTTAACTGAACCAAATTCTGATAGCTGTTCAGCACTGATTGCCCCAGGTCGGTAGATAATCATATTGTTGTGCGACGCCTTATATGGATAATTTAATTTATTTCCCTCGGTAGTCATGAAATAGCTGGGTCTGCAACTTAAAACAGTTGATTCAAGTCCTATGCTACAAATTCCTCCATCTAATACAGGGAAATCCTCGCCAAAATCGCTTAATACGTGCTCTTTCTTTGTTGGGCTAGGGGTCCCAGATAGATTAGCACTTGGAGCAACCAGAGGGCCTGTTTTTTGTAACAAATCTAAACATAGTCGATGATTAGGCATGCGTACAGCTACGGTTTCAAGGCCAGCAGTTACGGCATCAAGTACGGTTGTTCTCCGTGGAAGTAATAATGTAAGGGGGCCTGGCCATAATTTTTTTATTATACTTAACTCTAACTCCATCAATCGTTTGGATATTTCACCTAACTGTTCAAGTGAGCCAATATGAACAATAAGGGGGTTATCTAACGGACGTTTTTTAATAGTGAATATCTCTTGTATAGCAAGTAGCTTAGTTGCGTCAGCAGCAAGACCATAAACGGTTTCAGTGGGAATAGCTACTATCCCACCTAATTTTAAACGTTTTGCAGCTTCATCAATATCCAGCATAGCTAATGACTCTCATATATTTTTCTAAGCAAATCAATGGCATCCGATAAATTATCTACATCTTCAAACATAAAACGTATAGCATCATCTTTTTGTATCATGGTATGATTATCTCCCATCACCTTTTTAATGTGATTGAGTATATTGGAAAATAAAGGAACTTCATAGTACGATCGTCCAAGTTTACTTTTTACTTTAGGACACATACACCACATCTTACCTACTCGTAAAGTAATTTTAACAAAATATAAGTTGGAGGCATAGAATTGAATCTTTTTGCTTTGCCATAACCGAATGGCTTCCTTAGGAAAGAGGCCAAATCGGTCTTCAACTTCAGATTTCCAATCTTCAATTTCTTCAATTGTATTGGCTTTGGCTAACTTTCGATAGAGATTTAGTCGTTCCACATTATCGGTCACATATTGTTGAGGAAGCAATGCGGGTTCATCCATTTCTATTTGTGTTTCGGGTATAGTTAATTTTTTTTCTCCACCCTCAAATAAATGATTGAATTCGCTTTCTTTTACTTCTTGCACAGCTTCATCCAATATTTTGGTATACAATTCGAAACCAATATCATTTATAAAGCCACTTTGCTCTCCACCCAGTATATCTCCTGCACCTCGAATATCAAGGTCACGCATGGCAATATTAAAACCTGATCCCAAATCCGAAAACTCTTCCAGGGCAATAAGTCTTTTACGTGCCTCTGAGGTTAATTGTTCGATTGAGCGGGTAATTAAATAGCAAAAGGCCTTACGATTAGATCGACCTACCCGACCTCTGAGTTGATGCAATTCTGATAGGCCAAAACGGTCAGCATCGTTTATAATTATAGTATTAGCATTACTGATGTCGATCCCATTTTCTATGATATTAGTTGAGATCAGTACATCGAATCGATGATTGTAAAAATCATGAATAATTTTCTCCAATTCAGTGACTTTCATTTGTCCATGAGCATATCTTATTCTAATATCAGGGACTAATGTGTGAATCATATTAGCAACCTCTTCAATATTTCCAACCTTGTTATGAATAAAAAAGGCTTGACCTCCACGGGAAATTTCTTGCATTAGAGCATCTCTAATTAGTGCCTCATCAAAGGAGTGAATTTCAGTCTGAACTGGACGTCTGTTGTATGGAGGAGTAGTTATAATACTCAAATCTCGTGCACCCATAAGAGAGAATTGTAATGTTCTTGGGATAGGTGTTGCCGTGAGAGTGAGTACATCAACGGTCGCTTTTAACGCTTTTAATTTTTCCTTAGCGGATACTCCAAACCGTTGTTCTTCGTCGATTATAATTAAGCCTAAATCTTTAAATGAGATGTCTTTGGATAGTATTCTATGGGTCCCAATAAGAATATCTACTTCACCTGTACTCACGCCTTTGAGTATTCTTTTTTGATCTTTTGTACTCTTAAACCTCGACAGAGCCTCTACTATAACCGGGAAGTCATTCATCCTTTTACTAAATGTTTTGAGATGCTGATCGGCCAAAAGGGTGGTAGGTACGAGTATAGCTACCTGCTTATTATCCATAACGGCTTTGAAAGAAGAGCGTATGGCTACCTCTGTTTTTCCAAAGCCAACATCACCACAGACCAAGCGGTCCATAGGTTGCTCATTCATCATATCCTCTTTCACCGCTTTAATAGCTGAGTCTTGGTCTAGAGTCTCTTCAAATTCAAATCTAGCTTCCATTTCAACCTGCCATGCATTATCTGCTGAATATGCAAAAGCTTTTTGCATCTTTCTTTTGGCATATAATTCAATAAGTTCACGAGCAATATTTTTAACTTTTTTTCGTGTTTGAGCTTTTTTTCGTGCCCACTCACCGGATCCTAATATAGTGACTCTAGGCGCAACGCCTTCTTTTGATGAGTATTTTTGCAGCTTATGTAGGCTACTTAGATTGACATAAAGAGTTGAATTTTTCTGGTATTGTATGACGACTACTTCCTGAAGCACTCCCTTCACCTCAATCTTTTTAAAGCCAGAAAATTTTCCGATTCCATAATCGATATGCACTACATAATCACCTAGATTTAAGTCATAGATTTCTTTAAAGGATATACCACCGGAATATTTTCTTTTTTTAATTTTTGGCCGATGATATCGGTTGAATATCTGATGGTCGGTGTAGACAGCAATTTTTTGACTTTCAAGTATAAAACCTTTACTCAGAGACTGACTGAGTAAGGCATAAGTATGGCTTGGAGAAGATGAAGGTAGTAATTCATAAAACCGGTCAACTTGACCTTGATTGTCACAACAAATATAGGTTTTAAATCCTTGTTTACTTTGACGTTCTATATTTTCAATGACCTGTTTAATAATGCCATTAAAATCTGGTTGAGGGCGAGCACCAAAAGTAAGGGTTTGGTTATAATCTATGCCTTCAGTAAATCCTGTATAACTCAGGCTAGTCGCTTTTTGATGTGTAATATCCCTAAATGAAACTGCATTTAGAAATAATTTATCTGGAGAAATCTCATGCTCTTTTGGGTTGAAACGCTGAAGAGCATCATCATAAAGCTTTGTAAGATGACTAATAATTAAAGATTCGTCTTTCACTATAAAATGCACTTTTTCTGCTAAGAAATGCAAAAGACTCTGTAAGTTTTCCTGCTTTACATTTGATATATCTGGAACAATCGATACTCGATCTAGAAAGGCTACTGAACGTTGAGAATCGGCGTCAAATTCACGAATACTTTCGATTTCATTACCAAAGAATTCAACACGGATTGGGTATTCACCTGAATACGGGTAAATATCTAGAATGCCACCACGAATGGCCATTTCACCTGGCTCATCGACGAAACGTACATTTTTATACCCATGTGATGCTAAATGTTGCTGAATATCTTCAAATTGATATTCTTGCGATTTTTCGAGTTCAAGTTTAGCTGATTGAAAAGTTTCTGGATCTTGTACAAAATCAAAAAGTCCTTCTGCAGAGCACAGGATAATAAAGTCATTTTTTTCAGTGATTTTTTGCAAGACTTCAGTCCTTTGAACCATTGAACTGATATCTAAAATAGCGTCTTTATCGTAGGGTCGACGTTTAAGTGCTGGAAAAGTAAGTACTTTTGAAATACTTAATTCCAGTAAGTCACTCTCCATAACTTGCATTTCTTCGTCGCTCTGACAAATAAAGATAATAGGCTTCGAATGATTTAATCCTGCAATCAAAAATGATAGTAAAGAGCCTACTGCTTTCTTTAATTCAATTATTATTGGTCTTTCTTGAACAGATATCTTGGACTCAGATTCTTTGATAAGCCGGTAGTACTGTCGAAAGGATGAATCTTGTATAATATCTTTTACAAGATTCATCTTAGAATGATTACTCATTATTAGACCTCAACTATTGAACGCAAAACAAATTGCTTGAGAAGAAAGTAGCCAGTCATAAATAGTAGACTCAATGCTATATAGATAGGATAAAGATCGGTGAAATCGGTGTAGATAATTTCTTCTACTTTAGTTCGTTCAAGGGTATCTATCTCTTGGTAAATTCTCAGTAATTCTTGGGAATCAGTAGCTCTATAATACTTCCCACCCGTTAGCTCAGCTACACGTAGTAACATTTCTTCATCTAAATCTACCTGAATATTACGATATCTACGCCCAAAAATTGGATCATCAACCGGATATGGAGCGGTTCCTCGGGATCCTGCTCCAATTGTATATATTTTAATATCATAAGCGATAGCTAAATCAGCTGCGGTTACAGGGTCTATTTCACCTGCATTATTTTGTCCATCAGTGAGTAATATGATTACTTTACTTTTTGCTTCACTGTCCTTGAGTCTATTGACAGAGGTAGCAATACCCATCCCAATAGCTGTTCCGTCTTGAATTACTCCCATTTCAACTTCATCAACTAATTCTTTTAAAAGTCGGTAGTCTAATGTTGGAGGGCAAACTGTAAAACTTTGCATGGCAAATGAAACTAATCCAATACGATCTGAAATACGTTGATCTATGAATTCTTTTGCAACTTCTCTTGCTGCTTCGAATCGATTAGGCTTTAAATCCTCAGCTTTCATAGATGATGAGATATCCAATGTCAAAACGATATCAATACCCTCTGCATTTCGCTCAACAGTGGTCAATTGTTCTTGTGGTCGAGCTAGGCCGTAAATTAAACACGCAATGCCAAGTATGAAGAAAAGTTGCTCTAACCAATGCAGGTACTGCTTGCCATTACCTTGTAAATTTTTGAACGCTTCTGTATCTGAAAATAAAAGAGCAGGCTTTTTCTTATACAGAAAGCGATAGACATAAATGACCACGATAAACGGAATAATCAAGTAAGCCCAAAGCCATATTGGATCTCCGAATTCAATCATGACAGAAAATCATCTTTTTGAAAATTTTGTGAATAACCATGAAGGTCTTCAAATTCTTTTTTATGAGTGTGAAGGCGTCTTTTATGCCGTTCAAAGAGTAGATCTATGCAAGCAAAAGACTCATCTAAAAGGAACCGTATTTGCTCTTCATTAGGCTTATATTTGGCAAATTTGACTCGATCTGCATTGATCAGTAAACTCCCAATTTTCTGAATTATGTCAGTTGATTCAGCCACCTTATTGAGGTAATCGAGTAATTCTCGAGAGGTAGATTCTAAGGCTGGAAAACCATAAAGCTCTTCATAATAAACTCGGAATGCATCACTTACACGTGAGTAATAGATTTTGATAGTAATTTCGGTTTTTGGAAATTCGTCATCTTGAATAAATTCTAATTTACTTTTTAAGGCTCCTAAAGGGGACTCATAAACTGGTAGTTCTGAGAACTGTATAGGCTCAGTTATTATTTTTTGAGAACGGTGATGCCACCATAAAAAAGTTAGTATTGCTAAAACAATTCCAATAATAAAAATATACAACCATGGGCTAGAAAAGGAATAATTTGGTTTAATCGGATTTAATTCAAGTGAATCACCACGTGCTGTAATTAGTTCTAGCTTTGAGCTAAATGGTAAACGAATGGGTGGGGCTATTATCGAAAAGGTGTCTTCCTTGGCCTTGTATAATATTTGCAAACCACTTAGCAGCAGATCCTGATTACCAAAGTATTGAAAGGTATAAACAACACTATCTTTAAAAGCAGTTGACCCATAGCTGGCATCTCTAAGAAAAAGACTTGGAGGGAAATAGCTAGAATCTGGGAAGATAATTTCATATTCAATACGTGATGGGGTAGCCATGGTAATTTTGAATGGAGTCGAAATGCGAACAGAGTCGGTTTCTGAATAAATTCGTAGTTCATTCTTTAATTGTAGTTCAAATGGGGCTTCGTTGTTTGTGCGAGTCTGAATTTGCGCATGACTTGTAATGGAGCTAAAGTAAGTCCACGAAATAATTAAGCATAATACAAAAGTATTACATCCAAGAAGGTTGTTCGAGTTCTTTTTAGGGTACATTATTCATATCTTTCTTTCGAATAATTGCGCTAAATGACTTTTATGAGTTTGTAACAATCACGTTTTTTCTGACTTCCTTTGCAGTATACGCATAGTTAAAGATGCATATACTCTTGTGGTACTATCAAGCAATTCAAACAATATAAAATACTAACTATCAAACTTAATTAGGTGGTTATTTTGTTTGAAATGGTAGGAATTGTAAGTTTATTTGGATTATCTGCAAGATCTATGCAGTACCGGTTACGTTTAACAATGAAAATAAAGTGTTTGTATTTATTCATTATACTGCCTAAATGACTTATTTTTTAGGTATTGTTTTACTTTACTTTATGTTCCAACACTATTTGGTTCTTTTGGCTTTATTTCTTTTTTATGGTCTTGCTGGTTGTTTGTTTCAACCTCAAATGACAGAGGTTGGTTCGGATACACTCAGTGAGATTGAAGAAGAGTTTCCAATCGATGGATTTGGATATGCCTCAGATATTGGAGTATTAGAACGTGATAAGGTTCGAGCAAATCAAAGTTTGTATGAGCTGTTAGATGAAATGGGTATTTCACAGCAGGAAATTTGGCAAGTATCCATTGAATTGAAGCAAAGATTAGGTTTTCGATTTTTAAAACAAAACCAAATATACTATCGATATCGGAAACACAATAACTTTGATGATGTATCCTATGCTCCTGTACTTATTCTAATGGAGTCCAATGTGCGCTACATAAAAATAGATTTGAGCGATGGTATCCTTGTTCAGGCATCTGCCAAACCAACTGCAGTTCGGATTCGTCAGGTTGAAGGGGTTATAGAGTCTTCATTGTACGAGTCCTTGGTATCGCAAGATCATTCTACAGGAGTTGGAATAGAGTTAAATAAAATATTTGCATGGCAGATTGATTTTTTCCGCTTATATCGTGGCGATAATTATCGTGCTATTTACGAAGAATTTATATCGGAAGGAGAAGTGGTTGGAGTAGGTAGAGTGCTAGCCGCTGAGTTTGTTCATCAAAATAGTCTGTATAAAGCATTTTATTATGAGGACGATCAGCAGCAGGGATACTATGATTCTGAAGGAAATGGAATTCAAAAGGCTTTACTCAAAGCACCATTTAGATATAATCAACGAATTAGTTCAAGTTTTAATTATAGTCGATTTCATCCTCTTTTGAAACAAAGTATACCCCATACAGGCACAGATTATGCAGCACCACTAGGAACACCCGTGATAGCTGTTGGTGATGGAGAAATAATTGAATCTAAATTCAAGGGTGCAAATGGGAATATTGTGCAAATACAGCATAATAGTATTTACAGAACAGCGTATTTGCACCTTGACGGATTTGGTCCTAATATTAAGAAGGGGGTACAGGTAAAACAAGGTCAAGTGATTGGATATGTGGGTCGAACGGGTAGAGTGACAGGAGTACATTTGCACTACACATTGTATGAAAACAATGTACCTGTTAATTCAGTTGAGGTTGATTTACCCTCTCAAAAATCCTTGACTGAATCTGCTAGTGAGGCATTTAATCTCGAAGTCCAAAAATATTCCTTTTTCTTAGGTCAAAGCAGGATTGTATCGGCTACTAATAACGATTCATACGACGTTGAAAAAAACTCATAAGAGGTCGTATATACGATTTGTTGGTATGTACAACAATGGTATCCATATGTAACTTCATCATACGCATATCAAAATCGTCATGTTTTGCTTTAAGCTTTCTTTGGAGATGGGTACGTAGTTTTTTGCTAGAACTATCTATTAAGACGTACTCACCTGTTTCGGCATTGTATAAGGGTAATAAGCCTAAATTTGGCAACTCTTCTTCAAATGGGTGCCGTATACTTAGGTTAACAAGATCATGTTTTTGATTAGTTATTTTTAATGATGTTTCATATTCAGAATCTTGAAAATCAGATGCTAATACAACTATGGATCTACGATTTAGTAAACGATTAACATAATTTAATGCAGTGGATATGCTGGTACCGTTTCCTTTTGCTTTAGTAGTATAAAGCTCCCTTATAATTCTGAGTACATGTTTTTTTCCTTTCTTTGGCGGGACCACTTTTTCCACCACATCACTGAAAAGTATTAAGCCAACTTTATCGCCATTTTGTATGGCACTAAATGCTAGTACTGCACAGATTTCAATAGCTAACTCCGACTTAGTGTATGTTTTAGTGCCTAAACTACCACTATTAGAAATATCGACACAGAGCATCAGGGTTTGTTCTCGTTCTTCTTCAAAAATTTTAATGAAAGGTTCACCCGTTCGGGCTGTAACATTCCAATCAATTTGCCTAATATCATCACCATAACAATAAGATCTAACTTCAGAAAATGCCATACCCCTACCTTTGAAAGCCGACTGATATTCACCACCAAATAGATTATTAACTAATCCCTTAGTTTGTATTTCAAGTTTACGAATTTTTTTTAGGATCTCTTTTGAAATCATAGTAATTACAGTTATACAATGGTAGAAATTGTTATGTTTAAAAGCATAGAAAACAACTTCATTGATTTGATTTAATGTTCCAAACATACACAATATGATAAAAATACATAAGACTAAAACAATATGGGGTTAGAAACCGCTACTGCAATAGTTTTACGAACAATTGATTATCAAGAGTCTAGTAAAATAATCACCGTACTCACAGAGTCATTTGGAAAGTTTGCTCTTATTGCGAGAGGTGCAAAGAAACCAAAAGGGCAATATAGTGGCGTTTTAGAAGTTGGAAACACTTTAGATATAAGCTTTGCATACAAACCAAATCGTACAGTTCAGGATCTAAGATCAGTTGACTTGGTCCTCTCAGTATCTAATCTAAGAAGAGATTTTATAACATGGCTTCTGTTGTTTCAAGTCTTGGACCGAATAACTGCTTTGATTCATGAGCATGAAATCAATAATGATTTATATAAGCTTTTGAGTCAATTCTTGATCTGGTTAACTCAACAAGAACAAGTTCCAGTACACGTATTACCTTATATTCAGATTCGATGTATGAGTTGCAGTGGAATTGAATTGCAGTTTGAACTTACTAAGCTGGCTAAGCAGTCGTATTTACATATCCCGAGCGGGTTGCTTAGTGAGATATCTACCCAAGCAGGAGAGAAAAAATTTAACCATCGACAAACGAAGTTTCTCATTGCTGTGTTATTAAGTAAATCAAAGGATTTTCTCACAATTAACTTAAGTAAAAATGAGTTAGTTGAGTTGGTGCAACATTTGGATGCCTATTTTCATTATCATATAGAAGGTTATAATCCGCAACGGTCTCAACAATTTTTCGATCTTGTTGTATCCTAACCATTAACTTAAATAATACATGCTACATATTTATAGGTTATACATAGATGGATAAAATGAGTATAAATCGAGGTTTAACGTATCTTCTAATATTGTTGATAGGCCTAAGCATTGGCTTTGTATGGGATAGCTATCTAGATCGTGATTCTAAGACTATGTTTGCCGAAGTTGAATATACCTCTATCTCAAAAAGTGATAGTGCATTCATTGATGATGAGTTTCTTGAAAACATCGGTGAACGGTTCTTATTTAAAAAAGTCGCCAATAGTGTGACCTCTTCCGTAGTGTATATTGAAACAGTAGTACCGTTAGTTTATCCAGATGATGAAAATCACAACTTTTCCAAAGATTTTTGGGATCGATTTTTACCTAATAGTGCACGATCAGTGGGTTCAGGTGTTATAATAAGTCAGGATGGTTACATACTCACCAATCATCATGTTATTGAAGGGGCTGGAGATCGGGGTATCGAGGTAGTGTTAAACGATAAGCGACAATTTGAAGCATATATTATTGGTTCGGATCCCACAACTGATTTAGCAGTGATAAAGATTCCTACTAATAACCTTCCGGCAGCAATTATGGGAAACTCAGATCAAGTGCAAGTAGGTGAATGGGTCATGGCTGTTGGTAATCCGTTTAGGCTAAAAGCTACAGTAACTGCTGGCATAATAAGTGCATTGGGAAGAGACGTACAGATAATAGATGACCGAATGAGAATTGAAAGTTTTATCCAAACTGATGCGGCAATAAACAAAGGTAATAGCGGTGGTGCTTTGGTGAATACTAGTGCACAGATAATCGGTATAAATACAGCTATAGCTTCACAAAGCGGAAGTTATCAAGGATATGGTTTTGCTGTCCCTAGTAATTTAGCCATTAAGGTTGCCTCAGATATCATTCAATACGGAAGTGTAAGAAGAGCTATAGTTGGTGTGCAAATTCAATCGGTAGACTATCAAAGAGCCTTAGAATTGGATTTACCAAAAGTAGTAGGTGTGGAGATTATATCGCTAACTCCCGAAGGGCCAGCAGAAAAAGCAGGACTTAAAAAAGGTGATGTTGTGCTTGAGGTAAATGGATTTCCTGTGAATGCTTCTAATGCACTGCAGGAAAGAATTGCTTTATTACAGCCCAATACCGATGCCAAGCTTACCATTTGGCGTGATAAAACATCCTTTCTAAGTACGGTCACTTTGGAAGAATTAGAACTTCCCAAGATTATAATTGCCCAGTCAGACTTGGAATCTAATCCATCTAAGTCTACAAAAGACAATACTGTACGCCATGAATCTAATAGTGGAAAGTTGAATAAGGGAAGACTCTGGATGTCTACCGATTTAGGATTTAATATTTTAGGATTGGCTAAGCCAGAAGATCCTAATTTGTTTGATTTATATGTTCAAGAGATAGATTCAGTGTCAACTGCATTTAAACGAGGTCTTAGAGATAAGTTTGAGATAATCCGTATTGATGGAGAAATAGTTCAGTCAGCACAAGAACTACAAAAATATTTCAATAATTTAGCTACTACTAGGAATAAGTCAGTAGTACAATTTAAAGTCAGAAGAGAGGATGGAAGTACACATCACATTCATATCCCATTAGACAATTAATCGATATTATTCATGAAGTACTGTCTATACATTTTTGTTTGCTTTATATTTTTCTACTCCTGTATTTTGATAGATAGCATTACAAAACAGGATTCAACATATTCAACATTTCCGGCTTGGTATTTAATTGACCCTTATTTGAGCGATTCAGCTACTGTTCATTACTTTTTGAGTTTTCAATCAGAAGATTCTACAGCTTCAGCAGTTCATGGATTTAAAGATGCACAAATTGCATTTATTAATAGCATAGATGACAAAGTAGAAAGAGTCAGAAATCAACAAGAGGATAGGGAATTTTGGTCTAGTCCAGCTGTCATACAGTCACTTCGAAGTAGTACATACTTGTTGATGGATATTATGTATACTAGCAATGAAAATATTATTAAAAAAGATGACACTAATCTTTTTGAATATTACATACAGATGAGTCTAAAAAAAAATAAACTTATCGAAGAGTTGAAAAAGTCTACTGGTAATCGACTAAGTTCAAGACAGAATTTCTGGATTGAATTAAATGAGTCCCTATAATCTTACAATTTCTAACTAAAGAATAGTCATATTACTCTTTACTTCTCAACATCAATTAACACAACATATGCACTATGAAAATTAATAAAACTTTTATAGGTATCGTAAGCTTCATCACTATGCTAATAGCATGGATACAGATGCCTTTATTGGCCCAAGAAGTACCTGCACATGCCATTACTAATGTAATGGTACATATGGCTGATGGAAGCGTCATAGAAAATACCGACATTGTATGGAGAAATGGCATTATTGAACAGGTTGGAGTTAACGAATTTATTCCATTTGACGCTTTCGTAATTGATGGTGGAGATTCTTTACATGTATATCCGGGACTCATTGACGGGATGGCCACGTGGGGGAGTCCAGATATACCTCGAGATTTACCTAGATTAGAAAACCCAGGAAAGCCACCATATGATCGTGCAGGTGCTCAACCAGATAGAATACCAGCTCATTATTTGAACGAGGATAAAGCATTTGAAGATGCCATGAGAGCAGGTTTCACACTAGTTTCACTTGGATTAGATGGTCAAATGTTGCCTGGACATATACAGCCCTTTAATTTGTCTGCACCTAAGCTCACACAAGCCCATGCTTTTTCTGATCCATTGGCATTACAAGGTAGCTTTGATACCGCACCTGGTGGATGGGGTAGCGGTGCTTATCCATCAACACAAATGGGAGTGATGGCCTATTTTCGCCAGCTTATGTATGATGCTTCTGCCTTGCAAGAGCATATGATGTACTTTGAAATGCACTCGGATATGACTCAACCCGAGCAAAATGATGTTTTAGAAGCTCTTTTCCCATTAGTAAATAAGGAGTATCCCCTATTTTTCGAAGTAGATTCAAAGGAAGAAATCGAACGCTTGTTTAGATTACAAGACGAATTTGGTTTTGAGGTTGTATTGGTTTCAGCAAAGGAAGCCTCGGCCTTAAGTGAAGAATTAAAGACACGAAATATTGCTGTTTTGGCAAGTCTTGATTTCACAGAGATGCCAGATTGGTTAGAAGAAGAGATTAAGGAAACCGAAGCAAATGATCAGGAAATAAATGTATCTAATGACGATGATGCTAACAATAAAGATGTAGAAAAAACGGCACCTACCGAAGAAGAATTAGTGTTTCGCTCAAAACAAAAACAGGCCTGGGAAGAGGAAATAAATAATGTAGCTTCATTAGTTAAAGCGGGTATTCCCACAGGCTTTACATCTGACGGTATGAGTCCTAAAGAAATACAGAAAAAGATTAATCTAGTAACAGAACACACTTCATTAACGAAGAGTGACCTCATTGAATTAATGACGGTGCAAAATGCAAATATATTAGGTATTTCTAATCGAGTTGGCACTATAAAAGAGGGTAATAGTGCGCATTTAATACTTACTGACGGCCCTTTATTTGAAAAAGGAACTAAAATTCATATTCAGGTTAGCCAGGGTGTGATCAATGATTTTATGGAGAATTGAAGATGAAAAATATAGTAAATACGTTATTGTTATTAGTTGTTTTCTCAGTTGAATCCTTTGCACAAGAAAAAGGATCGGTATTCATTCAGAATGCCACTTTAATTACGATTACAGATGGTATTATTCAAAATGGTGATGTACTAATTATCGATGGCGTCATTACAGGAATAGGCACTGACCTTAATGTACCCTTAGGTGTAAAGGTAGTTAATGCAAGCGGAAAATATGTAATGCCAGGTATTATTGATGCACACTCTCACTTAAATACAGTGAGTACAAATGAGGCAAGAAATCCTGTAACCGCGGAAGTGACTATGGAGGAATCCATTAACCCCAATAGTGTCTCTATTTATAGAGCAATAGCAGGCGGAGTGACTTCTATACATCTTATGCATGGCTCTGCTAACGTTATAGGAGGACAGGGAGAAACTCTTAAGCTTCGATATGGAGTGTCTCAGGATGAAATGAGATTTGTAGATGCTAAAAGAACCATTAAGTTTGCACTAGGTGAAAATCCAACTCGTGTGCATGGACAGGGGAATGGAATCCAACCAAGAACTCGGATGGGCGTCGAGCAAATCATAAGGAGTCATTTTGATGAGGCTCTCGATTATAGGGCAAGAAGAGAAGCTTATTTAGAGACTAAAAAAGTCTATGAAGGAAATAGACGAGGCAGAAGAGTTCCGCCGGTGCCAGTTGCCAAAAATCTAAGATATGATGTACTAAATGATATAATAGATGGTGAGATATTGGTTCATTGTCATTCATATCGGGCAGATGAAATTCTGATGCTCATGCGTGTATTCAATGATTATGGCATTAAAAACTATACATTTCAGCATGCGAATGAAGCCTTTAAGGTGGCACCGGAAATTGCTAAAAATGGTGCTTATACATCAGTATTTGCTGATTGGTGGGCATACAAATTTGAGGTTTACTATTCCACGGCTTACAATGCAACCATTTTAAATGAAAATGGAGTCACCAATAGTATCAATAGTGATAGTAATGAACTTATCCGACATCTAAATCATGAAGCGGCGAAAACAGTTAGGTATGGAAAAACTTCTGAAGCTGATGCACTAAAGATGATTACCATTAACCCCGCGATGCAGCTTGGTATCGATAAGATGGTTGGCAGTTTGGAAATAGGTAAGCATGGAGACATAGCCATTTGGAATGGTCACCCGCTAAGTATTTATTCTAAAGTACAGCAGACCTATATTGATGGTAAAAAATATTTTGATTTGTTCACAGACCCAGCAGATATGAGAATCGCTGTGGATAGCGATGATTTCTACAGAGAATGGGGGTTTAATACCTTTATTCAAGGCAGAGAGGAAGACGCATGTATGAGTGATGTATTTGAATTAATTCAACAGTAAGTAAAAAGGAGTTTAATTATGAAATCAAAGAAATGGAAAGTAGTTCTTGCATTACTGTTGATAGGTTCACTCACAGTGCAGGCTCAAATCACTGATAAACCAAACTTTGGTAAAATTGCAATTGTAGATGCGACTATACATACCGTTACTGAAGGAACCATACAGAATGGTGTAATCAGGCTAGATGGTGAAAAAATTGAGTATGTTGGAACCGATCGCTCAAATATTAGTGATGAATACTATATAATACAAGCATCAGGTAAACATGTTTATCCCGGTTTTATGGATAGTGGAACATCGTTAGGTTTAGTCGAGGTAAGCGCAGTGGCAGTAACAGTTGATAACAGAGAAATTGGTAATATGAATTCTAATATGTTGGCATTTACAGCCTTTAATCCAAATAGTGTTTCTATACCTGTCACAAGAGTAAGTGGAGTTACTCATGTCATTACGGCACCTCAAGGGGGATTGGTATCGGGTCAGGCAGCTCTTATGGATTTGTGGGGCTATTCGCCAGATTCCATGGCTATTGACGTTACAGCTGGTATGGTGCTAAATTGGCCGAGTATACGGAGCAGAGGTAGGGGAGCCAGAAACTTAGAACAAGCCGAAAAACGATACAAAGAGACTATAAAAAATCTAAATAAATGGTTAGATAATGCCCGATTTTATCAACAAATGATGTCTGAATATGAAGCTGATGCGTCAGGAAAAGTTAAGCCAGAAAAAAATCAACAATTGCAATCTATGCGTGAATTAGTTGAAGGTAAAACTCCTTTAATTATCGCAGTCTCAAGTGAAAAAGATATTCTAAATGCGATTGAGTGGGCTTCCCATGAGGATAACATATCATTAAATATTGTATTTGCTGGAGTTGAGGAAGGGTGGAGAGTTGCAGAGCAAATAGCAAAAGCCGGAATACCTTGCTTAGTATCCACTCTTTATACACCTATTCGACCATATGATCATATTCATCGGCCATACGAAAATCCTTCAGTACTTATGAAAGCGGGAGTAAAAGTAGCTATTATGACTGGAGAAGTAGAAAATGTCCGTAATTTACCGTTTAATGCAGGCTATGCTGCTGCCTATGGGATGGGGACGGTAGAAGCTATTAAAGCAGTCACTATTAATCCAGCAGAAATTTTTGGTGTTTCCAATCTTTTAGGTTCTCTGGAAGAAGGAAAACAAGCTAATTTATTTATTAGTAGTGGCGATCCATTTGAGCCTCTTAGCCAAATTGAGCATGTCTTTATAAAGGGTTATCAAATTCCAATGGACTCTCGACACACACAATTATTTGAGGAATTTCTTGATCGGGATGCTACCCAGGAGTAACTGAGTTTTTCTTCCTTTTACGCTAATGTATGAACCACTTTTATAGATTTTTTTTGGGTAGTTATGACTGTTTTTAAGTAGTTTTGAATTCATAAAAACACCAATTTTTTAATGATTACTAATCTGCTTCTTTGCATCAATTTATTAATAAATATCTAAAGCCATACATGTGGACTATAGCACTTGGTGCTATTTTTTTGACGGTAGCTAACTTTTTTCTGGTTTGGATACCTGTACTTATACGTCAAACTATGGATAGAGTAGAGGAACTAAATGTAAAACAACTTGAACAATTATCATTATTTGATACTCTGTTCAATTCAGCACAAGGAAGTATCTTAGCAATGAATGCTCTTTATTTAGTTGTAGCAGTCTGTGGCTATGGTTTCTTTTTATTTTTAACAAGGCAAACACTTATTGTAGCGTCCCGGAAAGTGGAGTATGACTTAAGAAACGATGTTTTACTTGCCTTATTTAGCTTACCTTCTATTTTTTATGCCAAATATTCGGAGGGTGAAGTATACGTTCGTGCGACGGAGGATATCAACAAAGTACGGGAATATTTTGGTCCGGTGATTATGTATAGTATTAATACAGTCACAAGAGCTGGTTTTGTCATTGCTATGATGTACATAGTAAGTCGTGAATTAATGGTGTGGGCATTATTACCCTTGCCTTTATTGTCACTCTTTGCTTATTGGATTACCGGATACATACATAAGCATTCGGTTATTATTCAGGAGCAGTACTCTAAGTTAGCAGATCAAGCGAAAGAAACATTCTCAAGTATACGGCTAGTTAAAGCATATCATATAGGAGAATCAGAACAGCGAAAGTTTGATGTTTTAAATGAAGAGTATAAGGAAAAAAAGCTCCGGTTAGACTTAATTGAGTCTCTATTCCATCCAGGTCTAAACTTTCTGATAGGCATTTCCCTGATCATTGTTATCTGGCAAGGTGGGCAGATGGTAATTTCTGAACTATTAAGCATAGGTAACATAGCTGAATTCTTAATCTACGTTGCCTATTTAATTTGGCCCGTAGCAGCATTAGGATATACAACAAATAGATTTCAAAAATCTATGGCTTCTTGGCAGAGAATAAAGATAATATTCGAAGCTTACCATAACTTGGATAAAGATGCAGGTTTGGATACGCTGAATATTAAGGGAAATATTGAGTTCAAAGATGTCGAATTTAATTATCCAGACGCAACGGTATCAACTCTAAAAAGTTTAAACTTTCAAATAAAGGCTGGTTCTAAAGTAGCAATCGTAGGTCGAACTGGTTCAGGAAAGAGTACCCTAGTAAATTTACTGCCTAGATTATTTGAACCCACTAAAGGTGAAATTTTACTTGATGGGATACCTTTAAAAGACTATTCAAAGCAATCATTACGAAATTGTTTAGGCTTTGTACCACAGGATCATTTTTTGTTTTCAGATACTATAGAAGAGAATATAGGTTTTGGAATTAAAGGCGCGACAACTAAAGATGTGGAATGGGCGGCGTCTAAAGCACAAGTCCTTGACAATATTTTGGATTTTGATAAAAAATTTAAGACTATATTAGGTGAAAAGGGTATAACATTATCTGGAGGCCAAAAACAGAGAACAGCTATTGCAAGAGCATTTATTAAGAAGCCAAAAATACTCATTTTAGACGATTCATTAAGTGCGGTTGATACCAAAACTGAAGATGCAATTCTCAACTCATTAAGAAATGATGAGCAAAAAGACACGGTTATAATCATTAGTCATCGAATATCTACTATAAAAAACGCAGATTACATTTATTATTTAGAAGACGGAAATGTGATGGAAGCAGGAACTCATGAAGAGTTACTTTCACAAAAAGGAAATTATAAGTCGATGTATGACAAACAACTAATAGAACAAGAATTACAAACTATATAATATTAATTTAGATTCATTAGGTGTGATTGTTGGTTGCAACCACCCATGAATGAAGGGAGAAAAATAAAATGATAGTAGTACCACTAGGCATAGCCTCAGCAACCCCAACAGCTATAAGACATTTACCCTCTGTAGCCTTATGGCGAGAGGGTAGTGTATTTTTGTTTGATTGTGGTGAAAATTCTCAAATGTGCATGTTACAAGCTGGATTAAAAAGATCCAAAATCGACAGTATATTCATTACTCATTTCGATGTGGATCATTATTCAGGTCTCATGGGATTGATATCAACACTGCAGTTGCAGAGAAGAGAAAAAGAATTAAATCTAATTGGTCCAAAGGGAATTAAAAAATTTGTGGAATGGAATCTTAATTTTTCTGGCGTTGAAATAAATTTTGATCTCAACTTTATTGAAGTAGATGAAGATATTGAAGAAATGCGTGTATTGAATACTGACGATTACTATGTCGAGGCCCGTCCACTGAAGCATAAAAAGTTCTGTTTAGGATATCGATTTCAAGAGAAAGATAAGCCAGGCAAGGTAGACGCTAACAAGGCCGATCAGTATGGTATTACCGAGGATGAACATTTTAAGTCTCTAAAGGCAGGTAAAAATCTAACACTTGATGATGGAACTGTTATTGAATCATATGAAATTGTAGGTCATCCACGACCAGGAGATAGCTTTGCATATGTAACTGATACCGAATATTGTCCTAATGCTGTCAAATTAGCCGTGAATACAAATATTCTATACCATGAAGCTACATTTGGTAATCAATTGGCTGACAAAGCTAAAGAAACAGGACACTCTACTGCAAGAGATGCAGCTCGTGTGGCAACGGAAGCTCAAACCAAATTGTTAGTGATTGGGCATTTTTCCGCGCGTTACACTAACTTACACCTATTACTAAAAGAAGCAAGAGAAGGCTTTTATCCAACATGGTTGGCCCAAGAATTACGCCCAATTTTTACAGATCCATCACATGAAAGAGGTGTTGTTGAACCAAAAGTAGATCTGATTGATTTAACTAAGAAAAAACCACACGGTGGTGGTGGTAATTATCGTGATGCAAGATCTAAGGGGGGGCGTTCTACTGGAAGTCGACATGGTGGAAACCGACCTGGATCTAAAAATTTTAGATCGAGAAAAAGCAAAGATAGTGCTTATAGTGGAAATAGGGCACGTTATGGATCTAGTAATTATGAAGATAGAGGTGATCGTTACCGAAAAAATGATGGGGGCTCCTACAGAAATAATAATGGAGGAAACCGAGATTATGATAATTCCGACCGTAACAAGAGGTATGATAATTCTAAACTAAATAACTCTATTACACCCCGAACCGGTTACGATGATTTTAATCGATTCTAGATAGTTTAATAGCTTAATTTACGAGTAAGAAATTAAAGTATGCTATGGCTAATACATTAAAAAAAGCCGCTGATAAGACACTTATTAAGCGGCTTTACTTTTACATACAGCCTTTTGTAGGGTATATAGTACTGGCTATTGTTTTTTCATTGGCTGTAGCTTATCTCGGAACAGTACGACCTAAATTAACCCAAATTGCGGTCGATGACTACATAGCATTCGATGATTTTGAAGGGCTCTTTACAATAATTCTATTATTATTTGGCGCCTTAGTTGGTGAATTTATCTTACTTATGGTTAATACCTACTTGACAAGGTGGTTTGGGCAGAATGCTCTGTATTCGTTGCGTAGTGCTGTGTTCGAAAAAATTCGAAGTCTTCATGTTCAATATTTTGATCGAAGTCCCATCGGACGATTAATTACCCGTACAACCTCTGATGTTGAGGCACTTAGTGAACTTTTATCAGACGGGGTAGTTGCTATTATTGGTGATTTATTTCGGATAATTTTTATTCTCTACTTCATGATTTCTATGAATTGGGAGCTTAGTTTGGTCACTATCGCCATTTTACCTGTGTTATTTTATGCTACATTTTGGTTTAAGGAACGTGTTCGCGTCAGTTTTCTAAAAGTACGTGATCAAATTTCTTATTTAAATTCCTTTGTTCAAGAACATATTAATGGGATGAAAGTGGTTCAATTATTTAATCGTGAGCAATATCAACACGAGAAATTTCAAAAAATAAATCAGAAACATAAAGAAGCTCATGTAGAAACAATTTTTTATTTCAGCATTTTTTGGCCATTAGTCGAGGTGTTTGCATCTTTTGCTATGGCATTAATTGTATGGTATGGTGGCGGTAGAGCTCTAATGGGTGGGGTCAGTTTTGGTGTTTTGTTGGCTTTTATCCAATATGCCCGTCAATTTTTTCAACCAATACGCGGTTTATCAGAAAAATTTAACACTCTTCAATCTGCTTTGGCTTCCTCGGAAAGAATATTTGAAGTATTAGATACCGAACACCAAATAGATATCTGTCATAAACCTAAAACCCTTACCAATCCCAAAGGGCACATTACTTTTAGCAATGTTTGGTTTAGATATAATGAAGAAGGTTCATGGATACTTCAAAATGTGAGTTTTGAGGTAGAACCAGGTCAACACTTAGCTATAGTTGGAGCTACAGGATCTGGGAAAACTACCATTATCAACCTCCTTTTTCGGTTTTATGAAATACAAAAAGGCAGTATTTGTATTGATGGAGTCGATATTAAAGAATTAGAATTATCCGAACTCCGCGCGTTATTTGGACTCGTATTACAAGACCATTCTATATTTACTGGCACGGTCTATGAAAACATATCATTGGGTAATTCTGATATCAGTTTAGCTAATGTAAAAAAAGCTGCCGAAGATGTAGAAGCTAGTCGCTTCATAGAAAAACTGCCAGGTAAATATCAGTACCTGCTTCATAAACAGGGTTCTACACTGTCTATGGGGCAGAAGCAATTAATTTGTTTTGTCCGAGCCCTTGTACATAATCCTTTAATATTGGTTCTGGACGAGGCAACTTCGAGTGTTGATTCTGCAACTGAAGACTTAGTTAATATTGCCAGTAAAAAGGCAATGAAAGGTAGAACTACCATTGCCATTGCTCATCGGTTGTCTACCATCCAGGATGCACACATTATTTTGGTAATGCATAAAGGACAAATACGGGAGGTAGGTACCCATCAAGAATTACTTAACCAAGACAATGGTCTTTATCGTAAGTTGTACGAATTACAGTACAAAGACCAATCGGTTCAAGTCTAGGTATATCTTACTTAATCGCTTTTATTATTCCATAATGGTATAATCCCAAAAAGCCCCTCTTTGTTTCAAATTCTACTGATTTAAAGGTATTTTTTAATTTTGATATTATTTCTGATTGAATATAAACACCATGTAAGATCATCCAACGATTAAACCAATTTGAAGAAGAAGAAATGAAGTCAACCACATAAAGTACACCAGAAGTACTGAGCGTGTTATGTATAGCTTCTATACAATTAAGATTATCTTCATTCATACTTATTGAATAGGAACATATAAAACAATCAATTGATGTACATATCATTGAATTAGACGAAAAAAATTCTTGCCTTAATTGTACATTTTCGAGCTTATTTACTTTGCTTAATGCTTTGTTTAACATATGTACAGAAGCATCATACCCATAAAACATACATTTTTTAAACTCAGGAGCTAAAGCCGCAATGTGATACCCTGTACCGCAACCAACTTCAATAATAGAAAGTCCTTCATATTCTTTGTTGATTTGTTTTAGTTCAATACGTAGATAATTACAAAACCACACTCGTCCCCATAAAATAGCCCACCTAGTAGCATCATATAAAAGACTATTCCAACGATAGTACCGTTTGAGATGGCATTCTGTTTTTGTGGATAAACGTGAATTATTCATGATATTGGCATACTAGCGGCTTAACAGGTTTGTACTAGAATAACTGTACACTTGATCGACTTTCAATTCCTTGCGTTTTATTTGGGTTACATTAAAGCTTTTAGAGCTTAGACTATCAATCCATGGCACAGTTTCATACGATGATCGAAAAAGTATTTTTTTAATAGATTTGTATTTATTCAGTTTATCCCATGTTTCTTTGAGTTCTGTAACACTTTTCCGGTTTTTGTATAGCCAGTCTTGATGATCTAATAGATTAACATGACTGTATGCGTCTGATCTACTATTTTTAAGTGCATGCAATAATGATGAGTGATTTAAAGTTATCCGAAAAATAGATTTTTTTAATCGTTCAAAATACTTTTCTTGTAGATGTTTTGGAGCAAATTTCGGGTTGTAACAACCATCCCAATATAATCGCCAATATGGATTTTGGGATAACTGCTGTTCGACAAGAAGAGTATAAAGTGTGTCCTTTAAAAATGTGAGTAAAGGGCCTATGCTCTGTTGCTGGACTTGTGGGATACCACCAAGATATAAAACCCATGGATGTATCCACCAAGAAATTGCCGAATGTTGGCTCATTTTAAGCCACAGAGTCTCGAATTGTATCTTTTTATAATCAAGATTTTCGTTATGCATCAACTTGTTGATGATTTCTACCACCCCCATTCTTTGAATACTATAAAGTAGCAATCTTGATAACCATCCTGTGGTACCATATCGATAAAATCCCTTTCCTAAAGGATCGAATAGATGCTTTTTTCGCTTCCAAAATGATCTCGATTCAGGCGTCAATTCGGGTAATAAACGTTCGAAATAGTATTTGTAATCAGGTACTTTACCCAATCCAAAAAATGACCAATATACCCCGAAATCATATGCTGATATAATGAGTTTTTTTAACTCAACTAAATGCAATTGAGTTGGATTAATATCAACTGCATGTATATTTCTAACTCCTTCTAATGAATAGTTCAATAAGTGGTCACCCGCGCTTGCTATTGTTAATATAGATGAACTATGATCAAGTTCAAGAAGTTTTGTGTCGATCCTCACGTCTTCCCAGCTAATGGTATAAATTAGTTTTTTTGAGAAAAGATTAGGTAAACTCATTGAACTTTATTATCGCTATTACTTTGTGCATTTCCATTTAAGAAGTGGAAAAATTTGTACATTACAGAGAGTTTATAATTTAAGATTAATACAAAATGAATGGAAATAACAAATCAACTGCAAGTCGTCTATTGTATTGTATTTACATAGCCGATAGGGTGTTATTTCCATCCAAAACGCTAGTATTATCTATCAAGGTAATAACTACATCAGCAAGGGCTGACACCCAATTTGCTTGGCTTAAGAATGAATATCAAAAGGTATATAAAATCTTGCGAAGAAAAGCTAGAATACAACCTAAAAAAGCTATATTTGGAGGCTTATTTGTTGGCCTTCTTTTTGATTTTGGTACAATAAACAGAATATAAAAGAGAAGTAAATAGAATAAAATATGGCGGTTATAAATGATCAAATACAAGAACATTTTCAGCGTTTAGATGCGTTGAGGGGGTATCTTTGACTACGATAAAAGAAGCGTTAGAATTATTGAGTTAACCCAGCTGACTCAAGACCCTACATTTTGGAATGATCCGGTAGAGGCACAAAAGGTAATGAAGGATTTGGGGTATCAAAAAGCCTTAATCCAGGATTGGGATGCTCTGTACAGTTTGAAGGAAAGTATAATTGTATATCTAGAATTCGTTAAAATGGGAGAAACTGTTGAGAAAGAATTGTCGGCAGAGATAAAAAAGTTTCTCACCCAACTAGAAGCACTAGAACTAAAAAATATGCTCAAGGAAGAAGATGACCATCGCTATGCAGTGGTTCAATTTAGTCCTGGAGCAGGTGGTACAGAAAGCCAGGATTGGGCTGAAATGTTGTACCGAATGTATACTCGCTGGGCCGATCAAAATGGCTATAAAGTATCGGTTATTGACTATCAAGATGGTGAGGTTGCTGGGATAAAAAGTGCCACAATCGAAGTTCAAGGTGACAATTCTTATGGTTTTTTAAAAGCGGAAAGCGGTGTACATCGTTTGGTACGTGTGTCACCATTCGATAGCAATGCTCGACGACATACGTCCTTTTGCTCGGTCTTTATTTCCCCTTTGGTTGATGATACCATTGAGTTGGATATAAATGAGAAGGATATCGAGCTACAAAGATTTCATTCTTCGGGCGCGGGAGGGCAGAATGTAAACAAAGTGGAAACAGGAGTTCGACTAATTTGGACAGGTACATTATCTGATGGCCGAGAAGAAAAAGTAGTAGCTGAGTGTCAACAAGAACGATCCCAACTCCAAAATCGGGAAAAAGCCTTGGTCTTGTTAAAGTCTAGAGTTTATGAGTTAGAGAAAAAAATAAGAGAGGCTGAAAAAGCTAGATTAGAAGGGACAAAGGGAAAAAATGAATGGGGATCTCAGATTAGAAGTTATGTATTTGATGATCAGCGGGTGAAAGATCATCGGACCGGCCATGAAACATCCAATGTATCAGGTGTTATGGATGGAGATTTAAATGATTTTATAAAAGCGTATCTTTTACTACAAGCTAATGTATAAATATGACATGCTCATCATTGGAAGTGGTTTAGCTGGCCTTTCCTTTGCTTTAAAAGCTGCAGAATCTGTTCATGTGGCAGTTATAACCAAGAATGAATTAAAAGAAACAAATACTTGGTATGCTCAAGGTGGGATTGCTGGAGTGATGGACTTAAATCATGATTCTTTTGAGAAGCACATTCAAGATACACTGGTGGCGGGAGCTGGACTATGCGATGCCAATGCTGTATCGAATATGGTAAAGCAAGCACCTAAACTCATTCAAGAGCTCATAGATTATGGGGTTGACTTTACCCTTAAGGGAGGGCAGTTAGACCTAGCTAAAGAAGGGGGACATTCTGTAAATAGAATTGTTCACGCAGCAGACGCAACTGGTAGAGTTGTAGAAAATGTGTTGGCGAAAAGAGTGAAAAATCATCCAAATATCGATGTTTTTGAATATCATTTTGCTATGGAATTACTTACCGAACATTATTTAGGAATCAAGGTAGAACATTTGCCTGATATTCAATGTTTTGGTGTTTATGCACTTGATATAAAGGCTGGTACAATAGAGACATTTTTAGCAAAAAAAACTGTTCTCGCAACAGGTGGTATAGGAGAAGTTTATGCTCATACCACTAATCCTACCGTTGCTACAGGGGACGGTATTGCTATGGCTTATAGGGCAAAAGCTCATATAAAGCACATGGAATTTGTTCAATTTCACCCTACAACCTTACAGATTCCAGAGGCTAAATCCTATTTAATTACTGAAGCCTTGCGCGGTTTTGGGGCTAAATTAAGGAACTTTTCTGGGCATGCCTTCATGAAAGATTATGATTCAAGAGGTGAATTAGCCCCAAGAGATATAGTGGCTAGAGCAATCGATGATCAGCTCAAAAAAAGAGGGGATAAAGCGGTCTATTTAGATGCAACCGAAATTGAATCTTCCTCTTTATTAGAAAGTTTTCCAAATATCGCTAAAGAATGTGCTAAACATGGCTTAGATATCACTAAGGACATAATTCCTGTTGTCCCTGCTGCACATTACTTATGCGGTGGTATACGAGTAAATGAATTTGGGCAAAGCTCAATCAAACACCTTTATGCCATAGGTGAGACGGCCTGTACTGCAGTTCATGGTGCGAACCGTTTAGCATCGAACAGCTTGCTAGAAGCCTTACATTATGCGGATACTGCGGTACATCATGCATTACACCATTTTACCAATACGGAATTTTCAGTTGATATACCTGTATGGGATGTAGAAGGAACTTCAAATAATAAAGAATGGATTTTAATATCTCATAACCGTGAAGAACTGAGACAAATAATGTGGGATTATGTGGGTATTGTACGCAGTGATATGCGATTGAAAAGAGCGCTACGGCGACAGACTTTGTTATATCACGAAGTCGAAGAGTTTTACCATAGAACTAGTGTTACCCCTGAACTGCTTGAATTACGTAACCTTATTAGTATTGCATATTTGATCATTCAGGCAGCTATGAAAAGAAAGGAAAGTTGTGGCCTTCACTTTAATATAGATCACGAAACCTGCAGTAGACTTAGCATAAGAGATACATAATCATGGAAAAGTTGGATAAAACTATCTGCCGTTTGGCTATAACTGGAGAAATTGGAGCTGGGAAAAGTACCGTGGCGGGCTATATTACTCAATCAGGAATCCCAGTATTAGACTTAGATTCTATTGCAAAAAAGTTAATGGTAACTGATGAGTACCTACGAGCAGAAATAAAAGCTGAGTTTGGTGATCAGGCGTATACGGGCCATGAATTAAATAAGAAATACCTATCTGAAAAAGCCTTTAAGGTAGGTGCAGTCCACCGTTTGAATGCACTTGTGCATCCTAGAGTAGATAAAGAAGTTGCTAAATTAGAATCTAAGATTGCTCAACAAGGACATAGGATTATTGCAAAAGAAAGCGCCTTATTACTTCAACATGGTCGCCCAAATGAGATTGATGTAGTAATTTGGGTTAAAACAAGTATTGATATTCGAAGGAATCGAATTAGCAACCGACCAAATTTATCGCAGAGTGACCGAGACGCCAGAATAAAATATCAATCCTCTTTAAATCTATCGCAGTATTTGAATCGGGATCGTGACAAAATTATAGAGAACAATGGGACTTTACAAAAACTTAAGACGGAGGTCTCATGGTTAACTAAGGAACTTAAAAACGTATGCGATACCCTTTTTCAATCCCATAATTTATAGCATAGCCACCATTTGTTTCTACTACGTATTTAGCAGGAAAACCCGATGGAAGCCCATTTTCAGAAAAAGGGGTTGTGGAATGATAAATACTTACTATCACACTATCTGAATTTACGTACATGATATCCAATGGTAGCGGTGTATTTACCATCCAAAAACTTAGCGGTTCCTCATCTTCAAATATGAATAGCATTCCATGATTTACAGGAAGTCTTCGAACATCCATAAGCCCTTGGCTACGCTCCATTACGTCATCCGATATTTGAACCTCTACACTGCTAATACTATTCAGTTTAGTATCTAAGAAATATACTGTTTGTTCTGGGACAACTACTCTCCCGTTGTAAGATTCTTGATTTTTATTTTTACTTTCGCCGCAATTAATTAAAACAGAATATAAAAGAATTACAGAGAGTATTAGCTTATTTAATTTCGAAAGATTGCGCATGAGTGGTTGATCCATTGGTTATTTGAATGATATAAGTACCTTTTGTCAAGTAGCTATTAGATGTTGGATTCCATAGGTTCCAGTTAAAAGTGTTAAATCCTTTTTCTGCATCCAATATAGTTGAGTATAGTATCAATTCGTCCTTTTTAATTTCTATTTCAATTTCGTATTTAACTGGAGGTTGGTTACTTTTTTTCATTGAGGGTTCTTGAACAAAAAATAAAGCCTCAAAATTTGGCTCGAGTAGGTTGCGATAGTCAACCGATTGAGTTCCCCATCTATTAGAATAAAGAATATCATCTAATCTGAATAGGGTTATGGACTCGTTTAATCGATCAACTAACTCATGAAAAGGGGTGGTATCAAGTACATAGATACTACGACCATGTGTTGCTACTACTAATTCAAAATCCCGAGGATGAACAACCATGTCATAAGATGCAACATTGGGTATGTTGTTGAGTAGGTGCCATTCTTGGCCGTCATCGAAACTCACATAGCTACCGTGATCCAGTCCTGCGTATAAGATTTCAGGCTTAACAGGATCTTGTACTATGATATTAACTACATCATCTGGTAAATTTCCTTTAACTGATGTCCATGTTTTACCTAAGTCTATTGTTTTATACACATAAGTGACAAATTCATCAAATCGATAGCCATTTAATGAAACATAAGCCGTTTCGGAATTATGGGAAGATGCATGAAGTTCAGAAATCCAACGGTAGGCGGGAAGTCCATTACTAACATCTACCCATGTAGCACCAGCATCAGTGGTACGATGTACCTTTCCATCATCAGTTCCAGTCCAAATTATATCAAACGAAAGTGGTGATTCAGAAATAGTGGTTAGTGTAGAGTATGGAACGTCTCCATTGGGTAAATTATAGCTAAGATCGGGACTTATTGTGGTCCATTTTTTCCCTTCATCAAAGGAGCGATTCAGTCGTTGAGATCCAAAATAAATAATATCAGAGTTGTGATGACTAAGCTCTACCGGTGTATTCCAATTGTAACGGTAACGATCTTCACCCACTTCATGACGTGGGGTTATTCTATAGCTTGCTCCGCTATCCAAATCTCTTCGCATATAGTTCCCATACTGAAATCCCACATAAATAATATTACTGTTCTCTGGATGCGGGTTTACGTGCATACCATCACCGCCATAGAGTCGTTCCCACGGCTGTTCTCTATCTGGAGTTGAACGAGATGAACCTCTCCAGGTACCGTTGTCTTGCAGACCGCCATAGATATTATATGGTGTGTCCATATCAACATTTACGGTATAGAATTGACCAACTGGCGCTACATTATGATGAATGAAATTTTCTCCTCCATCTTTACTTTCATATAACCCTCCATCATTACCCAGAAGGAGATGTTCTCCATCATTAGGGTTGATCCATAGGGTTTGATGATCCACATGAATACGCTGATTTTCAGCAATAGGCCTCCAATTACGTCCAGCATCGTTTGATTTTAGAATAGGTACACCCATAATGTAAAGAGTATTTGCATCACTAGGGTCTACTCGAATTTCACCAAAATAGTATCCATAGGTGAAGTAAACATTGTCTAAAGCTATCTGATGTGTTTTTTCCCATGATTGTCCACCATTGTCTGTTTTATAGACTTCAGCTCCTATAATTTTAGTGTCAAAAAGCTCGGCATTAGCATCACCTATATAGTCTGCTAGAGCACTTGGTGGATAGATATTAGCTGATATATCTTTTTTGACGATTTCAGCAGTATATTTGGAGGGGAATCCATGTTGTCTTAAAAATTGATTTATTTCTTCATTTTCTAGTGATAAAAAATCCTTTGAATTCATATTCCATAATGCATCGCTTTTTAGTCCATCATTGGCTTGATTTTCAGACTCGACCCTACGAACATCTTGGTTATCAATGAGAGCATAAATACGATTAGGATTTTCTGCGCTTATGCTTAAGCCAATACGTCCTAAAGTCCTCCCAGTAGGAAGCCCATTGTTAACTTTTTCCCAAGTGTTTCCGCCATCCTTTGAATGGTATACGGCGGATCCTTCACCGCTTTCTACAAAATTCCAGGCTTCTCTAGAACGCTCCCAAGTGGCTGCCCATAGTAATTTTGGATTTTTTGGGTTAATGATAAGATCTATAACTCCAGTGCCTTCATTCACAAAAAGAGTTTTCTCCCATGTTTGTCCACCATCGACAGTTTTGTACACTCCACGGTCAGAGTTTTCTGAGTATAAAGCGCCCATACTACCTACCCAGACAATTTCTGGATTATTTGGGTGAACTAATATTCTACCAATATGGTGAGTGCCTTCTAAACCCATGTGATTCCATGTTTTACCGGAATCTATTGTTTTATAAACTCCAGTGCCTGCATAGGTGCTGCGAGAAGAATTTTTTTCTCCTGTACCAGCCCAAAGAATATTTGGGTTAGATTTTGAAATGGCAATATCGCCAATTCCAATTGCACCACCTTGATTGTCAAAAACTGGTTTCATAGTTGTTCCGCCATTGGTCGTTTTGAAAATACCGGCTGAACCGAAACCCACATAAAAGATTCTAGAGGTGTCTGGGTGGACAGCTATGTCAGATACTCGACCACTCATCGTGACTGGACCTACATTTCGAATTGGGTAGGAGTTTAATAATGATTGAGTTCGATGGTAACTCCGTTCTTTTAAACTATTCATAAGATGTGCGGTAGTCGTCGCAGCAGGTTTTATAAATTGAGCTTGTAAAGGGAGAGTGAATAAGGTAGCGGTTAATAAATAAAGACCTAAGCTCTTCATGATAATCAATAGTTATGATAAGGTTGTTAGAATTGAATAGTAAATAACATTTTGGTGATGTGTAAAGATGTGTAAATGCTTCGTATACAATTCGGTTATGTGTTAATTATTTGAAGTGAGAATAAAGAACGGAGTAAAGTAGAAAGTATTAGACATTACTACAAAAAAAGTACTAACAAAATTTAGTTTGATTAATGTGTACCTATCTTGAGGGAACATTATATATTTTACATGAAATTGAAATTGACGCCTTTTTAACCTATCTTATTAGTCTTAGTGGGCGCCGAAGGGTTCCCGCTTTTTTTGTTTTTTATAACTGCTGTTAGATCAATAGTTTACTTATCACATATAACATGAAAACCAACACGGAAAAAATCTTAGAATTAGCGCAACAATGCGCTTCCTCGTACAGCGTGTTTGTTGTTGATGTGGAAATTAAAAACACTTCACCTTTGGAGTTATGGGTCTATCTCGATAAAGAGGATGAGAATCTTTCTATCAATATTTGTACCAAGATAAGCCGTGAATTGGGTTTTTTATTAGAGGCACATGAAATAGAGCTAGGTCAGTATCGGCTTAATGTTTCTTCACCTGGATTGAGTAGACCTTTGAGCGATATTCGTCAGTATCCCAAGAATATTGGTCGTACGTGCAGAGTTCGGTATAGAAAGGATAATAACGAAGTTGATAAGATTAAAGGGCAATTAGAGAAAGTTGATTCTATGAATATTGAACTTTCATTTGATGGAAAAACCATTGTTATACCCTTTGCAAAAGTTATAGAATCCAAAATTATTCCTATAATCTAACATAAATTAAATATCAATGCAGCCCGATTTTTCCAAACAAATTATTTCTTCTTTTGCTGAAATAGCAAAAGAAAAAGGTATTGATCGAGATCTTCTGCTAACTATATTAGAAGATGTATTCAGAACAATGATTCGAAAGAAATACGAAACAGATGATGCGTTCTCGGTGATTTTGAATGCAGACAGAGGAGAAATTCAGATTCTTCATGTTCAAGAAGTTGTCCCAACAGAAGAATTAGCCGATCCTGTGGGCGAAATATCCTTAGAAGATGCCCAGAAAATAGATCCAGATATTGAATTATATGATGAATTAGCTCAAGAAGTTAACATATTAGATTTTGGACGAAGAGCTGTAAATATGGCGCGTCAGCAATTAGCGCAACGCATACGTGAGATTGAGAAAGATAATATCTATGAAGATTATACTGACCGGGTAGGCGAAATTATTCTTGGTGATGTATATCAGGTCCGACATAACAAAGACATTCTCGTAAATCATAATGGGGTGGAGTTGTTACTTCCTCGAAATGAGCAAATATACAAAGACCGATACCGAAAAGGTGACACAATTCGAGCTGTTGTAACTGGTGTTCACATGAAAAACGGTAATCCAACTGTGATTATCTCCAGAACCTCTGAAGTTTTCTTAGAGCGCTTATTTGAAAATGAAATACCTGAAGTATTCGACGGCATTATCGACTTAGTAAAGGTAGCCCGAGCACCTGGTGATCGTTCAAAAGTAGCTGTAAAGTCGCATGACGAACGAATAGATCCCGTTGGCGCATGCGTGGGTATGAAAGGAATACGAATTCATGCAATCGTTCGGGAATTACAAAATGAAAATATCGATGTGATTAATTTTACCAAAGATAGAGTTGAATTCATAAAAAGAGCACTTCAACCAGCTGAAGTCATGAAAGTTGAGTTAGACGAGAAAGGAGAAAAAGCTAGTGTTTTAGTACCTGCAGATCAAGTTTCTAAGGCAATTGGTAAAGGTGGAGTAAATATTCGCCTAGCCTCAAAGTTATCGGAATGTGAAATAGATGTTTATCGAGAAGTTGAAGAAGAAGATGATATCGATTTAGCTGAGTTTTCGGATGATTTTGGTGAAAAGGCTATTCAATTACTATACTCTATTGGTTGTGATACAGCCCGAGCTGTATTGGAACTCAATGCGGATGAAATTATGAGCCGAACCAACAATGAAATTGACGAATCATTGGCTCGTAAAATTATTGAAGTTATCGCTTACGAATTTGAGGATTAGAATTGTACAATAGAATCTTAAATTGGTAGTTTAGACCATATACTAATCACATATACATGCCCATAAATAGACCCAAACCTTTATTCAAAGTAGCTTCCGAATTCAATGTTTCTACTCAGTCTATTGTAGATACATTAGAAGACAAAGGACTTATTGTCTCTAATCGTCCAAATTTTAAGATAACACCAGATATGTATGTTGTCTTGGAACAGGTTTATGAAGAAGATAAAGCTAAAAGTGCGGATCATGAACGAGCTAAAGAAGCTTATGAGTCAAGACGTAGTCAAATGATGAACCAGCGTAATGACAGTGTAACGGTGGATCAATTTTTAGAGCCATTAGAAAAGGAAGAAGTAGCTAAGAACGCACCCGCTACTACCATCGAAGATGATCTCTTAGTTGGACTTGAGCCTATGGACAAGTCAACTGACACAACTCAAGAGAAAAAGAAGGAGGTGTCTATTGTCCCAAAAAAACAAGAGATAAAAAAAGCAGAATCAGAAATTATCCAAACAGACCAAGTTAAAGTACAGCACTCTGAATTTGAAGATATAAACGCAGCAGAGACTTCTGTTACCACAAATATTGAACCTATCCAGAATGAAGAGCAAAAAAATATAATGGAGTCGGTCGAGGAAGCACCTAAAATTAAAGCGAAGTCATCTAAACTATCAACTAAATCATTAAAAGAACCGCTAGATGAGCAAATAGATTATAGAAATCAGTCAGACGCAGACACTATAAAGCTAACTCAAGAAGGAAAGTCTGAAGAGGTTATTCCAGAAAATAAAATATCAATCAATGCTGAAAGTGAAGAAGATATTATTCGAGGACGTGCTGGTAAGCTGAAAGGAACTAAAGTTTTAGGTAAAGGTGCATTTACCAGTGAGAAAAGTTCTGATAGGCAGCCAAGAAAAAAAAGGAAACGTAAAAAAGATCTCCCTAATACGTCTCCAGTTAATCAAGAAGAATCTATTACAAAACCTACAGTCAACACAAAGAAAAAGTCTAAAAAGAAGGTTAAAAAAACTGAAGTTGACGAGATTGATGTGGATCGAATGATGAAGGAAACTCTGAAAAAAATTCAGGGTGGATCTACTGTTGGGAATAAACGTGGTAAGAGGAGAAGACAGCGAAAAGAAGAAAGAGAAGAAGAATTACAACAACAGCAGGAATTAGATCAGTTAGAAAGTGGTATAATAGAAGTCACTGAATTCATTACGGCGAATGATTTAGCTGAGGAACTAGAGGTCAGTGTTACAGATATTATCTCTGCTTGTATGAGCATTGGCCTAATGATCACTATAAATCAGCGTTTAGATGCTGGAACTATTGAATTGGTTTCTGAAGAATTTGGAAAAGAAGTAAAATTCGTAGATGCCGAAGAAATGGTTGAAGAGTTTGAAGAAGAAATTGATGATGAATCTGATCTAAAAAACCGAGCTCCCATCATTACAGTAATGGGACACGTAGATCACGGTAAGACTTCTTTGCTGGACTACATCAGAGAAGCCCGAGTAGCAGAGGGTGAAGCTGGTGGGATTACTCAGCATGTTGGTGCCTACGAGGTTGTTCATAACGATAAAAATATCACTTTTTTAGATACACCTGGTCATGAAGCTTTTACTGCAATGCGTTCGCGTGGTGCACAAGCAACTGATATCGTAATTCTTGTTGTTGCTGCTGACGACTCGGTTATGCCTCAAACTATTGAAGCGATAAATCATGCGAAGGCAGCTGGTGTCCCAATGGTGGTTGCGATTAATAAAATGGATAAGCCAGGTGCAACTCCAGACAAAATAAAGCAGCAACTGTCAGATCATTCGGTAATAGTAGAAGATTGGGGCGGATCTACCCAGTTTGCCCACGTGTCTGCCAAAACAGGAATGGGAATTTCTGATTTACTTGAGAAATTAGTAATTGAAGCAGAATTATTGGAGTTAAAAGCTAATCCAGACCGACGAGCCGATGGAGTTGTACTTGAATCTAGACTGGACAAAGGTAAAGGTATTGTAGCTAATATCTTGGTGCAGAATGGTACTCTCAACGTAGGTGATCCTTTTGTTGCTGGACCTTGTTATGGTAGGGTGCGAGCTATGGAAAATGATTTAGGCGCTCGTATTACGGAGGCTGGACCAGCAACACCGGTTCAGCTAACTGGTTTTGACGAAATGCCACAAGCCGGCGATAAAATACGTGTTGCTATCGATGAGAAGACTGCAAAAGAAATTGCTAATCAAAGACAACAAATACGCCGCGAACAGGCACTAAGAAAAACTAAGCACATGACTCTAGATGATTTATCCCGTAGAATGGCATTGGGTGAAGTATCAGAGCTTAATATTATCATTAAAGCTGATGTTGATGGTTCAATTGAAGCTTTGTCTGGTGCATTACAAAAATTAGGAACTGAAGAAGTATCCGTTAGTATTATTCACACGGGTGCTGGGGCTATATCTGAATCTGATGTATTGCTTGCTTCAGCTTCCGATGCTATTATTATTGGTTTTCAAGTCCGTCCTACGGCCCAGGCCAGAAAATTATCGGAGTCAGAGGAAATTGATATACGATTATTTAGTGTAATTTATGATGCGGTGGATGAAGTGCGCGACGCACTAGAAGGTTTGTTATCCCCTGAGATTAAAGAGCAAATGATGGGCTCTGTAGAAGTACGGGAGATCTTCAAAGTATCAAAAGTTGGAACAATTGCAGGTTGTTATGTCACAGACGGTAAGATTGACCGTAATAATCCAATACGAATCATACGGGACGGTGTGGTTATCTATGATGGTGAAATTGGCGCCCTAAAGCGTTTCAAAGATGACGTAAAAGAAGTGAGTTCTGGTTACGAATGTGGAATTAGTATTCGTAATTATAATGATCTAAAGGTTGGGGATTCTTTCGAAAGTTATAAAATGACTGAAGAAAAGCGAACCTTAGACGAGTCCAATTAGCATGAATATACGCTTAAAACGGCTTAACGAATTATTTCGTCGAGATTTGAGTGAGATTATTCAACGTAACTTTCAGCCAGATGGTAGTTTTGTTACTATTACTAAAGTGCAGTTAAGTCCTGACTTATCGATAGCTAAAGTATATCTTAGCGTTTTCTCTCCAAATCGTGATTCAAAAACAATTTATTCTTATTTGGATGATCAGCAAAAGCAGATAAAGTTTCTGTTAGCTTCACGAATTCGTAATCAAGTGCGTAAAATACCCGAACTCCATTTTTATGAAGATGATACAAATGAATATGTTGACTCTATCGAACAGCTTTTTAAAAAAATAGATAAGAAGTAATTGGGGATTACGCTAATTTTATGCAATGGATCGATTTCCCAATATTCAACTCTACCAACTTCCTCTCTGAATTTAAGGCCAATGAGATATCGGCAGGAATTCTGTTAGTCAATAAACCTTTGGGTTGGACCAGTTTTGATGTGGTTAAATATGTTCGCTCTAGAATACAAAAAAAGAAGGTAGGTCATGCAGGGACACTGGATCCTATGGCAGATGGTTTATTAGTATTATGTTTTGGAAAGGCCACAAAAAGTATTGATCAAATTCAATCACTAACCAAAGAATATAATGCCAAAATAAAATTGGGTGGAAGTACACCAAGCTATGATGCAGAAACGCAAGTCGATCAACAAGCTGCATACGATCATATAACCTTAGAAGATATTGAACAGAAACTATTATCCGAGTTCTCTGGGGACATACAACAAATTCCTCCTATGTACTCAGCTTTAAAAAGAAATGGTAAAAAACTTTATGAATTGGCACGTATAGGTAAATCCGTTGATTTAGAATCTCGACTTGTTCATGTATATTCAACTGACATTCATTCATTTACGGGTAACACATTAGAATTAACCATAAACTGTTCTAAAGGTACCTATATTCGTAGCATAGCACATGACCTAGGAATTGCTCTTGGATCAAGGGCTCATCTTTGTGGACTAACTAGAAATAAAATTGGTGACCTGGAGGCTAAGCAAGCATTAGAAATTAGTGTTTTTGACTCCTTATTTAAGCAATAATCTCTTAAGTTTAAAAATATGACAGAGATTAATTACATCAATGACATTCCTTTTCAAAGAAAAACGGTCCTTACCGTGGGTACATTTGACGGTATACATCGAGGACATATAGCACTAATGAACAGACTTGTTCAAAAAGCAAATAAGTATAATTGTAGAAGTGTTGTAGTGAGTTTCGACCCACATCCGAGAAGTATAATCTACGCTGGTGATGATGGAATACGACTGTTGACCACTTTAGAAGAACGATCAAGGCATTTGAGTGAATTGGGAATTGATATATTGTGTGTTATACCATTTACACGTGATTTTTCACTTCAAAATGCCGAAGAGTTTGTAAAAAAAATCTTATCTACTAAAATTGGTCTATCATACTTCATTATTGGTTATGACCATCATTTTGGAAAGAATAGAGATGGAAATGCTCAAACCTTACAAAAAATGTCACATTATCTAGATTTTGAGGTTGAGATAGTTGAGAAGAAAGAAATGGGTGATTTAACTATTAGTAGCACGAAAATTCGTCAGTCTCTTGAGGTATATGGTGATGTAAATCGGGCAGAAGAATTACTAGGAAGGCCATACAGCTTAGAAGGGGTTGTAGTTCAAGGAGACGAGAGAGGAAGAACTATTGGATTTCCAACAGCTAATATTCAACTAAGTCATAGAGATAAACTCATACCAAAAGAAGGCACGTATGTTATATTAGCTCAGTTGAATGGTACTACATTTCAAGGAATGATGAATATTGGCAATAGACCTACTTTTAATGGACTAAACAAGCGTATTGAGGTTCATTTATTTTTGTTTGACAAACAGATTTATGGGCAAACTCTTAGAGTATTTTTGATAGAACGTATCAGGGATGAAATAAAATTTAATAGCTCATTTGAACTGGTAAATCAACTAAAATTAGACAGGAAAAAAAGTCTTGAGATATTGGGTAAGCATGGTATTTAAATTTAAAAGTAGCCCTTAGCTTTATTGTTCTATTACATAAAAAAGCGTATATTTGAATTTTAGATAATATCGATAACATTCCAATTTCATGAGTATAACCGCAGAAGAAAAAAAAGAATTTTTCACTAAATTTGGTAGCGATAGCACCAACACTGGATCAACTGAAGGGCAAATAGCCTTATTCACCCACCGAATAAATCATCTTACAGAACACTTAAAGTCTAATAAAAAAGATTACTCTTCCCGAAGAGGCTTGCTTAAGTTAGTAGGTAAACGACGTCGTTTACTTAATTATTTAATGAAAAACGATATCGAAAAATACAGAGTCCTCATCAAAGAACTCGGTATTCGTAAATAAATCGAAAGGCTCCACTCTGGAGCTTTTTTTATAAATATTTTTTCTCACTAATCAGATAATAAAGTGAGATAAAGCAACAAAAGAGATAAATAATGAAAGAAGATTTTAGAAGTATTGAATTTGCCCCAGGTAAAATACTGTCCGTGGAGACAGGTAGAATAGCAAAACAAGCCGACGGTTCTGCTGTGGTACGCATGGGCGATACTATGGTATTATGTACTGCAGTTAGTGCAAAAGAACCAAAACCTGGTCAGAACTTTTTCCCCCTAACCGTAGATCATAAAGAAAGTTTCTCTGCTGCTGGCCGTTTCCCTGGTGGCTTTATGAAGAGAGAAGGACGATCTAACGAGAAAGAGATTTTATCAAGTCGATTAATTGATCGTGTATTACGCCCCTTGTTTCCAAAGGGATATTATAATGATACACAAATAATAAGTTCAGTAATTTCCTCGGATGATGAAAATGATGGTGATGTTTTAGGCGCGGTCGGAGCTAGTTTAGCTCTTCACTTATCTGATGTTCCTTTTGACGGACCAATGGGTGAAGTTAGAGTAGGTAGAGTAGATGGTGAGTACATCATCAATCCAACTGTGACTGAACTTCAACAGTCTGACATTGACATGGTTGTTGGGGGTACTCGGAACTCAGTATTGATGATTGAGGGAGAAATGGATGAGATATCTGAAACAGAAATGTTAGAGGCTATCAAAACTGCTCACGCTTCAATCGCAAAATTATGTGATTTTCAGGATGAATTACGCAATGAGTTAGGAATAGAGAAACGTGAATTTGTCCCAGAAAAAGCAGATGAAACAGTCGAAGACGAGGTAAAAGCGCTAGCTGAGGATAAAATTAAGGAAGTAATTGGCATTGGTCTTGGTAAAGAGGAATACAACTCTAAAATCAAAGAAACCAAGGATGAGGCGATAGCTAAATTGAAAGAACTCGAGAAAGAAGATGAATTTATCTCTGAGGCGAAAAGAATCTTAGGTCAAATTGAAAAAAACGAACTTCGTAATATGATATTGACTCAAAAAAGGCGTATCGATGGTCGTACACCTGTTGATGTAAGAAATATTTGGACTCAGGTTGGTTATATTCCTCGGACGCATGGATCGTCAATTTTCACTCGAGGTGAGACCCAAGCTCTAGTGTCAGTGACTTTGGGCACGAAAAGAGATGAACAAAATGTAGATACACTTTTTGATCAGGAATCAAAGAAATTCATGCTTCACTACAATTTCCCACCCTATTCTGTAGGTGAAGCTGGATTTATGCGTGGTCCGGGTAGACGCGAGATTGGGCACGGACATCTTGCCGAACGGGCATTACGTAAAATGATGCCTAGTTTTGAAGAATTCAGCTACGTTGTTCGTGTTATTTCAGATATAACTGAATCTAATGGGTCATCGTCAATGGCATCAGTTTGTGGTGGTTCATTGGCACTAATGGACGCGGGTGTTCCTCTTAAAAAGCCAGTTGCTGGTATCGCTATGGGTATGATAGTAGAAGAGGAAAATGTAGTTGTATTATCTGATATTCGTGGTGAAGAAGATTTTATGGGAGATATGGACTTCAAAACCGCTGGTTCTGTTGATGGTATTACAGCCTGCCAAATGGATATGAAAGTACAAGGCATAAGTTTTGAGATCATCGAAAAAGCTTTAGAACAAGCAAGAGTTGGACGTTTACATATCCTTGAAAGAATGGCAGAAAGTATCTCAGTGGCACGTCCTGAGCTTTCTCAATATGCTCCTCAATTCCTCAAGATGGAAATTGATGGAAGTGATATTGGTGCGGTTATTGGCCCAGGGGGTAAGGTAATACAAACCCTCCAAAGAGAGACCGGTACTGAAATTATCATTGAAGAAAATGATAAAGGAAAAGGTATAATTACCATTTCTGCAAATGATTTTGCAAAAGCGGAAGAAGCCAAAAAACGTATAAAAATGATTGTAGGTCATTTAGAAGAAGGTGCCACGTATAAAGGTATTGTGAAATCTATTAAGGATTTCGGTGCTTTCATTGAAGTGGCTCCTGGCAAAGATGGATTGCTACATATTTCTGAAATCGATCATAAACGTGTTGAGAAGGTTTCTGATTACCTTGCACTAGGAGATGAGATTGAAGTTGTTTTACTTAAAGTAGAACATGGCGGAAAATTACGTTTATCTAGGAAAGCTCTCATCCCTCGTGACTAATTACGAAGCAATATAGTTTCAATAAAAGGCATTCCATTCAAAGGAGTGCCTTTTTTGGTTGATAGATTCAGTAATACAATTGAGGTAGATTCAACGAGATAGCTGTATCTTCAAAGTAAGTTACAATTAGGGCACATGTATAAATAACTAAATAGGAGATAATATTAGTATCCTAATTTCACAAGAGTTAATACATTATAATTATGGAAGATTATATAACTAAAACTGTTTTACCGAACGGGTTAACCATTGTAACCGAGCATATCCCAAGTGTTAAGAGCGTAACAGTGGGAATTTGGGTAAAATCTGGTGCCCGGCATGAAACCCAACAACAGGCTGGCGTCACCCATTTTTTGGAGCATATGCTCTTCAAGGGTACTAAGAATCGTACGGCTTTTGAGATTGCTCAATCTATGGAGTCTGTTGGGGGATATCTGAATGCATTTACATCTACAGAATATACCTGCTATTATGCTCGCTGTCTAGATACCGAATTAAGTACCGCCTTGGATGTATTATCTGACATGGTAATGAATCCGATTTTTCCGAAAGAAGAAATTGAGAAGGAAAAAAAGGTGGTAATAGAAGAAATGAAAATGTACCGTGATTCACCAGATGATTATTTATTTGAAGTATTCACCAGTCATTTATTCAAAGACCATCCACTTGGTAGACCTATATTAGGCTATGAGGAAACCGTTTCAGCATTTACAGATGCAGATTTATTCCAATATATGAGAGATCGATATGCACCCGAAAATTTAATCATAGCTGTGGCTGGCAAAGTGGATCACGATATAGTTTTAAGCTACTGCGAATCGGTATTTATAAGGGAGGATCGCAAATTGGTAGAAGCCCTTGACCAGCAGCTAAGTCCTTTAGACACAAATCCATTGTCTTTGAGTAAGAGTATTGAACAGACGCACTATATTTGGGGCCGGAGAGGGTTACATTTTGATGATGACCAAAAATATATACTACTGCTCACTAACACTCTTTTGGGAGGTGGGATGAGTTCTCGCCTGCATCAAAATATTCGCGAAAAATATGGATACTGTTATTCGATTCAAACCTTCAACCAAAGCTTTCTGGAAACAGGTATTTGGGGAGTATATGTAGGTACCGATAAAAATTATGTGAAACATGTGCATGAATTGGTTGTTGAACAACTTAACCTTCTATCAAGTCAGGAATTAGCCAATAGGGAACTAAAAGAAGCCAAAGCACAACTAAAAGGCAAACTTCTCTTGAGCCAGGAAAATACATCGAATCGGATGATGCGATTAGCAAAGAGTGAAATATATTATAAGCGTCATGTAAACTTAGACGAATTGGTAGAGCATATTGACAGTGTATCTGTTGAAGATATAATGTCTTTTGCTCAGGTATTTATGAATGAAAGTGATTTTGTAGAAGCAAAATTAACACCTAAATAGTATTATCGGTATAATAATGGAGAAACAATTGACCTATATTCATCAACTAAAGAATCGCATCTCAGTGGAAGTTGACCTCTCTGGATGGGTTTACAATGTAAGAAGTAGTGGAAGCTTGGTATTTATAGAATGTAGAGACGGGTCTGGTATCTGCCAGTGTGTGGTAAATAAAGAGGAGGTCTCCGAAGAAAGCTGGGAAGCTGCTGTGAGTTTAAAGCAAGAATCATCTATTCGCTTACATGGTCTAGTGGTAGCTGACGAACGAAGTATAGGAGGAGTAGAACTACAAGTACAGAGCGTCGAAATTTTACAATTAGTTACTGAATATCCAATTACTCCAAAGGAACATGGCATTGAATTTTTAATGAACCGACGTCATTTATGGTTGCGTAGTCAACGACAATGGGCCGCTATGCGGGTACGAAATGGAATTATTTTTGCCATTCATAACTTTTTTCAGTCGCGAGGCTTCATCCAAACCGATACTCCTATTTTTACCCCTAATGCAGCAGAGGGGAGTACGACTTTGTTTGAAACTGATTATTTTGATGAAAAAGTCTATTTGGCACAAACAGGCCAACTTTATGGAGAGGCGCTAGCGATGGCTCATGGATTAATTTATACTTTTGGACCAACGTTTAGAGCAGAAAAGTCAAAAACACGCCGTCATCTATCCGAATTCTGGATGATTGAACCTGAAATGGCATTTTACGATTTGGAGATGAATATGGATTTAGCAGAAGATATGCTTAAATCTATTGTCGCTGACGTGCTTATGAATTATAGTCATGAGCTTGAGTTATTGGAGCGAGATATTAGTTCTCTTCAGAGATTAATTGAAAAAGATTTTGCACGTATCCAATATAATGATGCAGTTGATATTCTAACTTCTGAGAAAACAAGTCGTTTATTGGATGAGTTGATCCAACAAAGAGTATCTGAAAAAGAAGAACTTATCAAGGAACTAGGCACGATTCAAAAAGAACATAGTTCTGCGAAAAAATGGAGAAAAAAGCAGATTGAAAATCTTATTGTCGATATCAATATGAGAGTTGATCAGGCAGAAGAAGATTTACGTAATATTCCCAAATGGAAAAAATCTGCGCAAGAATTTACTTGGGGCTCTGATTTTGGAGGTAGTGATGAAACAGTACTAACCATGCAATACGATGTTCCCGTCATGATAACCCATTGGCCTGCTGAAATAAAAGCCTTCTATATGAAGCGTGATGTGACCAACACCTATGCTTTAGGAGTAGATATTCTAGCTCCTGAAGGTTATGGTGAAATAGTTGGTGGGAGTCAACGAGAAGACAATTTGGAGGTAATATTAGCTAGAATTCAGCAAGAGGGCTTGGATCCAAAAGTATTTGATTGGTATATAGATTTACGACGTTTTGGTAGTGTCCCACATTCTGGATTTGGCTTAGGATTAGAGCGAACAGTCGCATGGATATGTGGACTAAAACATGTAAGAGAAACCATTGCCTTTCCTCGTATGATGGGAAGAATTACTCCATAATTATTTTGAGTTTGAAACACTTTAAATGATAAAAAAAAAATCATCTCTAGATCTATTTCGTGAAGAAATCTACTCATTAGAGAAGGGGGAGATCCATCCACTTTATATAATTGAGGGAAGTGAGCATTTCTTTATAGATCGATTTATTCAGCGTATTCTCGAGATAATACCCATTCATGAAAGAGATTTTAACAGTGACTTTCTGTATGGAAATGAAGTTCAGTTAGAAGCCGTTCTGCAATTGGTTAAGAGTTTTCCCATGATGGCTGAGCGTCGTTTGGTTGTGGTAAAAAATGCTAATGATTTATTCAAACGAATGTCTTCTAATTTACAGGACGATTTCTTGCACTATCTTCAAAATCCAAATCCTCAAACAACACTTGTTATACATTTAGATCCTAAAATTCAAAAAAATACAAAAATAGGTAAGAGGTTGCATGGTCCTGCTATACATGGGTTATTATTTGATCCAGTTCCAGATTATCAAATAGCAAATTGGGTTATGGGTTGGACTAGACAAGAACATAATACACTTTTAAGTGAAGAAGTTGCGCAACTACTAACCCAATTGGTGGGTAACGACTTAAAGCTTTTATCCTCTGAAATAGATAAAATTTGCACATATACTGCTAATTTTGAGGGGGAAGTGGATCTTAAAAGGGTTCGTTCCATTGTAGGATCATACCGAGGCTTCGATGTATTTGAACTAAGGGAGGCCATTAATAAAAAAGATCTTCAGCAATCCTTTTTTATAGCTCAACGTATCCTTCAACAAAGTAAATCGGATACTGGGGAATTAATTCGTATCGTTGCTTTTTTATACTCTGATTTTTTAAAACTTTGGCAAATAATTCGATTAAAACAGGCCTCTAAATCCGATAATGAAATAAAAAAAGCACTTTATATTAATTCATCCTACTATTTCAACCGCTTATCTTCCGATGCAAGGCGGTATTCCACAACGGACATGATGCATATCTTTAATGCATTGTTAGATGCCGATCGAGCCATTAAAGGGTTTTCTACGATGGATGTTAGCGGAATATTAATGTTGCTTGTTAAGCGTCTAATTCACCCGCATAATTATGCTTAAATTTCATGAATTTAGTACTTTAATAAGTCTATCACGTGTTCTCTAAGGCGATATTGCCCTAAATAGCCAGCCTCCAAATTTTTGTTAAATGGAATAGGTGTGTGGATGGATGAAACTCTCTTGATTGGGGCATCCAGCCACTGAAATGCATGTTCTGACAGATAAGATGCAATTTCACTCATAGGCCCCATAATTTCAGCGGCTTCCTGTAATAACAAAGCGCGATTCGTTTTCTTAACTGAGCTTAGTAGAGTCAACCAATCTATAGGGGCTAAGCTTCTTAAGTCTATAACCTCAATAGATATGCCTAATTCTTCCATCTCTTTCGCAAGATCTAATGCCCAATGTACCTGCCAACCATAGGTTATAATACTCATACTATTTCCTTCACGAATTACCTTTGCAGCATGAATATCGGTCCATACAGCCTTAACTGGAACCTTTTTTCTTATACTACGATATAGCCTTTTGTGTTCAAAAAATAGAACCGGGTTAGGTTCAAGAATAGCACTATAAAGCATGTTTTGAGCATCCTCTACATTGGAGGGTACTAGAATTTTTAATCCAGCATGGGGCATAAACCATGACTCAGGCGATTGTGAATGAAATGGCCCTGCGCCAACACCCGCTCCATGAGGTAGGCGAATGGTAACATTAATCCCAGGCGTCCAGCGGTAATGTGATTTGGCGATATTTTGTATTATTTGGTTCATCCCGCAACTCACGAAATCGGCAAATTGCATTTCAACAATGGGCTTAAACCCATCTAACGACAAGCCTAAAGCAGCTCCTAATATACCAGATTCTATGATTGGTGTATTTCGAATGCGTTGTTCACCAAATTCGGCTAAGAATCCTTCTGAAATTTTAAATACTCCGCCATATTCAGCTACATCTTGTCCCATAAGTAGCACATTTTCATCTTCCCGTAAGCTTTGTGATAATGCATTTGAAATAGCATCTACAAAGCGTTTTTCTATATGATTTTCCTCTTTTGTTCCTTTCGGTAGAAGGCTGGGTTTGTATTGAGAAGCAAATACAGCTTTTCGTTCTTTTTCCTCAACAAAACTTGGTTCTTCAGAGTATAGTGCCTTATCTAAATCAGCCTTAAAAATTTCTTTTAACCTTTCAGCATGATTAGAAAATTGCTGATCGGTATAGTCAAAGTTTTGCCGTATGTACTGCTCAAGACGAGTGATGGGATCCTTTTTCACCCATTCAGCTATAATATTCTTAGGTACGTAGGCAATACCAGATGCTTCTTCATGCCCCCTAATTCTAAATGTTTTTGCTTCAATGAGTACTGGTTTGCCCGATAAAGCTCTAATTCGTGCTTGTTTCATTGCATTCATCACATCAAAAATATCATTTCCATCTACTTGTATACCATCAACGCCATAACCAATAGCGCGATCTATTAGATTCTCGCAGGCGAATTGTTGGGAGGTTGGAGTGGATAGACCATAGCCATTATTTTCAATGACAAAGACAACGGGTAATTTCCAAACTGCGGCTAAGTTTAAGGCTTCATGAAAATCTCCTTCACTAGTGGCACCATCCCCACAAAAAGAAATAGCGACAGATTCTTTATCTCGTAATTTGTTTGCCAGTGCTAAACCATCTGCAACCGGCATCATAGCTGCTAAATGTGATATCATGCCAATGATCTTATGTTCTAGGCTGCCAAAATGGAATGAACGTTCACGGCCAGAGCTAAAGCCGTCTTCCTTTCCAAAAAGCTGACAAAAAAGCGGATATAAAGGTATATTTCTGCTTGTAAATACTCCTAAATTTCGGTGCATAGGGAGTAAAAAATCATCGCTTGAACAGGCTTTAGTAACCCCAACTGAAATGGCTTCTTGTCCTATACCAGAGAACCATTTATTTATTTTGTTTTGCCGTAAAAGCATAAGCATTTTTTCTTCTATTAGCCTTGGGAGCAGTAGAGAATCATATAAATCTAAGGTGATATCTTTGTTTGTATGGGCGATGTCTATTTTCTTTGAGGTCATCAGGCGCGAAGACATATATGTTGATATAATTTATTTATCCAGTAGATACGCAAAAATTAGTGGAGCAACAATGGTTGCATCGGATTCTATGACAAATTTCGGTGTATCAATACCCAGTTTACCCCAGGTTATTTTTTCGTTAGGTATAGCGCCTGAGTAGGAACCATAACTTGTAGTTGAGTCACTGATTTGACAAAAATATGACCACAAGGGAACAGAAACACTCAAATCCTGTTCTATCAATGGTACCACACAAATTGGGAAATCACCTGCGATTCCACCACCAATTTGGAAGAACCCAATTCCTGTTTCCGATTCCTTTTGATACCATTCCGCTAATTCAATCATATATTCTATTCCAGATTTTACAACTTGAGGATTGATTCTACCTTTAATACAATGTGAGGCAAAAAAATTACCGCAAGTCGAGTCTTCCCAACCTGGCACAACAATGGGAAGATTCTTTTCTGCGGCAGCTAATACCCATGAGTGTTTTGGGTTAATTTGATAAGAGGAAGAAATCTCTTCAGAAAGCAGAAGGTCATAAAAAAATTCATGAGGAAATAGACGATTTTCTTCATTAGCTGCATCTACCCATCGTCGGACTAAATGCTTCTCAATTACTCGTATAGCTTCCATCTCAGGAATGCAGGTATCAGTGACTCGATTATATTGATTTTCAAGCAACTCTTGTTCTTCATCTGGATTCAGATCTCTATAGTTAGGGATCCGTTTGTAATGATTATGAGCAACTAAATTAAATAAATCTTCCTCTAAGTTCGCTCCTGTACAAGAAATAGCATGAATTTTATCAGCACGGATCATTTCAGCTAGACTTATCCCTAACTCTGCAGTACTCATCGCACCAGCCAAGCTTACTAGTATTTTATTTCCTTCTAATAATTTCTGTTCATAACCTTGGGCAGCATCAATTAGTGCGGCGGCATTAAAGTGCTTAAAATTAGCCATTAAAAAAGTAGATATAGGTCCTTTTGACATCGCTTTTTAGTTTTGTATAGTTAAATTCTAGTATAGATAGTTAATCGAGTTAGAGCAAAGCTATGTCGATTACTCATATCTTATTAGTCGTCATTAGCATTTTTTTATTATCTGGTTTAATTCTAATACATCTCATTAAATTGAAGATTAACGAATGTATTCGAATAAAAAGTAGCTTTAATCATCATAACCAAGAATGGATAGCATATTACTGACGGATTGTTCATCACAGTAAAGGTAATCTATAAGATTACCATGTTCATCTTTGTCCACTACAATTTGTCGTGGTGATGGGATCAAGCAATGCTTTATGCCACCATATCCTGAAATTGCTTCCTGATAGGCACCAGTGTGGAAAAAGCCAATATACAGAGGATCTTCCCCGCCTTTATCATCAAAGGTAGGCAAGAGTATCTGTTGATTTAACTGTTCAGAGTTATAGTAATCAGAATTATCACAGCTTATTCCGCCAATATGAATGCGTTTGTAGTCATTTTCCCATTTATTTATTGGGAGTAAGATGAATTTTTCGTTTATCGACCAAGAATCGGGTATGGTATTCATTAAGCTGTTGTCAATAATATACCACAATTCAGTACCATTTTGTTGTTTTTGTTCTATAACGCTAAAAATCACGGCACCACTTTCACCCACGGTATATTTGCCAAACTCGGTATAAATATCTGGTTCTGAAACACACGCTTGGACGCATGCTTCTTTAATATTTCGGACGATTTCGTCAACAACATATTCATAATCATATTCAAAACCCAGGCTGTTTCTAATTGGAAAGCCACCACCAATATTTAAGGCTTGAAGAGAGGGTACTAACTGTTTTATTTGGATATACAGCTGTAAGGCTTTTTTGAACTCACCCCAATAATATAAGTTATCATTAATGCCCGAATCCACGAAAAAATGTATCATATGAAGCTCAAGGAATTCGTTGGTCTGTATTTTATCCTTCACCAATTTTAATAATTCTTGTTTATTTATACCCAATCTTGAGGTATAGTATGCCGCTTGAGGTTCTTCATCAATACTTAAACGAAGCCCGATTTTGATAGGTTTTTCTAACTTTTGGTTATTAATACGTTCTAGTTCTTGTACACTATCTAATATGATGACGGTGCGTTCAAAATCTAGATTTTGTAAAAGACGAATTTTTTCTAGGTATTCCTCAGTCTTAATACCATTATGTAAAATCGTTGCGTCCTTACTCAAAGCGCCATGTTCATATAGCTTTAAAATAAGATCAATATCATATGAGGAAGAAGTTTCTAATGAAACACTTTCTTTTAGTGCGGTTTTAATGACATAACTAAAATGACAGCATTTTGTACAGTAACAATATTCATAAGAACCTGCATAATCATATTTCTTAAAAGCTTGATAAAATAAGTTCCGAGCTTTTTGGATTTGCTCCCTAATCTTAGGTAAATAACTAATTCGAAGAGGGGTTCTATAATTATCTAATATCTTCTTAAGATCTATGCCATTGAAGTGCAATCTGTCTTTCTGAAGATCAAAACCCTCTTGAGGAAAGTTATAGGTTTGTTCAATAAGTTCTTTGTAATTGTTTTTCATGCATTTAATTAATTAATAAATTGAAAATGATGAGCTCTAAAACCAGATTCTACTTTCAAAAATGCCCGTTGTAGAAGAACATTTAATTACAACAAAAAAATAAAAAAATAACCTGCAAATCTAATTACATTTGTGTGCAAAAAGAATACAAGGATAATATTTTTTACTATCTATTCTATAGCTTCTATGCTATTATAGTAAACGTAATATTTAATGTATCCTCAAATAACCAAAACTTTTAGATCCCATTGTACCTTTCGAAATTTGTTGTAACTCTAGGTTGGATCTACCTGTCATTTGTAGGTATTGCTACGTCGGTACAGTCTCAGCTTGTGCAGCCTTCCTTAAAACTGACTAGACTTATTTTGATCGATGCAATAAAAATAAAAAATCCACTTGAGGTCTATTTTGAAGAAGTAGGTAATCAGAATATTGTTAACCCCAAAGAAGCTTTTCTTTCTAATGTCATTATTGATACACTGCTGATCGAGCCCTACAGTGATGATTGGGTAAATGATTTTATAACCAATATGTTGGTTATAAAAGAACGATCATTAGCCGCTAACGAATGGCTCCAAATTGATCACCTGATCGAAGACAGTGTAAGTGGACAAGTACAATTATTCCTCACTATACAAGCAAGAGATAACGGCAAAAAATTGGATAATAGTATCCCTAAAAGTTCAATCGATGGTGTACTAGGGGTGGTACCAATTGAAGATAGTCGCTGGATGATAGTTGGGGATCTAGTGCTACAAATACCTGAATTATGGAAGGTTAATCAAGCCTTGGATTTTACATTTACACGAAGCGATATAGATTATACTTCAACCTCATTGAGTTTTCAACAACCGATCAATAAGCGTTTTTATATGAATGGACATATTGAACTTGAACAGAGAGACAGTATTTATCAACAAAGTGTTTTAGGAATGACAGGACGCTGGCTGGCTAATCCAAATCACAGATATAATATGAGCATTGCCTTTGAAAATAGTAGTTCTTCCAAACGGGTACAATCATATCTAGATAGTTATCAAGGAATCTTTATACAATTAGGAATATTTCAACAATTTACAGTAAAAGACTGGAATTTAGCTAGTCATCTAGATTTTAGTTCAACCTATCAAAAAAGTAAACAAACTAAAAGCCAACTCATTGGACGTAATACTCAATGGGTTCATTCACTGCACCTTGAGACTGTCATTGAATCTCCAAAAACTGGTATTGGTTTTATTCATCTAAGCCAGGTATACGACCGGGTATGGGCCAAAGAGTTACCATGGACTTATGCTATTGTATTTGGTGGGGCAAAAACCTTGCCTGGTTTTTATGAACGCCAATTTGATGCTCAATGGGTTTTTCGTATTAAATCTAGCTATGTAATTCCTCTAAAAGACAGCGATATTTGGGAATTTTTTGTGGTTGCGGCACATTTCAAAAATTTCGCCTCAAGATCTGAGGGCTTTACTACTAAGCAAACATTGTGGTCTACTGGATTTAGCTATACTTTCGAAACCGACTTTGGAAACATTCAATTGGCATTAGCTACGCCCTTATGGTCAATCTATAGTGGTTCTAAACTGCATCTAAACGTAGTACGCTAGCGGTTGGTTGTTGCATGTTTTATGCTTAATTTTTTTAATTTATCAACATATGATTAAGGACGACTTAGAAAGACGGATACTGGTATTAGACGGTGCAATGGGTACTATGATACAGCAACATAAACTTGGGGAGGCTGATTTCAGAGGGGAACGCTTTACCAATCATAATGTTGACCTAAAAGGTAACAATGATCTTTTGAGTTTGACCCAGCCAGATATTATCAAAGATATTCACCTAGCTTACCTGAATGCAGGTGCTGACATCCTTGAAACAAATACCTTTTCAAGTACCTCAATAGCGCAGGCTGATTATGATTTGAGTAATTATGCCTATGAGCTCAATAAGGTGAGTACCCAATTAGCTAAAAAGGCTATTGAGGAGTTTGAGTCTAATCAACCAAAATATGTGGCAGGCGCTTTAGGTCCTACCAACCGAACTGCTTCTATCTCGCCTGATGTGACACGACCCGGGTATAGAGCCGTTCATTTTGATGAACTAGCTCAGGCCTATAAAGAACAAGCCAGTGGTTTAATGGATGGTGGAGCCGATTTATTACTCATTGAAACTATCTTTGATACTCTGAATGCCAAAGCAGCAATTTTTGGACTCTTGGAGTTATTTGAAGAACGTAACAATCGGCTTCCTATCATGATTTCAGGTACCATAACCGATGCGAGTGGTCGAACCTTATCGGGACAGACTGTTGAGGCTTTTCTTATTTCTGTATCTCATGCGCCAATATTAAGTATTGGCTTAAATTGTGCCTTGGGAGCTGCTCAATTAAAGAGTTATGTTCAGGTATTAGCTAATAATGCCCCTTACTTTATAAGTGCCCATCCCAATGCTGGATTACCCAATGAATTTGGAGAATATGACCAAAGTCCAGATGAGATGGTCGAAGAACTACGACCATATCTACAAGATAAGTTGATCAATATAATCGGAGGATGTTGTGGTACTACTCCTGAGTATGTAAAATGCATAGCCACCCTAGCTAATGAGTACAAGCCAAGGGAGCTGTCTGCTGCGGAGCTAGCTAAAATATGAAACCTTCACCATTACATTTAAGCGGATTAGAACCTTTTATTGTAGGTCCTAATACAAATTTTATAAATGTCGGTGAACGTACCAATGTAACTGGTTCTAAACGATTTTTGCGACTTATCAATGATGGTTCCTATGAAGAGGCATTAGATGTAGCGCGCGACCAGGTTAATGGGGGAGCTCAAATATTGGACGTGAATATGGACGAGGGTTTACTCGATAGTACCCAAGAAATGACTCACTTTCTTAATTTGATTGCCTCAGAGCCGGATATTGCGCGCATACCTATAATGGTAGATTCTTCAAAATGGGAGGTTATTTTAGCGGGACTAAAAACACTTCAAGGAAAAGGTGTGGTCAATTCTATCTCGTTGAAAGATGGGGAACAAGTATTTAGAGAACGCGCACGAACCATTAAAAAATTTGGAGCGGCGGTGATTGCTATGGCCTTCGATGAAGATGGGCAGGCAGATACGTTAGAACGGCGTATAGAAATTTGTGAACGATCTTACCGTTTACTAGTCAACGATGTAGGTTATGATCCTTCAGATGTCATATTGGATCCCAACTTATTTCCAGTAGCAACCGGAATGGAAGAACATCGAAATAATGCGCTCGACTTCTTTTTGACCGCAAAATGGATCCGTGAGCATTTACCTGAAGCGCATATTATTGGGGGAGTTAGTAATGTATCCTTCTCTTTTCGCGGAAATAACAAAGTGAGAGAGGCGATTCATGCGGCTTTCTTATACCATGCCATTCAACATGGCATGGATATGGGTATTGTTAATCCAACTCAGTTAGAAGTATATGACGAAATACCTAAAGAATTACTTAAATGTGTGGAGGATGTGCTTTGGAATAGGCGTGAGGATGCCACTGAACGATTGCTAGATTTAGCTGAATCCTACAAATATGATGGTCAGATAAAAAAGAAGGTTCAATTAGCCTGGAGAGATGAGCAGGTTAGCATGCGTTTAGAACACGCCCTAATCAAAGGAATTACTGAATTTATCATTGACGATGTTGAAGAAGCTCGCCAGCAATATTCATCGCCTTTGGAAGTAATAGAAGGTCCCTTAATGGATGGTATGAATGTCGTCGGAGACCTATTTGGTGAAGGGAAAATGTTCTTGCCACAGGTCGTGAAAAGCGCACGAGTAATGAAACAGGCTGTTTCGCATTTAACTCCTTTCATTGAATCAGAAAAAGACCTACTACAACAAGATATGTCGCGTACCAAAGTATTGCTTGCAACGGTGAAAGGTGATGTACATGATATAGGTAAAAATAT
>DEBM01000045.1:131821-132068 GCA_002348545.1 Balneolaceae bacterium UBA2956
TGTACATGATATAGGTAAAAATATAGTAGGCGTGGTACTTGCCTGTAATAATTATGATGTAGTTGATCTCGGGGTGATGGTACCGACACATAAGATTATTGAAGCTGCTATTAAATATAAAGTGGCAATGATTGGATTAAGTGGATTAATTACCCCATCCCTAGATGAAATGGTGGATGTGGCCAAGGAAATGAACAAAGCGGGTCTTCGCATTCCATTGTTAATAGGAGGAGCAACAACCTCAAAA
>DEBM01000045.1:132374-132548 GCA_002348545.1 Balneolaceae bacterium UBA2956
ATAGGAGGAGCAACAACCTCAAAACTTCATACTGCGATAAAAATTGAACCAGCTTACCAGTATGGAGTAATTCATGTTTTAGACGCATCCCGAGCAGTAACCGTAAGTAATAATCTTCTAAGCGCTGAACACGGGGTGAAATACTTGGACAACATACAAGCTGAATACCATGAT
>DEBM01000045.1:132887-133281 GCA_002348545.1 Balneolaceae bacterium UBA2956
TACGGTCTAAATACGCTAGGAAAACACAAAAGAAAGAGTATATTGACCTTAAAAGGGCTAGAGCAAATAAATTTTCCACTGATTGGGTCAAGTATGAACCAAGGGTACCTAGGTTTCAGGGTGTTCAAGAGATAGAATTAAACAACATTGATGAATTAATTAATTACATTGATTGGACCCCATTCTTCAAAACATGGATGTTAACTGGGAAATACCCGAATATATTGCAAGATAAAGTTGTGGGCGAACAAGCCACTGAACTGTGGAATGACGCACATGCGATGATAGACCGTATGCGCAGGGATTGTCCACAAACTGCTAAAGGAATATTTGGAATTTATCCAGCATTAAGTACTAACGATTCAGTCCTACTATATGCACCATACAGTGAAAA
>DEBM01000045.1:133616-133827 GCA_002348545.1 Balneolaceae bacterium UBA2956
AATATACTTTCAGGGTGTGCCGAACCTATCCAGAAATTTGAGTTTTTACGCCAACAGTCAAAAAAACGAAACGGTCAACCTAATAACTCTTTGGCCGATTTTATTTGTCCTAAGGAGCAAGGTAAGGTGGACTATATTGGTATGTTTGCTGTCACTGCCGGTCTTAATATTACTTCTTTGATTGACCAATTTGAAGCTAATTCTGATGACT
>DEBM01000039.1:0-1689 GCA_002348545.1 Balneolaceae bacterium UBA2956
AGACATCAATCTAGATTGTATTCGTGAACATGGCGATTTAATTATTTACTCAACCACCTCCAACAATGAAACCTTGCAGCGTGTTATTGATTCAGAAATCATAATTACCAATAAAGTCGTTATTGACAAACCTGTAATCGAGGCTTCAAAAAAACTTAAACTAATTGTAGTTAGTGCTACTGGATACAACAATATCGATGTCGAAGCAGCAACGACAAACAATGTCACCGTTTGTAATGTCGTTGATTATTCAACACCCATAGTGGCCCAACATACAATATCCCTAATTTTAAACTTGTGTGGTCAGACTTATAAATATTTGAACGAAAAATCTCTATGGCCTTCCAGCCCAATTTTTACAAGGTTAGACCACAGAGTAACTGAAATTAGTGGCAAAACTCTTGGAATCGTTGGAGTTGGCAATATTGGATCTAAAGTTGGAGAAATCGCAGAATCAATGGGCATGAAAATACAAGTTCTTGCTCGTGATGGCTCAAATTGTTTAACCCATCAAGAATGGCCAAGACTAGACCATTACTCATTTTTTAAAACCAGCGATATTATAACACTGCATTGCCCTCTTACTGATTCCAATAAACATTTAATTAACAATGAAAGTTTATCAATAATGAAAAGCTCTTCTTACCTAATTAATACGAGTAGAGGTGATCTTATTGATGAAAACGCTCTAGCTATTGCTTTAACTAACAAAAAAATCGCTGGAGCTGCTGTCGATGTGCTCTCCGAGGAACCCCCACCCCCTGATCATTGTTTAATAAATGAATCAACACCAAATATACTTGTCTCACCACACATCGCTTGGATCTCAGTTGAATCAAGAAAACGTCTTATCAAGGGCGTCTGTAGTAACATTAAATCCTTTATAAACAAATCTCCTATCAACCAGGTAAACTAGGGCTTATAAATGAACCTCTACCCTATAAAGCTACAATTTTTTCTTAGCTATGGGGCTCTTGGTAGTATAGGCCCACTGATGGCTTTAATTTTAAAAGAAGCCAAGGATTTCAGCCCAAGGCAAATTGCATTAACCTTATCCCTCTCAAGCCTTGGAATGCTTTTCACTCCAGCATTCATGACCTATTTGGCCGATAAATCTGTAGACACTAGAAAGATTCTGCGCTGGTCTTTTACTTTAACCGCATCATCATTAATATTTTTATATTATTTAAACAATCCAGTTCAAATCACATTAGCTTGGACATTATATAGCATCGCTTTTGTTCCCGTCTTACCTCTGCTTGATGGATACTTTTTTAGTTTCAAGCGATCAGTAGAAATTGATGGTGGTTCATGCGTAGAATACAACAAAATTAGAATATGGGGTTCCATTGGATTTATAGCTCCGAGTTGTGTTCTGTTTTATGTCTTAAGTGGTGACAAAACCATTGCCAATTCCCTGTGGTGTGCAGTCCTATTTTGTTTTTTGTCTTACATAGCAACATTCTTGATGAAAAAAAACGCTGTAAATGAAAAGTCTTCAACAAAGAAGCCGACCAGAGAATCTTTTAAAGTATTATTATCTCCAAAGATGATCCCATTTTGTATAGGAATTTTTCTGGCATATACCTCAGCAAATTGTTATTTCCCTTATCTTTCTGTCTTCTTCAAAGACTATATAGGAATAAAAAATAATTTAATCACTGTGATAACATCCTTAGGGGTAGCTAT
>DEBM01000039.1:2083-2904 GCA_002348545.1 Balneolaceae bacterium UBA2956
GTTACAGCAATAGGCCTCGGCTCGATGGCTATACGTTTGTCACTTCTCGCGACCTTTCCAGAAATACAAATTGCAATTCTGATTCAAATTTTTCATGGGCTTGAGATTCTTTCAATGTTCGTTCTACCTATAATGTATTTAGATCAAGTCGCTGGACCTGGATTCAGAAATTCCATACAAGGCGCTTTTACCATTTTAATTAGTGTTCCCTCAAGGCTTGTGGGTTTTTTGTTGGCAGGAGAAGTAGCCAGAGCTTGGGGCTCTAAAGAAGTTTTGTATGTGAGCTCATTACTATGTGCAATAGGAATGATTACAATAGCCTTATTCTTTAAGGAGGTGAATCAAAAAAATTACACCGATTAAGGATCTTGATCTGAAGTAGAAATTCTATCAAATTCACTTTTTATTTCTTTTATAATAGAACTCGATACAAGAGGCAGCATTACACCATTAACTGTTTCAATAGCTTGCACTTCCCTTAAGGTTGAAGTTAAAAAAGCAAATTCTACTTTCTCTAGAAATTCTAACTTAGTATTATCTTCAAAAACTGGAATACCCAATTTCTTACATATTTCAATTACCAAAGCCCTGGTAACACCAGCTAGGCATCCAGAAGAAAGAGGTGGTGTTATTAATTTTCCTGAGTAATAAACAAATATATTACTTCCAGTACCTTCGCAAAGATTCCCAGAAACGTTACCGAATATTGCCTCTCTTGCCCCTTTAGAATGAGCTTCAGCAAGTGCGATTACATTTTCTCCATAAGAAGTTGTTTTAAGGCCTACCAATGCTCCATGCTCATTTCTAGGATAGGGAACAGT
>DEBM01000010.1 GCA_002348545.1 Balneolaceae bacterium UBA2956
ACCATGGACTGGATGGAACAAGAGCAGGAGCGAGGTATTACCATCACTTCTGCGGCCACTCACTGCATCTGGGAAGATCACCGTATCAACATCATTGATACTCCTGGTCACGTTGACTTTACGGTAGAAGTAGAGCGATCACTTCGAGTATTAGATGGAGCAGTGTTTGTGCTTTGTTCGGTAGGTGCTGTTCAGCCTCAGTCAGAAACAGTATGGCGTCAAGCAACAAAATATAAAGTTCCATGTATGGCTTTTGTAAATAAAATGGATCGAACAGGTGCGGATTTTTACAACGTTGTCGGTCAGTTGAATGACAAATTGAACGCCAATCCTATTCCCATTCAAATTCCCATAGGCAGAGAAGAGAACTTTAAAGGAGTGGTTGACCTCATCAATATGCAGGGTATCGTTTGGGATGAGGCTTCTTTGGGTGCAAAGTACGATGTAATTGATATTCCTGAAGATATGGCAAATATTGTGAATGATTATCGCGTGCAAATGCTTGAAGCAATAGCAGATCATGATGAGTCCCTAATGGAAAAGTATTTGATGGATGAAGAGATTTCTGCTGAAGAAATCATTAACGCAATTAGAAAGGCTACCATCGCAAAAGATATTACCCCAGTAATGTGCGGTACTGCTTTAAAAAATAAAGGTGTGCAGGCTATGTTAGATCGTGTGATCGATTTTATGCCAAGTCCATTAGATGTTGAGGCGGTGAATGGCATAGACCCTAACACGGAAAATGAGATAACAAGATCTGCAAATCCTGAAGCTCCGTTTAGTGCGCTTGCTTTTAAAATTATGACAGATCCATATGTAGGTAAATTAACATTTGCACGTATATATTCCGGTCGTCTAGCGAAAGGATCTTATATACTAAATTCTACAACGGGTAGAAAAGAACGTATAGGACGTTTGCTAGAGATGCACGCAAACGACAAAAAAGATTTGGACTACGCTCAAGCTGGAGATATTGTCGCTGTTGTGGGGGTTAAAGAGGTATTTACCGGTGATACATTTTGTGATTTAGACCAACCCGTAATTTTGGAACAAATAACTTTCCCAGAACCGGTAATTAAATTAGCTGTTGAGCCAAAAACAAAGGCAGATAGCGATAAATTATCCACGGGTCTGCAAAAATTAGCTGAAGAAGATCCTACCTTTAAAGTAAGCACTGATGAAGAAACTGGACAGACTACAATATCTGGTATGGGTGAGCTACATTTAGAAATTATCGTCGACCGATTAAGACGTGAATTTAAGGTAGAAGCCAATGTTGGTGCTCCCCAGGTATCTTATCGAGAAACGATTTCGAAGAATGTTACCCATCGCGAGGTTTACAAGAAACAAACGGGTGGACGTGGTAAGTTCGCAGATATTCAATTTGAAATCGCACCCATCGAATTCTTTGATAATTATGAGGGTCGTGAAGACCGAATAAGCCGAGATGAGGGATTTATGTTTATTAACGAAATTGTTGGAGGTAACATACCTCGTGAATTTATACCATCTGTTGAGAAAGGCTTCAAAATGGCTCTTGAAAATGGTATACAGGCTAATTATTCTGTACAAAATGTAGGTTTTCGTTTATTCGATGGATCGTATCATGATGTGGATTCAGATCAATTAAGTTTTGAACTAGCCGCAAAAAGTGGTTTCCGTGATTCGGCTAAGAAGGCAAAACCTACATTATTAGAGCCGGTAATGAAGGTAGAAGTTACCACCCCAGAAGAGTATATGGGTGATGTAATCGGGGATCTTAATTCACGTCGTGGTATCATTCAAAGTATGAATTCGGATCCCAACGGTTCAGTTGTTAAAGCAAATGTTCCTCTTTCTGAGATGTTTGGTTATTCAACAGATCTTCGATCACTAACCCAGGGACGTGCAGTGTATTCAATGGAATTTGAGGAGTATACACAGGTGCCAGATAAGTTGGCTCAGGAAATTATCGAGAGTCAGTCCTAAACGATTTAATATTTATCCAAAAGAATAAAAAAATGGCAAAAGAGACCTTTCAGCGAACTAAACCCCACGTTAATGTGGGAACAATCGGACACGTAGATCACGGAAAGACTACATTAACGGCAGCAATTACCACGGTAATGGCGAAGACCTACGGTGGCGTTGCACAGGCGTTTGATCAGATCGATAATGCACCTGAAGAGCGCGAGCGTGGGATTACCATTGCTACGGCTCATGTGGAATATGAATCAGCTGACCGTCATTACGCACATGTAGATTGTCCAGGTCACGCGGATTACGTTAAGAATATGGTAACTGGCGCAGCCCAGATGGATGGTGCAATTCTAGTAGTTGCAGCTACAGATGGTCCTATGCCACAGACCCGTGAGCATATTCTACTTGCTCGTCAGGTAGGCGTGCCACAGATCGTGGTGTTCATGAATAAGGTTGATTTAGTAGATGACGAAGAGTTATTAGAGCTTGTAGAGCTTGAAGTACGTGAGTTGCTATCTAGTTATGAGTTTGACGGGGATGATATTCCTGTAATTCAAGGTTCTGCCTTGGGTGCGCTCAATGGTGAGGCGCAGTGGGAAGAGAAAGTAGTGGAGCTTATTCAAGCGGTAGATACCACGATTCCTACTCCTGAGCGTGATGTGGATAAGCCATTTTTGATGCCAGTAGAGGATGTATTTTCGATTACAGGTCGTGGTACGGTAGCTACGGGCCGCATTGAGCGCGGTATTCTCAAGCTCAATGATGAGATAGAGATTGTAGGGATTGTAGAAGATCCTATGAAAAGCGTGGTAACTGGTATTGAGATGTTCCGCCGTTTATTAGACCAAGGTCAGGCGGGAGACAATGCAGGTATTCTACTTCGAGGTATTGACAAGGAGCAGATTCAGCGAGGGATGGTTCTTTGTAAGCCGGGTTCAATTAATCCACACAAAAAGTTTGAGTGTGAGGTATATGTATTGAGTAAAGATGAAGGTGGTCGTCACACCCCATTCTTTAAAGGATACCGTCCTCAGTTCTATTTCCGTACGACGGATGTGACAGGAGCATGTGAGCTTCCATCAGGAGTAGAGATGGTAATGCCGGGCGACAACGTCAAGTTGAGCGTGGAGTTAATTCAACCGGTGGCGATGGAAGATGGGTTGCGTTTTGCGATTCGTGAAGGTGGCCGTACGGTAGGTGCTGGCGTTGTAACTAAAATTTTAGATTAAGGAGTTCTGATCCGTGGCAACACAACAAAAAATCAGAATTAAGCTAAAGTCTTACGATCATAATTTGATCGATAAGTCAGCTGAAAAAATTATTCAAACAGTGAAGTCAACAGGAGCTGTAGTTTCAGGTCCCATCCCACTTCCAACTCGTAAGAATATTATTACCGTCAACAAGTCAGTTTTCGTTGATAAAAAATCCCGAGAGCAGTTTGAATATCGTTCACATAAACGTCTCATTGATATCCTTTCAACTGGATCTCAAACAGTTGATGCTCTAATGAAATTAGAGCTACCATCTGGTGTTGATGTAGAAATTAAAGTATAAACTAAGATTCAGAACCAATGCGTGGTTTGATAGGAAAAAAAATTGGAATGACGAGCGTCTTTGATGAGATTGGAAGAAGTATTCCGGTCACAGTTTTAGAAATTCCACCCTCAGTTGTTACCCAAATCAAAACCAAAGAGTCTGACGGCTACAATGCGGTCCAACTTGCGAATTTTAATAAAAAAAATAAAAGTGTCTCGAAATCTGTTCGTGGCCATCTAGCAAAAGCTGATACTGAACAAGCCAAAGGTATGGTAAAAGAGTTTAGGGATTTTATTCCAGAAGGTTTTGTGGAAGGCGATGAGCTCACCATAGAAGATATTTTTACTGTCGGCGATATTGTTGATGTAGCTGGTATTACCAAAGGCCGAGGTTTTTCAGGCGTTATTAAGCGACATAATTTTGGCGGTGTTGGCGATGAAACTCATGGTCAGCATAACCGACTACGTGCCCCCGGTGCTATTGGTAATGCCTCTGATCCATCACGTGTATTTAAGGGAATGAGAATGGCCGGTCAGTACGGGAATACACGTGTCAGGGTTAAAAATTTGAGTGTTGCTAAAATATTATCTGATTCGAACGTCATGTTAATAACAGGTAGTATACCAGGTCCTAAAGGGAGTTACGTTGAAATTCTCAACAAAACTGCGGAGTTATTTAAATCATGAAAGTAAGTATTTATAATACAGATGGTAAAAAAAGCAAAAAATCAGCTGTACTGAATGATAATATTTTTGCAATTGAAGTAAATGAAGTTGTGGTTTATGAAGATGTACGGAGAATTATGGCTGCCAGGCGTCAAGGTACGGCAAGTACTAAAGGTCGTTCAGAGATAACTGGTAGCACCAAAAAATTATATAGACAGAAAGGTACGGGCAATGCTCGTCGAGGAAGTCTGAAGTCGCCGCTTCTTCGTAAAGGGGGTACGGTGTTCGGTCCAAAACCAAGAAAGTATACAATTAAATTGAACAAAAAAGTTGTACAACTAGCACGTAAGTCTGCTTTAAGCATGAAGATGGCGTCTGAAAACATTCTGGTGACTACTGATTTCACTTACAAAATACCAAGTACAAAGACTATAATGGCCATGTTGGCCGCCTTCAAGCTTAGCGGTAAGAAAGTGACTATACTAACTGCAAAACAAAATGTTAACGTATTGAAATCTGCTCGTAACATTCCTAACGTGCAAGTTATGGTGGCCTCTTCTCTAAATACGTACGAAATACTAAACAGTGATATCATTTTAATTCAAGAAAGTGCTGTTTCTATTTTAGAAAGTAGTATCTACACGCAAATTGATGAGGAGGTAGTAATATGAGTATACTCATTCGACCCTTAATAACAGAAAAGTTGAGTCGTATTCAGGATCAAGAAGGCAAATATACTTTTGAAGTACAGATTGGTGCAACTAAACCAGAAATAAAAAAAGCCGTTGAAATCCTTTACCCTGGTGTTAAAGTGGCAAAGATAAATACACTAATAATGCCATCTAAACCCAAAGGAAGATATACTCGAAGTGGTTTTCAAGGGGGTAGAACTAAAACCTATAAGAAAGCAATTGTCTCTGTAAAAGAAGGCAGTATTGATTTCTTTGAAGAAATTTAATAGAAGTAACTAATGGCTACGAAGAAATTAAAACCAATGACTCCTGGCACGCGACATCGCATCGCACCAGTATTTGATGACATAACCACTCGTACACCGGAACCTTCTTTGACATTAGGCATAGGTAAATCTGGTGGTAGAAATCATCATGGACGTAAAACTTCACGGCATCGTGGTGGTGGTCATAAACGACGTTATAGAATTATTGATTTTAAAAGAAATAAGTTCGATATCCCAGCTAAGGTTCAAACGATAGAATACGATCCAAATAGAACGGCACGTATTGCACTTTTGGCTTATGCAGATGGAGAGAAGCGTTACATAATTGCACCAAATGGTCTTAAGGTTGGAGATTCTGTTATCTCAGGTGAACGTGTTGCCCCGGATATGGGTAATGCCCTTCAGTTGAGACATATGCCTCCAGGCACGTTTGTACATGCGGTAGAATTGCGACCAGGTGCTGGTGCATCAATATGTAGAAGTGCTGGAACTGTAGCTCAGTTACTAGGAAAGCAGGACAAGTATGTAAGTCTGAAACTTCCCTCCGGTGAAGTACGTATGGTGTTGGGTACTTGTATGGCTACGGTTGGAACGACAAGTAACCCTGATCATATGAATACCACAATTGGAAAGGCGGGGCGCAGTAGATGGTTAGGGCGTCGCCCGCAGACACGTGGTGTTGCAATGAACCCTGTAGATCACCCTATGGGTGGTGGTGAAGGTAAGTCATCTGGAGGACATCCCAGATCACCTTGGGGTCAGATGGCCAAAGGTAAGAAGACAAGAAATCCTAAAAAGGTTTCTTCTAAGTACATCATTCGTCGAAGAAAAACTAAGAAATAATAAGTAAGGTATGCCACGCTCATTAAAGAAAGGGCCCTTTGTTAATTACAAATTGCAACGTAAAATAGATGCGGCCAAAGAAAGTGGAAGTAAGAAAGTAATCAAGACATGGTCTCGGGGATCACTAATAACTCCGGATTTTATTGGACTGACACTTGCCGTTCACAATGGAAAACAATTTATCCCAGTGTTCATCACTGAGAACATGGTTGGTCACAAACTAGGTGAATTTGCACCTACTAGAACCTTCCGTGGGCATCCTATTAAGAAAGCTAAATAAGGACTCAGTCATGGAACAATCAGTATTCGAAGCGAAAGCTGTACAACGTCACTTGCGTAAAGCACCACGAAAAGTTCGATTGGTTGCTGACTCTGTTCGCGGAAAATATGTTGATGCAGCTATAAAACAACTAGAGTTTCTCAAAAAAGGAGCTTCAATTGATGTAGCAAAGGTGGTAAAGTCAGCTGCGGCTAATTTAAGGGATAAATTTCAAGATGAACGTTTCGAAAATAAAGATCTAATTGTCAAAACAATATTTGTTGACGAAGGAGTCACATTAAAAAGAATTCAGCCAGCACCACAAGGCCGCGCACACAGAATAAATAAACGTTCTTGTCACATTACCGTAGTGGTAGCGAAGAAAGAATCAGAACTTGTAACGGAATAAACGAGGAATACTTTGGGACAAAAGACAAATCCAGTAGGTTTTAGATTAGGTATTATTAGAGGTTGGGAATCCAATTGGTATTCCGAGGACAAGCAGCAAACGCTACTTTTAGAGGACAGTAAACTTCGCGAGTATTTACATGCACGGCTTCGCAATGGTGGATTATCGAATGTAGTCATCGAGCGGACTCCAAAGCGGATTCTTTTGACGCTAAGAACATCTAGACCAGGTGTCATTATCGGAAAGGGCGGTGAACAGATTGAATTGTTACGAGAAGAATTGAAGAAAATTACCAATAAAGAAGTACAGATCAATGTTAGTGAAATCAAGCGTCCAGAAGTGGATGCGAGCCTTGTAGCACAAAATATTGCTCAACAGCTTCAATCACGTGTATCTTTTAGGCGTGCCATGAAGACAGCAATCGCTGCTGCTATGAGAATGGGAGCTAAAGGAATTAAGGTTAAATGTTCCGGAAGACTTGGTGGAGCAGAAATGGCGCGTACAGAGCATTATAAAGAAGGGCAAATACCTCTTCATACTATTCGTGCAGACATCGACTACGCAACATCTACATCTAATACCATTTATGGTTCAATAGGTGTAAGTGTTTGGATATTCAAAGGTGAGGTAATTGGTGACGTAGATTTAACACCCGGTGCAAAGGCTAAACAAGAATCTGAATCATCTCGTGGACGACGTAACGATAGCAATGACAGAAGAAATCGCCGAAGAAATAGGAACAAGAATCGCGCGAATAACAACTAGAATAAGAAATTATGTTAGAACCAAAACGAGTAAAACGACGTCGCGTCCATCGTGATAAACTCAAAGGAAATGCAAACCGAGGGCACCAAATTAATTTTGGTGATTTTGGTTTAAAGGCACTCGAGCCCAAGTTCATTACCTCTCGTCAAATTGAGGCGTGTCGTATAGCTATTTCACGTTCACTTCAAAGAGATGGTCAAACATTCATACGCATATTTCCTGATCGCCCAATGACAAGTAAACCTGCAGAAACTCGTATGGGTAAAGGTAAGGGTGCGTTAGATCATTGGATAGCGGTTGTGAAGCCTGGACGAATTCTTTTTGAAATTGCAGGCGTAAGTGAAGAAAGAGCAAGAGAAGCATTTAGGCGTGCCTCTCATAAATTGCCTATAAAAACGAAATTTATAGCCCGCAGAGATCTAAATGGGTAATGCATTTTAGCATTTAACGAATAAAAATCATGAAAGCATACGAACTAAGAGATTTAAGCATAACAGAGTTGAAAGCCCGTCTTAGCGATGAGAAAACTTCACTTCAAAAGCTAGCCTTCACTAAGTCTGTTACTGGGCAGGTGGAAAATCCTGCTCGATTAAAAGAAATACGTAAAGAAATTGCACGATTGCATACCGTAATCACACAGAAAAGTGCTTAATAATTACTAGGAAAAAAATGGCAGAACAAGCGCAAACGACTGTAGATAGATCACAACGCCGTGAACGAATCGGTAGAGTGGTCAGTAACAAAATGCAAAAAAGTATAACAGTTGCTGTAGATCGACAGGTCAAGCACCCGATTTATGGTAAGTTTATCACAAAAACCAGTAAGCTTATGGCTCATGATGAGAATAATGAGGCGAATATCGGTGATACGGTACGAATTATGTCAACAAGACCCCTGTCGAAGAACAAGTCTTGGAGATTAGTTGAAATAGTTGAAAAAGCTAAGTAACGAACAACTATATATTATAAAATGGTCCAGACTCAAACAATCCTACAAACAGCTGACAACAGTGGTGCCAAGAAAATCATGTGTATTAAAGTCCTTGGCGACTCCAAACGACGCTATGCACGTGTTGGAGATGTAATCTCTGCATCAGTGAAGACAGCAACACCCGGTGGTAACGTAAAAAAAGGCGAAGTCATAAAAGCTGTAATCGTTCGAACTAAAAAAGAATACCGTAGAAGAGATGGTTCATATATACGATTTGATGAAAATGCAGCAGTAGTAATAAACAAAGATCAGGAACCTGTAGGAACGCGTATATTTGGGCCTGTCGCTCGAGAATTACGTGAAAAAAGCTATATGAAAATCGTGTCACTTGCACCTGAAGTACTTTAAAAGAACAGAATAATGTCTCGAAAAAAGAACAAACAAAATAAACTACATGTAAAAAAAGGCGATAATGTTGCGCTTACAAAAGCGATTACAAGTGCTAAGGGGCAGCCTTCTCGTGAAAAAGGATATCAATCACGAGTACTTATGGTATTTCCTGAAAAACAAAGAGTACTAGTCGAAGGAGTAAATATTCGCACGCACCATGAAAAACCTTCTCAAGAAAATCAGCAAGGTGGACGTATTAATAAAGAAGCATCCATCCATGTTTCCAATGTTATGGTGGTAGATCCTGCTACTGATGAACCCACACGAATTGGACGTAAGCAAATAGAAGAGAATGGAAAAACTCGTTGGGTTCGCTACTCTAAGAAGAGTGGAGAATTAATCGACAAATAGTTGAGTTTATAAAATGGCAGATTCAAGATTATATACAATTTACAAAAAAGAGATAATCTCTAAACTTACTGAAGAGTTTCAATACACCAATATTATGGCAGTGCCTAAATTGGAAAAAATTGTGTTGAATGTGGGTGTCGGTGAGTCTATTCAAGATAAAAAAATATTGGATACTATCGTGTCTAACATGGCTTTGATTACTGGACAAAAACCCATTACTACAAAAGCCAAAAAATCGATTTCGAACTTCAAATTAAGAGAGGGTATGCCGATAGGTTGTAAAGTTACTCTGAGAGGACGTATTATGTACGAATTTTTAGATCGGCTAGTAACTTTAGCACTGCCAAGAACACGTGATTTTCAAGGTCTACCTGACAAAAGCTTTGATGGTCGTGGTAATTATACCATGGGTATTAAGGAACATACAATATTTCCTGAGATTGACACCGACAAAGTGACTAAAATGCACGGAATGGATGTATCATTTGTAACAAGTGCAGAAACCGACGAAGAAGCTTATGCATTGCTCAAGCACTTCGGAATGCCCTTCAAGAATATTTAATAAGAACTAATATGGCTAAAAAATCCTGGATAGCACGTAACGAAAAAAGAAAACTGACTGTAGATAAGTACGCTGAAAAGCGTAAAGCTCTAAAAGAAGCAGGTGACTACGAAGGTTTACAAAAATTACCACGTAATGCTAGTCCTACACGAGTTCGGAATCGATGCAGCTTAACTGGTAGAGGACGAGGTTATGTAGGTCAATATGGAGTTTCTCGGATTAAGTTCCGTGAACTTGCATCGCAAGGAAAAATCCCAGGAATACGAAAAGCAAGCTGGTAATAAATATGAATGATCCAATAGCAGATTTTTTAACACGTATCCGTAACGCTCAACAAGCTGGTCATAGAAGAGTGGATGTACCAGCTTCTAAACTTAAACGGGCAATGGCTAAAATCCTTGTTGATAAAGGATACATTTCTAAGTTCATTAATATTGAAGATGGTAAACAAGGTTTAATTCGTATGTTTTTGAAGTATGATTCCTACGGACATCCAGTCATCAGAGATATCCATAGAGTGTCTAAGCCTGGACTTAGAAAATATAGCTCATCTGCCGAGGTACCCAGATCAAAAAATGGCTTGGGTATCGTAATTCTCTCTACATCTCAGGGAGTAATGACCGATAAAGAAGCCCGCAAATTGAATGTGGGTGGTGAAGTACTTTGTACCGTTTACTAAAAAAGTTATTGTACCATGTCTCGTATAGGAAAATTACCCATCCCAATAAGCAATCAAATTGAACTCACCATAGGTGCTGACAACATGGTTACTGTTAAGGGGCAAAAAGGGATTAGTTCATTGCAATTACATCCCAATATACAACTAGAACAAAATGACGCAGAATTGGTTGTAAAGCGCGCATCTGATATCAAGACAGATCGTGCACTACACGGATTATATCGTTCTCTAATCCACAATATGGTAGTTGGTGTAACCGATGGCTATAGTAAAAAGCTCGAGATTATTGGAGTCGGTTTCCGTGCTGCTATTACCAATGGTGTATTAGAACTAAACCTAGGTTATTCGCATCCAATTTTCTTCGTGCCACCAGAAGGTATTGATTTAGAAGTAGATACCAAGTCTTCCAAAAATCCAATTGTCATCGTTTCTGGTATTGACAAAGAGTTAGTCGGTCAGGTGGCTGCTAAAATACGTTCTTTCAGAAAACCAGAGCCTTACAAAGGAAAAGGCATTCGCTATCAAGGCGAGCAGATTAGACGTAAAGCCGGTAAATCAGCTGCTAAATAAGGAACATTGATATGAATAAGAATATTGCTAAAACAGAGCGACGTACAAAAATAAGAAAGCGTATCCGATCAACCATATCAGGTACAGCTGAATGCCCTAGAATTAGTGTATATAAAAGTAACAAAAAGCTTTATATACAATTGATTGATGATGTAGCCGGAGTAACTCTTGGTTCAACAGCAGCAAGATCAACCGTTGAGGGTGGTGCGGAAGCTGGTGCCTCAATCGCAAAGGTTGCTATTGAGAAAGGAATTAAAACTGCGGTATATGATCGCAGTGGATATGAGTTTCATGGCATCATTAAGGCTGTTGCCGATGCTGCTCGTGAGACTGGATTAGACTTTTAATTGAAAGGAAATAGAAATGCCTAAAGTAAGAAGAAAACAATCAGTACCTGCCGCGAACTTAAATCTTGAAGAAAAATTGGTTCATGTGAATCGTGTTTCCAAGGTAGTAAAAGGTGGACGTCGTTTTAGTTTTAATGCTATTGTCGTCGTGGGCGATAGAAATGGCGTTGTCGGACATGGACTAGGAAAAGCAAATGAAGTATCCGATGCAATACAGAAAGGATTTGATAATGCCAAAAAGAATCTCATACGCATTCCACTTACTAAGAGTGGTAGTATATATCACCCAGTGATAGGAAAAGCAGGTGCTGGGAAGGTATTGTTACGTCCGGCCTCTGAAGGTACAGGTGTAATTGCCGGTGGTGCTGTGAAAAACTTGCTAGATGTAGCTGGAGTAAACAATATTTTATCAAAGTCACAAGGTTCTTCAAATCCACACAACATGGTAAAAGCAGCTTTCCAAGCATTAAAAGATTTAACGGATCCCGTCGAAGTTGCTCAGAGAAGAGGGATTACATTGAACAAAGTATTTGAAGGTTAATACCAAAAGGTAACTACTATGGATTTAAGTAATTTAAAAGCACCTGTTGCAAACAAAAAACCTGGCAAACGTGTTGGTCGTGGTGAAGGTTCTGGTAAGGGCCAAGAATCTGGTCGTGGAATGAATGGACAGAAGTCACGGTCAGGTTTCTCACAAAGAGCTTGGTTTGAAGGTGGTCAGATGCCATTACAAAGAAGGATACCAAAATTTGGATTTAAGAACCCAAACCGAGTTTCTTATCGACCAATTAATGTTAGTACCATTGCAGAATACATAGATGCTGGTAAACTTAAAACTACTATTATGTTTAACGATTTAGTAGCAGCTGGTTTGGTACACAAGAATGACAAAGTAAAGCTACTTGGTCGTGGTGATTTAGAACAAAAATTTGAAATTGAAGTACATGCAGCAAGTGGTTCGGCTAAAGAAAAAGTCGAAAAAGCTGGTGGAACTGTAACCATAGCATAATAATATTTGAATTAACGCAGCATGAGTCTGATCGAAAACTTCCGAAATATATTTAAGATTGAAGATTTGAGAAATCGAATCTTCTACACAATCGGAATACTAATGGTATATCGAATGGGTAGTTATATAACTTTACCAGGAGTGGATGCATCTGCTTTACTTGCCTCCACAGCTGGAGCAAATAACAGTTTGCTTGGCCTTTTTGATATGTTTGTTGGAGGAGCATTTTCTCGTGCTGGTGTTTTTGCTCTTGGTATTATGCCTTACATTACAGCCTCAATTATTATTCAATTAATGGGTGCGGTAGTTCCCTATTTCCAAAAATTACAACGAGAAGGTGAAGAAGGACGTAGAAAAATCACTCGACTTACTCGATATGGAACAGTAGCTATTACGGCATTGCAAGCGATTGCATTTTCTATAAATTTAATAGCAACCTCTCCACAAGCTATTGTTATTGGTCAATTTGGTTTTACTGTTAGTTCTGTGATTGTATTGACAGCTGGTACTGTATTCGTAATGTGGCTTGGTGAACGTATTAGTGACAGAGGTATCGGGAATGGTATTTCTCTCATCATCATGATAGGTATAATCGCTGTATTACCTGCAAATCTAATAAACGAAGTTACCACAAAAGCTAATGCTATCATTGTTGTAATCGAGATTGCAGTTTTGGTACTTATAATTGCTGCTGTAGTATTATTAACACAGGGCACTCGTAAAATCCCAGTACAATACGCCAAGCGAGTTGTTGGGAGAAAAGTTTATGGTGGCACCACTCAATACTTACCGCTTCGAGTAAATGCTGCGGGTGTCATGCCTATTATTTTTGCACAGTCGATCATGTTTATACCAAGTACAATTGGCTCATTTTTTCCGGAAAATGAAACCATTCAGTTACTAACGTCATGGTCAGTAGACTACTCCGGATTGTTGTATTCCATAGTATTCTTCTTGATATGCGTGTTTTTTACATTTTTCTATACGGCTATTGCCATTAATCCTAAGGAAATGGCTGATACCATGAAAAGACAAGGTGGATTCATCCCTGGTGTACGTCCAGGAAAATCTACTGTAGAGTTCATTGACAATATTTTAACTAAAATCACACTTCCAGGATCTTTATTTCTATCCTTTGTGGCTATTCTACCCGCAATCGTCATTAACTTTGGCGTGACACCGGGATTTGCTCTATTCTATGGGGGTACTAGCTTGCTTATTATTGTAGGTGTAGCGTTAGATACTCTTCAGCAAATAGAAAGTCACTTAATGATGCGTCATTATGATGGCTTCATGAAAACGGGCAAGATTAAAGGTCGTAGTCGTCGTATGTGAGAGCATAGGCTCTGGCATGTAATTTCGCAAGGAATGCTTTGGCATGATTTATTTGAAATCTGAGTATGAAATTGAGAAGATGCGTGAAAGTACGCGAATTGTTTCTCAAACATTAGGTAAGATTGCTCAGAAAATTGAGCCGGGTGTAATGACAGCTACTTTGGATCGAATTGCTGAAGATTTTATCGTAGAACAAGGTGGCAGGCCTGCATTTAAGGGGTATGGTTCCCCATTAAATCCATTTCCGGCAACGTTATGTATATCGGTAAATGAGGAAGTTGTTCATGGAATCCCTGGCAATAGAAAACTAAAGGAAGGTGATATTGTTTCTGTGGATTGTGGAGTGGAAAAGCATGGTTACTTTGGTGATCATGCATACACTTTCATAGTCGGAGAGGTAGGTGCTGAAGTAAAAAAGTTATTACAAACAACATTGAATTCTCTTCATCGAGGAATAGAGCAAGCAATTCACGGAAACAAGATAGGTGACATTGGACACGCCGTACAACAAACCTGTGAGCAGGAAGGGTATGGGGTGGTTCGTGATTTGGTAGGGCATGGTCTAGGAAAGTCATTACATGAAAATCCATCCGTGCCAAATTATGGCGAGAAAGGCAAAGGTATCCGACTACGGTCTGGTATGACACTTGCAATTGAGCCCATGATTAATATGGGAACATGGGCAGTAAAAACATTATCTGATGGCTGGACAATAGTTAGTGCTGACGAAAGCCTATCAGCTCATTTCGAACATAACATTGTAATTCGAAAAGGTGAGGCTGAAATTTTAAGTACTTTTGATTATATTGCTGAGCTATCAAAAAATTCAGAAAACGTATTTTATCATGGCTAAACAAGAGCCAATTAAACAAGAAGGCGAAATTTTAGAAGCACTGCCTAATGCTCAATTCCGAGTAAAACTCGAAACTGGGCACGAAATATTAGCGCATGTTTCCGGTAAAATGAGAATGTACTACATCAAAATTTTACCTGGTGACCGTGTTTCTGTTGAAATGTCACCTTATGACTTAACTAAAGGTAGAATAACGTATCGTCATAAATAATCGAATTTAATTATGAAAACAAGATCATCCGTAAAAAAAAGAAGTTCAGATGACAAAATTGTACGACGAAAAGGTCGTTTGTACGTAATTAACAAGAAAAACCCTCGTCATAAACAACGACAAGGATAATTCTACACTAAGTATATATGGCACGTATTGCAGGAGTTGACTTACCCAAACAGAAAAGAGGCCTCATCGGCCTAACCTACATCTTCGGAATTGGTCGAACTACATCAGCTAAGATCTTTGAGCGTTTGGACATCGATCCAAATATAAAAGTTCAAGACTGGACTGATGAACAGGTTGGCGCAATTCGTAATCTACTAGACACTGAAATTAAGGTAGAAGGAGCATTACGTAGTGAAGTTAATGGAAGTATCCGCCGATTGATTGAGATTGGTTCATACAGAGGGGTGCGCCATAGAAAAGGTTTGCCCGTTCGTGGACAACGTACGCAAACTAATGCGCGTACCAGAAAAGGTAAAAAACGTACAGTTGCGGGTAAAAAGAAATAATTTATTAAGCTAACGGAAGCATTAAAATGGCAAAAAAACAAGTGACTTCAGCTGCAAGCAAGCGAAAAAAGAAAAAGCAGGTAAGTGATCCTAATGGTCTGGCTTTTGTTAAAGCCACCTTCAATAATGTATTAGTTACTATCACTGATAGTAATGGTAACGTTTTATCTTGGTCTAGTGCTGGAAAAGAAGGTTTCAAGGGCTCAAGAAAAAATACTCCATATGCTGCTCAACTAAGTGCAGAAACAGCAGCAAAAGCAGCTCATGAGATGGGGCTACGTAAAGTAGATGTATTTGTAAAAGGACCTGGTTCTGGACGTGAGTCTGCTGTACGTGCAATGTCAAATATGGGATTGGAAGTCAATTCAATTATCGATAAAACACCAATTCCACACAACGGCTGCCGTCCACCAAAACGTAGAAGAGTTTAAACACGTAAATATTATTGACTAATGGCAAGATATAGAGGCCCAAAACAAAAAAAAGCGCGACGATTCAAAGAACCAATCTTTGGCGCAAGTAAAGCACTAGAAAGAAAACCGTATGGCCCAGGTCAGCATGGTAGATCTAGATTCCAGCGCAAGTCAGAATACGCAATTCAACTGGAAGAAAAGCAGAAAGCAAAATACACCTACGGATTACTAGAAAAACAATTCCGTAATTTATATGAAGAAGCTTCTGCAAAAGATGGGGTAACTGGTGAAAACCTACTTCAATATCTGGAATCACGTTTAGATAATACTATTTTTCGATTAGGATTTGCTAGAACCCGTCGTCAGGCTAGGCAATTGGTTTCGCATAAACACATCGTTGTCAATGGTATTACCGTGAACATACCATCTTACCGCGTAAAAGTGGGAGATGTAATCTCTGTTCGACCTAAATCGAAAAATATTGAGGTAGTGATCGATTCAATAGCGAATGCACCTCGTACTAAATACAAATGGTTAGAGGTCGAGCCAAAAGAACGTACAGGTAAATACTTGTACGAGCCCACTATGGAAGAAATTCCAGAGAATATCAACGTACAGCTCATCATTGAGCTTTACTCAAAGTAATTTTTAATTGCACACCTAAGTATTATGAGTAATTATAGCATTCAAATGCCAGATAGTCTGGACGTAGTAAAAGACGAACAAAGCTTTGGAACATTTGTTCTACAACCAATGGAGCGTGGATTTGGGGTTACTATAGGTAATTCATTCCGTCGTGTACTTTTGTCATCACTACCTGGTACTGCGATTACCGCCATAAAAATAAGTGGGGTTGACCATGAGTATTCCAGTATTGAAGGGGTGAAGGAAGATGTCTATGAAATCATCCTAAACTTCAAACAAGTACGATTCAAGCAGGTAGAACAAAGTTCTGGTGTAATCCACCTTACCAAAAAAGGTGGCGAAGTGCTTACAGCAGGTGATATTGACGCTGCAACAGCAGAGTACGATGTACTTAATCCTGATTTAGTCATAGCCAACTTAGCTGACGATGCTGATTTGGAAATAGAATTACGTGTTGGTCGTGGTAGAGGTTATGTGCCAGCAGAGGAAATGACTCTCGAAGAAGAGGATATTAATCTAATACCCATAGATGCGATTTTTACTCCGATTACCTCTGTTCGCTTCAACGTAGAAAATGTCCGTGTTGGACAGCGCACCGATTATGAAAAGCTAGTAATGGATGTTGAAACAGATGGATCTGTTAATGCTAAAGAAGCACTCACTCTTGCTGGTAAAATTCTTAAAGATCACATCGAAAAATTCATAACTGAGAAAATTGAAGAGCCATTCGCACAGGAAGAGGAAGAAGTTGACGCTGAAAAACAACGAATAGCTAATCTATTAAGGACCAGTATTGAAGACTTAAATTTAAGTGTACGAGCGTACAATTGTTTAAAATCTGCTAATATTAATTCCATTGGTGAACTAGTAGCTAGAGATGAGCACGATCTTTTAAAATTCAGAAACTTTGGTAAGAAATCTCTTACGGAACTTATCGACGTAATCGAAGAGAAAAATCTTCAGTTCGGTATGGACGTAGCTAAATATTTAGACTAAGCATAGGACATAATCATGCGGCATAGAGTGAAAGGAAAGGGGTTAAGTAGAACGGCTGCCCACAGAAAAGCAACATTCAGAGCTCTCACAAAGGCTTTGGTGAAGGAACACCGTATAACAACGACAGTGACTAAAGCCAAAGAGTTAAGACGCTTTGTAGAGCCATTAATTACACGTTCCAAAGAAGACAACAATTTAAACCGAAAAGTGGTGTTCTCAGCATTACAGGATAAAGAGACAGTTAAATCCTTGTTTGCTGAAGTTGGCCCTGCTGCTGGTGACCGTCCTGGTGGATACACTCGAGTAATTAAAATCGGTCATCGCCAAGGTGATGGAGCAGAAATGGCTGTGATTGAGTTGGTTGACTTTAATGATGTTCAGCCAGAAGGAAAAGAAACCAAGAAAAAGAAAACTCGACGAGCTGGTAAATCCTCTACCAAAAAAGCAACAGCACCAGTCGCTGTTAAGGAAGCAGCTGTTGATAATCAAACTGAAAATACAATAGAAGTTGTAGAGAATACTAATGATCCAGATAATGCTATTGAGGGTGTAGAAGTTACGGCAGAAACTGTTGACATGAATGATAAATCTGCAGGCGAATCTTCTGAAGAAGATTCAAACGAAGAATAAAAGCAAAATTTCATTGACCATTAAAAGTGCTCTTATTTATACAATGAAGAACTTTTATTCCGTCTGGACCAAAGACACTATTTTATATAAAAAATTAATTAAAAAGGTTGACATCATCTAGATTTAAACCTTATCTTTTATGTCTGTCGTTGATTTTTAGTTTATTTATACGACAACATGTTCTTTCACTTATTGAGCATAAAACAGATTGTTTGTGCGAGCTAGAACTTGATATTCTTTTGGATGATCAGGGCGTAGGGTTGGACTCAAAGGTTTTATTATAAATTTTACCATGGAGAGTTTGATCCTGGCTCAGGATGAACGCTGGCGGCGTGCTTAACACATGCAAGTCGAACGAACCTTCGGGTTAGTGGCGG
>DEBM01000014.1 GCA_002348545.1 Balneolaceae bacterium UBA2956
AAAACCGTTTGGAATCAGCCCTGCGCAAGAATTGGTAACCAATACTGTTTATTGGTTCGATGACAAAGTAAGTTTTGTAAAGTTTTTAGGTTGGTGGGAAGTTGCTATAGGAATCACAATGTGCATAAAGCCCTTAATAAGAATTTCTATTTTCCTATTATTTCTTCAAATGCCTGGGACGTTTTTGCCATTAGTTTTGCTTCCAGAAATCTGTTTTACAAATTTCCCTTTTGGTTTAACGCTGGAAGGCCAATACATTATTAAGAATTTAATAATCATTTCAGCTGGTTTAGTAATTGGTGGAACCGTAAACAAATCTGTAGACTATAAATTAATTGAATGATATTATTTTAATCTATCAAACTAAAAGGTAACAAAAAAGCCTTCGTCATAGAACGAAGGCTTTTCGTGGGCGTTGAGAGATTTGAAATCATAATCACGCCTATATTAAATTGGAGCTTTGACTATTACTCACTTCATGTAATTAAAAATTTAGTTACTTTCAACCTTATTAATAACTGTAAGCTTAATCAAAAGTTTTGCGTCCGTATCAACTGCATCAAAATATGACTTATAAATGGGTTCCATTTCGCTTTCTTCTCCAAGACTAAAAGTTAGGGAACCAGAATTATCTCCGTACCCTCCTCCATCTGTAAACCGAAGTGTTTGAGTAGTTTCACTGGCAACAAAAGTATAGTTATAAGTATGACTAGAATTATATTCATCTATATCAGGTCTTTGGGTATTTAAACCGTTCCAACTCCATGCCATATACTTATCTGGGTTAGATTTCACTGTATAGTTTGACTGATAATTATAAGCCGCATCAGCAAGATGACCAAAGGCAACACCATACGAACCTGTAACTCTCATTGTGTAAGTTTTACCAATGTCAGTTGAGAATGAAATCTGACTACCACTAGTGAAAGATAGTTGTTTTGATTCTACATTACTACCATAAATAGATGTGGCTGAATTTACATTTGAGGGGTTCGTAACATATTGTACGGGAGTATTTTTCAAAAGCCAATAGTATCCACATGGCATATCAATCCAAACAGAACCTTCTTGTGTGAAAGCGCCGAAAGAAAAATTACCATTATGTTTGCTATAATATGATTTATTATTAACAACATCATATCTCCAAAAACACAAATTTCTTTTGTTTACCTCTGCAAAATCTGCACTAATGCTTTCATCAGCATCTAAACCTATTAAATCATCATTTCTGACGTTACTAAACTCTGCCCAATCATCATCATTCTCATCAAACTTTACTGCCCACATTACCGTTGAATTTTGTTTTATGTGTGGAGATCCTAACACTAACCATGAATCATATGCTGACCGGGTAGAATCTGAGTAGGAAATATTGTAACTTTTATAGTCAACTTCACCTACAAGTGTAATTACTTGGTTGCCTAGTTCATCTATTGAAGCCTCTACAACTTCCAATCTTGCCTCTATTGCGGCTAGTTTATTTTGTAGTTCTTCAAGTTTTTCTTTTAGCGTTGATACTTGAGATAACAAATCACTCACATCACCTTCAAGCGTTGAAATCCGTGATTCAAGTGTTGCAATTGTTTGTGTTATAGCATTTATTCCTTCTTTAAGTATTTGAATATCTTGTTCAGTCTTTTCCTGTAAAGTATTAACAAGATTTTTTAATGCTGTTAAATCTTGATTTGTGATAGCCAATTGACCTTCTATATCTTTAATTGCATCAGTATTTTCTTCGATATCTGAACAGCTAGCGAAAATCGCCAAAACAAACAAAAAAGAATATTTAATTTTTTTATTCACCTTAACTCTCCTTTTAATAATTTTTAAAGTACTATATTTTATAGTTGTCTACATCAGTGTTTAATATACAAACAAAACGGACTTTGAAAAACTATATATAAATCCCTATATACGGGAGTTGTGATGGAACGGATACAAGGCTTTTGTCCATATAAAGTGTGTCCATATTTAGCATTTATTCTACTTTATTTGAATCTATCTGACTTTAGGACTACAAAAAAGCCCTCGTCATAAAACGAAGGCTTATTGAAGAGCGAGAGACAAGATTCGAACTCGCGACATCCACCTTGGCAAGGTGGTGCTCTACCCTCGTGAAACCTTTAAAAGTTCATAATAAACTAACTATTTAAGCAGAATCATCTTCTTAGTTTTTACGAATCCTTCGGTTTGCAGTTGGTATAGATATACCCCTGCTGATACTGGGGCACCTAAGTCATTGGTTGCATTCCAGGTTAGGCTATGGTAACCTGCTGGAGCACTTTGCATATTAAAGGTCTTTATCCTTTGACCAATCATATTATAAATAGTCATGGTAACATTTGTCATTTTAGGAATGTCAAAACGAATCTGAGTTGATGGGTTAAACGGATTTGGATAATTCTCATGAAGAGCAAAATCAATTGGAATGCCCTCATATTCTGTTGATAAATAGCTGTAACGATTCACGAATAATACACGATCATCTTTACTTATTTTAACAGAATCAATTCCATCATGAGCCCAAATGCTAAAGTATACTGTTGCACTATTTCCAGGTAATCCCTCAAACGCATTTTGAGCTATCTCAAGATAGGGAATTGAGTAATTAGTAGACGTAGTATCAAGCAACTCACCCAAACGATACTCGCCTATTTTGGCATAAACGACATAGTCTATTGTATCGCCATCTACATCTACGCTCTTTGTCCAATTTAAGTCATAGGTAGCGCGTAGGTTGTCTTTCGTAATGGTGATAGAATCATATGCTGCGCTGACCCATTCAAAAGCTTGAGGTGAATCATTTATTGG
>DEBM01000037.1 GCA_002348545.1 Balneolaceae bacterium UBA2956
TTTGTTTCAATTCTAATCATCATTAATCATTATTCATCAAATAGTGGACACGTATTCGATGGACACACGATATAGGCGTATAAGGTTTTAGATTCATTTGTAAAAGCGTATTACCCACAAAGCATTTGAAAACAAAGTGTGTTTCAGATTCGTGGGATGATGGTTAGATTTAAGATAATTCAATGAGCATAAGAAAATATTTATTAGTTGCTGTAGCCTTTGCATTAACAAGTTGTGAAAAAAAAGATAATATTGTTAATTCAGAGAACCTAGATCATGAGTTAAATCAAGACACAGTTAGATTTAGTGATCTGCGCAACCTTTTTAGAAACCAATGCTACAGTTGTCACAGCCAAGCTAACTTTAGCTTTACTGGATTAAACCTCGACTCCTATGAAAATGTAATGTCTGGTAACATGAATGGCTCGGTTGCAATTCCCTTTAAACCGCTAGAAAGTCCACTATATACCAAATGCACACCAGCTTTTCTTGAAAATCCTAGTTTATATAACGGAGGCTCAAGGATGCCTGAAGATAATGAAACTTTTTTCGACCAGTACCCTGAAAAACTAGAATTAATATATGATTGGATTTATTTTGGCTGTCTTGAATGAGGAATTTTTAAAAATTAATTGTTTTAATCGGCACTGGATAAAAATAAAAAATCACTGGACAGAGAAAGTATTGGCTCCGCCCAGTGATTTTATCTAGTTATCTACAAAATAATTTTATTATTTCAGAAGAGTAACTGTTTTCGAGAATGAAACCCCTGAAGATGTGAGTTTGTAGATATATGTACCTGAGGGCACTTGAATATCTCTATGATCTCTTCCATTCCATACAACCTCATGTGAGCCAAGATAATGCCAGGCATCAACGAGAGTGTTTACGAGCTCACCCTTAATATTGAAGATCTCAATTTTGGTATTACCAATGCTTCCAACCTCATACTGTATCGTAGTCGAAGGGTTAAAAGGATTTGGATATGCTTGATACAATGCATATCCACTGGCAATAATTGGTGCCTCTGTTTCTTCATCTATTGAGACTGTTGTGGGGTCAGCATTAGTCCACACCTGAATGGCGTTTATGCCGTAGTCGCCCAAATATAATGTTAAACCGTCTGGTGTTCTACCCATAGACCTAGGTTGATTTGTGGCACCTGCGGCTGCTAACGCGGCTAGGTCGGAATCTTCACCGATTGGCTCTGCAGTACCTATCTGGTCAACAACTTCACCCGTAGCAGGATTAAGACCAACCCAACGCCCCGAAAGTGAATGACTTGACCAGGCGGGGTTTGTTTCTCCAGCCCATAATACTCCATGATTCCAGAATAGACATTCAACCCACAAGTGCTTAGTCTCCATTGAATCGCTTCCGTCTGCTGCCACAAGAGTATTTCCATCAGCATCCGTCGCCAATCCCATTTCATTTCCAAGGGTATCAACTCTAGTGTAGGCTGTACCAAGAGCATTTGCTTCTAATACGGTAACACCAGCACCATTCCATGTAGATCCTAAATAGAGTCTGCTAGCATCTGGCGAAATCAATGCACTTCTATTGTAGTTTACCCCCGTTTCAGCTACAACAGTTTGCGTAGCGAAATCAGGACTAATTCTAACGATTGGCTTGTCTGCTCCACCAACCCAACCTAAATATATGTTACCATTCTGATCAACTGATGGATATGTCAATGCAGTTAATAGGGGGTTACCCGCTTCATCCTCACCATAAGGAACTGCTACACGATGCATCATTTCACCTGTCATGTAGTTAAACCTGTAGAGCTCATTCGTACTATACAATATATTACCTTCATGGTCTAGACACATACCCTTTCCACTGTAGGTTAAAGTATCAAAGGTTGAGGTTCCTTCTGTACCAATATATCTTATCGGAGAATAGGATGCATGCGCACCAGCCGGAGTATATACATGGATTGGTTTTAACATCATATAACCAGCTGAATCTGATCCATCAACAGCAGTAAACGTGTGAGGAATACTATCCTGAGCAAGATTCCCATTCATTGCCACCCATATGTTACCATCGGGGGCAACAACAGTTCCGTGAATACCATACCCATTTGCTACTGGCATATCATAGGACGCAAACACAGACTGCAGTTGCCATTCATCTGCAAACAAGTTTGCTTTTAGTAAAAGTAATACAAAAACTGCTAACATTTTTCTCATATTCTTTCCTTTTTTTGTTTTTTAAAGCATTAAATAATAGGATAATCATCTAATACGAACAATTATTTTATCGAATAAGATTATAATTTATTGACGACCGTAATACGGTGCTCCCTTAACACCCATTTCCAATCGATAGAGAGCCCTAGGAGCTCCGCGAAAGTTTAGATATAGATAATCACCTGAACCCCAAGTCATTTTTGTTATGGGAGCAGATAAAATATTGGGATATAACTGACTAAATTTCATCTCCGAATCAATAGTGGCAATGGCCACGTCTGCATCTGAAGAAACATACATTATACCCTCTTCATCAAAAGTAATACATGTAATATTGGAATTTTCTCCTGCATGCTCGCTCCAGTCTAGGTACATCTCTTTTTCACCCAAAGATCCATCAGAAGAGAGAATTTGATTTCTCCAAATACCAACGTTTGGTATACCCTCTTCTTCACCCGTGTAATTGCCACCCACATAAACATAACCATCGTGAACTCGAACAGCTCTTATGGATATCTCGGTATAATCAGCTTCCACTACTGAGGACAAGTCTGTTTGGACCTTATATAAGTTTTGCCCAGTTCCTCCACAATAGAGATTCCCATTTGTATCAAAATCAAGATCAAATGCGATACCTGGTAGAGTATTGTAGGATGGGCTCCCAGTTTCTAAATCATGTTTTATGATAAAGGGATTTGCTCCATCAACATAATAAATATGATCATCAGGTCCGATACGCATACTGAAAGGGGTCTGAAGCACAGCATCAATAAATGCGCTTTCTCGAGCACCGGAAGGAGGACTTAATTTATCAATAGTTCCTTCGGGAAAAGAGGATAGTCCTACATACACGTTTTCATCATTATCTGCCTCTAGCCCCCATATACTTTCATCCATAGCATCAAAAGCGCCATACTTTATTATTCGAGGGTACAGAATGTAATTTTTTTGATATTGAGCAAATTGAAAAGCACCATGTGCTGCGATTTTTATGGTGATACTGTCGGAGATAATATTTGGAGGGATAACTATAATTGAGGAGTTTTCTGCAGCTATCACCTCTCCTAATCCCGTATTAAAATACACAAAGACACCATCCTTATCTTCCCCAAAATTTCCGCCGTAGATAGTGATCTCATCGGACCCTGCAAATGCGCTGTCCGGAGGGTCGATGCCAGTAACAAATGGAGCAAGTGCACCTTCATCACCCGAATCCCAAACGCCTGGTGTGGAGTTTGGGTCATCGCATGAAAGCGATAGGAATGCAATGTATAACAGTATCGGGCATAAATACAGTGATTTCATTTAGAAATTCCAATACTTAGTCTGCTAACTTCATCAAATATACCAAATGGAGTGTATGCGTAATCTACATTAAAGATGCCTAGTTTAAATCCCGCACCAAAAGTAAAAGCACGCTCGTCATAATTGTGGAGATATCCAATTCTTGCATTAACAATGTTCATAAAAGAATATTCTAAGCCTGCATTGATGCGCTGCGAAAACGATCTAGGATGGAGGGCATCAATGGCGAGAAGTAGTGTCTGTGCTTTGGATGGTTTTGTAATAAATCCAAGAAGATCAATAGAGGCTCCAATTCTAAATGTAAGCGGTAATTGAAAACCGTCATAAGCATACTGAACCTCCTCGCTAAAATTGCGTATGGACATACCAAAGGTAAAATCATTCCATCCTGTTACGTAAATAGTACCAAAATCAAATGCAATCGCACTGGAAACGTTGTTGCTCAGAACTTTTGATGAATCGGTGATAGGCACTACATTTTCTCCAAGATATTGGTAAGCTTTTTTTAGTTGGCCGCCGAGAGAAAAATTATCGGACAATGCTCTACCATATCCGAAACCCATTGCGAAGGCAGAAGGTCTGAACTTTTCTGTATCAATGAAACCTTGGGTGTTATCCCAAACCATCGTCCCCTGCATCTCGCCGTAGTCTACATTCAACAAACTCAAACCAAATACTCCGTATTGACCGGTTTTGGGACTAAAAGATAAACTAAAGGCATTGTGTTTGATTCCAGCGATCCAATTATTAGAACTAAAGTTGATATCTACTAACTCTGTTTGCCTTGCAATGCCTGCAGGGTTAAAAAATAGTGAGACAGATCTTCCATGAATTGTAGTCATTGCATCTGCCATACCCCCGCTTCTTGCATCAGATGTAACACTAAGGAATTGATAGCCGGTCTGAGCCAATTTTTCATTTTCATTCCCATATATAGTGGTTAGGATGCTCATTGAAAAAATAAGACATTTTCTCATTATTGATCTCCTCCACCGTATATATTGATAAAGTCACTCTTTATCACTCTACTCACCAGGTAACCGTCAGAGACTGTTAAGGAAGGGCTAAACACTCCAGAGTCCATGTAAGTATGTGTAGTTGTGCTCATTTCTCCACTTACTGAATTATTATCTCCAAAGGTCCAGGTGTAACTTTTTATTGCATATGTCCCAGGCTGAGATTGATCATTAAAGGTTATAGAATCGCCAACTACTGCTATTGTAGAGCTTGTAGAAAAGTTGGCGGTGGGGCTTCTATTGCTGTTAACAAAAACCAATCCTACACTTGGTTGCGTGGTGCTATGCAAACGGGCTAGATATTGACCGTTAAATCCGGCATATGAATGCCTAACCTTCACAGCCGAACACCCAGCTATATTTTTAGTTGATATTTTGACATTATCTGGAACAACAAGGTCACCATTAATATTAAACAATTCAAGTTCAATTGAGGCATTTAGTGCAACAAAATAAGTATCAGCTTCTTGTGGTGCATTGACCATAAAATAGGATGTTGTATCTATTGCAACATTCCAAACATTAGCATTGCTAAGTACAACGAAAGAACTTGTATCAGAGACATGCATATCAAAGAGATCTTTGTTAGTCATGGAATCACTATTGAGAAAAACTGTTGGACTTACAGATTCATTATTACTCAAAATAGCACATATATCTTCATCAATAGACAGAGGCAGTATGGACTCTTTTTCATAGTCACTTAAAATGTTGTTGCACCCATTAAGCAACAATACAATAGGAAGTAACTTATTAAATGCTGAAAAGTTGTGCATCGATTATCTAACCACCGAAAATTTTCTAATCGCACTACCATTAGGCATGTCAAAGTGAGCGATATATACTCCGCTCACAATAATTTGTCTTGAAGAGGTAATTGAGTTCCAGGCCTCGTCTCCACTACCATCGTTATGCTCTATGGTATCAACCAGATCGCCTCTTTCAGTGAAAATACTTATGGTGCATTCAGGTGGTATATTTAAAAACATTAGCCTATCAGGAGCGCTCACACCGTATTGTAGATCTCTAGCTGATATATGATATGGGTTGGGAACTATTCTAATTTCATCAAAAGATGTGCCAGGCGGACGTTTTAAAGAAGCAGCTTTATTTGTGAGGGTGAAAAATTTGCTACTGTTTAATATTATATCATCATTAGTGCCATTGTCAAAAGCCTCTAGAAAATAATAATAATCGAAACCTCTCTCAGCTGTCACATCTTCAAATTGATTAGTACCGGGATCAAGAGTCCATATCTTAGCAATCGTATTATCAATTGGATTGATTTCATTCTGGTCGATATCATAGATAAATAAAGTAGTGTCAGGCTTAAATTTCAGCCTGTATAGGTTATAGCCAGCAAAACCAGGATAAGTCTCTGAGTCGGATGACCAATCAAGAAAAATTTTATCTCCGCCAGATGAAATCTCAAAAAGGGAGGGAGGCCTTGGGGGCTCTGGTAAGGACTGTCCGCCCTGCATTAGGCTATAATTATATTTTGCTTTTTTAAACACTTCAATGATTGAATCAGCACCTGTATAGACCCATGCATTTTTATAATAATTGTGTGCATCTGATTCTCTGTGATAGTTTTGCATCATATGATCGTGCAAAGTTGATGACTCTGGTAACTGATCAGTATTGACTTGATTTTTCCAATTATGGCCAACTTTATAACACATAGCTCGACTTAATCCTGATACCGCCTCAGCAAGAACTATGCGAACACTATCACCAGGAGCTAATGTGTAAGGACCAAAACCTATTCCCTGTGATGTTCCACCGGGGTTTGTACCGGCCCTGGGGTCATTGAACTCATTTGCATTCCCTGTGCCTACATATTCTGCTTGAGAGCTCTCCGGGTGTCCGACCGTCATATAGTTAACATATTCATTTGTAGACTTTGTTCCATTGTACTGATTGTTCCCAGATGTTGTAATATCATCAGATGTAATAAACCACGTAGTTTGGGGCTGTGTAATATCATCGCTGTTATCCAATGGGCTTTTATCTGCATGGAGGGTAACAACTCCAACAAATTGTGCAGCCCCTAGATGGCCATCCCCACCAAAATCTGGGCCACCTATATTTTCAGGTGGATCTGCAGAAGAATGGTATCCGTGCCAAGAAAGGAGGCCTCTTATGATGCTACCATCATCATAAAACTGATCATTTGGTGCAGGATTATTTGGGTTTTCACCTATTACATCGTTCATGGTATTGTGACCCCATGCTGCACTCTGAGGTAACCAATTTCCATCATACACCATACCCTCCCTACTGATTGCGTAGCGATACTGAAGATATATCTGAAATCCTTCAAGCGTTTGATCATAAGATGTATTACAATCTTTGTCAAAACAGCCATTATTAATAAAAACATATTCTTGGATGTGATAGTTCTGATGTTCCGGATGGGCAAAGGAGTAAATTGTCCGTTTCATCTTCACTCCAATTGTCGTTTGAACTACATTATATATTTTACGATCTGATATCAGATTTGGGTCAACAACATCCACATCATCAAGGTACTGAAGATTTGTTGATGGATCGCCGTCAACAATCACATTTGGATGATCATACCGACCATACATTGTTAGCTCTACTGGTATAGTTTCTCCTTGAATATCTAGGTGCCTTGGGCCTGCGTGAACAACTTTATGTTCGTAGGTCTTATCTACTACAGGATCGTAAAAGTTTTTTGCGCCAAGCCAAAGACCTTTTGCGGCCTGATTATCTTGAACCCTATAAAATGCTGGCCAACGAAGTCCATCTTGCTGATCTGATATTTGACCCGTTCTTCCAATCTCCACCTCGGAACCCGCTGCAGAATACCAGTTGTGGAGATTTCCAATTGACATCCACTTCACGGCTTGAGAATAAGAAAAGCTACATAATAAAATGAGAACTAGGTGTCTAATTTTAGAAGTCATAACTAATATTGATGCCAAAAAATATGTCCCGCGGGTTAAGAAATACATAATAACTTTGGTTAGGCATATCTATATATTGTTTATTTTTAATTACTTTGTCTAGATAGCCCTGATTAACATCTTGCCAACTATCGTTTGAAGTCCACTGGTAATACTGCTGAGTATTATTATCATAGTAGATTGCCCTCTCATTTGGATCATTAATCGTGCTTATATCTGATACCCACTCCATTGGTACAAATTCTGTTCCCTCTTTTCGAACGTCTCCAGGTTGATCGCTACCTTCAAAATACGGGTAGCCAAGTTCACCTACGTATTCCCTCGGCATATGTAGGGATTGCATGTAATAATTGTAGTCAAATCCATCCTCGAAACCATATCCAGAGAAATTTTTTGTATTTAATACATTATAAATATCCGCGTATGCTTTAATTTTAATTTTGCCCAGATTAATAATTTTGGAAAATTTTAAATCAACACCATAATTGTTTACATATTGCACGTTGTACTCTATACCAGGTACATTATTGGGGTTGTATGTAAACCAGGAACCTGCAGACCACCTGCTGATTACATTCATTTGCCAATTAGCAAATGGATTTTGGCCTAAAATACTTGGCCCAAAGTAGCTTGGAGTATGTATATCAATAACTGATTTAAGCCTCGGAATAGGTCTTGGTTTGCTTTGTTTTCTGTTACTCAGTTCATAGTTTCTTTGATCACCGGGGTTTTCATAATAACGAGCTAGGCCAAAATATCCAGCGGTATTTACTCTATATTCATAATTAATAAAACCAGTTAACCAATCACCTCTAAGTTTGGAAAATTCTAGCTCAAAACCGCGAATATCTTCATAGCTATTGGCTGTTAGCTGAGCATAATTAACCTTACTATTGGCGCTAATGTAGGTTGTGGTGTTTTGTTGATCTTTTATATCCTTATAATAAGCCGCTATGTGGATTAGGTAGGATTCAAAAAATGATTGATCAAATCCAACTTCGTATGAAATAGTTTTCGCCATTGGCAGTGTTGGATCGCCTATGTTCAAAACCTCTCCACTAAAGCCTCTACGAATACTGTATAAATCTTCAGCAGTGGGCATTTGCTGGTAATGTCCATAATTAAAATACAGCTTTGAGCTTTCTGTTATGGGATGAGATATCGCGAGTCTAGGACTTATTTCTATTTGAGATTTTAATTTTTTCTTTTCAAATGAATTTTCTAAGGTTTCGATATAATTAGAGGAAAAGAAGTCATCATCGTATCGATCAATCACATACCAGCTTCCATTTGGACTTAATAAATCAAAATTAAGACCTATTATTCCGACAAAACCATTGTATTCAATTTTATCTTGTCCAAATATTGACATTCGAAAAGGACTGACTTCAGATTGTGTCCAATAATTACCACTTGGCAGAAATTCGTTTTGAGACCCAAACCTCAAATTCAAATCAGAAAAAATAATTTCAGCTCCCGTTTTAAGCTGGTGGTGATTATTTAATTGGTTTATATAATTACTTTTGATCGTGTATACGTTTATTTTACTGAAATCTCTCGATGTGCTTATTGCGCCACCAAAAGCTAAACGCCCCTCTACACTGAAAAGTGGGCCACCATAAAATCCTAAGGGGGCCTCATCAGCAAATAATGTGTCTCCATCTCCACCAAAAACGGGATATGTAGTTAAAGAATCCCTTAGTGGGCCGTGATCAGTATGGTATTTTTTTGTGTCATACTTAAATAAAATATCAAAGAATGCTTTATCATCAATCTGCTTTGTATACTTCAAGGCATGCATGGAATTGTTTACTTTGGTAGGTGACCAATACTCATTTGTAAACATTCTCCACGGCATCGTAAATCCAGAGCGATTTACCTGGCCAGCTAAATCCCAAACATCATTTACTATGGTTGTCCTACCACCTCTTGAAAGGGTTGTACCAACCATTTCGCCTCGCAATAGAGAATAAACAAGCTTTGAATTAGCATCAATATCTGCTGTTACCTTTAAAAGGAAAGATCGTTTTTCAAGAGCAGGCTTACTAACCTCAAAAAGGTACATGTCTTTTTCATTTAATGCTGATGCAAAGAATCGAAGATTACCAAATTTTGATGATAAAAATGGAACAGGGCCACCAAAGCCTGCATCTAGATTAACGTCAGATTCTTTTATGGATCCATTTAAACGGTGCTCCCAAGTGAACAATTTCTGAGCACCGGA
>DEBM01000019.1:0-3681 GCA_002348545.1 Balneolaceae bacterium UBA2956
TGCACCCTCAAAAATGAAAACAATTCCAGGTTCAACCCTTTCTTCACCAATTACAAGCTCTTGTGCAAAAGAGCTAGTTAACATAAGTAATGAAATCGATAAGTTTAAAAATAATTTCTTCATGATATTAAGAATTTTCATATGATTGAATAAGAGTTTTGATATCGTCTAATAATGTATCCATTTCTTCAAGATTTGTGCCATCGTAATATCCTCTGATTCTTTTTTCTTTATCTACAAGTACAAAATAAAGCATATTGGTATTGTGATTATGAAATGCTTGAGTGTCACCTGGAGTAATAAAGACTGTCTATCCGTTAATAATTGTATTATCATTTTAAAGATGCACTAAGTTTATCCCCATCAAGAGCTGTATTGGCTAAGTCTAAGAAGGAGACAGAATTTAAAAGTGCAGTAGGATATTCATGTATTATCTCATTATCGGCTTCTTGACAGGCAAAAAAATATTATAAATAATGAAAATATTGTTATTGATTTGAAATTCATTACACAGAAATTAATGAAACTTTATTAATTGAAATTAGTGAATTGTAACTGTTTACCAATCAGAAGAAACTTTTGACATTAAACTACTCATTAACCTTATTCTATTTGAAATGAGTTTTAAGAAGTAATCATTCTCATAGTTTCATCTTTATGTGTGGGATATTATCAACTTCATAAATATCACCCAATGCATTAAATCCAAATTGCTCGTAATATGATTTTAAGTGGTATTGGGCTTCGATTGAAATACCAATATTAGGGTAAGTATTTTGACAAAATTGTATTCCGGTTCTTATGAGTTCTGATCCTATATGCTCACCCCTTTTTTCTGGGATTACTATAATTCTTCCCAAACCTGGTTCATCATAGTGAAACCCAGGGGGGACAATTCTCAGGTACGAAATAAGCCTTTCTTCTTCTACTCCCAATAAGTGCAAGCAAGATGGGTCAAGGCCGTCTATATCAGCATATAGACATTCTTGTTCGAGCATAAATACTTGTTGGCGTAGTTGATATATCTGCATGCTATCTAAGGGAGTAAGTTCTTCGAATGTTTTAAGCAAATAATTCAACGGATGTTCCAGTTTAATAGGATCAATTCTACATTTGAGTCAAAATGTAGCAAAAAAACAGTAATTGTCAGCTATCTTAAATTAATGTAATACAATAGAACAACTTGCCAACAAAAGATTTTATTCTGCGTATATACTTGAAATACAAAATAATCATGGTTAAATTTTTAATTCTTAGCGTGGCAGTATTTATATCTGCACGTCTTCTAGATGGAGTCGAAATCCGTAGTTATTGGACATCTTTGGGTGTCGCCATAGGTCTATCTTTGGTTAATATACTTCTAAAACCTATTTTGGTTGTTCTTAGTATGCCCTTTATTGTGTTAAGTTTGGGCTTATTTATGCTTGTCATTAACGCAGCTTTAATTATGCTTATTGACAAACTAGTCGATGGACTTCGAATTCATAGCTTTACTTGGGCTGTTATATTCAGCCTGCTTATATCCCTAATTAATACAGGCCTTAATGCGCTGCTTTAAAGACTATCAATCACCGCTTGGGTGAACGTCTGTGTAGTGCCTTTTCCTCCAATATCAGGAGTACAATAAACTTTCTTTTCTACCAGAGTTTTGTAAATAGCTTTGGTAATGTTGTTGCCTACATTTTTTTGACCAATATGCTCTAAAAGCATAAGTGATGAGAACAATAAAGCCATTGGATTGGCTTTTCCTTGACCTGCGATATCTGGTGCGGAGCCATGCACGGCTTCAAACATGGCCTGTTCTTTGCCCATATTTGCCGCACCGGTTACACCCAATCCACCCACCAAGCCCGATGCTAAATCGGAAAGAACATCACCAAATAAGTTAGTAGTAACCACCACGTCAAAGCGTTCCGGCCGCATAACCATTTGCATGGCCATATTATCGATGATTAAGTCTTCAAATTCTATACCACTATAATCTTTAGCTACTCTTTTACCTACCTCCAAAAATAGCCCGGTAGTATATTTTAAAATGTTTGCTTTGTGGACTAAGCTAACTTTTTGGCGATTATGGGTTAGCGCATATTCGAAAGCAGCCCGGATAATGCGTTCACTTGCCTCTTCTGTTACTACAGCGATACTTTCGGCATGTGTTTTTTTGTCTTTATCTAACCAGTATTCTTTGCCAATATATAGGCCTTGGGTATTCTCGCGGAAGATAACCATATCCACATTCTTAAAGGGGCTGTCTATGCTTGGAAGGGTTCGGGCTGGACGAATATTAGCATACAAGTCGAAATGCTGTCTCAGAGCAACGTTTACAGAGCGAAAGCCAGTGCCTACTGGAGTCGTAAGTGGACCCTTCAATAGAAGTCTGTTCTCACGTATGTCGGCAACTGTTTTATCTGGTAGGGGATTTCCTAGTTCCTCATAAGCTCCAAGTCCTGCGCGGGCATCTATCCATTCAATTTGAGCCCCTGCTTGTTCTAATATAGTACTTACCGCTTCTGTAATTTCAATTCCGATACCGTCTCCGGCTATACGTACGACTTTTTGCATAATTTATTTTTTTTGAAAGATAAGGAGTATGGGAACAACCTGTACGTACTTCTCGTTTTATTATGAAAATAAATTATACTCAACGACCAATCTAGATTTTTCTATTCCTTACATCCATTTGCATATGAGTACTGATATAATTCAAAACCCAATATTTGTTTGGTTTCGAAATGATCTTCGAATCCATGATAATCCTTGCTTATATGCGGCAATTCAGCAAGGTAAAGTTCAGCCTATCTATCTGATTGACCCAAGAATGTTTCAATCGACTTCTTTTGATTTACCAAAGATGGGAAAACATAGACGACGCTTTTTACGTGAATCTTTAGAGAATCTACGCTCACAATTACATAGTATCGGTTTAGATTTACTCATTTTAAATGCAATGCCAGAGGAACTATTTCCTAAGTTGTTAAAGGCTTTGCCTAAGGCCAAACTCTTTTTTTCTTATGAATATGCCTATGAAGAGACGCAGATTGAAGAAGCTTTAGCACACCAACTTACCTCGAGCCGATGGAAGGGATTTTGGTCAGGTACATTAATAGATCCAGAAAATCTTCCTTTCACACTGGAAAGTTTACCTAATGGATTTTCTACTTTTCGTAAAAAAGTAGAAAAATATGCAGAGATACCTGAGCCTATAGCCACTCCTACTCAAGCTAACAGACTTCAGAAATGTGATTGGGGGGAGGATCCTTTAGCGCTCTCTGTTTTTGCTGAGTTAGAAAGTATAGATAGTCAACTTCAAAGTATTCAAACCATAGGGTGTACTCCTATTAATCCAGTAGCCCATTTAGCGGATGAGTTTGAATTACATGGAGCTCAATGGGAGCTGCTATTCAAAGGTGGGGAAGAGGCAGGTTTAGCAAGGTTGGAGTATTACTTATGGGAAACAGATTTGGTAGCGACATATAAAAAAACAAGAAATAGATTAGTAGGTACAGACTATTCGACCAAATTTTCGCCTTGGTTGGCGAACGGAAGTTTGTCGGCGCGTATGATTGCCAGTGAAATACATATATACGAACGCCAACGTATCAAAAATGACTCGACCTATTGGGTTATTTTTGAGTTGTTATGGCGGGACTTTTTTCGATTTGCTGCATATAAATATGGGTA
>DEBM01000019.1:4004-4286 GCA_002348545.1 Balneolaceae bacterium UBA2956
ATATAAATATGGGTATAAGTGGTTTTCTAAAGGCGGTATACAATCCAATATTCGAAAATATCAACATAATAAAGATTATTTTGAGGCTTGGATTTCGGGACAAACGGGGTTTTCATTTGTCGATGCGAATATGCGTGAATTGGCTACGACGGGCTTTATGAGTAATCGAGGACGACAAAATATTGCTAGTTTTTTTACCCAGAATCTGAGTATGGATTGGCGTTGGGGAGCTGAATATTTTGAGTCTATGTTGTTGGATTATGATCCAGGATCTAATTATGG
>DEBM01000019.1:4622-5102 GCA_002348545.1 Balneolaceae bacterium UBA2956
AATTGGATGTATAATGCTACGTTGGGTCATGATCCTCGAAATAGATTTTTTAACATTGAATTACAAGCCGATCGTTACGATTCCTCGGGAGAATATGTTATGTTATGGTGTAAAGAATTAATAAAGGTACCCCCTCGGTTTCGTCATAGGCCTTATCTATACGATCAATCGATGTTTGTTCCACCCATTATAGATTTAGAAAAGAGTTATGAAGAAATTAGAAGGAGAGAATAAGTTGTATTTGATTCCCGGGAAAAAGCCTAAAATGGAACATCCCTTGGATTATAAAGGTGTGAAATCAAATATTTCAGAAATTACCAGAAGTTTGTTTTCTGATACTTGGCGTAGCTATCTAGACGAGGTATATATGGTTGCACGGCATGTAAACGAAAACCGCATTAAAACTTTAAATAAGCGTGAACTCGCAAAGATGAAAATTAGCGCGCGTAAAAAGCAGCAAGACAAGGAAGGATAATTTTT
>DEBM01000019.1:5486-17606 GCA_002348545.1 Balneolaceae bacterium UBA2956
CTTTTGCATGGAGAAAAAAATGGAAAAAGGATTGGGAGCAGGTTAAATATTGCAGTGACCGTTGTCGACGCTTTAAAAAGAAAGCCGATTCCAAATAAAAAAGGGAATCAAATCGGCAAGCTCTGCCAATAAACGCCATCGTTTGGTGATATAAATCCGTTTTTTCTTCTTCTCTATACCTTGGATCATCATTTTAACCGCTCTATGAGTAGAAGCCATCCAAAAGGTATTAGGATTATTTTGTGTCATCTCCGAGACTACATAACCTGGTCGTATATCGGTGATATCGAGTTTTATATTTAAGGCATTAACTTTCATACGAAATCCAGTCATATAATTTGATACGAAGTGTTTGCTGGCGGTATATACTGGAGCATGTCCAGATGCTAAATGAGATGCGATGGATGACATACCAACAATATGGCCATGACCTTGCTTTTGGAAGTGCGCAAAAGCCCAGTGCAAACCATGCGCAAAAGCACGTATATTTATATCTATTGTCTGAGCGTCGGATTCCCATGGGGCTTTAAGGTCGTCGCGACCAACACCGGCGTTTAAAATAATCCCATCTAGTCCACCCATGGCTAATACTAATTTAGTAAATGCTTTGGTAGTTTCTATCTCATTTGCAAGGTCTACTGCGTGTATGAATACCTTGCCTGGTGACTTTAAAAGTTCTTCTTTTAGCGTATTAAGTCGTTCTTTTCTACGAGCAAGCAAACCAATAATATATCCTTTTTTAGCTAGTTGGCGCGCAAGTTCCTCTCCAATGCCAGAACTTGCACCAGTGATTAAATACCGGGGAGATTGGGTCAATGACATAGTTATATAGGTATTTTAATATTAGTAGGATTTAGTATCCAACCAGTCTATATAAGGTTCACGAGATAAAAGTTCTTTACTGCTCAAATATCCGATATAAGTTTTGATCAATTCAAAATACCACTGTTGTTCAATTTCTTTCCAATTTAGCTCCATTTCCTGCCATTCAAGAGTTTTGAGTGGTTCATAATCATCTAATACTTGAAGCGTACTTCGCATTTCTTGTAGATTCATTTGAGTATATAGCTGGACTAATTCGAGGTACTTTTCTAGTACAGTTTTTAAATGTGATTTCCAGTAGTTTTGCTCCAAAGTAGCTTTTTTTTGTTCTGCCAAGATATCAAGACTGCGCTCTTTTTCTTCTAATGATAAATTCATTAAATCGGTTCGGTTTCTATGAAACAATGGTAGGGTAATACCCGCTGAAATACCTAGCAGACTTTTATTGGTTCTGTTTGGAAAGTACTCGGTTTGGATAAATCCCATATCGGTATTAACTCGTTCAATGTCTTGCTCTAACTGTGTTTCTTGAAACGCAAGTTGGGCTAAATATACTTGAAGTGGTTCCGAAAAAGAGTCTTCTATTGAACTACTTAAGGTAGCTTCTATATCTTGTGCACTCAAAGTAATGTTTTGCTCCCACGTTATGATATAATTATGACTAATATTATCTCCTAACTTCAAATTGATTGATCGAAGCAATTCTTTGTGTTTAAGTTCTAAATCTGTTTTATCATTCCATAACTTCAACTTATCCGCATGAGCTTCTGTAAAGCTATTTGCATCGAAAAAATCTGCCCCAGGATATTCTTTTAGCCATTCAATGCGTTGTTTATTAATGGATATCCGTTCTTCGACGAGTTTAAGAGTTTGTTGTATTTCAATCCAGGAAATAATGAGCTCATAGCGTTCAAATATTTCCTTGTCAATGGCCCTTGCCGCATCGGTTTGGAGTTGTAATTTTCGGTTTTGATAGAGTTCTTTTGTTTTTTTTCTAACTAGGGGATTAGTTGGGCGGAATCTAATATCATAGCGTTGATCTTGGGGTTGAAACTCATCATTTGAAAATCGAAACTGAATTTCGTCTATAATAGCTGGTTGAGCTCTTTCTGGGTTTAGAAGGTTGACTTGCTCTTGAAAAGATCGTATTGGTATATGTTCTAATGAAAGGCGAATAAACTGGAGACGGTCAAGGGTATCAATCGATCCATTATTAAGGTCTAGCATCAATATTGGCTCACTATCTTTATTAATTCTATCGAATGCTTGGACATACCTTGTTGTAGTATCAATATTCTCAAAGAGTATTGTTAATAAAAGTAATAAGATAACTCTCATACTACTCAATAATTACTTTCTCGCCGACGGGTAGCGGGTTTTTTTCTGGAATTTGAACGTATATCTCTAGACCAAATGTGGTTATTGAACTTGAGTTTTGAAGAATTACAGGAAGAGCTACAACTGAGCCAAACCCTGTTATTACTCCAGTACTTATCAAGCTCGATTCTTGAGAAGAACGTACTGTAACAGTATCGCCAATTTGTCTATCCCTATCCTTTTGCCCTACTAGATATCCTAACACAGAAGTTGGATGACGTGGATTGATTGATAATAGTGGGGTATATGAATCTACCTGTTCTAATGGCTTAACATAAACCCGTTCTACAACGCCATCAGTTTGGGCTATACGTGTTAAATTATTTAACATACGCTCTTTCCAAACTAATTCTTGTGTAGCTAGTTCCTGTCTAGCTCGAATTTGAGAAATATCGAATATATGTTCTTGGGTCACATCATTTACTCGAATGTCAATCGCTAGTAATTCTAAAGAAAGCTGTTGTTGTAAAGATTCAATTTGAAGCTGTATTTCATTGGTTTGATTTATTTCAACTGAATTTATTTCGTTACCACTAAGTTTTTGTTGAAGATTTAGTCTTTGACTAAGCAATTTGATTTCTGCATTAATCTCTTGTTGGCGTTGTTCTTTTTCTGACTCAAATAGAGCTAATTCAGATTCCAATAGTTCACTTTTTTCTTCGATTTCTGATTCTGTAAGTAAATTTGTTTTTCGAAGTTTTTCTATATCTAATTCTAATTCAGGACTGTAGAGAGTAATTAGAGTATCACCATTTGTGACTGTTTCACCAGGTAACACTAGAGTGCTTAAAACTGTTGCAGATCGATCCGAATTAATTGTATAGGGATTGGAGTAACTAACTCCTAAAAAGGATCTGTTACCTTTGAAATACTGCGTATTTATGATTAATAATAAAATGAACAGTATACCGGTAAACCAAAAAAAGGAATTCTTTTTCATAAAAATGACCTATATTTCTTCCATATTTTGGTTGTAATTAATTGAAACTCTTTGAACGCCATCTATTGATTGAAGTGATTCTAAAAGGGAATAATGATCATTAGGAAAGGGTAACACTATGTCATAATTACACTCGACCCGCTCTTCTCTTAAGATGGTACTTTTCTCATGAAAGTCTTTTGTTCGTTCACCAATTACTGAACGTACTTGTGATCTGATGTCTTTTTTCTCCATTCTGATATTCACTCTAGCTTTAATTTCATTGCGTGTGGTTATATCCGTGAAATGTAAGATCAACGCAAAACCGCAGAAAAGTATGGTGCCCGTGAAAGCGATTGTAAATCCAAATACACCAACTGCTAGTCCACTACTTAATGATGCGAATATGTAAATCATATTTTTTGGGTCCTGGATACGAGTTCTAAAACGTATCATCGCCAATGCACCAAACGCACCGAGACCTCTTGCTAAACTATCTCCAATGGCCATCATAACCATCGCTGCAACAATAGAACCTAGGGCTATAGTTTGGAAAAGGTGTTTAGGATAGCTAGGACCAGTATGGGTTACTTTATGAGTAATGGCAATTGCTGAAGAAAGTAGAACAGCCCAAATAAGTGAATATCCAACATTAATCAAGGTTGGATAGTCATATACAGGTTGGTCAGAGAATAACTCGAACATGTAGAAAAATTTTAAACAAGGATTTATTCGGCTAATTTTTTATCCCAACTCCAGGAACTTGAAGAATGTCTAACCCACTCCATGATTCCAAAGAAAGCGGCTGAGTACAGTAAATCGCTAGCTAGTGTACCGCGGAAAAAAGGAATAGCCATCTCATAGCATAATAAGAGTCCACCCCACGTAAGTGGGTAATCAGGGTCAGATAACCAAACGCCAAAATTAGAAATGATGAAAAATAGGACAGAAGCACCCAAGGCGCCACCAAGTACTCTTGTAATAGAAACTTTCCTCAGAACGATAGACCCCAAAATTATAATTAAAGCGAAGCTTAGATAAAGCCAACCGAATCCTGGTGTAAACAACATGAAGCTGTTGTAAAACTCAGCATATAGTATATTATTGACCAATAAATCACTAATCCAATATGTTCCTAAAGGAGCTAAAAACCCCCAAAAATTCCGTCCAAGATAGGCTCCAGAAGCAAGAGCCATGGCTCCTATAGGGGCGAAGTTCATGGGATGTGGAAAAAGACGGGTGACTGCTGCTACTGCGAGCAAAAGTATTAATATGAGATACTTTTTATTCATGTTAGAAAGTACAATTTAACGGTCAATAAAAAAAAAGCCATTGCTAATACAATACTTTAAAATAATGGGTTATCACCATAATTTGAAAATAATTTCAAAAAACTTAGTTTTTCTGAGTAGTTACCTCTACGTTTATTTTTACTTTAATTTCATCAGCTACAACAGCATCAGATAACCAGTCGCCTGCTCCGACATTGTAATCATTTCGTAGTATGGAAAATTCAGACTCAAATCCTGCAATTAAAGTATCCTCTCTTCTAGGACTGTCCATCATTCCAAGTAATGTAAATGGCAATATAAAGTCAGTACTTACATTTTTAATACTAAGAGTACCATGAGCTTCAAAGTTATTGTTATCTATGGTTACTATTTTTTCACTTTTAAATGAAATATGGGGATATAAATCCGATTGGAAAAAGTCCTCGGATTGCAGATGATCATCACGGCGCGCATTTTTAGTATTAATTGAGGTTACATCGATTTCTACATTAATACTAGATTCCTCAAGATTTTCAGGATCAAAATAAATAGTTGCTTCATATTGCTCAAAAGTTCCAGGAACACTTGTAAAAAAGTGTTTGGCTTCAAAAGTAATACTAGTGTGAGACTTATTTATATTCCAAGAAATGGCTTCATACCGTGTAGCTGCAAAACTAATCATTCCAAAGATTAGTATGATAGCTATAAAAAAATGATTCTTTTTCATTGTATTGTATGTTTTGTAAATAGGTTTTGAATAAATCATAAAGTTCACATGAGAAGAAAAGTTGTTTAAGCATTTAAAGTGAACTTTATAAAAGAACACTCATAAAATTGTAGCGTTCACTTTAGATATAAAATAATTCTAAATTCAATTATTTTTTATGATCAATATTTGCTCGTAATAATATCGCACTGATTACAAATAAAATAGATAGATAAAACACCCACAATGCTAATACAATAATAACAGTGTATCCTTGGTAAACAAATTCATAACGCGTTATAGCGTAACTTAGATATAGGCTCAGTAGTAATTTTGCACTTTCAAACAAAATAGTGAATAAGGCGGCCCCTTGTAATGCATCTGGAATAGAAATTTCCCTTTCACTCATAAAACGGAAGATTACAAAAGCTAACATAAAGGTGAAACATAAGGGAAGTAATAGATCTAGTAATTCATAAATCCATGGCAGTTCAATAACAATTTTAGTTAATGGTATGGCAATTGTTCGTAAGTCAAATAGCGAAATGAAAGAGACTAAGAGACTGAAAAATAGGAATACAGTACCTAAGAGTCCTAGCCCTAAAAAATTTGTCAATAAACCTTTAATTGGATGACTTTTTCTATGTATGTCAAAAACATTAAACAAAACTATTTTTAGGCTATGAAATAGACTTTGAGTAAAAAAAAGCATTATTATTATTCCCGTTAAGCCTAACACATTTCTACCTTGAATCAATGGTGCTAATAGTGCCTCTACAATACGTTCACTCTCAACAGTGACTGAATTTGTTTGTTCGTAGGTGATGTCGGGTAGTAGTTCGGTGCCGTACCGAACTAGCTCAGTATAAGCAGCATCAAAAGAGAGTATGTATCCAATTATTGATATTAGAATAAGGGTGAAGGGGATTGCGCATATAAACAAATTAAAGGTAATGGCAGAGGCATTGAATATGATATCAACTAGTTTAATTAGTTCTATAACCCTACTCCAATATGAGCGTAAACCATTTTTTGACATTTTTCACCCTAGAATTAAATGTTTTAAGAGATATAATGTAGTATTAAAGCATCTAAATGTCAGTAGGCTTACCTGAAGGGTTAAAAATAGCACTTTGCTACTATGTTTTTAAGTGATGGGTTTGGTATGTTTCATCGATAGTTTGGAAATAATTTGTTTAATTGATTTTGTTAGCACATCTCCATGAGCGCTAAAAAGCAAACGCCTTTGATGAGGCAATACAATCAGGTTAAAGAACAACATCCTGAAACCATCTTATTGTTTCGGGTTGGGGATTTCTATGAAACCTTTGGATTAGATGCGGAATTGGTGAGCAAAGAACTTGGAATTACTTTAACTAAACGTAATAATGGGGGAGATCAGACACCTTTGGCAGGTTTCCCGTTTCATGCACTTGACTCTTACTTACCTAAATTAGTCAACAAAGGTCACAAGGTGGCTATTTGTGAACAGACTGAAGATCCTGAAAGTGCTAAGAAAGCAGGTCGGAAAATTGTCGACCGGGAGGTTACAGAAATTACCACGCCAGGGCTGAGTTTATCAGAAAAAGTATTAAGCTATAATCGTAATAATTACATTTTTTCTATTTACAAAGAAGGGATAAAACTAGGTGCTGCTTTTGCTGATATATCTACAGGGGAATTTGGAGTCTTAGAGTGTGGACATGATGAAGTGGACGTTATTTTATCCATGTTTGAACCTTCTGAGATCGTGATTTCAGCTTCCCAAAAAAAATGGGCTAATGAACATTTTTCATTCTCAAATATCAGTTTGACAGAATCTTGGATGTACGAAGGTGAGTATGCAAGAGATCAGCTTCTAGCTCATTTCAATACTCATTCCCTAAAAGGTTTTGGGGTTGAATCGATGCACCTTGCTCAACGGGCTGCAGGTGTTCTGTTACAATACATAAAAGATAACCAAAAGCGAGTTATGGGCCATATCCGAAAGATGTATCGTTATGAGCAAAGTGACTACATGAGTTTGGATCCCTCAACTAAAAGAAACCTAGAGCTTAGTGCATCTATTCACGAAGGAAAACTAGAAGGATCGTTAATTTCAATTTTGGATCAAACAATTACCCCCATGGGTGGGCGACTACTTAGGCGCTGGTTAACTCACCCATTAAAAAAGTTAGATTCTATTCAAGAGCGCCTTAAACGCGTAGAAATTCTTTTTGAACAGCGTACAGTGCGTAAAGACATACGTGAATCCCTAAAAAAATTAGGAGATCTCGAAAGACTTATTTCCAGAATTTGTGTCGGACGTTGTACTGCCAGAGACATTCGGCAGTTGGCTTTTTCTCTTCAGGTAATACCCGATTTATCGGCACATACTGCAGAGTTAGAATCTGATATTTTATATCAAGAACTTCAAAGCTTACCTAATACTTTGGAGTGGGTAAATTACATTGAAGAGCATATTATCGATGAACCACCGGCAACGATTCGAGATGGTGGGATCATTCGAACAGGTTGGAATTCCGAGTTAGATGAACTTCGCGATATTGCACAAAATGGCAAGAAATATATTGCGAAAATAAAAGATACCCTCACTCAAGAAGCGGGAATTTCTTCATTAAAAATTGGATATAATAAGATATTTGGATATTACATCGAAATCACCAATGCACATAAAGACAAAGTCCCAGATTATTTTATTCGTAAACAAACTTTAGTAAATGCCGAGCGATATATAACCCCTGAGCTAAAAGAGATAGAGGAAAAAATTCTTTCAGCAGAGGATAAAAGTAAGGCTTTAGAAGCCGATTTATTTGAACAAGTACGAGAGTATATAGCACAATTTTCGGATGAAATTCAATGCATTGCTACCACCATATCAACCTTGGATGTGTATCAGTCACTAGCTCAAATTGCCTTTACAAATGGATATTCAAAGCCAGAATTAGATCAAGGTAGTACGCTCGAGATCATTAAAGGTCGGCATCCTGTAGTGGAAAAAACTCTACCAGTGGGTGAACCCTTTATTCCCAACGATATTCATTTAGATCAGAAAGATGAACAAATTATGATCATTACTGGACCAAATATGGCAGGTAAAAGTATAATTCTACGCCAAACCGGTCTCATAGTACTATTAGCACAAATTGGAAGCTACGTACCAGCCGAATATGCACGCATTGGTTTGGTTGATAAGATTTTCACTAGGGTTGGTGCCTCGGACAATTTAGCGGCTGGTGAAAGTACCTTTTTGGTTGAGATGAACGAGGCGGCAAACATACTCAACAACGCCACAGAACACTCCCTCATATTGCTCGATGAAGTGGGAAGAGGAACTAGTACCTTTGATGGGCTAAGTATTGCTTGGGCCTTGGCCGAATATCTTCACAATCATATTCCTGTTGCAGCAAAGACCTTGTTTGCCACCCACTATCATGAGTTAAATGCTCTTGAATCTATGTATGAACGTATCGTTAATTACAATGTCCAAGTGCGTGAATATGAAGGGAAAGTGGTGTTTTTGCGAAAGCTAGTTCGTGGCGGAGCTGATCATAGTTATGGAATTCAAGTAGCCAACATGGCTGGGCTTCCCATGGAATTAATTCAAAGGGCACAGGTTATTTTAGAAGAACTTGAGGGGCAGCGTTTGGAAATTCAAGATAATGGGGAAGGTACTGCTAAAACAAAGGGGATGAAAGATACTGGGAAGTATCTATCTAATAAGATTCCGTCTATGGCAGAGAGGGATCAAATGAGTTTGTTCGCTTATGCTATAGATCCGGTTCTCGAAGAATTGGGTAACAAACTACAGGCCATTGATCCAAATGCATTGAGTCCAATGCAGGCATTATTACTTATTGATGAATGGAAAAAACTACTAGATCGATAAATTCTGTATACCTATTTATGGAATATGCTTTGTTAAAAAAACATGAAAAATTCAGCTAAATACATAGCCGATCGTATAAGGTTGATGATTGCTACCAAACAATTTCAAGTTGGGGAGGCTTTACCATCTACACGCGAATTAGGGCGTCAGTTAGAAGCTAGTTTCCATACGGTTCGCAAAGCCTATCATTCTTTAGCAGAAGAAGGATTACTGAAAAGTGAGAAAGGAAAGGGCTTCATTATAATGCGACAGAGAACACTCTTGGATAAACAGCAGCGATTAGAAGTTGGGGGCGCCAAGATACAGTCGCTGGTTGAGGAGTTGGTTGGTTATGGTTTAGACGATTCTGAGATTGAGCTGCTATTTCAGGAGCAATTGAATTATATGGATTGGCCTGACCGGATCCAAACTTGCACTTGCGTAGGCGAAAATGCTGAAATGGCCTCAATGTTATCCACGGCAATTCGCACACAGGTGGGTGTAAAAAGTGAACATTTACTAGTAAGTGAGTATGAAAAGGCGGCTACTTATGACGCAATTTTTATTCCTATACGCTTTATGAGCCAATTTCGCTCATTGCAGGAACACACGTTAGTAATTCCAATTATTTACCATTATGACCCTGAACTTATCTTATCGGTAACCGAACGTGCAAGTCTACAAACTATTGGTCTTGTGACAGCGCAGGAAGACAGTATCCCCAAAATCATAAATGAGCTTAAACCTACATTAGCATTTGATGGTTCATTTGTTGCTGGCAGCATATATGGAAAATCTCTTCCTTTATTTGTGCGGGATACTGATTTAATTTTATACACTCCAGAGAGTGCACGCTTGGTAGAACAAAAAATTCCTGAGAAAAGCCGCTTAAAATTAGCCTATAGATTAAGTGATCGAAGTGCTGAGATGATTCGAAATGAACTCTGGGAGCAATAATAAATATGCCCACAGCGCATAAAGATTTAAGTACAGTAATACAACAAGCTTTGGAAGCTATCGATAGTGAGTTAGAAGCAGTTCGTTTACTGCCATCTAGAGAGTGGCTATACAATGGTCAAAAAAAAACAGATCGAGGGCAGTATGTATATGGCTTTGAGACTAACCAAATAGGCTTGCGTTTTGCTGATCAGGTTAAAGCAAGTTTTCAAAATCAAAACAAGAGTACATCTGAAGAGCGAGATAAAGAAGATTGGAAAGCTGTAGAAATTTTAGAGTTTAAAGATGGGGTCATTTGGATAGAATTCGATAGTGATTTTGGTTCAGAAATTGATCGGGTAGAAGTTGAATGGGAAAATGATTTTGTTTGGATTAAACTTCAAGAGCAATTGGAGTTACTACAAGAGCAGCAGACAAGTAGTAAGAAGCAAAAAATAAATCTTGCTTTGTTAGAACAAATGCTGGATTTGGATAAAGGACAACTTCGCAATGAACAAGCAATACAAACAGCTGACTTAGGGCGTTTTAATTCTTCACAGAGGCAGGCGATTCAATTGGCTATGAGTGAACAGGTACTATTCATTTGGGGCCCTCCTGGCACTGGTAAAACGGCTAGTATTGGAAGAGTGGCGGCAGAATACTTAAGGCAGGGTAAAAAGGTACTTATGGTTTCGAACACCAACAGGGCAGTGGATGTAAGTTTGTTAAGTGTGCTTCAGTCCATTGAGGAAATTGGCTTACATCAGCATCCAACATCCGTCTCAAGATTTGGAGAACCTTGGCTAGATGACGAGCGCTTAATCAAGCATTCTTTTGAAGCTCAAGTGGAAAAAGAGTTGGAAGAGCGTAAACTTAGAGCTGAACAGTGGAATACATTGTTGCACCGATATGAGAAGGCGGAAGAGACGGTTCATCAATTGATGGATAATGATGAACCTGTGTCAAATATGTTAGAGCTGGAGTGCCAAGAACTAGCTAAGCGGGTTAATGAACTTGGAGGGCTCGCTTTCTTACAACAAGAGGTAGAGCGACTCTCATTGGTGAATGAGCGACACGAACTAAAAAAAAGAAACTTGGTAGCAACTACACTAGCCAAAGTATGCACTTCTGAGTTATTTTATGGTTTAAAGTTTGATGCTGTTATCGTGGATGAAGCATCCATGGCGAATCTGGCATTTTTACTAGTCATGGCATCGAAGGCAAAATCCAATGTGGTCATTACTGGGGATCCGATGCAATTACCACCCATAGCGATTACTGAGGATACACAGGCCCGTATCTTTCTCGAACAAGATATATTCACTTGGGTAGCAGATGCCAAAGACAGCTCTCAACTTTTTGAATGGCATGATCAATATCCAAATAATACTGCTTTTTTTGATACACAATATCGGCTACAATCAGATTTAGCTGGTGTGATTTCAAAAGTATTTTACGAAGGTCGCCTTAAAAGTGAACAGCTTGATCAACAGCCAAAAAGTACGGGTGAAATGGACGCCTGGTATCGAGCATCTGTAGCATTAATAAACACAGCTAAGTATAGACCCGAGCTCATACAAGACAAAAGCGAGCGAGGGTTTAGTCCGTCTAATGAGGTTCATCAACGTGTTATGATGGAATCAGTTGAACGACTATTAAAAAAATATGATGCCTCCCAAATTGGTTTAATAGTACCTTTTCGATACTCTGTTTATCAGTATCGTAAAGCGCTACGGGAAAGTATTCTACCAGGTGCAATGGATATAGAAGTGGGGACTATCCATACCTTTCAAGGACGCGAGAAAGAAGCCATTATATTAGATACTATAATGACGGCAGAGATTCAATATGGCAGGAGGCGTAATTATAGCGTAAGGCCATTTGACGAAACGAAGAATGGGATGGCTGTTCCCCGTTTGTTAAATGTGGCTTGCACACGTAGTAAGCAGTTATTAATAGTCATTGCGGATATGAATCATATGAATAAAGTTTATAGAAATAAATATATGGCTCGAATTCTAGATGCACTTGCAGATATATCTCTGTAAAAAATGATTTGCTCTAGAGGTGTGGATGGTATTATATTATTCCTCTGTTTTGATCGAAAATTGCGAGAATAGCTCAGTTGGTAGAGCACAACCTTGCCAAGGTTGGGGGCGCGCGTTCGAATCGCGTCACTCGCTCATTTATTTGTCCAATTAAAAAAACTATCAATAATTCT
>DEBM01000052.1:0-17614 GCA_002348545.1 Balneolaceae bacterium UBA2956
GGAAATCCCTCTCCAAAGTATGATTCAATTACTCGACAAAGTATGAAAAATAGCCTAACTCTGTCACAGGATCAGGTTCAGGAAAAATTGCAAAATGGGGATGAATATGTCATTCGTCTAAAAGTCCCACGTCGCGATACCGTTAAATTTAAAGATGAAATTAGAGGGATTGTTTCATTCGATACGGCCGGATTGGACGACCAAGTTTTGCTTAAATCTGATGGTATGCCAACGTATCACTTAGCCAACGTAGTGGATGATCACACGATGGAAATTACTCATGTTATTCGTGGGGAAGAATGGCTGAGTTCGGCGCCTAAGCATATGTTATTGTATAAGGCTTTTGGTTGGGAAGCGCCAACGATGGCGCATCTGCCACTGATAATGTCACCAAGCGGTGGAAAATTATCTAAGCGAAAAGCTGAGACCGAAGGTATTCCTGTGAATACCAAAGAATATCGATTTGGGCATTATGAACCGGAAGCATTAATCAATTTCTTAGCATTTTTAGGATGGAATCCTGGCGATGATAGCGAAGTACATAATATGAGTTCTCTCTGTGAAAAATTTACTTTAGACCGCGTTAGTAAAGGTGGAGCTGTCTTTAATTATAAAAAGCTTATGTGGTACAATGAGTATTATGTTCATCATAGGACCATAGAGGAACTATTGCCCCAAATACAGAAGCTGTTTATAGCTAGTGGATTAAAAGCAAATGACGCAACTTTCTTGAAGATGGTAGTAGCGCTGCTTCATGAACGAGTCTCTAAAGTAGATGAGTTTGTAACTATGGGCCGTTTTTTTTATGAAGCTCCTAAAAATTATAATGAGGAGGCCCTAAAAAAGTGGAGTGATCAGAGTGCAGCATTTGTCAGATCTTTTGTTGGCCGCTTGGCTGAAATAGCTGAGCAAGAATTTACGGCAGTCGTCATAAAGCATGCCTTAGAAGCTACTGTGGATGCAGAGTCTGTAGGTTTCGGTAAAGTTATGATGCCTGTTAGAATTGCTTTATCGGGTCAAAGTTTTGGGCCTGATTTATTTCCTGCCATGGAATTGATTGGGAAAACCGAGTGTCTTTCACGCATGCAAACCGCTGTGGGGCGTTTAGGCTAATCCACATTTGTTCTAGCATCCTTTAGCGCTCGTATTTTTATACCCATATAGGCATAAAAAATGGTCATAAAGGGGCTAATTAGGTTAAAAAACGCAAAGGGGAGGTAGGTAAAGGTAGCTACTCCTAATACGTTTGCGTGATATGCTCCACATGTATTCCAAGGGATTAGAGCGGAGGTGACGGTACCTGAATCTTCAAGTGTTCTACTTAAGTTTTCTGGCGCTAAGCCTTTCTCTTTATACGTGTCGGTATACATTCGACCAGGCACTACGATCGCTAGATACTGATCAGAAGCAGTGATGTTAAAAAATATACAAGTACCTGCTGTTGATGCTACTAAGGATCCTGTTGAGTTAACAACGCTTATTATAGATTCTGCTATTCGCCTAAGCATTCCTGTGCCTTCCATTACGCCTCCAAAAATCATGGCAGAAACGATGAGCCACACTGTCCCCAGCATGCCGTACATTCCTCCTGACTTTAGTAAATCGTCTACAATCTCTTGACCAGTAATAATTTGTATATCGCCATAAAATGCTTTCATGATACCTACATAGTAGGCTTCTGCTGAGAGGTACTCATACTCTGAGACGCTTAAAACAGTTTCTGGCTGAAATATTGCGGCAAAAATTCCTCCTAATATCGCCCCAAACATAATCGTTGGTATCGCAGGAATTTTGCGAATAATCATAATAACGACGACAATAGGTACAATAAATAGTACAGGTGAGATGTAAAAACTCCCTTTGATAGCATCTAGGATTTCTTGCGTACTTGTTGTACTCCCACTGGAGTCCTGCATAAGTCCAATAATCAAAAAGATGATAAGTGTAATGGTAATAGAGGGTACCGTAGTATAAGCCATATATCGAATATGAGTAAAAAGATCGGTACCTACCATAGCCGGGGCTAAGTTAGTGGTATCGGAGAGGGGAGACATTTTATCACCAAAATATGCTCCAGAAATAATAGCGCCTGCAACTATACCTGGTTTTAAGCCTAAAGCAGTGCCAATCCCGATTAAAGCAATTCCAACCGTAGCTGCTGTTGTCCATGAAGAACCAGTTGCAATAGAAACTATGGCACATACAATAGTGGCAGCAACCAAAAAAGTGGTGGGGTTTAATACTTGTAATCCATAGTAAATCATGGCAGGTACTATGCCACTTAATAACCAAGTTCCCGCTAAAGATCCGATCAGCAGAAGTATGATAATGGATGATAGGGCCGAAGAAATACTCTTGACAATACTACTGCGTATCTTTTTCCAGTTATATCCCAAACGGATACCGACAATAGATGCTACTCCAGCAGAAAGCATTAAAATGATTTGATTGGAGCCATCCAATGCGGCATCACCAAATATACGAACGTTAATGAATAAGGCGATTATCAGAAACAGGATGGGTAATAAAGCTTGTAATATACTTGGTTTAAGTGGTTTAATGGTCACTTGGGTATCTGGCATAAAAAAGGGATGTAGAATTAATTAGATGCAATAAATATTGAAGATAATGAAACGATTGTAGTTATTTCAATGCATAACGAAATACTCTATATTAATTGCTATATAAATCAAAAATTCGGATGCGAGCAATACTTTCAGTTACTCTATTTAGCCTTTTATTATGTCCGTCATTTGCTCAGGCTCAGTTACTATACAATCAAAGTGACAACGCTGGTGATAAATCAATCTCGGGCCACTACCAAATTCAATCCAGTATTGATTCTGGTTTTGAGTGGGTGATTCTTGAAGAAGCTCAACGGAAGGCCGCTGAATCACAAAAAAAATTACTGATTTTTGGGTATGCTGAATGGTGTACATACTGCCTTAAAATGCGTAAAGAAAGTCTATCTGACTCAACTGTTAGAGATGCTATCAACCGGTATTTTATACCCGTACAGTTGGACGGTGAATCTGCAGATTCAGTGGTATTTAATGGTACGCAGTACACAAAAAATCAATTTGCTCGCGGCCTTCGACTTCAATCCTTTCCTACCCATTATTTTGTTGATGAAGAAGGTGGAGTGATAGGGGCACAACCGGGATACATTGCAGCAGATATTTACGCGCGCCTCCTACACTATGTAGGTAGTAACGCCTATGAGCGTATTACTTTTGATCAATACATAGATATAGGAATGTAATGCGACTAAGCCAAGCTTTAGAAGATTATTTGAAAGTTATTTATGTCTTGGAGGCAGATGGTGAAAAAGCAACTACAACGGCTATTGCTCAGGCTTTAGAAGTTTCGAATGCCTCAGTGACTAATATGTTAAAAAAGCTTGCTAGGATGAACTTAATCGTTCATGAATCATACAAGGGTGCAGAATTAAGCCTAGCTGGAAAAAAAGTTGCTCTTGAAATTCTGCGTCACCATCGATTATTAGAGTTATACTTGAAAGAGGTCATGGGCTATTCATGGGATGAAGTTCATGAGGAAGCAGAAAAGCTAGAACACCATATTTCTGAACAGTTTGAGGATCGTATTGCTGAATTACTCAACCATCCTACATACGATCCTCATGGAGATCCTATTCCAACAAAAGATGGGATTATGCCAGAAAAAGCAACTTTAGCGTTAAATGATGCAGAACTTAATACATTGTATATGGTAGGAAGAGTTCGTGATCAAAATCCTGAATTACTTCGTTACCTTGAACAGCAGGGTGTATTACCAGGAGTTGAGCTCACAATAATTGAAAAGGCCCCATTTGATGGTCCAATAAGATTAGAGATTGGTAAGGAAATCATCTGTTTAGGCTTTACAATTACCCAAAATATCTTTCTTATTCTACCCTCTCAGCAATAAACACGTAAGTAGATAGATCACCCCCATTCAAGCGGTTAAAAGCAAAAATAAGCTTATTTTCATTGTGAGAAAACTTAGGGAAGGAATCAAAGGTGTAATCAAAGCTAAGTTGCGTTATAACGGTTCCGTCTATATTGATCATAAACAGATTGAAAGGAAAACCTCTGTTTGACTTGTGATTAGATGCAAAAACAAATTTTTCATCACCAAAACCGAGGTAGGCTTCCTTATTTTCTGCTCTAGAGGTTTACTGCCGAATATTTCGGATGTGTTCCTCATTTTCGTAACGAAAGCTATCCTTGACCCGATCATATAGGGCTTCGGATGATTCTGGAGTTAAATAAACATGAAGACCAAAGCCTAGGATAATTAAAAATGCAGTAAGTAAACGTATGAATAGTAGGTTATACATGGATATAATCTCTGCAGGAGACTTAATCAGTCTAAAAAATCATTAGAATAAATAACAGATCAGGATAATAAAAATACAAAAATTTACTACTTCAATTGCACAATCGTGCAACCCGATCCACCCACATCTTCATTGGCGAGTTCAAAACGAAATACATCGTTTCGTTCGTTTAAATAATCGTGAATCACCTCTTTTAAGATACCATCGCCTTTGCCATGAACTAATTCTATCGTACTCAAACCACGAAACAAGGCCTTATCAATATATTCCTGAAGTTCATTTAGGGCTTGGTCAGTGCGTTTACCACGAAGATCTAATTTAATGGGGAGAGGCGTACGCAAAGAGTCAATATTGTATGAGGTCGTTTGAGTTTTTGAAAAGCTTATTTTTTTAGATTTGGGAGCCTGAACATGTACTAAATTTTTATAGATGGTTTTCAATCGCAGTCCGTTTGTCTGAACAACAGCCTGTTTCCCGTTTAGCTCTATAAGTTCACCATGGGTGTTTCCATCTAAAAATCGAACAAAATCACCTACTTTTGGGGGCTTTTTTGAGGCTTGCATAGCCATTTCTACCGATTTCTGTTCCTCTATTTTGAGCAATTCAGAGGATACTTCATCTTTATAATCTTCAAGTTTACTACGAATAGCTTGGACATTTTTCTTTGAGTTTTTTTTCTGCTCAACAATCTGTTGAACGGCTTTTTCAACCTTTTTATTAGCTCCATCCATAATCCTCTTGGCCTCTTTTAAGGCCTTTTCTCGAATGGCTATTTTTTCTTTATAAAGTGACTCTAACTTATGTTCATAGGTGCGTTTTTCCTTTTGAGTTTTCTCCTGTAATACTTTCAAATTCTCCTCAAGTTTGGCTACTTCTTGTGTCTTAGTTTCCATCTCACCTATGAGAGATTCTAGCGTATTCTTTTGCATACCCAGCACATTTCGGGCTCGATTGAGTATTAAGGAAGGCAGGCGCATCCTCTGGGCAATATCAAAAGCATAGGAACTACCGGGCACACCTTTCTTAAATTGATAGGTGGGTGCTAAATGAGCCTGGTCAAATTCCATGGATCCATTTACTGCTTTTTCATGATCATGTGCAAACACTTTTAGCGACCCATGGTGGGTGGTCACCACCAAAAAAGCTTCTCTATCCAACATGGATTCAATAAAGGATTGAAATAAAGCCCCTCCTTCTTCAGGGTCTGTGCCGGCAGCGGCTTCATCAATGAGTATTAGCCCCCCTTTTTTCACCTTTTCAGTGGTAAAGCGCATCCATTGTAGGCGAGAAGAAAAGGTGCTTAGATCGTTTTCAATAGACTGTTCATCGCCCATATCAACGAACCAGCCAGTTACAATAGGTACCTCTGAATTTGGATCCGCTGGTATACCCCATCCACATTGCACCATCACCGTAGATAGTCCAATAGTTTTCATAGCAACCGATTTGCCGCCTGCGTTCGGGCCAGTAATCAAAAGACACCGTTCGCTTGGTTCCATTCTTAGCTGCATAGGAACAATGTGTTCGGTTTCCTTTTGGCCGATGTTTTTAATCTTTAATAGAGGGTTATGGGCTTTTTTAAGGTCCAGCACCCCGTTAGAAGATAGCAGCGGAATGGAGCCAGATATCTCAAGAGTACATTGGGCTTTGGCATACACTTGATCTAGATGAGCTAGGTAACTAATGTTATCTGAGAACCAATCAACATACATACGGACATGATCGGTTAGCGCTTTTAAAATCCGTTCAATTTCTTTCTGTTCAGCAATTTCCAACTCCCGAATATCGTTATTCAGATGCAGTGCTTCGGCAGGTTCTAAGTACACAGTTTGCCCCGTTGCTGAAACATCATGCACAAAGCCTGCAATCTTCCGTTTATACTCTGCTTGGATAGGAATAACCATACGTCCATTTCTAATTGTAGCCCCTTCATCCCCACTCATACCCTCTTTCTGTGCCCTTTTGAGTGTTTTCTGAATGGCATTTCTAAGCTGATTACGCTTATTACGCAAGCTCTTTCTCACTTGTTGCAGTTCCGGACTAGCATCATTTTTTAGGTCACCTCGATCCGAAATTTTAGACTGAATGTGATCCTCTAAATCCTTCATTGGTATCAGCATTTGGGCAATATCATTCAATTCTGGAAAGTTTTCCTCACATTGCTTAAAAAATTTTTTCATTCGCCTACTCAGCGTAGCAATGATCAATAAGTCTTGAAAACTAGCTAAATTCAACACAGTACCCTCAATCCGAACCTGCTTCAAATAACTGCGGATTTCGGGTTGATGTTCACTTGGGTAGGCCTCACCGCTTTGTAGTAGTAACATCATTTCGTGGGTGCATGACATATCTTTTTGTATGCGAAGCTCGGTGGTACTGGGCAAAAGATCAGATATAGCTTCCTTACCCAATTCACTACGACAATAGCGTAATGTTTGATTTTTTATAGTTTGTAGGCCAAGTTTATTGAGGGTTTGGGATAAGGTTATCATTGCTAAATACGGTATTTACCACATTATATTGCTCTCTAAAATATAGCAACCAAAAATATACTGTTTTCATTTGCTAAGCGGTTATCTTAGCTCTAATTTCTTTATCTAAAAAAAAACACCCTATGATTCTCTCATTCTTTCAAGTAGATGCATTTAGTTCGGTACCGTTTTCCGGAAATCCTGCTGCGGTTTACCCGTTACAATATTGGTTGCCGGATTCTAAGCTACAGGCCATAGCCATGGAACATCAACTAGCTGAAACCGCCTTTTTTGTTCAATCAGACTCTAATTACGAGCTGCGTTGGTTTAGTCCAGAAACAGAAGTTGATTTATGTGGCCATGCAACCTTAGCCACTGCTCACGTTCTATATAACGAATTAGGTGTGAAACGGAAGCGGCTAAAATTTCTTACCCGATCCGGAACTCTTACAGTACAACAAACTGCCGACGGATTTATAATGGATTTCCCACTAATACCACTCGAAAAATTTACGGGAGATCAACAAGCTCTAACTGAGGCATTGGTTTTGGAGCAAACACCCGTTTCTATCTGGCAGGCTGATGATATTTTAGTTGAACTCTCAAGCCAGACTCAAGTTGCTAAACTCGAACCCAATATGCAGGCCTTAGCACAAATACCAACGCGAGGGGTTATTGTCACGGCTTTGTCAAAATCAAGTAATATTGATTTCATTTCACGCTTTTTTGGTCCTAGGGTGGGAGTGAATGAGGATGCGGTGACAGGTTCTGCTCATACAAAATTAGCTCCCTTTTGGGCTGAAAAACTCGGTAAAAATACCCTTAAAGCCAAGCAAATATCCAAACGTGGTGGGGAACTATCTCTAGAAGTAAAAGGAGAACGAGTATTCATTACCGGACAAGCAGTACGATTTTCCAGAGGGGAAAGCACAGTGCCTAATGTCTAAGTCTTTAACCATTAGAATAGAGAATTTGTGACCATAATCCTTCTCATACTAGGGCTGATAGCAGGACTGATAGCAGGTTTATTTGGAGTGGGAGGAGGGATTATATTTACACCGGTGCTGTTTTTTTTGTTTGAGCAAGCTGGTATATCTAATTCAGTACCATGGGCGGTAGCATCTGGGCTTATGTGCACATGGATTACCGCGCTAGCTAGCGTAGTGAGGCAGTATAACCAACAACATTTATTTGTAAAAGAGGGTCTTTTGTTGGGTTTCTTTGGAGCTTTAGGTATTAGCATAGGGAAATGGGTACTTCTTTCTCCATACTACAGCCGGACTGAATTTATAATTGTATTTAGCAGTCTATTATTCTACAGCGCTGTACTTATGTTTATGCGAGGACGAAAAGCCGAAATCTATAATGAAGTGGACAAAGATGTAAGTTTCCCATCCTTTAGCCCGAAACAAGCCTCCATTACAGGTCTAATCGGGGGAGGAATAGCCTCGCTTGCGGGTGTAGGAGGTGGAGGCACTATGGTACCAATAATGAATCTATTCTTTAAACAGTATTTTCGTAAAGCTGTGAGTATTTCTCATTTAGGTATGTTAACAATGATCACTGTAGGTGTTCTTCAGTTGATGGCAGAACAACCAGAATTAAACGGGGCAGGACAAAGTTTAACAAAGTGGACTCTCGGATATGTCGATTTAGGAGCAGTTAATTCAATGGGGTGGACGGCACTATTGGGCGCTTATTGTGGGGCATGGCTAAATCATAAAATACCACGACATTATTTACAACTAGGTTTTGCATTATTGGCCTTAGTCATGGGTACCCGACTTTTATTAACTTTATAAAATCTGTTAACCTCATAAAAAAAGAAGCCCCTGTTCAAGTGGCTTCTTTTATTGTTAGCAATCTATAGCTAGCCGTCTGTTGGCATATACGTCCTTGCAACGTATATAGCTATAATCCAGTAAACACTGCCGGATTTAGACACCTCATCTAAGGATGCTGTGGGGATGCCGGCAAATAAATAGACTTTCTAGTCCATAATCCTCCTTAAGAAGGCGGGTTGTTCAGATTCGTTTCTTCGAGTATTTTCTGTTCTTTGCTGAAAGTTTGCCACTCTTGCTGCCTGATTTGGAGTCGTTGGATCAGCGGCAGAACTTTGAGCATCTTCTTTACGAGCATTAATATCTCTACGCAGATAAGAAGGCGTATCTAATCGTTTAAGGTTTCCTTCCCCTTTGTAGTAGTCCTTGTTTGGCCGTGAAAATTTAGATGCTTCCTCTGCATCGACTCCCTTTTTTACCGCGATCGTTTGCTCAGGCATAGGTGCAGCTTGTTCACTACCAGCTTGATTAGCCTGTTGAAAAGCTTGTGCTACTCGGTTAGGAGCAACACGAACACTATTTCGATCTTCAGCCAATTCAAAACCAGTCGCAATTACTGTAACGCGCATTTGATCTCCAAAAGATTCATCCAGTACAGTACCCAGAATAATTTCTGCATCATCGCCTGCTTCCTGCTGAATAATACTTGTGGCAGTAGTAGTCTCACGCATACCTAATTTAGATCCAGCGGAGATGTTAACGAGTACATTGCGTGCTCCTCGTATGCTAACTCCATCTAAAAGAGGAGAATTAATGGCATCTCTGGCTGCGATTTCAGCTCGATCAGAACCTTCAGCAGTAGCAGAGCCCATAATGGCTGCTCCTCCATCGGTCATAGTGGTACGAACATCTGCGAAATCTAGGTTTATAAGGCCAGGCATCAAAATTAAGTCACTTATACCTCGAGTAGCGTTATACAAGACCTCATTGGCCATAGCAAATGCTTCTATTAATGAGGTTGATTCATCACCTATATCTAATAGACGTTCATTTGGAATGACAATGACAGTATCGCATTGCTTTTTTAATTCGGATATGCCTTCCAAGGCATATTTCTTTCTTATACGTCCTTCGCATTCAAACGGAGTAGTAACGATGCCAACGGTTAAAATCCCTTTACGCCTCGCCATTCCAGCGACTACTGGAGCGCCACCAGTTCCGGTTCCTCCACCCATACCGGCAGTCACGAATACCATGTCAGCACTTTCAATGGTTTCTTCAATATCGTGTCGGTTTTCTTCCACTGCTTCTCGACCAACTTCTGGGCGCGCGCCGGCTCCCAAACCGCTTGTTAGGGCAGTACCAACCTGTACTTTTATATTAGCTAAGCTGTTTTTAAGCGCTTGTGCATCGGTATTTAGAGCAATGTACTCAACACTGTCTAAACCCATATTTATCATATTATTGATAGCATTTCCGCCACCACCGCCAACACCAATTACCTTGATTTTGGCATTTTCCTGACTTTTTTCGTCAAAGTAGAATCTTGAATTTGACATGTCTACTCCTTTTTGTTGTTTTGTTTACTGAATATTCTGTAGATGAATGCATCCTGTTCATGCGATTAAAGTTCTTTGAACCAGCCTCTCATTCGATCGGCTATTTTGTTCATTACCTGCTCTACACTAGTTGCTTTGGAGGAAGCAGGTATCATAGTTTTTTGATTATGCATACCTGTTTTTAGGGCATGAATCACTAATCCAACGGCGGTGGCATAAATAGGTGAGTTTACCTCCTCGACTAAACCGCCTGTAATTCCTAAAGGCAGGCCAATTTTAGCATCCATTCCCAAGCTTTCATTTGCTAGTGGACAGATATTTTTGACTAGAGATCCACCACCTGTTAGAACTACTCCAGCACTAAGTGCATCGGAGTATCCACTTCGTTTGATTTCAATACCAACGATCTCAAGAATTTCTTCCATTCGTGCTTGAATGATTTTACCAAGTATACTTTTAGTTATTTCTTTGGGAGGTCGGCCTGCAATACCAGGTACTGTGATTACTTCATCTTCTTGAATGAGGTCGGCGTAACTCTCGCCATGTTTACGCTTTAAATTCTCTGCTTGGTCGTCTAACACGCTGAGACCAATTCGAATATCATCGGTGACCTTCTGCCCCGCAACGGCAATGACGGCCGTATGTCGTATAGTGCTTTCTTGGAAGATGGCTACATCAGTGGTACCCCCGCCAATATCAACCAATACCACTCCAGCTTCTTTTTCTTCTGCGTCTAAGGCTGAATAGGATGAGGCTAAAGGTTCAAGGATTATATCCGCAACTTGATAGCCTGCCCGTTCTACACAGCGGTAAATATTTTTGGCTGCAGACACCAAGCCAGTTATGATATGCACTTCGGCTTCCATACGCATACCACTCATGCCCACAGGGTCACTGATACCATCTTGACCGTCCACAACAAACTCCTGAGGGATAACATGCAGAATCTGTTGGTCAGTTGGAAGCATAATGCGTTGACAATCTTCTAGGAGTCGTTCAACATCACGGGCAGTGATTTCATTATCTCGATTGTTAATAGTAATAACTCCTTTGCTTCGCATGCTTCTAATATGATCACCAGCAATGCCAACATTTACCGAATTTACCTCTATCCCAGAAGCTAACTCGGCCTGGGCTATAGCCTCTTTTATCGCATTGACCGTCTTATCAATATTCACAACAACCCCACGATTGAGTCCGTCGCTAGGAGCTTTTCCGACCCCCAATATATTGATTCGTTCCTGCTCGTCGATAGAAGCTACAATGGCACAAATTTTTGTTGTACCGATGTCGAGCCCTACCATAATACGTTCTGTTTCTGTCATGATTCCCTCATTATGATTTGATCGTTATAGCGTAGGTCAATTTGCGCGATATGGGTAATACCCTTTTTTCGGATCACCTGAGTATAAAACAGTTCCCAATTCGCGAGTTTATTTGTAAATGATTCGACACCAAAGAGAAGCTTAACGCTATTTTCATGACTCAATGCCACAACTCCTTCCACAGGATCAAAGGCAACTTCACTTATGGTAGTCCAAGAAAATTCATGTTCCTTTGCTTCCTGCAAAAAATGCGCTATCTGCTCAAAGGCAATTGTATTTAGTGTGTCATCTTGTTCAGCAAAAGCAAAACCATAAACTAGAGGAACATTTACCAACTTACCTTCTAAGATTGGCAGTTGCACCCCTTCAATATCTGCATATCGCTCCACAGCTCCACCAACTAATAACGCTATTGGCATCCGTTCCTCAATAGAAAGATGGAGGGTTCCACCTGGTTCTACATAAGGGTGTACAGACTTTACATAAGCCAAGTTTAGAACTCTATTTTTGAGTTCTTTTAAATTCAAGCTATCGGGAGATGTTCCTATTGGTACTTGAGCTGCTTCTATTATATCCTCTTGCTCATGAAACCAAATTCCCGATATGCGCAGTGAATCAACCCTGAGAGATTGTTGCCAATAAAAGCCGCCAATTATCCCCAGCCCAACAAGCAAAAACACAGTAGTGAGTAATGCAGGTCTAGAGGTGATCGATATGCTTTGGGGTAATTTAGAACTCATCATTCAAATGGTTTAGATAATTCCAACCACTCCGTAAACTCTTCACCCATAAGGTATATATCGCCTGCTCCCATCGTTATTATGATATCATCAGCTTTTACAATATTTTTGAGTTCATCGGCTACGGCTTTTTTATCCCATACATAATGCACGTTTTTATGCCCGTATTGCTCTGCTGTATTCGCAATCAATGCTCCAGAGATTCCTGTAATGGGCTTTTCTCGTGAGGGATATACGTCGGTTACTACCAATACTTCGGCATCGAAAAAGGAGAGCCCAAATTCTTTATATAAATCCCGAGTTCTAGAATATAAATGTGGTTGAAATACCGCTATGACGCGTCGATCTGGCCAACCACGATGAGCTGCTTGTAAGGTGGCTTGAACTTCTGTGGGATGATGCGCATAGTCATCGATAAGCATAACACCATTAGAGTATTTCTTTTGAAAACGGCGATATACTCCTTCGAACCGTTCTAAGCCGCGCTTAATTATTTTAAACTCCATTCCCATTTCCAAACCACAGGCAATAGATGCTAAGGCATTCTTGACATTATGTTCACCAGGGGCTTGAAGGCTCACCGTTCCTAAATTTTCTCCTTGATATAATACAGTAAAATTGGTGGTAAATTGAGAAGCCTGAATTTCAGTGGCACGTAATTGTGCCTGAGGTGTGAGTCCATAGCTGATAACTCTACGTTCAAGATCAGGTAGAATACTTCTCACATTTTCATCATCCAGACACACAATAACCGAGCCATAAAAAGGAACCTTATTGGCATAGTCGATGAATGCTTGTTTCACATCCGCTAAATCATCATAGATATCTAGGTGCTCAGCTTCAATATTTGTTATCACTGCTACCGAAGGCGTAAGTCTTAAAAAAGTGCGATCAAATTCATCCGCTTCGACAATAATTATATCCCCCTTACCAACCACAGCATTGGTTTTGTCAAAACTATGAACTTTACCTCCTACTATTATCGTTGGGTCATAATTACCTTCTTGAATGACTAAACCGGTCATTGTAGTAGTTGTTGTTTTGCCGTGCGTACCAGCAATGCCTATTCCATACTTCATTCGCATGAGTTCAGCCAGCATTTCAGAACGTTTAATAGTGGGAATTCGTTGTTCAATAGCAGCTTTTGTTTCTTCATTTTTATGAGCCTGAACCGCTGATGTGTAGACTACTACATCTGCACCGAGTATATGATCGGCATGGTGTCCTTCAAAAATAGATGCTCCTAATTCAGCCAAGCGCTGGGTTGTTTCTCCTAATTGTCCATCGGAACCTGAAACCTTATAGCCACGATGAAGTAGGATTTCAGCCATTCCACTCATTCCTATCCCACCAATACCTACCATATGTATATGACGAGTTCGTCCAAAGCTAGGTTGTTTTTCTAGCCGAAGTGATCCAGAATAGCTATGTTTAGTAGATTTACTCATAGCTTTGTTCTATTTCATGTAAGATTTCTTCAGCGATATGCTCGGCAGCAAAAGGTTTAGCTATCGCTAAAGCAGCTTCGTTCATCCTTCGCAATTGTTCCTGATCGGCTAGCAGTCGTGTGACTAATTCTATGAGAGTATCTCCCACCTCCTCATCGGATAGCATCTGAGCGGCTCCTTGTTTCTGCATCGAGCGCGCATTCATGGTTTGATGGTTTCCAGCGACAAAAGGAGAGGGAATAAGTATACTCGGTTTACCTGTAACCATTAGCTCAGAGCAGGAACTCGCTCCTGCGCGGCTCACCACTAAATCAGCTACAGCATAGGCAGCGGGCATATCTTCCAGATAGGCATGAAGCCTTAGTCTGGGATAGTCCTCTAACTCAATTTTCTTAATTAGAGTATCGAGATAACGCTTACCGCATTGCCAAATTATATACATTCCAGCATGATCGTGCAGAGTCTCTAAACTATGTAGTAATGCTTCGTTAATACTTTTTGCTCCCAAACTTCCTCCCAGTACTAATAAAACCGATCGATCTTCAGTAATATCAAAGAATGCTCGCGCTTTTAAGGGGTTTCTGTGAACCAGATTTTTCCTAGTTGGGTTGCCCACCATTCGAACTTTGTGCGTAGGAAAATAGTGTTCTGCATCTGGGAAGGCAGTGAATATATGTTTCGCAGAGGAGCCAAGCATACGATTGGTTAGCCCTGGGTACGAATTTTGCTCTTGAATTATCACTGGAATTCCAAAACGATTGGCCATCCATCCCACAGGCCCTGCTACATATCCACCGCATGAGACCATAACAGCAGGTTTAAAACGTTTTAATAACCAAAAAGATTGAATAAGTGACACCATTAACTTAATGGGGAATAGAGCATTAGAAAAGGTAAATCGTCGTTGCAATCCACTTACCCAAATCGGATAGATCTGGTACCCCGCTTTAGGGACCGCTAACCATTCCATATGATTCTTAGTGCCTACAAAAGCAATATCAGCTTGCTCCATTTTTACGCCCAAGGCGTCTGCTATGGAAATGGCCGGGTATACATGACCACCTGTTCCACCGGCTGCAATCATCACGCGATATTTAGAATTCTTGCTAGGCATAAAATAAAGGTCTCCTATCTTTTCTATGCTTGGAAATATTGAGCAGTAAACCTACTATTGCTCCTGCAAATAATAAATTAGTACCACCATAACTAACAAATGGCATAGGTAGCCCAGTAACCGGAAATAAACCACTGGCCACCGCTGCATTGACAAAACCGTAAAGGCACAGGTATAGTGTGCAACCTAAAGCCAACAGAGTACCCAAATGATCTTCGGCATTCCTCGCTACAAAAGCTACCCCTCGTATCATTAGAAAAACAAATATTGCAATGAGAGTAGTGGCGCCCAAAAGACCATATTCTTCTGCAATGATGGCAAAAATAAAATCATTATACGGAGTAGGTAAGAAATCACGTTGGGTACTTTTACCTATACCAACTCCAGTAATCTCACCCTGGGCAATAGCAATGTGAGACTGCTGCGCTTGTCGTCCGGTTCCATCAAGTAAACGCTCGGTTTCGATCTGTTTAATTTGTCTTAAATACTGCTCAATTCTGTCCTGACGAGTATTCGATTGGTTAATTAGTAAAAAGCCGCCAAACACAGCTAACAAGACCATTGTACTTAATTGTATGATACTAATCCGTCCGACAAACATAAGAATGATGCAAATTCCCATAAGTAAACCAGCCGTAGAAAAATCTTCGACTCCGATAAGGGCACATGTGATAAATACCCAAATTATGATGGGAATGAACGCCCGTTGAAAGTCTTTTATGTAATCCTGTTTTTCGTTTAAAAGTACACTTACATGAATGATCAACGAAACGGCGGCCACCGTGGAAGGCTGGAAACCAATCCCTCCAATCGAAAGCCAACGTTTGGCTCCAAATTGTTCTTCACCAAATATCAACACCATAACCAATAACAGTAAACTAACCACAATGAACGGCCTAGAAAGCTTGGCAATGGTATGATAATTTACCTTGGATCCCAGTAAAATGACTACCACCGCAATACCAATTTTAACTAAATGGCGAGTAATCATCTCGAAGGCGGAAGTGTCATTATTTTGGGCAAAAAATGCGATTGAAGAATACACAGCTAACAAACCAAAACTAAGTAGTATAATAACCGCCATTAGAATATAACGGTCGCTTCCTTGTGCACGCGTATCTATTTCCTCTAGGTTAGTACCAAGGACTAGATGAATGTTTCTATTATGATTGGTGTGAATCAATAGATTTTACTTGAATTGGGTTGGTGTAAATTGTTCATTATGCATAATCAATTAGCTTAGGTGCTGAACACATTCTTTAAATTCCCGTCCTCGATGCTCATAGTTATCAAACATGTCAAATGAAGAGCAGGCAGGGCTTAGCAATACTACCTCTCCTTTTTTTGCCTGTTTTTGAGCATATCGGACCGCTACACGCATATCATCTGCCATGATAAAGTGAGGAATTATATCCCCAATTTGTTCTTGAATCCGTTCCCGAGATTCACCGATAGCAATCACGGTATGCACCTTGTCTATGAGTTGATCACGCAGCTCAGTGTAATCATTGCCTTTGTCGCGGCCACCTATGATGAGTATCAATGGGGTTTTGATACTGTCCAAAGCAAACCACACTGCATTCACATTCGTGGCTTTACTATCATTTATATATTTTACTCCGTCCAATTTTCGCACTACTTCTAGGCGGTGCTCCACGCCAGTAAAGCGAGAAAGACTTTCGCGTATAACCTCATTTTTAATTTCACAGGCTCTGACAGCCAGTGCGGTTGCAAGTCCATTTTGCAGATTATGTTGTCCTTGTAATACTAATTCAAAGGGTGACATGAGTATTTCCTCGTGGTTATTAAATCGGAAGATGATATTGTTATTGTCCAAAAATGCCCCCCTTTCAACTGGCTCTTGGGTAGAAAAGGCCCAAATTCGCGGGGCATCGGACTGACTTTGTAGATACTGGGCATATGAACGCACTCGCAGATCGTCATAATTATAAATAAAGGTCTGGCCTGTTAATTGCTGTTCGGTAATCCTAAACTTTGAGGCGGCATATTCGTCCATTGAATGATTATAACGGTCCAGATGATCTGGTGTAATATTTAGCAGCACACTCACGTTGGGGCAAAAAGTGTGAATGTGATCCAATTGGAAACTACTTACTTCTAAAATCCAGTAAAATTCTCCTTGGCTAGATGGATGCCTGGCTGTATTAAATATGTAATTTTGTTCAGAGGTTATGGCCGCTGAAATTTCAACATCCGAACTTATTGAGTGCACTAGGCCATGCCGAATACATTGCTCACTAAAAACCCTACCAATATTACCTGCTAATTCATTTGGACGCCCGGCCCGCACAAAACAATCACGTACCCATGAGCTTACAGTAGTCTTGCCATTACTTCCGGTTATCGCAATCATAGGAGAAGTACAGTACCAGCTTGCTAGTTCAATTTCAGATACCACTGCTTTATTCTGAAGTACATATTCCTGGACCAAAGCTGTATTGGTAGGTACACCGGGGCTTAGTACTGCAAAGGTTCCATCTGAGGCGGCCGCAGTATGTCCGCCTTCTTCAAAGGCAATCCCACATTTTTGTAAGCGTTCTCTCATTGGATTAGATATGGCGCCATGGTCACTTACAAACACCACTGCTCCAGCTTTGTGGAGCAGTTCGGCTGCTCCAACACCACTCCTAGCCGCTCCAATTACAACAACCTTAGTACCGGGTAGCTGCTGCTTTAACTGGTTTATATGTGTTGCATCCATCAACATTTTAACGAATTTTCAGAGTTAGTAAGCTAATTAGAGCCATTAGGATGGCTACAATCCAAAAACGAACCACAATTTTGCTCTCACTCCAACCTTTTTTTTCAAAATGATG
>DEBM01000052.1:17936-33235 GCA_002348545.1 Balneolaceae bacterium UBA2956
TCAAAATGATGATGGATAGGTGCCATCAAGAAAAAGCGCTCGCCATTACCTGTCATCCATTTGGTATATTTGAAAAAGCTGGTTTGGATGATCACAGATACGGTTTCAAAGAAAAATACACCGCAGATAAAGGGTAATAATAACTCTTTATGTAGCATTAAGGCTAACGCGCCGAATGCTCCTCCAAGGGCAAGTGAACCGGTATCCCCCATAAACACGCCGGCTGGATGAGTATTATACCATAAAAAACCCATGCACGCGCCAACTAAAGCTGATGCAAAAACGGTAAGCTCGCCCGCACCCGGTAAGTACATGATATCCAAGAAGCCGGAAAAATCAATTCGACCCGACACATAGGCAAAAATCGCAAATACAATGCCGCATATGGCTGAAATACCAGTAGCCAATCCATCTAGGCCATCAGTTAAATTAGTTGCATTACTTACGGCGGTAATGATAAATATGGAAACACCCAAATAAATAAACCAACCCATGGTTTCACCGAAATAGGCATAATCAATGGTTAGATTCTTTGCAAAAGGAACCGTACTCAACGTATTTACAGTTTCAAAGTTTGGATGAGAGTATAAGACTAGTCCTAATACTAGCCCCACGGTTACTTGACCAGCTATCTTAAATTTGCCAGCAAGGCCACTTTTATTCTTTTTTACCACTTTGATGTAGTCATCTATGAACCCAACCAATCCGAGTGTTAACATAACAAAAAAGATAAGCCAGCCGTAAATACTGTCCATTCGAACAAACAAAAGGGATGGGATAAGCGTAGATAACAAGATAATTACGCCACCCATTGTAGGGGTTCCTTGCTTATTTCGATGGTTCAATCCAATATCGTCTCGAATCACTTCACCGAGTTGCATACGCCGTAACCATTCAATAATTCGCTTTCCAATGAATAAGCTAATTAGTAAGGAAGTCACTGCGGCTAAGCCTGTTCGGGTAGAGATAAAGGCCATAGCTGTGGCACCTGGTAATGCAAAAGTCTGTTCTAGCCAGTTAAATAGTTCGTATAGCATTAGGCTGCCTCATTCCATTCTTTAAGAAGTTTATATGCTATTTTTCGATCATCAAAAGGATACTTAATGCCCTTAATTTCCTGATAGCTTTCGTGTCCTTTACCAGCAATCACGACAATATCATCGGCGCTAGCTAAATCTAAGGCTAGGGCAATAGCTTTAGCACGCTCGACTTCGATATGAACATGATTAGTTATAAATACTTCACTGAAGCCTGAACAAATCGCTTTAATGATAGAATCTGGTGGTTCAGAACGAGGATTGTCAGTTGTTACAACAGCTATATCACCCCATTTTTCACAAGCTTCGGCCATCAAGGGCCGTTTGCTAGGATCTCGGTTGCCACCCGCACCGAAAACAACTAATAATTTTTGGTGTGGTTCCTTTACATCGGCTAGGGTGGAACAAATATTTTCTAAAGCATCGGGTGTATGCGCATAATCTACGAATACACAAGGGTATCGTTTACCATGGGACTCTTTTTTTGGTGACAGAGCATCAGTTAATTGATCGCTAGCTCCATCATCGATACGTACTCGTTCTAAACGCCCAGGAGCGCCACTTAATCCCTGATTATATTTTTCGAGTTCAGCAGAGTTAATACCCAATAATTCTGCTGCAGTGATTGCTTGAAGGGCGTTATACGCGTTAAATAAACCAATTAATGGAACTTCCCATCGTATATTAGCTGCTTTGTTAAATAAAATAGTGCCCTTCAATCCCAACGATTCTACTGTATAACTACGTCTTTGAGCCCAGGAAGGCAGGGTTGGATATTGTGCATTTGGTTGCCTAATTAAAGAGGGTTGTTTTTTAAATAGATCGCCTTTGTAATCGGTTAATCCAATGGAAAAGATTTGTGCATTGGTATCTTTAACCATATATCCACTGAAAGGGTCATCGGCATTGATAATAGTCCAAGAGCCAGGTTTTAAATCATCGAATAATTTCTTTTTTGCCTTAATATAAGCTTCAAGATCACCATGGTAGTCCAAATGATCATGGGTGATATTGGTGAATATGGCAATGGTGAATGGAATTCCATTAACTCTGTACTGGTCTAAGGCGTGGGAAGAAACCTCCATGACTAAATATCTGCTGCCTGCATTCACCATGGCTTGCATATCATTGGCCAGCTCAATAGGATCTGAGGTGGTGAGTGCAGAGGGAATTTCACGGTCTAAAATGCGTTTGGATACTGTACCCAACAAACTAACTGCTTTACCTGAACGCAATAACAATTCATACAATAAGGTGGCTGTAGTGGTTTTTCCATTTGTACCAGTTATGCCAATGACTTGCAAGTGTTGCCAAGGGTCTCCAGCGAAAGCTTGTGCAAGAGGTCCAAGAATTTTACGTGTATTAGCCACTTGCATGTAATTATCGACCTCAGGATAGCTCTCAGGGGCTTCTTCGCCAATAATAAGTAGATTGGGTGAGTATGTTAGTGCTTCGATGAAGTCATGACCATCTACTTTTGTACCTCTTAAAGCCACAAAAACACCATTAGGATTCATATTTCGAGAATCTTGACTAACCTGAGTATATATAATTTCTGGCTGCTTAATACGTTTGTTATAAGGTTGGCATATGACTTGAATATCTTGGGTACTTAACGAGCGAGAAGCTAAAGGGGATATTTTGGCGACTAGTTGACTCATTGCTCACCTTCTGTTTTTCCGCTAATTTGTTCAAATGAGCGAGCCTTACCTTTTAAGGTCACAGTACGTCCTGGACTCATATAGTCACCCGCTATTGGAAATTGTGCATATATGGTGCCTGAGCCAATACGTTTTGTTTTTAGCCCTAGTTCAGCCAACATACTGTGAGCTGTCCGCATACTCATCCCACGCATATCAGGAAGTTCAATACGTTCAATCTCTTTGGTATCAGTTACATTCAAGACTGATTTTGGATCCTTATGTGGATTTAGTAGCCCTATCTTAGGTTTAACTTTAAGGTATAATCTAGTTTTTGAGAAAATGGTATCCCCAGGGGCGGGCTGCTGTTTTACGATCCAATCACCATTACCCTGCATTTCAAAGGGGATATATAAAGATTTTAATAGCTCTTTGGCTTGCTCGGGTGATAAGCCTAATAATGAGGGAGCGATAGCATAAGTCTTATCATAACTGTCATATTGAACCAATTGGCGCTGCAGGTCTTGGTCTAGACCTGCAATACGTAGTGCAACTTGCTTGAAGATAGGACCTGCCGTGTATCCACCATAGCCAACCGGTTTTGGTTCGTCTAACATTATGTAGATTACATATTTAGGTGCTTCTAATGGGAAAAACCCAACAAATGATCCTCGATAGCGATTGGAGTATAATCCTTTAACTACTTTTTTCGCTGTTCCTGTTTTACCTGCAATACGCAGTCCAGGTATTTGAGCTAGATCCCCGGTACCTGAATCGCTCACTACACTTTCAAAAACAGGATACAGTTTGTCCAACGTTTTAGCTTTGGCTACCCTACGGATATGGGTTGGATGGAATTGTTCAACGATTTTTCCATTTGAATTAGTTATTGCCTTTACCAAATAAGGACGCATTAAATCTCCTCGGTTGGCAAAAGCAGCGTAGGCTTGGGTGGTTTGTAGAGGGGTTGAAAGAAGCTCATATCCATGAGACATCCAAGGGAGACTTACTAAACTCCATTCAAAAGGTTTTGCCATGCGTCCACCTTGTTCCCCAGCAAGATCTATATGAGTAGGGGTGCCAAATCCTAAATTACGGGCATATTGATAAAAAGTATCGTTATCCAGTCGCATAGCGATTTCTGCGGTAGCTACATTGGAGGATTGTTGGATAACCTCCTCAAAGTTGATGGTTCCAAGTGGATCATGATCTCGTAAAGTAAGGCCATGAATTTGAACAGCACCGTTTTTGGGTGTTTTGAAAAGTTCATTTTCTTTTATGACACCTTGTTCCACAGCTGCAATCGCGGTAACTAACTTAAAAGTAGATCCAGGTTCTACTAAGTCGGCTATGGCAAAGTTTCGCCTGTTCTCTTCGTTAATATCACCTGGGACATTAGGGTTATAGCTTGGATAATTGGCCATAGCTAAGATTTCTCCGGTTGTTGGCTCCATTATAATTCCAGTACCATAGTTGGCCTGATATCGCTGAACACCTACCTGTAACTCATCTTCTAAAATTGCCTGGATGGAAGCGTTGATTGTAGTGTGCAAATCATAGCCCTCGATGGGTAGTTTCTTAGGTGCTCCCACGTATTCAAATACTCTTTGAAAAACATCTTTACGCACTTGCTGTACCCCATCAACTCCTCTTAGTTCATTATCGTAATGAGATTCTAGGCCAATCCGCCCTCTCATTTCATGGTTTACGAAGCCCATAGTATGAGCAGCAAGTGAGCCGAATGTATAGCTTCGGCGATAGTTTTCTTCTAGTATAACACCTCGAATACCAAGTTTGGCTAATTCTTCTTTTTGCATGCCATTCATATTTTTTTCCATCACCACATATCGGGACCACGAGGGAGCATTGTTTAGAATACTTTCGTAATAGGCCTTGCCTTTACCGGAGGTTCGACCCAGGGTAACTAATACGCAGTCTAACTTAGCCTGCGTCATACCAGGTACTTTGGGGTCTATAGCCATTTTATAATCTACGGTATTTGTGGCAAGAAGGGTGCCATTGCGGTCGTAAATACTACCTCGTTCTGCGGGTATAGCTATTTCAGTTATGGCTTGTTTATTCCAAAGTTCGCGAAGTCCTTCACCTTCAATGAAATTAATTCTAACCAATTGAACCAGTAAAGCAGTGGGTAATAAAAACAGAATGCCCAGTATCACAAACATTCGACCCATAATAGCGCTTCTAAATTCCTCCATTTAACGAACCTCCAGTATTTGGTCAGCCGGTCCTGCATTAATGAAGCCTAGTTCTCTGGCTTTACGATAAATATTTACTGGGCCAATCATTCGGTCATATCGTAGTTTTAAATCATCATGCACTTGTTGGGTTTGTTCATATTTTTTTTGGAGCTGATGAACCTGCCCAAGCAGCTTTTGGGTAGCAAACACATGTGTTAGGTAGACAAAACCAAGAAATGCCGCCACTACGGTGAAGGCAATAATTTTGGCAGGTTTGAAAGATGATAATTTGATTCCAGTTCTATGACCTATTTTTTTATTGGCTTTTTGAGATGGAGAGTGTATGGAATCATTAGACTTGATTTTTCGAAGGTTTGGCTTCACGTTATGTCTATGCAAAGGAGACGATACCATCATGAGCCAGGATCTCCTATCTTTACAGCTACTCGAAGTTTTGCACTTCGTGAGGCTGGGTTTCTATCAATTTCATAATCATTAGGGGTAATGACCTGCCGGTTGATAGGTGTAAGGGGACAGACAGGGTTACCATAAAAATCTTTTTTGATGATTCCTTCAAAATTTCCACTCTTCATGAAGTTTTTAACCAATCGATCCTCGAGTGAGTGATAGCTCATGACCACTATTCGTCCACCTGAGCCTAGGAGCTCAAGTCCTTGTTGTAAAACTTGTTTTAATACCACTAATTCTTGGTTTACCTCAATACGAATAGCCTGAAATACCCTGGCTAAGCTTTTAGTTCTGAATTTATGGTTTACTTGTTCACTAATTATAGATGAGAGCTCCTGGGTAGTTTCAACAGGTCGTGCATCTATAATACTTTGGGCGATTTTTCGACTGCCTCGCTCTTCTCCGTAATGAAAAATGATATCTCTTAGTCGCTTATAATCATAGGTATTCACAACATCATATGCGGTCAGGCCCATATAGGTCCCCATTCTCATATCAAGAGGTCCTTCCTGCTGAAAGCTAAATCCTCTATCCGCTTCTTTAAGTTGATGAGTAGAGACCCCTAAATCCAAAAGGATTCCGGCTACTTGTCCTCGAAATGAGGGAGGTAGAAGAGTAGACAGGTAGCCGAAGTTCCCTTTTAAAATCGTACATCTTGGGTCTTCTCCAATAAGCTGACTTGCAGCGTCAATAGCTTGTTGATCTTGATCTACTCCAAAAACAGTTGCTCGAGAGTCTAGTTGATTCAGTATGGCTAATGTATGGCCACCACCACCCAAAGTCGCATCAATATAGGTGCCGTTTGGGTCGGTAATTAGATTCTCAATGCACTCTTGTAGCATTACCGGTTTATGTTCATAATATGCAGTCATATTATTCACCATCGGATCCGGATCCGCCTCCCATCACTTGTTCAAAAATAGTTTCAAATGCATCGGGATCTAAGTCGGCATCTATTTTTGCGAGGACATCAGGGGACCAAATCTCAATGTATTGCCCCATACCAATGAAGATGGCTTTTCCATTAATTTGGGCATAATTGGTATGCTCGCCGGGGAGAGCAATACGATGTTGTTTGTCTAATACGGTGTCTTCAGCATAGCGCAAAAAGTTCCGTTTGGCTATGCGGCCTGTCCGGGTAAAATTATTGGCCTTAGAGAGTGTGTCTTCCACTTTACGCCACTCATTATCGGGATATAAATAAAGACAGGTTTCTAATCCACGCACAACAACGAATCGTTCTTGAGCGTCTAGACTCAATACTTTTCGCATTTTAGCCGGGAAGGCTATGCGGCCTTTTGCATCTATACTATGCTCATATTGACCTTTAAAGCTATGCAAGGTGACTAAACGTGGAATTATGATTGCTTTATAAAGTGAAAAAAAGCCCCCACTTTTCCCCACTTTATCCCACAATGTACCTCAAAATTCTCTATTCTGTCAAGAAAAAAACGTCAGGAAGTGAAAAAAATACCAAATAAACTAATTAAACTTTATTTATGAAGTGTATTTTTGGAGGAAGAAGGTAATCTAGAATCCTTTATTTAGCCTTTTATTAATCAACTTTTTGATGGATTATCTTGAAAATGAAATGATAATGGTAGAAAAATAAGGGCAGCATAGCTGTGAAAAGAATGAGATAACTATGTCTGTATTATCCCATGCATATACATGAGGATTTTTACTTAACGGTAATAAAAAAGAAAAAACTAGATATTTGCCAGAAAAAGGGCTAGTGTTTTGTTGAGTTGTTCAAACTCGATCAAAAAAGCATCATGACCATACCGGGACTTAATTTCGGTAAACTCGGCGTTGGGCAGAAGCTGGGCTAATTCTATTTGCTCTGCAATCGGGTATAAAGTGTCGGATTGTATTCCGACTACATGAATTGGTATAGTGATTAGCTTTGTCACCTCTCTAAAATTTCCATGACCTCTTGAGATGTCATGAGTATCCATTGAGCGTGTGAGCCGTTCATAGCTTAAAGCATCAAATCGTTTGTCAAGTTTTTGACCTTGGTAATCTAGGTAGGATTCAACTTCATAGTAAGGATGTTCTGTTATTTTCCGAATGTCTCTACTGAATTTAGCTTCATAGTCCTCTGGAGATCGGTAGGTCATCATCCCAATTTGCCGCGCAAGAGAGAGTCCCTGACTTGGTTGTGCATCATTGGAATACCAGCCTCCTTTCCAGTTTGTATCTTGGTAGATAGCTTTTCGTTGCAAATGACTAAGACCTATGGACCAAGCCGTATGCGCTTTGCCCATAGCCATAAGGAAAGCACGTTTAACTCTACAGTCCATAAGTGCAAATTCTAGTGCAATCATTCCGCCCATTGACCCCCCAATAACACATTGAATAGCATTAATATTCAGATGATCTATCAGGTATAATTCCATTTGAACGATATCTCGGATAGTTAGTACAGGAAAAGTGGGACCGTAGGCTTTCTTAGTTTGGGGATTTAGGCTTTGAGGCCCAGTAGAGCCATAACAACTACCTGGGGTGTTGATGCATAAAACATAGTGCTGATCCAGGTCAATAGGGCTTTGTGGGGTAAAAAAGCCATGAAACCATTCTTTGGCATTGCTATCTCCTGTTAGCGCATGAAAAATGAGTACTACATTATCTCTATTCTTATTAAGACTCCCCCAGCTATGGTAGCTGAGTTCAAATTCCTCAAATACAAAACCAGACTCGGTAGTGTATGTTTTGGGCACCAGAATTTTTTTTTGGATACTCATTTTTCTGCGTCTTTATAGAAAGTTAAGTGAAGTTTTGAGTACAGATAAGTTAAATCTTCGCTAATGCTAAATCAAAATCCTATCTTATGTCGTCAATATGTTCGATCCCTACGGATACTCTAATGATATCAGAGCGAATACCAATGGCCTCTTGTTCGGCCTCACTGAGTTGTTGATGAGTAGTGGATGATGACTGAATGACCAATGTCTTAGCGTCACCTACATTGGCTAGATGACTTGCGAGTTGAGCATCCCTTAACACAAAAACTGAATAGCATACCAAATTGACTATTTTTGAAATATTTTTTAATAGTTCATAGTAGAGGTGTTCTTCTAGACTATTGTAATTTATCCAAGCTATTTTTTCATGTTTTTGCAGGAAGTTTGCTAAAGCCAGCGCGTTAAAATTGTGTTGTTCAATCCTCAAGAATACGGTCTCTAATCCTTGTAGCAATTAAAAGTTATTGAACGGAAGAATAGCTTGGCCCACGTCTCGAAGACCTTCTACTCGGGCTCAAATAGCGAGAGCGATGTTCCCGAATGGTCCATCAGAGCTAAAGATTTTCCAAAAATTAATATCATGGTAGCCTGGAGCTAGATCGGTAAATAACGGATATCGTCCATTACCCCAATTATAATTTCCAGCGTCTATAATGACACCACCCACCGATGTCCCATGACCGCCAATCCATTATGTAGTCGATTCTGTAACAATATCTGCGCCATGGGTAATTAGTTGGTTTTAAAGTGTAAGTTACGCTCGGATGAATTCGAACAAGGCTTAGCTAAAAGCGGATCGCACTTATCTTTCTTTGCAATGAATGGTACAATCAAAAAGTAGGATGTGGCACCTCATTTATACATGTGTTCGCTATCGAGTATCACATATAGCTGACTATCATGGCTTCACAGGGCCTTATCTCTCAATCATTCGTGATGAGAAGCTAAACTTTTAATGAATACGCAAGCTTAGTGACATTGAATTATAGGATTAACAATGTTCTATTTTTGTTGCAAGAGCTAACGAAAAAATTATTCTCTGTATCCTAAGTTACGGACCATATGTTTTTTTTCTCGCCATTTTTCTCGTACTTTCACGTGTAATTCTAAGTGTACTTGCTTATCTAAAAAAGATTCAATACTAGTTCGGGATTGAATACCTAGTTGCTTTATGGCAACCCCTTTTTTTCCAATAATTATACCTTTCTGAGAATTTCGATTGACTACGATATCAGCCATGATTCGATCAATATCAGGGGATTCCTGATACTCCAATATTTCTATGGTGGCTGAGTAAGGTAATTCTTCGTGATAATTTAAAAACAATTGTTCACGAATGAATTCAGATACAAAAAATCGGAGGGGATGCTCACTTAATTCATCTTTTGGATAAAAAGCGGGACCCTTTGGGAGATTGGCTTTAAGCTGATTAATTAATGCAGAAATACCATGCTTTTCTAATGCAGATATTACTTGAATGCCGGTAAATGTGAAGGCCTCTTCATACGCTTCTTGCACTTTTTTTAACCATTCCCTGGGCACAGTATCCATCTTATTCAACACCAATATAATGGGTTTATGCTGAGATCGGATGTGTCCTAATAGTTCGTGATCAACCAAATCAGTAAGAGCGATTGGTAAATTTTTTTTGTCCCGCTCCTGCTTTATATAACTACGCTTAAGATCGACCAACAATAGCATAACATCAGCTTCTTTTTCGGCCTTTTTAACAAAGCGCATCATCGCCTTTTGCAGTTCATATTTTGGCTGTATAATACCAGGAGTATCTAAAAAAATGATCTGGCAATCTTCTTCACTATAAATACCCATAATTTGATGGCGTGTGGTCTGTGCCTTATGTGTAGCGATTGAAAGTTTACTTCCAACTAGCGCATTCATAAGGGTAGACTTACCAGCATTAGGTCTCCCTAAAATAGCGACATATCCAGAAAAATGCGTGGAATTCATTAGCTCTGCTCCTTTTTAACCTGTTCTATAATAGACATATAGGCATGGACTGTGTTGGCTAGGCCATGGAAAACGGATTCACTTATAAGTGCATGTCCTATGCTAATATCGGCGAGATGTGGGACGGCGCGAAGAAATGGGGGGAGATTTTTTTGGTTTAAGCCATGGCCTGCGTTTACTTTTAGCCCGGCAGAGTGCGCAATTTTAGCAGCCGCCGCAAGGCGGGTCAGTTCTTCTTGCGCAACGGATGGGGTGGAGGCATTCGCGTAAGTTCCGGTGTGTAGTTCGATGGCGTCACTACCTAGTTCTATAGCCCTCTCAATGTCATCTGGATTGGGGTCTACAAATAAACTTATTTCAACCTTTGAACCGCCAGCACCGTTACGAATGGCTGGAAATATACGAGTTTTGAAGTCTTTGAAGACTGCCGATAAATGCAATCCACCTTCGGTGGTTAGTTCTTCTCTACCCTCTGGAACCAAGGTACATATATCAGGTTGCACCTTATGTAGTAACTCGATCATTTCTTCAGTGGCGGCCATCTCAAAATCCAATATCCCGTGTACGGCTTCTTTGAGTTCAGGTAGATCTTGGTCCATGATATGACGACGATCACCTCTCAAGTGAAATACGATTCCAGCAGCTCCTGATTTTTCGCAAATTTGGGCAGCTTGGGCAGGCACTGGATAGCCTTCGCCCCGTGCGTTTCGGAGTGTAGCAATATGATCAATATTCACTAGGAGTTGAATTGGCATAGACAGATAACAAAATTAGGTTATATAATAATTTGCTAAATTAGCATATAGTTTATTGTTAACTCAAATATCATAGTAAATCGTTTGAAATTTTCTGCACTATTAATTTTAATTGCAGTGAGCCTACTTTTAGAAGCTTGTGGCAGTAGTAAAAGTGTTACCTATAGTGCCTCAAGTGAACCTTCCGTACGATTTGTCCCTAACATGAGCCGGTCAGCTGGTCTAACAGAAGTACGAACCTTTAACCGGTTAAAAAAAGCATATATAGAATGGAGAGGAACTCCTTATCAATGGGGAGGAACCACCTTTAATGGGGTAGATTGTTCTGCTTTTATACAAGTAGTGTTTGATCAATATTTAGGTCAAAAATTACCGCGTACAACCTTGGAACAGATGAAATTGGGAAAGAAAATACGCCGCAAGCAAGTGGAATTAGGTGATTTGGTCTTTTTCAAAACAGGACCGACTACCTATCATGTTGGTGTGATGGTTGACCAGCGACATTTTATGCACGCCGGCATCACAGGTGGGGTCATGGTATCGGATCTTAATGCTCGTTATTGGAGTACGCATTATTTGTCTGCGAAGCGAGTACTTTAACGATCGCTTAGTGTAGCCAGATCAAACAGATACTTCATCATACTTTGGTAACCCGGTTCAAATTCAATTTCACGCCTAGCCATCATTGCCTTCATGGCTTCCTCGGCTTTATCAAATCGATAGATACTATTTCCAGCATCCGTGAGCCAACTGAAGGAAGGTATATGTTTAGGAGTAAACTGTGATAAAAAGATATTTGAGCACACCCCACACATGGTTCCAGTATTTAACATGGCATTAATGGCTGTTTTAGAATGATCACCTAGGACTGAACCAAAAAATTGAAAACCAATATCATAGGCTTCTCGACTATTCCAATCTTCTAAATGTATGAGGCCGTAATTGGTTTTTAGATTGGAGGTATTGCTGTCAGCTCCCATATTGCACCACTGACCAACCAAGGAATTACCTATGTAGCCATCATGCGCCTTATTGGAATAGGAATGAAATATGGTATTGGATACTTCTCCGCCCACTTTGCTCACTGGCCCTATGGTCGTACCACCATAAATTCGACATCCCATCTTTGTAACAGCACCCTCACAAATAGCCAATGGTCCCTTCAAAATACTACCTGCTTCAATGGTTGCCCGAGCACCGATATAAATAGGACCATCCTTTGCTACTAAAATAACCCCAGGTTCTAAATATGCTGATGGATGTACAAAAATCCGTTCGGGATGGATGACGTGGAGATTGGTCCTTAGGTCATATTCTTCAACAGTAGGTAGGGAAATTAACCCAAGATCAGCTTCAATTTCGCTACTATTGAATTGCAATATATCCCATAAATAGTCTAGCTTTTTAATTTCTCCCATCCAATTTATTGGACCTTCTGAGGCATTCAATAGTGTCTGAACCCAGTAAGAAGGATCATTTACATTTTTACATTCCAATAGGCAATCGAAGCTTTGTTGCCCTGACAAAACAACTGCAACAAGTTCTATACTTTCAGCCCCTGTACCATCTTGATTTGCAATCGGATTTATAAGGGCCTGTCCTGTTTGAAGGCTTTTTAGCTTCTCAGTCAGCGAATGATCGGGTAAAAAACGGGCATTAATCCACAGACAATCTTGGTCAGGTTGAATGGTGCTTTCGTTATAAAATGGGTTTAGATAAGGCCTACATATTCGAACTTTGGTGGTTAGATTTAACCAATACTCCCATTTTTCTTGAACGGTTAAGATACCAACCCGTAAGTTTTCTACTGGACGCGTGAGTGTTAGAGGATCGAACCGCTGTCCTTTTATGTCGGAAAAAAAACACAGCTGCATATTCGCTATCAATATTTTATAGTGTCATTTTTTACTATTTATACATAATAGTCATATTTTTAACTAAATTAATAATTAACTGGTATTAATAAATAAATCTAAGTTTTTATGTGTGGAATAATTGGGTACATTGGTGCGCGAAACGCCCAAGATGTGGTAATAAAAGGTTTAAAACGACTAGAATACCGAGGGTATGATTCTGCGGGAATTGCCGTTATTGATGATTCTTTGAGGGTTACCAAATGTAAGGGAAAGGTGGCCAAATTAGAAGCTATGCTCTCGAGAACTAATGAGGCTGACATAGGGATAGGGCACACTCGTTGGGCTACACATGGAGAACCTAATGATGTTAATTCACATCCACATACTTCAACCAATGGTAAAATAGCTGTTGTGCATAATGGTATTATTGAAAACTACACAGCATTAAAGGTGCAACTTCAATCCCAAGGTCATGTTTTTTACTCGGATACGGATACAGAAATTATAGCTAAATTAATTGAACAGTTCTACAAAAATCCAGAAGTACTAAGCCTAGAAAAAGCTGTTCAATTGGCAACGCAGCAAGTAAATGGGACGTATGGATTAGCAGTATTGCATGAAGATTTCCCAGACCTGATGGTAGTAGCTAGGCGAGGTTCACCATTATTATTGGGGGTAGGAAACGATGAAATGATTGTTGCTAGTGATGCCTCGGCAGTTGCAGAGTACACTGATAAAGTGGTCTATTTAGACGACAATGAGACAGCTGTAATACGGCGAAATAGCTACGAGGTGCAAGATACTTCATACGCGTTAATGGATAAAAAAGTACATGAGCTTCAATTGAGTTTAGAAGAAATAGAAAAAGGTGGATATCCCTTCTTTATGCTTAAAGAAATCTTTGAACAGCCAAAAACTGTTGGCGATTCGCTTCGAGGACGTATTCAACCCGAAGAGGGAAAAATAGTTCTCGGCGGGCTAACAGAAGTCATGGATAAATTACATGGGGCACGACGTATCATTATTGCTGCCTGTGGTACTTCATGGCATTCGGGTCTTGTAGCCGAGTATTTATTTGAAGAATTAGCTCAAATACCTGTAGAGGTTGAGTACGCTTCAGAGTTTCGTTACAAAAACCCACTGATATATTCCGATGATATAGTTATTGTTATTTCCCAGAGTGGAGAGACGGCCGACACACTTGCAGCTTTAAGGGAAGCAAAATCAAATGGTGCTACAGTACTAGGAGTGGTAAATGTAGTGGGCTCAACCATTGCAAGAGAAACCGATGCGGGGGTATATTTACACACTGGCCCTGAGATTGGTGTCGCTTCTACCAAAGCATTTACTGGGCAAGTTACGGTTTTAACTATGATGGCTATACAGCTAGCTCAGTACCGAGAAACGATAACGGCAAAGAAGGCCGATGAGCTTATTAAAGCACTTAGCCAAATACCTGTTAAAATCCAAGAAATTTTAGATCAACACGAGGAAATAGAACGTATTTCTCAGCTATTTACTTATGCTCCTAACTTCTTGTATTTAGGGCGTTCCTATAGTTTTCCAGTTGCATTGGAAGGAGCACTTAAACTTAAAGAGATTTCTTATATCCATGCTGAGGGATATCCTGCAGCTGAAATGAAACATGGCCCTATTGCCTTAATTGATGAAATGATGCCAGTTCTTGTAATATCAGCTACCAATCACACAAACGATAAAATGGTAAGTAATATAGAGGAAGTAAAGGCGCGCAAAGGTCGCATAATTGCGGTGGTAAATCCTCTACATGATGAAGTAAAAAATCTCGCTGAATTCGTGATTGAAATTCCTGCTACATTAGATGAATTAAGTCCATTACTAAGTGTTATCCCACTCCAATTATTATCTTACTATATCGCAGTGAATAGAGGTTGTGATGTGGATCAACCACGTAATTTAGCTAAGTCTGTCACAGTGGAATGAGGTTTGATAGTTTTTTCGGGTGATGGTAAATAATAAAATTCCTATTTAAATGAATTACATTACTGTTAGTTAAATTTATATATAGAATAAATTAACGTGGAATCAATATGGAAAACATTGGAATATTTTATTTGAGCATGGTTTTATTTACATATAAGGGCTTTGATTTAGCACAAGGTCTGAGAGCCGCAATCAATAGAGGTGACACGGTGAGGATAGTACCAAAGATTTTATGTTCTATTTATTGTACTTCGGTATCATTAATTGCTATAAAAATTACGTCAAATACCACCTATTCTGAACTTTTTATTTATTTACATATTTTCATAATTTTATTCCAAATCATAATGATTTGGTATCCAAAACCAAAATAATTCATTAAAAAGAAAATCGTTAAATAAATTGATTTTACTTGTGCTTAATCACTTAAGAGGATTAATATTATAATATTAGGAACCTAACCTTATGGTGAAAATTAATGCGAGAGTAAGAACTATTAAGTACTTAATTTTACATTTATATCGGTCAATTTGAAATTATTGACAAGGCTTTGTCGGACTGATATCGTCAATGCCAATCATGACTAACAATACTTTTGCTGTGTAAGAGTCAATACTATAATTCATATGGCATTCATCGATAGCTGAAATTACACCATCACCTTCATTTAA
>DEBM01000052.1:33641-34112 GCA_002348545.1 Balneolaceae bacterium UBA2956
TTTTTAAATAGATCTGTCCCATATTCATCAACCCAGTCCTTGTGGAATGCTAAATCAAATTCGTGAGGTGCATTAACTTTAAATTCAACTGTATATAAATCATCTATTTCACCAGGAAGTGAAATATTCCTAGCATAGTGAAAATTATCGATTAAATTAATATGTGGAATTAAATCTACAAATGTTTTTAAACCAGTTTTTTGATTATAAACTATCGCATTGATTTTTAGATAAGCTACAAAACCCTCTGCTGGTGTTCCCTCAGGAATATTTGTTGAATCCCAATTTACACGAGCTTCAATGTGAATATTGGTTTCATTGACACTTAAGTTATTTGATTCGGGAATAATCACATCCTTGATTGCACCCTCAAAAATGAAAACAATTCCAGGTTCAACCCTTTCTTCACCAATTACAAGCTCTTGTGCAAAAGAGCTAGTTAACATAAGTAATGAAATCGATAAGTTTAAA
>DEBM01000068.1 GCA_002348545.1 Balneolaceae bacterium UBA2956
ATAGCTTTCTCCCCCACCAACTATAAATTGCTCGTTACTTCCCAGTGACGTTATTAGCGAGCCAATAAACTTGAAACCAGTTAAGGTATTATAGCATTTTACGCCGTAATGGGCAGCAATCGCGTCTATAAGTTGAGTGGTCACTATAGTTTTTGCGATGTATTCATTACCTGCAAAGCCTTTGGTATTTTTCCACGCTTCGAGCATGTATCCAATAAGTAAACTACCCGTTACATTCCCGTTGAGAAGAATCCAATCTCCAACGGTATTTTTAACGGCTATACCAATTCGATCGGCATCTGGATCCGTTGCCATAACCAACTCTGCCTCATATTTTTTTGCCGTTTCTATGGCCATAGAGAGGGCTTCTTGCTCCTCAGGATTGGGATAAATAACGGTTGGGAAGTTGCCATCTACAATCATTTGCTCCTCGACTAACCGAACATTAGTAAATCCAAAAGCATCTAAAGCAGAAGGTAGTAAGACTCCAGCTGTGCCGTGAATAGGTGAGAAGATAATACTTAGGTCATGTTGGCGCTTGAGGGCTTCTTTGGAAAGGGATAACTTAACTAATTCATCTATGTAGGAAGCATCTATATCTTCCCCTATAAATTGAATTAGCTCAGGCTTTGGTGTGAAACGGACCTCATTAATAGAGCTAATCATACGTACTTCCTCCATTACTTCACGATCATATGGGGCCACTAACTGTCCTCCATCTGCCCCATAAGCTTTAAAGCCATTATACTCTTTGGGATTATGAGAGGCCGTTAAAACCACTCCACCCTGGCAACCTAAGCGTCGCACGGCATATGAAAGTTCTGGAGTAGGCCGTGGAGAATCAAACAAGTATATTTTGATTCCATTTGCTGAGAATATATCGGCAACTATTTGTGCAAGAGTATCAGAATTATTCCGACAATCATAGGCAATGGCAACTTTAATCTGTCGGTTTGTGTGGGTTTTATTTAGAAAATTACTCAAGCCTTGAGTAGCAGTGCCCAAGGTATATTTGTTAACTCGATTACTGCCCACTCCCATAATACCACGGAGTCCACCTGTACCAAATTCTAAGTCTTTATAAAAACTATTGGTAAGCTCTTCAATCTTTTTATGTTCTATCCATTTAGTTATTTGTTCCTTAGTGGCTGAGCTATAGGTACCATCAAGCCATTTTTGGATGTTTGATATAGTCGTTGAATCTAATTGTTTCTCGATAGATGATAATCCGGAAAAATTGGAACACATAAACGTGTTATTGATGACTAAAATTTACTACTGCAAAATAATAAAAAGGATAGTAAAACGAGTTTGTATATTACACAATGTTCATGGTTCAACATACATTGTTATCTGATGATATAGCTCATGCGAGATTTGCCTGTGATATTTCTCGGTGTAAGGGAGCCTGTTGTGTGGTAGGGGACGCAGGCGCACCTGTGTCCAAAATGGAAGTAGCAGTGCTCAATAAGGCCTATTCTCAGCTCAAAGAAAGAATTAGTGCAGAGGCTAGAAATACAGTCTCAACTAAAGGGTTGGTTCAGGAATCAGAAGACCAAAAGCTTGAATTGACTTGTATTTCCTCAGGTGAATGTGTTTTTGTGCAGTATACCGATACCGGAGCCGCTAATTGTGCCATACAAAATGCGTTTTATGAGGGTAAATTCGACTGGGAAAAGCCTATAAGCTGTCATTTGTATCCCTTACGTATAAAAAAGCTCAGTGGTATAGAATGGATTAATTACGAGTATATTCCTACACTATGTTCGGCTGCTTGTGAACGGGCAGAAAAAGAGGGGATTTACCTTGCAGATTTCTTAAAAAAACCATTGATTCGGAGGTATGGTGAATCGTGGTATAATGAGTTTATTGCTGCTTGTGAACATATAAGAACAATGAAAGAAGAGTATTCAAAAGAGACTAGGTATGAATTAAATAGTGGCGAATTAACCAAAAAAAAATATATTAATAAGGCTGGCAAAGGGACTAAAACGTAAAAACTACCTCATAAAAATAGAAAATATACCAAGGGTCAAAATCTATCATAAGGTAAATGCTAAGGAATCAACAAAATTTAGGGCAACGATTACAGCAGGGAATGCAGCAAAAGCTCTCTCCCCAGCAACTTCAGTACATTAAACTCCTACAGCTAACCACACAAGGCTTAGAGCAGAGAATAAAAGAAGAACTTGAAACAAACCCAATTTTAGAACAACTTCAAAGTGAAGAAGATTGGGATCGCTCCGATCAGGAACCCTTAGATAGTCCAGAGATAGATTATTCGGATGGGATGACTCAATCATCAGAAAAAGGCTTAGAAAGTCTTGAGGAACAAAAAGTGGATTGGGATACTTACAAGGACAATACGGAATATGATGGTGACAGTTATACGTATGCTAATTCAAAACATGAAGAGTTTGGTGATATGCCGGATCCATATCATTCTACTTTGCTAGAAGATTTAGAGCAGCAGGTTAGTCTATTAAATTTAGCTGAGGATGAGCAATTGATTGCGGATCAAATCTTAGGGTCATTGGATGAAGACGGGTATTTTAGAAGAGAAGCTATAGCAATAGCAGATAATATAGCTTTTAATCATGGGGTATATGTAGACGAAGAAGATGTGGAAGTGGTTCGTCAAAAAATCCAACGGTTAGATCCACTAGGAATTGCTTCCAAGGACTTAAAAGATTGTTTGCAGATTCAACTTGGTCATTCTGATACAGATATGCCAGGAAAAGAATTGGCCCTATTTATTGTCAAAGATGCGTGGAGTTTATTTGAAAAAAAGCATTTTGAGAAGATTATGAGTCGCTTCGAAGTGTCAGAGGAAGAATTAAAGGTGGCTTTCAATGCCATCCGGCGTATGGATCCTAAGCCAGGTGCTGTTCAAAATGAGGATAGACATAATAACCAGTATATCGATCCAGATTTTGAAGTCTACTGGCAATCTAAAGACCATAACGCATCTAGTACAGGTGAATTTGTTATTAAATTAAACCAGCGGAATGCTCCACAATTACGGATTTCACCGGATTATGAGGGTATGTGGTCCAACATAAAGGCTAAAGTCGATGGTCCAGATCCTCAAACTCAACAGTTTTTAAAAACTAAATTAGATTCAGCTCAATGGTTTATTGAGTCAATAAAACAGAGACAACGAACCCTGATGAACACAATGAAAACCATCGTCGCTTTGCAGGAAGACTTTTTTAAATACGGCGAGGCCTTACGTCCTATGATTTTGAAAGATATAGCCGAACGTATAGGAATGGATATTTCTACTATTTCTAGAGTAGTTAACGGGAAATATGTACAAACTCATTCTGGGGTATATGAACTAAAATATTTCTTTAATGAAGGCTTGGTGACCGAATCAGGAGAAGAAGTTTCTAATCGAGAAATAAAGAATCTTCTCCAGAAAATAATTGATTATGAAGATAAGAAAAATCCTTTGAGTGATCAGGCTCTGTCCGATGCCCTTAAGCAAGAAGGGTACGTTGTGGCTAGAAGAACGGTGAGTAAATACCGCGAACAGTTAAATGAGCCAGTTGCTAGGCTCCGCAAGCAAATCATCTAATTTCTCTTGAGTATCAACAGGCTTTTAGACTTATATATTAGGCTCTTAGCTGCACCTACTTGGCGAGAGTATATCCCAGAGTAATTCGAGCTCAACGATAAGATGGGATCGAATTTTTTTTGCTTTTACCGACAAGGTTTCTTGTGCTACTCTATACTCTTTTTTGCCTTTCTCTGTTTCGATTTTAATAGGTTTGAGTCCCAAATAACCTAAATCATAAGGACTCGCCCTCATATCTATATATCGGGCTTGGTATGCCAGTTTAAAGGCATCTAAAATGAGTTCGCTAGATATCCAAGGGTAAAATTTATAGGCCCATTTATAGACATCCATGTTAGTATGAATGCAGCCTGGTTGTTCGTATTTGGCAAATGCTTCTCGACTGAGTGAATTCTTATTTAAGGGTTGAGCAGAAGGGGTGAAAAAGCGGAAAGCATCAAAGTGAGTACATAATAGATGATGGCTATCTACAATTTCAGCAATCTTTTCTTGACTAAATCTTAGAGGTACTTGATTGTGTCTTGGTACTTCAGAACGGTATACCATCGCCCACTCATGTAATCCAAAGCAACCAAATTGGGATTTTTGACTCTGGGTGTCGTGTAATAGCTTGATAACCCATTCTAATGAACTAAGTCTTTTTTCGGGAAAATACTTAGGGTCTAAATAGGCTATATCTTGATTTAAACAAAGCTCACTAAGGGATGGTAGATGAGGATAAGAGGCCTCATTGGCACTGTTTTTGACTGCAAAAGATTGTAGGCTTGAATCCAATGCGAGAGTTTTTCCCAGCCCCGGAGACCAATTTCTTAGTTTGCTAGGTCGAAAGTGGTAATATTCAAATAAGAAATCGAGAACAGGCTGTTTATGGTGTCGAGATCGGTTATCCAGATATTCAGATAATAGAGCATCCGTCCGCTGTTCATGATTTTTTTTTCTTTGAGTCCAATCCTCTAAAGAAAGTATATTTTTAATTTCCAGTAACTCTATAGCTTCAGTACATTGTAAGTGGTTTTTGTGCATATATAAAGATAAGAAAATGGAAGAATCAATTAAGTTTATACTTGCTAATTATCGCAATATAAAAACTAGTAAAATTCTTTATTTACCCCTCATAGTAGTTAGATTCTCCAGTTCAAAACTTTTGTCAGGAGAGTAATAAATTTTATTGCGCATTTGAGTTAGTCTTACCAGCTCCGATTCTCATGCATGATATCTGCTTAAATATTTTATTAATAGCTATTTTTGAGATTTATTCGTTTTTTTTCCTTTTTGGGCCTATCCTAGTCCTATACTTCGGTGGAAGGGGTACACATATCTTAGTATAATAGCGATATTATTGAGTATGGGAACCAATGGATTTTTTATGGGCTAATTCGCAAGTAGTGGAATTTCATTGTCGTTGCATTCGGCCCTAGCATCTTCCAGGGTTGCAAGCATAATTGTTAGCCTATACCCCATATTACATTAATTTCAGCTAGAAGAAGACCGTCACCGAGGGGAAGATATAGTTGCCTCACAGATTAGGGTAAAAGGCGTACGTACCTTCTATTTCATTATGTATACTCTTCCTATACTTCTTGTGAGTGGTTTTGTATGGCCCATCATTTCAAGACTTGCTCTTTTCTTTATTATTTTCTCCACGACCGGTTTTACAGTAAATAACAGAGTTCTCAATGGCCTTATTGGCTCTGACAAAGAATAAAAGCATATTATGAGAATTGAATACCTCTCATCTTTAAATTTTCTTTTATATGTTCTTATTGCAGCTTGGCATTTAAACGCTAGATTCTTCTAATTTGTTACAACTAAAATATCAGAGTTTTGCAAAACAGACTATTTCACCAAACTCATTGTACGTGTTGTATTAACTAGCATTTCACCACCCAAACTAAAGGCCTGTAATCGGTAAAAATAGGTGCCACTTGATAGGCGATCAGCATCAAACAATTGTTCGTGTCGGCCTGCAGGGAGTACATTACCAGAAAGTAATTCAGCTATTTTACGGCCTTGAATATCGTAGACCTCAAGTTGTACTCTAGCAGGTACTGAAAGCTTAAAAGCAACCTGAGTACTTGGATTAAATGGGTTAGGGTAGTTACCTAAAAGTTGAATTTTCTTATCTGAGGCAAAAGAAGCAAGGTCTTGTTCATTTGAAACTACCTTAAGGGGAACTTCACCTATAAAGATTCCTCGGCCATGTGTTGCCGCAACAAGTAAATCGTCGGATTCCCGGTAGTCTAGATCAGCTATTATGGGTGCACCCATCGATTGAAGCCCTGTTGGGATCCATTCGGTTTCAGCTCCATTTAGTTCATCAGTCATGTATAAACCAATACTCGTGCCTGCATAGTAATAAGAGCCACCACCGTCAGTTGGTGCTATCGCTGCTGCACGGAAAGAAGGTCCATTTTCACCCTCTAAGTTACCTCCAATGGCAGTCCAAGTAGTCCCACCATTAGCACTATGAAATAAACTTTCTACTTGATAATTCGATAACACAACCAAAACTTCATCACCATTTTCTGGATTAACATGAATATCATGTATGTAGGAACCTTCATCCGCACCACTTATAGTAGTAATGGTAAAAGTGCTGTCATCTTCCATATTGTCCATTCGTAGAATTTTTGGCTTTTCTGAATCAGAACTTCCTCCAAGATACAATCGAGATGTAGGATGATTTGTGCTAAAGCTTAAAGCAGTTATATTTTGTCCAGATCCAACAGACACATGGCGCAAACGGGTCCAACCATTCATATTTTCTGCTCCAGTATTACGTGCTGAAGTTGTCATTTCTTTGTTTAAAAAAATATGATTTCCAGAAGGATAGGCTACATAATTTTCATTGGATGGATCAACGGCAAAAGGATGAATAAATAACTGACCATTTGCTTCTGATGGAGCAACATAAGACCAATTTGTTGGGTCGCCGGTTGAATTATAATTGTATCTAATAACTCTTCCTCGTTGTGAAGAAGTTAGAAAATAATCCTTACCCATATAAGCAAATGAACCATCCCCAGAAGATACATCAATAGATGCTGGATGGTTACCGTTAGTATTAAATTTAAAGAAGGGAGAACCGTTATCTTGTGTCCCTCCAATGATCTTTGTATTCGCGGAGTCCGGATGTATACTAACTGTATAGAATTGGGTCACATTATAACCTTCTTCACGTAAACTCCAAGCTACAGGCGTACTAGTAATATCAGTAGTTACACTTATACCACCATCTTGGGCGCTAAAAGCTCTCTTAGGATTATTAGGATCAAAAATGAGTTTATGCTGATCAGGATGATGGTTACTATATCCGCTTACGTTGTTTGCATATGCATAACCTCCAATCCAAATGTCGGGATCGTTACTGGAATTAACTGGACTGCCAAAACCATTTTTCGAGCGGAATAAATTAGTTCCTCCAATAAATACAATATTATGATTCTCTGGAGAAACGACACACACTAAATTATATCCACCTTGAGGGTTTAAATCACCAACACTCCCACCAAAATTTGGAATATTATCGCTTCTATTTATCGCGCTTACATAATTTAAATCACTGGTGACAAACAAATAAAAGCTAAGTCCATTTGCTCCACCACCAGTATCGGTAAGTAAGTAAAAAAGGTCTTCAAACGATGGTGCTATTCCAATCTCAGATCGATAGTGGTTTGTTGGAAAGTCATTAGGGGTAATATTTTGCCAATTTGTTCCATCGTTGGTAGAAACAAAAACTCCGGGTGTTGAATTTCCTTGACTACTACTAAATCCGGTAGAAACAACCCCATATATTTTGCCAGTAGATGTGATTTCAATATCGGCATATCGATGCTCATTTACTCCACCTAAAACTATTGAATAGGTATTAAAATCATCCGTAGTTCTAAAAATGCCAAAAGCATTACTTGTGAAAAAAATGCTACCAGTGGTGGGATTAATTTCAATAGCACTAATAAAATCAAAGGGAGAGTTGAAAGTGTTGTCAGTGTCCTCAGTGGAAGCAATTACGCTCCAGTTTTCTCCATTATCGGTAGATTTATAGATACCTGACCCATAATATGTTCCGCCGCCACTGCCGCGTGCATCGTTTGAACTATAGTACTCACCTGTTGTATAATACCAAGTATTTGGTGAGTTGGGATGCTGCACAATGTCCGTGACGCCTAGATTTTCACCAGGGTTTGATTTTAGTGTCCATGACTTTCCACCATCTGTACTTTTCCAAATTCCACCAGCAGCTCCACCTGCTAATAAAATATTGGAGTTACGCTGATCAATTGCTAAACCGCGTGTTCTACCGCCAACATCGTACGGCCCTATCTCTGACCATGTCATATCGTTTATCACTTTGGTTTTTGTGACTAATTCCTTGGCAAGCTCTTGGCCAAAGTTTATTTCCTTGGTTCTTATTCCTCTAGGGATTTCTTGGCTAACCGGATCTTTAAGTAGATTAATTAAATATTCTTGCCTTCCTTCATTAGTCGTAGCCCGGTAATCTACGTCTTTATTCATTTTGGGTGAATTGATAGTAAAGTCACTGGAAAACGTGACACTTTCGACTTCGCTTTTGTCCCAAATGTTGAGTAAGTAGAAAATCGAAAGTAGTGTTAAGGTACCAAGGAATATGGGTAGTATCGGGAAATAAAATTTTTTCATAAATAATATTATTTCTTTGAGGAATAGTGATTTAAAATAATTTAAATAATCGAGAAGTATCCTTTGTTTGCAAAGGTGCATTCATTGGAAAGCAACCATCAACCAGATAAACTGAACTCATGTTACTTTGACTCGATATTGAACAAATATGATTATATTGAATATACTAATAATTTGTCGATTTATTTATAGAACTCAATGTTTAGAATTTACGTTTCCTGCCTTATGGTAAGCATCTTCTATCTCTACTCGTTTCTAGTTTACAATTTAAATTGCAAAGTGATTTATAACATATTCTCTGTAATATCTGAATAATTAAAACATATTTCTAAAACCTCACTAGTTGTGAACCATACTAAGCTTCAATTTCAAACTATCTCAATACATCTATGTCACATTCATTAGAGCAATTTAAACACTTTGTAGCCCAGACGAGTGATGCTCCTTTAGGCTTAGAGATTGAGCAAGCAGAAGGTACATTTATACATACCAAGCAAGGGAAAAGCTATGTTGATTTTATTTCTGGAATCGCTGTAAGTAGTTTAGGCCATCGTCACCCAGAAGTGGTATCGGCTATTAAAGAGCAGGTGGATAAGCACCTACATGTCATGGTGTATGGTGAGTTTATTCAAGAGGTACAATGGAATTTTGCAAAAGAATTAGTCGAGTTATTGCCCGAGCCATTAGAGCAAGTGTATCTAGTAAACAGCGGAACCGAAGCTAATGAAGGTGCACTTAAACTTGCAAAAAAATCTACTGGTCGTACAAAATTAATGGCCTTTTATAATTCCTATCATGGCGACACGCATGGTTCCTTAAGTGTAACGGGGCGTGCTGTCTACAGAGATCCTTATTTACCCCTACTTCCAGATGTGTCTTTTTTGCAGTTTAATAATCTGGATGACCTCACAAAGATTGATACAGAAACAGCGGCAGTCATTGTTGAGCCTATTCAAGGAGAAGGTGGAGTGATACCTGCTTGTTATAAGTGGCTACAGGCGCTTAGAAACCGCTGCACCGATGTGGGAGCAGTGTTGATTTTTGACGAAATTCAATCCGGTTTTGCACGAACAGGGCATTTTTTTGCTTTTGAGCATTATCAAGTAGTCCCTGATATTTTATGTCTGGCGAAGGCCATGTCAGGTGGAATGCCTATGGGTGCTTTTGTGTCCTCTAGAGAACGTTTTAAAAGCTTCATGTACAATCCCCCACTCAATCATGTCACAACCTTTGGTGGTCATCCAGTAAGTGCGGCTGCGGCTTTAGCTAGTCTGAGAGTATTAAAACAAGGAAATTATATTTCTAAAGCTAGGATAATTGAAAAACATGCTAGATCTATTTTGAAAGGTCCGGGAATTGTAGAATTGAGGGGTTTAGGAGCCATGTTAGGTCTTGAGTTACGTGACCAAGAATTGACACAAATGGTAGTAGAATACTGCTTTAACAAGGGAATATTGTTGGGTTGGACTCTTCATTCAAATACACTCATTCGGCTTGCGCCCCCGTTAACGATACCTCTGAATTTATTAGTTGAAACACTAGAGACAATCAAAGCAGCAATTCTTGACTCGCTTGAAATACCAAACTAGTTAAACCATCAATACGATGCCTATTACCAATCTGCCTGCTCTAAAAAGTATTAATCCAGCAACTTTAGAATGTATACAGGAGTATCCACAGCATAGCGGACAGGAGATAGAAGAACGGTTGGTTAGACTGGGTATAGCCCAAAAAGAATGGCAGGCAATAAACTTTTCACAAAGAAAAGTGTGTATGCTTAAACTAGCTTCAGATTTGGAACAAATTGAACAGCATGCCGCTGAGACTATGGCTCTTGAAATGGGAAAACCATGGAGACAAGGCGCTCGAGAAATTTCTAAATGTGCATGGCTTTGCCGCTGGTTCGCCGATTCGGCGGAAACCTATCTAAACACTGATTATATACGCACTGAATATCAGCATTCTTATGTCCAATTTGAGCCTCTAGGATGTATTCTGGCCATTATGCCATGGAATTTTCCTTTTTGGCAGGTCTTTCGTTGTGCTGTGCCAGCAATAATGGCGGGAAATGGTATTGTTTTAAAACAATACCA
>DEBM01000009.1:0-661 GCA_002348545.1 Balneolaceae bacterium UBA2956
TTCGAGTCTCTCCACCCGTGCTAACAAAAGTGAATTATGGAAAAGATTACAAATTTTTTTGACAGCGTTACTAAAGAATTTAAAAAAGTATCCTGGCCAACACAATCAGAACTAGTTGACAACACCATCATTGTCGTTGTGTTTTCTATTATATTATCTGTTTTAATATTTGGTATAGATCAGGTTTACAGTACGATCTTAGAGGCGATATATAACTAATGAGTAAAGAATTAGATTTCGACTGGTATGTAGTCCGCTGCTTTTCCAGTCATGAAAAAAAAGTTAAAGAGTTTTTAGATCGTGAAATTGAAGATCAAAAACTAGAGCATAAGATCAAGGATATCCTTGTTCCAACGGAGACTATAGTTGAAATCCGAAATGGAAAAAAGAGAACCAGAGAAAAAAACTTTTTTCCTGGATATATTTTGCTCAATACCTATTTTGATGAAGAAGTAAATAACCTAGTACAAAGCGCACCTTCATGTATGGGTTTTCTAGTAGTAGGTGGTCAATCCAAGGTGCCTATTCCGCTTAAAAAGCACGAGGTCCAGCGTATCATTGGACGAGTCCAAGAAGCTGGTATGGAATCAGGCAACGTAGAAATTCCTTATCGAGAGGGTGATTTAGTAAAAGTAATTGCAGGACCATTTAAGGACTTTGA
>DEBM01000009.1:994-1192 GCA_002348545.1 Balneolaceae bacterium UBA2956
GGGACTGTACAGGAAGTTAACACCGACAAATTAAAACTGCGTGTCTTGGTGAGTATTTTTGGTAGAAAGACTCCAGTTGAGGTGGATATCAATCAAGTTGAATCCACTACATAAAGAACCTAGTTGATGCGAACTAGCTATTACGCGAAAAACAGAAGTTATAACACTTAGAAAAGGATCCTGAGAATCCATGGCTAA
>DEBM01000009.1:1516-1643 GCA_002348545.1 Balneolaceae bacterium UBA2956
GAATCCATGGCTAAAAAAGTTGAACGAATCCTAAAACTCCAAATTGTTGGCGGTCAGGCTAATCCGGCACCCCCAGTAGGTCCGGCTCTTGGTCAGGCTGGTATCAATATAATGGAGTTTTGTAAAG
>DEBM01000009.1:1973-10743 GCA_002348545.1 Balneolaceae bacterium UBA2956
AGCCTTTAATGCTAAGACTCAGGACAAGACTGGTACGGTAATACCTGTTGAGATTACAGTTTTTGCGGATAAGTCGTTTACGTTTAAAACGAAAACTCCGCCAGCACCTGTACTTCTTAAACAAGCTGCCAAACTAAAGTCTGGTTCTGGTGAACCGAACCGAAACAAAGTAGGTACGGTTACATGGTCCCAATGCAAGCAAATTGCGGAGGAAAAGATGGAAGACTTAAATGCCTTCGATGTCGAAGCCGCTGCAGAAATGATTGCAGGAACAGCCCGCAGTATGGGTCTTAGAGTTAATCGCGATAAGTAAAGGAGTTGTAATCATGGCAAAAAGAGGAAAAAAATACCAACAAGTAGCAACATTAGTTAATTCAGAGGGTGAGTACACTCTAGAAGAAGCTTGTGATCTTGTGAAAAAAACTACTATCACGTCATTTGATGCATCTGTCGACATTGATATCCGATTAGGAGTTGATCCTAGACATGCTGATCAAATGGTACGTGGAACAGTTAGTTTGCCTCATGGAACAGGTAAGGATATTCGTGTTCTTGCGTTAGTAAATGAAGCAAAACAAGACGAAGCTCATAAGGCAGGTGCTGATTATGTTGGATTAGATGATTACATCGCAAAGATTGAAGAAGGGTGGTTAGAGATCGACGTGATCATTGCAACACCTGATGTAATGGGAAAGCTGGGTAAACTGGGTCGATTCCTAGGTCCTAGAGGCTTAATGCCAAATCCTAAAAGTGGTACTGTTACAATGGAAGTGGCTAATGCTGTCAAAACAGTAAAGGCTGGACAGATCGATTTTCGTGTAGACAAAGCTGGTATACTTCATACCACAATTGGCAAGGTGAGTTTTAACACAGAACAGATTAGAGAAAATGCTGAAGCATTTTTATCAACTGTGATGCGACTAAAGCCATCCTCAACCAAAGGTATTTATGTAAAAAGCGTGTTCATGAGCAGTACTATGGGACCTAGCATACCTGTAAGTAGAACCTCAGTTACATCTCTTAATTAAGGAGGAAATAAATTATGCCTACTGCTGAAAAACGAGCCATATTAGACGAAATTTCAGAGACCCTGCAAAACTCTGGAGCACTATATGTGACCAAGTATAAGGGGATGTCTGTTGCTCAAGCTAATAAGCTTCGTGGTGCGTTCCGTAAGGGAAATGTTCAGTATAAAGTTTACAAAAATAAACTTATGAAATTGGCAATGCAAGAAGTAGGAGGGTATGACGAAATGCTACCTTTACTTATAGATCAAAATGCATTTGCCTTTGTCGAAGATGAGCTATCCGCACCTGCAAAGGTTCTTAAAGATTTTATCAAGGAAAATAATGACAATCCTGAATTCAAAGCAGCACTTATTGATGGAGACTTTTATGGTCCCGATCAACTTGAGGTACTTGCTGCAATGAGGTCAAAAGATGAAATCATTGGAGATATATTAGGTTTGCTAATGGCACCAATTACCAATGTGGTTGGTGCATTACAAGCCCAGGGATCGAACCTTGTAGGAGCTGTAAAAACAGTCGCTGTAAAAAGCGAAAACTAATACTTATCAATTAACAAACGATTTTTACTAAAAATAACTGGAGAAAAATATGGCTGACGTTAAAGAATTAGCTGAACAGCTAGTCAACCTAACAATTAAAGAAGCAAACGAACTTGCTACAGTACTTGAAGAAGAGTACGGTATTAAACCTGCAGCTGCGGCTGTAGCAGTTACTGGACCTGCTACTGGTGGTGACACCGGTGGAGCAGAAGAGCAATCTGAATTTACTGTAGTGCTTGAGAGCGCTGGAGCAAAGAAAATTGCTGTAATTAAAGAAGTACGTGGAATTACTGGTCTAGGTCTGAAAGAAGCCAAAGACTTAGTTGATGGTGCTCCCGGTAACGTTAAAGAAGGCGTTTCAAAAGAGGAAGCAGAGGAAATCAAAGCCAAACTGGAAGAGGCTGGAGCCACAGTAGAGCTTAAGTAATTTCAAATTACAATTTGTTGGTAGCCAATATCGTGAAAACGGTATTGGCTACTAGCGTCTATATTAATTATACGGCCCAAAAAAGGTCAAATTCGATTATCACCCTTCAATCTTTAAGGAGAGGTTCCTTTTGAGTAAGAAGTTGCAAACAATTCCCAATACAAACAGAGAATCATTTGGACGCACAAAACATGTGCTTGACTACCCCGATTTTCTAGACATTCAATTAGAATCATTTGAGAAATTCGTTCAATTAGATATCGCACCTAATGAACGAGAAAATCAAGGCCTGCAAAGAATCTTCAACGAGAATTTTCCTATACAGGACACTCGTGAGACTCATATACTAGAGTTTTTATATTATAATGTTGACGTACCTAGGTACACCATAAATGAATGTCAGGAACGAGGTTTAACCTATTCAGTACCACTTAAGGCAAAGTTACGATTATCCTCTGTTGATGACTCCGATGAAGCTTCTGAAACGATAGAACAAGAAGTATTTCTTGGTGATTTACCATGGATGACTCACCGTGGCACATTTATCATAAACGGGGCAGAGCGAGTTATCGTAAGCCAATTACATCGTTCACCAGGTGTCTTCTTTGGACAATCTATACACCCAAACGGAAGTCAATTGTACTCTGCTCGAGTCATACCTTTCAAAGGATCATGGATTGAATTTACCACAGACATACGTGATGTATTGTGGGCATATATAGACAGAAAGAAGAAAATTCCAGCTACTACCTTAATGAGGGCCCTAGGATATTCTACTGATGAGGAATTGCTGGGTTTATTTGAGCTGTCTGAAGCCTTAAAATTTGGTACTAAAGCTGATTTCAATAAAAATCTTGTTGGAAAACGTTTGGCTGAAAATATTACCACTGAAGTTACCGAAGAAGTAGTTGACGACGAGACTGGTGAAATTACCGAAGCAACCAAGCTAGTAAACTTATTAGAAAGAGACCATGAATTAGCCGAAGATGACTATGGATTAATTAAAGAATCCGGTCTAAAGACGGTATTGGTTCAGAAAATTTCGAGTGAAGAATCTGAACGATCTGTCATGATGAACACACTAAGAAAGGACCCTACCCATGATCAGCATACAGCACTTGGAGAGGTTTACCAGCAGATACGGTCAGGAGAAATGCCAGATCCCGAAACTTCAAGAGCAATTCTTGAACGTTTATTCTTTAGTGATAAAAAATATGATTTGGGCGAGGTAGGACGTTACAGACTCAACAAGCGCCTTCATCAGGATCGCACCGATGTTCAATTTTTGACCAAAGAAGATATTGTCGCCATTATCAAAGAAGTTATCCGTCTCAAAGATTTAAAATCGCAGGTCGATGATATTGATCACTTAAGTAACAGACGTATTCGTACAGTGGGTGAACAGCTAGGTCAGCAATTCGCCATAGGTTTAGCACGTATGGCTAGGACCATCAAAGAAAGAATGAATTCAAGAGATGCAGAACAGCTAACACCTCAAGATTTAGTAAATGCCCGCACTATCTCTAGTGTTATTAATACTTTTTTTGGCACTAATCAGCTGTCCCAATTTATGGATCAAACCAATCCACTAGCAGAGCTGACTCATAAAAGAAGAATGTCTGCTCTTGGGCCAGGTGGTCTAACGCGAGAGCGTGCTGGTTTTGAAGTTCGTGATGTTCATTACACTCACTATGGGCGTTTATGTCCAATTGAAACACCTGAAGGTCCTAATATTGGTCTTATCTCATCTCTTTGTGTGCATGCGAAAGTTAATGACTTTGGATTTATAGAAACACCGTACAGAAAAGTCAAAGACGGAAAAGTTAGTAAAGATGTAGAGTACTTAGCTGCTGAGCAAGAAGACGAAACTGTAATTGCTCAGGCAAATGCCGAATTAAATGAAAGTAGTACTTTTGTCAATGAAACAGTGTTCTCTCGTATGCGTGAAGGTAATTATACACAAGCTCGTATCGATGAAATCGAATACATGGATGTTGCAACCAATCAGATTACATCACTGGCAGCTGCACTCATTCCATTTATTGAACATGATGATGCCAATCGTGCTTTAATGGGTTCGAATATGCAACGTCAAGCCGTTCCTTTATTACGACCTGAGGCGCCTGTGGTAGGTACTGGCCTAGAACATCGTGCTGCACGGGACTCTAGAGCAATAATCACTGCTGAGGCAGATGGTGAAGTGGTATATGTAAGCGCAACTGAGGTTCGTGTGAAATATGACCGCAGTAAAATAGAACAGAATTGTTACTTCGACAATGGTATTAAGAGTTATCAGTTAGAAAAATTTACACGTACCAACCAAGATACCGCGACGAATCAGCGACCAATTGTTAAAATTGGTGACTACGTCAAGAAAAATCAGGCCATCGTAGACGGTTGTTCAACAGACGGTGGAGAACTTGCATTGGGTAGAAATCTGTTAGTTGCATTTATGCCTTGGCGTGGATACAACTTTGAGGATGCTATAGTAATCAGTGAGCGTATAGTTCAAGAAGACATCTACACCTCCATTCACATTACTGAATTTGAGCAACAAGTTAGGGACACCAAACGTGGTGAAGAAGAATTAACTCGCGAAATTCCTAACGTATCTGAAGAAGCTACACGCAACTTAGATGAGAAAGGAATGATTCGTATAGGTGCTAAAATAGCTCCAGGCGATATTTTAGTGGGTAAAATCACTCCTAAAGGTGAGTCTGATCCAACCCCTGAAGAAAAATTACTTCGCGCTATTTTTGGTGACAAAGCGGGTGATGTAAAAGATGCATCTTTAAAAACACCTCCCGGTGTATCAGGGACTATTATCGATACGCGTCTATTTAGTCGTAAACGCGATGAGCTAATTTCCAGAAAAGAGGAGAAAAAGAGAGTCGAGGCTGAAAATGATCGTCATTCCGAGAAGTTATCAGAACTTAATCAGCAATGGGCAGACAAAATGTACTCATTGCTTAGAGATAAAACATCACCAGGAGTTTATGATTATTCTAAGGTGGAAATGATTCCCAAAGGAGAGAAGTATAAAAAGTCAGTTTTCGAAGAAATTGACCCAGTAAATATCAATGAGAATATTGATTGGGCCACTGATAAAGAATTGGTTAAGCATGTAAAATTACTTTTCCATAACTATCGCGAACTTCGACGAGAAATTGACAGTGAAGCGAAACGACGTACATTTGCTATACAAGTTGGAGATGAACTACCCCCAGGAATTATTCAGAAAGCGAAAGTATATATTGCAAAAAAACGAAAGTTACAGGTAGGTGATAAGATGGCGGGTCGTCACGGTAACAAGGGAGTTGTTGCTAAAATTGTTCCTGTAGAGGATATGCCATTCATGGAGGATGGAACCCCAGTAGATATTTGTTTAAATCCTCTTGGAGTACCCTCTCGTATGAACCTTGGTCAAATCTATGAGACTATTCTAGGATGGGCTGCCAAAAAACTAGGTACTACCTTCGCATCCCCCGTTTTTGACGGTGCATCAATGGATGATGTAAAAGCTAAACTTATCGAAGCAGATCTTCCAGAAGACGGACGTGTTACCCTCTTTGACGGTAGAAGTGGTGAACCATTCTCTCAGCAAACCACCGTTGGATTCATCTATATGATTAAATTGAATCATTTGGTTCAAGATAAGATGCATTCCAGATCTATAGGTCCATATTCACTTATTACGCAACAACCACTCGGCGGTAAAGCACAGTTTGGTGGTCAGCGATTGGGTGAAATGGAGGTTTGGGCGTTGTACGCTTATGGTGCCTCAAGTATTCTGAAGGAGATGCTGACGGTTAAGAGTGATGATGTAAAAGGTCGCTCAAAAGTATATGAAGCTATCGTTAAGGGTGAAAACTTACCTGACGGCGATGTGCCAGAATCTTTCAAGGTTTTACTTCGTGAGCTCATGGGGCTAGGCCTAGAAATACATTTAGATTAAACACTGTTAATTATTAAACGGAGAATATTTTGCCAATAACAAAGACATTAGCAGTAACCAATGACTTCAACAGTATCGGTGTATCATTAGCTTCAGCTGAAGCAATACTTTCGCGTTCCCATGGGGAAGTCCTTACACCTGAAACTATCAACTACAGAACCTTCAAACCAGAAATGGATGGATTGTTTTGTGAAAAAATCTTTGGTCCTGTAAAGGATTATGAATGCCATTGCGGGAAGTACAAGAGAATTAGATATAAGGGTATCATCTGCGACAGATGCGGTGTAGAAGTAACTAGAAAAGCCGTTCGTAGAGAACGGATGGGTCATATTGCCTTGACAGTACCTACTGTCCATATTTGGTATTTCAAGTCTCTCCCTAATAAAATTGCATATTTATTAGGTCTTTCTTCCAAGAATTTGGATAAGATTGTTTATTACGAAACATTCGTGATAATTAATGCCGGAATGGCAAAGGATTTAGGATATAATAAGGGCGACTTTATAACTGAAGAAGAGAAATATGAGATCCTTGATCAATTACCAGAAGAGCATTTTGAACTCGAGGAAGACGACGAAAGCCGCTTTGTTGTAAAAGAGGGTGCTGAAGCTCTAGAAGCGATGCTAGCTGATCTAGATCTAGATGAGATGGCATTTAATTTGCGTCAAGAGGTTAAAGAAGAAACCTCACAGATGCGTAAGAAGAAAAAACTAAAGCAACTTCAAGTTATTGAATCATTTCGAGCGGCAGCAAAACATACTGAAAATCGCCCTGAATGGATGGTTCAGAGAGTTATTCCCGTTATACCGCCTGAATTAAGACCTCTGGTACCTTTAGAGGGAGGTCGTTTTGCTACCTCTGACCTAAATGATTTATATCGTCGGGTTATTATCAGAAACAATCGACTCAAGCGATTAATCGATATTAAAGCACCTGACGTGATTTTAAGGAATGAGAAACGTATGCTTCAAGAGGCGGTTGATTCACTCTATGATAACTCTAGAAAATCGAACGCAGTCCGAAACAATAATCGCCCACTTAAGTCTCTTAGCGATATGCTGAAAGGTAAGAGTGGTCGATTCCGTCAAAATCTTTTAGGTAAACGTGTAGATTATTCTGGGCGATCGGTAATCGTTGTTGGTCCCGAGTTAAAAATGCATGAATGTGGTCTGCCAAAAGAGATGGCGGTCGAATTATACAAGCCATTCATCATTCGAAGACTTATTGAGCGCGGTTTTGTTAAGACTGTTAAAAGTGCTAAAAAGGTAGTTGATAGACGCGATGCAGTTGTATGGGAAGTACTTGAGAATGTGATTGATGGACATCCAGTAATGTTAAATCGGGCACCAACCCTTCACCGCTTGGGAATACAAGCTTTTCAGCCAGTTTTAATTGAAGAAAAGGCAATACGACTACACCCATTGGCTTGTACAGCATTTAATGCCGACTTTGATGGGGATCAGATGGCTGTTCACTTGCCACTGAGTCATGACGCAGTATTAGAAGCTTCTGTATTGATGCTAGGCTCTCATAATATCTTAAGCCCTGCTAGCGGTGGACCAATTGCGGTTCCTTCACAGGATATGATTTTAGGTCTTTATTACCTCACAAAGCCAAGAAGTGGCCAGCAAGGTGAGGGTAAAACCTTTTCATCTCCACAGGAAGTGATTATAGCTTTTGATCAAGGTCAGATAAAAGTACACACTAAGATAAATGTCCGTGTAACATATTTTAGCGAGCAAGGAGATGAAGTAACTGAAGTGGTAAAAACATCTACTGGACGTGTTCTCTTCAATGAAATTGTTCCACCGGAGATGGGATTCATCAACAAAACCCTTGGTAAAAAAGAATTACGAATACTTATTGGTGAAATTCATGCACGAGTGGGAACGGCAAAAGCCTCGACTTTTTTGGATGATATGAAGCGAATAGGATATGAAAATGCTACTCTTGGCGGTCTTTCATTCAGCTTAGAGGATATTATTATTCCAGATGCAAAAGCTAACTTGATTAATGCCGCTAAAGATGAAGTCACGGATATACAGGGTCGTTATGAAATGGGTTTCATTACTGATAATGAGCGCTACAATCAGGTAATTGACAAATGGACGAGTACCACTAACCGCGTATCTGAAACTCTATTTCAAGCTTTGTCTGATGACCGTGAGGGATTCAATCCGGTTTTCATGATGGCAGATTCTGGAGCTCGTGGTTCGAAGGAGCAAATTCGTCAGTTAGGCGGTATGCGTGGTCTTATGGCTAAGCCTCAAAAAAGTTCTATGCAACAGGGGAATGAAGTTATCGAAAACCCAATCCTTTCTTCTTTTAAAGAAGGTTTGACAGTACTTGAATACTTCATTTCAACGCACGGTGCACGAAAAGGACTTGCGGATACGGCTCTTAAGACGGCTGATGCCGGTTACTTAACTAGACGTCTTGTGGATGTATCCCAGGATGTAATTATTACTGAAGACGACTGCGGGACTCTACGTGGTATTAAAATGCAGGCACTAAAAGATAATGAAGATATAATTGAGCGCCTAGAAGATCGAATTATCGGTCGCTTTTCTCTGCATGATGTATTTGATCCACTCTCTGATGAATTACTATGCGAAGCTAATCAGCTGATTGACGAAACTATTGCTAAAAAAATTGCTGAGACATCAATCGAGGAAGTTGAAATCCGTTCTGTCCTAACTTGCGAAACAGGGCGTGGTGTTTGTGCAAAATGCTACGGCAGAGATCTGGCAAGAGGTACTGTTGTTGAAAAAGGTGAAGCGGTTGGAGTAATCGCAGCTCAATCTATTGGTGAACCTGGTAC
>DEBM01000009.1:11066-66878 GCA_002348545.1 Balneolaceae bacterium UBA2956
ATTGGTGAACCTGGTACTCAGTTAACCTTACGCACTTTCCACGTTGGGGGTACAGCGTCTCGTTTGGAAGCTGAATCTCAGCATAAGGCTAAGTTTAATGGGAAAGTTGAATTCGAAAACATCCGTGTAGTTGAATACAATGATGGTGAAGAAGAACATAATGTAGTCCTTAGTCGTGCTGGAGAGCTTAAAATTATAGATGAAGAAGGTAAAATGCTCATCAGTTACAATGTTCCATACGGTTGTGAAATGATGGTTGAAGAAGGTGACATGGTCCCAAAAGGAGCTCAGCTTTGTAAGTGGGATCCATACAATGCTTTAATATTCTCTGAAATTGATGGAGAAGTTGCCTACAAAGATATAATCCAAGGTGTAACATTCACCGAAGATACCGATGCACAAACAGGTCACCGTGAGAAGGTAATTACTGATTCTAAGGATAGAAGCCTTGTCCCAACATTGGTAGTTAAAGGCGGTAGTGAACGCTTGCGTGAAAGCACACTCCCCGTTGAGACACATATTGTTGTTGAAGACGGTGAGAAAGTAGCGGCTGGACAGATCTTGGCTAAGATCCCACGAGCTACTGGTAAATCTAAGGATATTACCGCAGGTTTACCTCGAGTAACTGAGTTATTTGAGGCCCGTTCGCCGAGTGAACCAGCTGCAGTAAGTGAAATTGATGGTATTGTAGAAATGGGAGTCCGTAAAAGAGGTTCTCAAGAAGTCATCGTTCGTTCTAAAGATGGTACGGATGAAAAGAAGTATCTAATTTCATTAAGCAAACATATTTTAGTGCAATCCAATGATTTTGTGAAGGCTGGACAGCCACTTTCAGATGGGACAATTCCTGCACAAGATATTCTAAATATCTTAGGCCCATATGCGGTACAATCGTATTTGGTGAATGAAATTCAGGAAGTTTACCGATTGCAAGGCGTAAAAATAAATGATAAACATATCGAGGTTATCGTAAGTACTATGATGCAAAAAGTTGAGATTACCGATCCAGGTGATACAATGTATCTAGAGGGCGATAAAGTAGATCGATTCGAGGTTAATACTCGGAATGATGAATTAATTGGTAAATTTGTTGTTCGCAACCAAGGTGGAAGTGAAATTAAGAAAGGTACCATTTTAGACCGCCGTGAAGTGCGTGAGATAAACAATCAATTGATTAAAGAAGATAAAGTCGAGTTAGAGGTATTGGAGGCTAAACCGGCTATTTCTAAACCTATTCTTCTTGGTATTACACGTGCTGCATTGTCAACGGAGAGTTGGCTTTCAGCTGCATCTTTCCAAGAAACCACTAAGGTTCTGACCCAAGCATCCATTGAAGCTAAGCGTGATTATTTACGTGGCCTAAAAGAAAATGTGGTTGTTGGACACAAAGTACCTGCTGGCACTGGTCTTCGAGAATATAACGAACTCATCGTTGGTTCTCGTAAAGATATGGAAGAAGGTGAGGAAGAAGTAGCAAAGGTATTCGAAGCTCTCGGTGGTGAGGACACAGAATCCATACCTGATGAAGAATAAGTATTAACTTGTACCTCTCGGTAAACATTAAAATTAAAGCCCCTTTATATTGACTAGAAGGGGCTTTTTATTTCAAAATCATTAAGGACTCGCAAGCATATTAAACAGATGGTATCCTATTTTGGATGTTGCTAATGATGCATCACCAATGTTAAACTTTGGATACCTGGTCTATTGATTCCAGTAAGTTCTCAGCTTCTTTAATTAGATCATCAGCTTTTTTCTTGGCTTCTGAAACCACTTGTTCTCCTTTTTCTTTTGCTTCTGACATAAGCTTATCTTTTTCTTTTTGTAACTCAATAATGAGATCTATTAATTCATCTCTGTAATGACTTACTTGGTAGCTTAACTTTTTTCGAGTATTTGTTCCTGTGTCTGGTGCATACAGTAATGCTATTATTGAACCAGCTAGGGCTCCTGTTATCAATCCTGATAAAAAACTCTCTGTTTTACTCATAACTACTCCTTTTCTTTCAGTATATAAAATCTAAAGATTATTGTCTAATATTGACTCATACTCTCTTGTACGATTTATTTCTTGCGAAGTTGCTTTGCCCAATTGATACTTTGATTAAATCCAACCGATATAGCAGGTGTGATAAAGAGGGTAAGAACGGCGCCAAACAACAAGCCACCGATAACGGCCTTGGCTAGTGGAGACCAAATTTCAGCTCCTGATCCTAGTTCTAAGGACAATGGGATCATTGAACAAATTGTTGTTATTGCGGTCAAGAGAATCGGTCGCATGCGGCGTTTACAAGCTTCAATTACCTGTGTCATATATTCAGAGCCTCTCATTGGGTCAAATGCGATGCCTCTTGTGTTTAAGTGGATATAATCAACTAATACAATACCGTTGTTTACGATAATACCCACCAGCATGAACATTCCAATTTGGGCAGTAGTAGATAATGGGTCTCCTAAAAGTACTAGAAAGGCCAGTGCTCCAAATGCGGCCATAAATATACAGAGCCAAATAACGAAAGGGTCTCGAAAGTTTTCAAATAGTGATGCCATTATCATGTACATTAATAATACGGCGGCGATCAAGGCAAAGAAAAATTGCTGAAATCCTTCTGCTGATTCGGCTGTACCACCGGTGAACTCATAGCGGTACCCTTCAGGTAGTACAATTTCAGATTGAATAAAGGAGATGATTTTTTCGCGATATTCGTTGGCATCTCCATCTACCCGAATATTGACATCTAACACAGTTTCTCGATCTCGCCGCTGAAATGAATCAACTCCCTCTGTAGGGATAAATTCACCAACAGCCACTATTGGTACACGCTGTTCACCCACCTGAAATACTTCAATATCAAATAAGTCATCTCTATTTTGAAGGGCTTCTCGCCTTGATCGAACTTCGATGGGTATTTCACGGCCCTTGTCTATATAAAATCCAGCCTGGTTACCTAATGTTTGTGTGCGTAAATTAGAGGCAATAGTATTCAAGTTGGTTCCTAGTCGGCCTACTCGTTCACGATCTGCATAAAAATGTAGTTCAGGTGTTGGATCGGTTCGTCCATTATCTACAGATATTATATTTGGGTCAGCTAAGAGGTTTTTCTCAATTTCCCCAGAAATAGCAACCAAATCATCTATTTCAGGTCCTATAAGACTTAGGCGTATAGCTCCACCACCAAAGCTGAACCCACGACCAAAGCTCAAGCCACCACCTTCTACTCGTACCCGAACCGTTGTTCCTGCCGCCACTAATTCTCGTCGAAGCCGTAATGCAAAATCATTACTACTTATTTTACGTTCGCTTTCTGGAACTAAGACAACACTTATTTCACCTCTATTAGTTTGTTCGGTCCAACGCGAACGACCAATGGATGCAATTCGGGTTTCGACTTCGGGCATATCAGCCAGTCTAGCATTGAAAACTTCTAGCACTTCCATTGTTTTAACCAGTTTAGATCCCTCTGGTAGTGTGATATCGATATCGATTTCACCAGTATCTGTTTCGGGAAAACCCTCTTTATTAATGGTACTGTATAGGTATCCAGTAGTACTAATAATGGAGATCATAGATACTACGGCAATCCACTTATGATGCAAAATCCAACGTAGTACTCCTGTATATTTTTTTTCAAGCGAACTAATTCCTCTAAATGCCCAATTATTCCGACTAAACTGATTAGAATCAAGAGTCAGAAGCGATATTACGGGGACTAATATAATAGATGATAAAAAAGAGAATCCTATTGCAAAACAAATAGTAAAAGCAAATTCGCGAAAAAAGCTAGCTTGAACACCAGTTAGCATGATAATAGGTATAAAAACACCCAAGGTGGTTAGGGTTGAACCGAGCAGCGCTCCTATTACCTCATTAGTACCTTTTAATGCAGCCTCATATTTATTTATACCTTCTTCTAACTTTCGTGCTATACTTTCAGTAACAACGATAGAGTTGTCTACAAGTAAGCCTATAGCCAGAGCTAATGCCGAAATAGTAAGAATATTTAGTGTGAGATCGGCAAAATACATGGCGGCAAAACTAGCTGCTATGGATACCGGAATAGAGGTAGCTACTACTAGTGAAATTCTCCAGCCACCCATAAAAATAAGTATCACAGCTATGACCACGATCAAGGCACTGGTTGCAGACTGTGATAGATTGTTTATAGAATCTTCAATATTGCGGCCTTCGTCTGAGAGAACCTGAATGTTAACACCTGGTGGCATTATTTCATTAAGTGCATCCAAACTAGCTTTCACTGCATTAACTATATCTAAGGTATTCGCATCAGAGCTCTTTTGAATATCTACAGATACACTGTTTCGGCCATTTACGGTGACCAAAGAGGTTACATCAGTAAAACCATCCGAAACTTCAGCAACATCTTTAACCCTTATTGGGACTCCGTTATCTGCAACTTGAACAATAGTATTTGCAATTTCTTCGACAGTATCATAGGTAGATTGTACCCTTACAGAGTAGCTTATACGATCAGAGACCACATTTCCAATAGGTAATTGTGAGTTATTTTGCCTTAGAGCGGTTTCGATATTAGAAGGCGATAAATTGTATTGGGCTAGGGACATTGGCGAAACATCAACATAGATTCTGCGTTCTAGCCCACCCTGTGTCTCTGCCGATGCAAGTCCATCAATACGCTCTAATCGAGGCTCTACAAGTTCAACACCTAAGTTACGGAGTTCATCTAAACCTCGATTACTTGCATCAATGCTTAGCTTCATAATAGGTCTATTTTCCGGGTCGAACTGAAAAATAACGGGCTCTCTGGCTTGATTAGGGAGCTCATTCCTGACATTGTCCAGCGCTTCACGTACTTTCAGTTCTGTCTTCCTAATATCGGTGCCATCTTGGAGTCGCATAATGATAAACGCACTTCCTCTGCTCACACGTGCTTCGAGACTCTCTATTCCTTCGATTGCCGAAACAGCCCCTTCTATTGGGTTGACTAGAATTCGATTTACATCTTCTGGAGATACATTTTGATAACCAGTAGAGATTGCTAATACTGGAATATTAATGGAAGGGAATAAGTTTACCCGCAAATTTTGAAGAGAAAAAATTCCGAATGCGGTTATGACTATGGTGATCATGGTGACCGTTATAGGTCGTCGTAAAATGGAGCCAGCTACACTGAATTGTTTCATAATAGGTATCTATCCTTCACGGGTTAAAATCTCTGCTTCAGTTTCTAATGGTCCTTGATTATTAGCTAAAGGGTCTAGTTTATGTACCGCATCGAATCCAAGTCGCTCCACAGCACTGTTGATTATGAGATAAAGACATGGGACTACAAATAACATGAGTAATGTTGACATAGTTAAACCACCAATAACGGTTCTAGCCATTGGACTCCAGGTTTCAGAACCAGAACCAATTTCGATAGCCAGTGGGACCATGGATAAAATAGTTGTGAATGCAGTCATGAGAATTGGACGTAAACGGCGAACCGCACCAATTACAATAGCTTGACTTCGTTCCATTCCTCTGGCTTGAAGAATTTTGATATAATCAATCATCACTATACCATTATTAACGACTATACCGGCGAGTAAAATAAGTCCCACCATTGAAGTGACACTGATAGAGGTATTTGTCGCCCAAAGTATGAGTAGTACACCAGTAAGCGCGAGTGGTATAGTAAAAATAATGATGAAAGGCTCTAGTAAACTTTCAAACTGAGAAGCCATGACCATGTAGGTTAATATGCCTGCAATCGCAAAGGCAACTAAAAGGAATCCGAATGATTCGGCTTGTTCTTCAGCTGTACCTGCTAGTTCATATCGATAGCCATCGGGCCAATCTACCTGATCCAGAATCAATCTTGCTTGATCAGAAGCTGCTTTCAAATCGGTACCGGCTAGTTCGGCAGTAATTTCGGTAACACGTTCTTGATTGATACGCATAACATTAGTAGGACCTGTATATCGCTCTAAACGGGCTAGGTTTTTTAAAGGCATCCAACCAGAAGAGGGTGTTTGGATTTGTATATTGGAAAGATCAAGTGTTTCAGACTTATCTTTTGGATCCAACTCAACTAAGACCTCAAACTCAACACCCTGATCAACAAAGCTCGTTGCAATATTACCTTTCACAGCATCACTTACGGCAGAGGCTACTTGATTGGTGTTCATTCCAACACGAGAGATTCTCTCTCGATCCATAATCAACCGTAGTTCAGGTCTACCTTGATCAGAGCTTGAAAAAAGATTGGTTACACCTTCTATACCAGTCAAAAGTTCTTTTATACCATAGGTTAATTCCTTTTTGATCTCTGGATCATAGCCGAAAACCTGAACTATTAGTCCGTTCTCGCCGTCTGGACTTAATGGATCAATGATTAATTCTTTAATTTGAACACCTGGAATTTTTTCCAATGAACCAAGAAGCGATTTGCTAATTTCAAATTGTCCACGCTTACGCTCTTTTTGACTAACCAATTCTATACGTACAGTCCCTCTGTAGCCACCTGGATTATCTGCGCCCTCAACACCCTCTTTATCACCGTAATCTGCTACAACTAATCTTGCTTCTGGTACTTCTTGTTGAATAATTGATTCTACCTGTTTTATAGATCTCTCTAGTTCAAATAGATTCACACCAGGTTCTCGCTGAATCTCCAATGTGAAGGCATTTTCGTCAACTCTTGGAAAGAATTCGCCCCCTAGTTGGTAAAAAATTGGAAGAGTGGCTGTAAATAGTACTAATGCTCCAATAACCACTGAAACACTGTTTTGGATCACTTTACCCAATAACGATCGATATTTTTCTTCGAGTTTTTCTAGAAAGCTTGATAGTAGTACCGCTAATCTATTGGTTGCCTCAAAATTAGTTTTTTCCTCATTAAAGAATAGAGATGTCATCATTGGAATTAGAGTTAAAGCAATCAATGAAGAAACAGTGAGTGAAAAAGAGATAGTTAGCGCTAAGTCTCTAAATAAAAATCCAGCAATACCTGGAACAAATAGAATGGGTAAAAATACTACCAATGTAGTTAAGGTAGAAATAACTACAGGAACGGCAACTTCTCTTGCACCTAAGATGGAGGCAGTTTTTCGGTCAGCACCATCTTCTCGAAATCGAAATATGTTTTCTAATACGACTACAGCATCATCTACCACCATTCCAACGGCTAGAGTTAAGCCTGATAAGGAGATGATATTAAGGCTCAAATCCGCGAAATCCATAACCATGAATGTGGTTATGATGGAGACAGGTATTGATATAGCAATTATGAGAGCAGAGCGCCCGCTACGCAAGAAGGCAAGAAGTATAAGTACAACCAAAATAACTGCCTGAACACCTGTTAGTAGCAGATTTTGGATACTTTTTTGAATAAACTCTGCTTTATTTGTGAGTATTTTTATTTGTACATCTTTGGGCAGGCTCTTCTTGATATTTTCTAAGCTTTCTACAACATCAGTTGCCGCAGAGACAACATTAGCATCACTCTGCCGGTATACATTTAAAATGACTCCATCCTCTCCATCTATGTGGACGTTTCCTATCGGCTGCGCGATTCCATCATCAACTATTGCGACATCTTTAAGTAGCAATGCCTGTCCATCTCTAACAGTGATGATGGTATTTTTTATTTGATCAATATTTTTAAATTCACCAATGGTTCGAAGACTATAAATGGTGTTTCCTTCGGACAATTGGCCAGCGGGAATCTGAATATTTTCCTGAGCTAATTTTGAGGCAATTTCAGCTATGGTAACATCATAGAGACGCATCTTCTGATTATCGATGGTCACATTAATTTGCCTTTCTAAACCACCGGAAGTTTCAACGGAGGCAATGCCATTTACTCGTTCAATGCGCTGCTCTAAGATTTGATTTGCGTACGTTCGAAGATCGCGAGGGCTTCGGGCGTTACTTGTTAGCGTGAGAACGACAATGGGCTCTTGGTTGGGGTCATAGGAAAATACCAGGGGGGATTGCGCATCATCCGGGATTGATCGCTCTACAAATCCTAATTGTTTACGGACATCATTTTCGGCCTCATATAAGTCAGTACCCCAGTTAAAATTTAATTTAACAACAGAAGCGCCCTGGCTTGACAAAGAACGAATTCTACGTATTCCACTAATGCTACCAACGGATTCCTCAATTGGGCGAGTTACCAAGGTTTCTATGTCTTCTGGGGCAACCCCTTCATAACTCGTATATACCGTTATAGTCGGAAAAGATACATCTGGATAAAGATTTAGGCGCAAATTTTGGAGGCCATAAATCCCAAATCCCACAAAAATGAGGGTAGTCATTAATAGGGTAATGGGACGTTCAACGGCTATTTTTGATAATGCTCCCATAGGTATTAGCAGTTAGGCGAGCTAGCAGTGGAGTCATTACCAGCAGACCTGAGCTTTTGGAAGTATGCTCTGCGTTCTTCTGGACTCATAGATTGAATTTTATTACGCTCTTCGTCACTCAAGTTGGCAAAAGGGTTACCATTTCGATTACTGGCTTCACGCATTGTTGGTTGCCTGGAATTCTGACTACCATCATTGACTGATTCTATGGAATTTTGTTCGGCTGTTTGGAATAAAGCTCCACTAGCCACAGATATTCTTCCACCATCTTCCAGGCTCTGTTGTCCAGTAATAATAATATTGTCGCCTGGCTGTAATCCTGATAAAACTTCAATACGATCACCCTGCTCTATCCCTAATTTTAATGTACGGCGCTCCGCAGTACTGTCTCCTTTAGATACAAAAACGGAATAGCTTCGCTCGAGTTCTATGGTGTTCGATTCTGGATTAACAACAGTTTCTACCACCTCGACTAATGCGCTCCTTGGTATGATGACGGTATTTTCCTTGGTTTGGATATTGATAAGATTTTCGGCCAAAACCCCGGAATATATAGTGCTACCCACTTGGGTTAAAGTAATAACTACTTCACCGAGTCCGGTAGTTGGGTCAAGTTGGGGACTTTTTCTAGAAACGACCCCTCTAGCAGATACACTAGCTTCGTTAGAAACTCTTAGTTGTACGCTCTGACCAATTCGGACGGCTAGCCAGTCTTGAACCGGTAAGAAAATTCTGGTTTCATAACCACTGTCACTTGCTAGCTCAAAAAGAGTTTGGCCTGAGGGTGCAAGATCACCTTCTTCTAAGCTACGACTTACCACCACTCCGCTAACTGGAGCTCGTACTTCAGTAAAATTAAAGTTTTCCAGTGCCTGTGTTAAAGAAGCTCGAGCGGATTCAACCTGTGCCATGCTGTTTCGGTAGGTGGCCAATGCAATTTCATATTCACTATCGCTTACCAATTCTCTAACTAATAATTGACGCTGTCGTTCGAATTGTGCACTATCTCTTCGCAATGCTATTAGACTCTGCGATAACTGTGCTTCAGCCTGGCTAAGTTGATCCCTAAATGTTTTGTCATAAATTTTGGCCATTAACTCACCACTTATAACCTGATCACCTAAATCGACGTAAATTTTTATAAGTCGATTAGAAACTTGAGGAGACACACTCACTAAATCTTGCGCCTTTACGGTGCCATAGGAACGAACTTGATCGGAAATAGTGCTAGGTTCAACCGTCATAGTTTCGACGCTGGTACTGCGGTTAGCTGAAAAGCCACTAAAACGGCTATAATCTGGTCTTCCACTGGATGAATCTTTATTACCTCCGCAATTTAGCACAAGTAATGATGGAATAAGTAAGATAAACAGTATTTTTTTCACAATAATTAAGGTATTAAGTACATGGAAAGCCTGCTTTGTAGAAAAGTGGCACTTTAAATTGGATAACGGACAAAGAACGCCATTACGTTCATTTTTTCCTAAAATTAACTTGTTAAAAAAAGTAATGTAAAATATTGAGTAAGATAGATTTGAGTAAAAAGTTTTCCTATTATGAAATAAGTTATTGAAGTGCTAGTATCCAGCTCATTTAGTAGATTATACAATATCAAACCCATAACACTTATCCATAATCTAACCCAATCCAATGAAATTTTTTATTGACACTGCAAATTTAGAAGAAATTCAAGAAGCACATGATTTAGGAGTGTTAGACGGCGTCACAACTAATCCCAGTTTATGTGCAAAAATTGGAATCAGTGATTTTGAAGGGCACATTAAGAAAATTTGTGACATTGTTGAGGGAGATGTGTCTGCTGAGGTAGTCTCTACTACATATGAAGAGATGATTGTGGAAGGTCGAGCTATAGCTGAAATATCCGATAATGTGGTTGTTAAAATACCATTGATTAAAGATGGAATTAAAGCGATAAAAACTTTTAGTGAGGAAGGTATTAAAACTAATTGCACCCTTTGTTTTTCTGCAACACAAGCGCTCATCGCAGCTAAAGCTGGGGCAACGTATGTATCACCATTTTTGGGGCGACTCGATGATATAAGTACCAATGGAATGACACTTATTAAAGATATAGTACAGATTTATTTGAATTATGGGTATCCAACAGAGGTACTTGCCGCGAGTATTCGTCATCCAATGCATGTATTGGAGTGCGCAAAGGCTGGAGCCGATGTTGCTACTATGCCTTTGAATGTAATCACTGGACTGCTAACACATCCATTAACAGACTCTGGATTAGAACGGTTTTTAAAAGATTGGGATAATCTCCAAAAGAGTCTAAATAACTAAATCGTTTCACTGGTAAATATCCAGTTAAGCTGCCCCAATTAGATTTTGAGCAATAATGCTTGACGACAATACACCAGGGAGACCAGCTCCTGGATGTGTGCCTGCTCCTACAAAATAGAGTTCATCGACATCCTCAGATTTATTATGGGGACGGAACCATGCCGATTGCGTTAGTATGGGTTGTACTGAAAAAGCAGAGCCCTTATAGCTGTTGAGAACATTCTGGAAGTGGAGTGGATCAATGTAATGCTCCGCTACCAAATGCTTGGATAAATCAGGCAAGTAGTTTTCTTCCAAGAAATCCATAATTGCTTTTTTGTACGTAGGTGCAAAAGTTTCCCAGTCTGTACCGCTGTCTAAGTGTGGTACGGGTGAGAGTACATAAAACCCTTCATGACCTTCAGGGGCAATGCTTGAATCGGTCAGAGTTGGCATATGTAAATAAAGAGAAAAGTCTTCTGCCACTTTTTTATTATCGAAAATATCGTCTAATAATGCTTTATAACGAGGGCCTAGTATGATATTGTGGTGAGCTAGCCCTTGATCTCGATATTGCCTATCGGTACCAAAGTAGATGACAAAAAGGGACATGCTATATTTGGTACGTGCAATTTTTTGATCAGAATATTTTTTGCGATATGTGGGCTTTATCATATTCTTATACGTGAAAGCTACATCGGCATTAGAGACTATTGTGTCGGCTTCCATTATCTCTCCATTCCCAAGTTGCACACCTGTTGCTTTACCGTTTGCAATGAGAATTTCATCGACTTCGGTTTCTAAGTGGATTTTACCCCCTTGTTCTGTGATCAGTTGTTCAAATGCATTTACTATAGCTCCAGTGCCACCTAACGCATAATGAACCCCCCACTCCCGTTCGAGATAGTGAATCATAGCATAAATAGAAGTGGTGTCAAAGGGATTACCGCCCACTAGTAATGGGTGAAAGGAAAAGCATTGTCTTAAAAAATCGTTTTTGATGAATTGGGAAACATACTTGTATACATTTTTATGCGATTGTAGGCGAATAAGGTCTGGCGCTACTTTTAACATATCGCTTACCTTTAAAAATGGCTTGTCCGCTAATTCAGTGAATCCTTTATCAAAAATAGGTTTTGTAGTCGCTAAGAAGTCCTCGTATCCTTGCTTGTCTTCGGGACTCCATTTGTCAATTTCTTTTAGAGTGAATTCATGATCATTGTTATAATCAAAACTTTTACCAGTATGATCAAAAATTCTGTAAAACGGATTACAGGGAACAAATTCAACATAGTCTTCCCTTTTTTTCCCCGCTGCTGTCCAAATGTCGTCAAATAAAAATGGCGCAGTTATAACGGTAGGTCCTCCGTCAAACTTAAAGCCATTTTGTTCATAAACATAGGCTCTTCCTCCTAATTTGTCTCTCTTTTCAATGATGCTTACGTCATGACCAGCTGATAACAAACGAGATGCAGCGCCTAAACCACCGAACCCGCTCCCGATGACAATTATTTTTTTTTTCATAGTAAAATTTTTCTAATACTGACTAATTAACTTAAAGTCTTAGGAAATCAATCCCACAAAAACTATTTATTAATTTGCTTAATAAATCCTTCATGACCTAGTCCTTTAAGACGCTTCATAGCTTCAATCGCAATGACTGGATTTTCGAAATCACCAAAGTATACTCGATAATAAGTCACTCCGTTGACTTGGACTTCAGCAACATAGCTGCTACGAATTCTAGATGACTTTTGTTCTGCAGCATCCCTATTGTCATATGAACCTAATTGAACTGTATAGTGAGGTTTGGTTGGATACACGTTACCCGTTCCATCATCAAGTATAAATATTTTAACTGGTGCTGTACCAGGACCTATCATATCGATAGCCTCCGCGCCTGCTCTAGATAAATCGATCACTCTGTCTTTAGCATAGGGTCCTCGATCGTTTATGCGTAACTGTATTCGTTTTCCATTGTTCTGATTTTCAACGATCACCTGTGTATTAAATGGGAGAGTTTTGTGTGCTGCCGTCATCTCATTCATATTATATATCTCCCCATTTGCTGTATTGCGCCCCTGGAAATCAGGCCCATACCAACTTGCTATACCTGTTTGGATGAAGGCTACCCCAGAGGGTAGGTTCTGGGTGATTACTTGTTGGTTTTTATAATCATTCGTTTCGCTAATTGTTGAGTTGTTCGTTTGTATTGATTCTTTGATCGTGGGAGCGGTTTGCTGTTTCCCCGTTGTTTCTTCTTCTATTTTAAAAACAGATGCCCCAAGATTACCTTTTTCAGATTGGGTTGATGATGCTCTGTTTGGGAAAGTTTTTGATTGGGTGTCTTTAATTTGAGTACTTTTTCTGATAATACCACAATTAGTAAGGGTAAGGATTAAAAGAATGGTACCGATATGTGGAATGTATCTACTAAAGAAGGAAGAAATGGGCATAGTCACTAAATGTGGAAATCGTTGAGTTAAATGGATAGATAGCATGAGAGTCGAAGATGGGATTTTAATCCACGATCAACGCTGCATGACAGCATTAGTCTAGTTTTGAACTGATTCTACAATGCAGTTGTCCAGTATCGAGTAGGAATGTACCACTGTTTTACTAAAATCTGCAATACTATCAATTTTAAGCTCATATATTGCAGTAATTTGTTCATTATAGCAAACCTATTAACCATAAAAGTAGATGAATAATGCTTAGCTATATACTCATTGCAATCAATATAGGTGTTTTTCTGTGGTCACAGAAATATCCAGTCATTATGGAGAAAGGTATGCATATGCCTTATAGAACAGTCCGAAAGGGAGCCTGGTATGAATTAATGAGCTCAGGTTTTTTACATGGTGGTTGGTCTCACCTCCTTTTTAACATGATCACTTTATTATTTTTTGGGCCTGTATTGGAGCGAAGTATTGGGTCTGAGCACTTTTTTATTCTTTATATGAGCGGTCTTGTCGCTTCCTCAATACCTTCCCTGATTAAGCATAAGGAAAATCCTAATTACGCAACCATTGGAGCATCTGGTGCTGTTGAAAGTGTATTATTTGCCTTCATAGTTTTGTTTCCATTCACACCATTACAACTCGTATTCATTCCAATAGGTATACCTGCGTTTATTTTTGGAGGATTATTTGTGGTATATAGTGTCTGGGCTGGTAAACGTGAGGGTAGAATAAACCATGAAGCTCATGTAGCAGGTGCTATTTGGGGTGTACTTTATATGTTATTATTCGTGCCTAACACTCTTGATCATATAAAGACTATATGGTTCTAGCTAAATGTAATAAGTATTTTTTATCTAGCCATTATGCGCTTTAAAATCAGCCATAAAAGACACCAAAGCCTGAACACTTTCCATAGGACAAGCGTTATAAATACTCGCGCGAATACCGCCTACACTCCGATGTCCTTTCAGCGCATCTAGGCGAGCAGAGCTAGCTTCTTTGAGGAACTTTTTTTCCAATTCTTGAGATAATAAGCGAAAGGTAACATTCATCAAAGATCGGGACGAATGATCTGCTGTCCCAGTATAAAAATCGTCTTGGTCTATAGCCGTATAGAGTAGCTTTGCTTTTTCTGCATTAAATTGCTCAAAATATGATATGCCACCTTTCTTTTGTAGCCATTCTAATACAAGCTTTACCATATACACAGGAAATACCGGCGGTGTATTAAATAACTTTTCAGCATGCGTACGATAATCCATTATGGTGGGAATATCGAATTTATTTATACTATCTAATATATCTTTACGAACAATCACAACAGTAACCCCGGCAGGGCCTAAATTTTTTTGAGCCCCTGCATATATGATACCATAACGGGCGATATCAATAGGTTTAGATAAAAAATCTGAAGAGGCATCGCATACCAGCGGTACTCCATTAGTCTCCGGTTCAGAGGCGAATTGTGTTCCAAAAATTGTGTTATTAGAAGTGAAATGTACATACCTCGCTTGCTCATTTAGCTTTAATTCTTCTTGTGTGGGAATGTGCGTAAAATTTCTATCTTTCCCATTATATGCCTCATATATTTCTCCAAAGGCCTTGGCTTCTTTTATGGCTTTAGTAGACCAAGCACCTGTATTGATGTAGTCTGCAGTTTGTCCTGAAGTTAGTAGATTCATCGGCGCCATTAAGAACTGAGAACTTGCCCCACCTTGTAAAAAAAGTATTTCGAAATTATCACCCAAATCTAAGATAGAGGTAAGTAATGAAATTGATTCTTCATGAACTTGAGTATAGTCAACGCCACGATGACTTTTCTCCATAATGGATGTTCCGGTACCCTCATAGTCTACTAAGTCATCTTGTGCTTTTTGGAGTACTTCTAAAGGTAAAATGGCAGGTCCTGCACTAAAATTATGTACGCGATTCATAATGTGGATGGTTGAGTGATGATAGGATTTAAGTAATGATTTTTAGAGAATCAAATAAATTGAAGTGATTTTAGGGTGAGTAAATTTATTTAAACTGATAAAATTTTCAGCACATATTTGCGATCCAATTTGTCCAAAAAAACTGCTCACTTGCGTCTTCTTTTTTTAGAACGCTATCTAGTAAATTAGGTTTTTAAAAATAGGGAAGTTCTAGCTTATATTGAATCTAATTTGATAAGAAAGGCAGGGAAATTTGAACTAGATAAAGCCCGTTTTTTAACTGCTTAAATACTTATTATCTACATATTACAACTATTATTAAATTTTTGCTAAAGACCTATGGACGAATCAAAGAGTTTAAACGAAGATCAGCAGAAACAACTCCTCTTTATGATGCTAGTTCAACAGCATCAACAAATTGGAATGATGGGTTTAGGAAAAATTAAAAATCCTGCCACTGACCAAATTGACAGGGATTTAGGGTCTGCTAAGTATGCAATTGACACTCTTAATGTGTTAGCTGAATATACAAAGGGAAACCTGCCCGCTGAATTGAAAACCTATTTAGATCAAAGTTTGATCAATCTCCGACTAAATTATGCGGATGAAGTTAAGAAAGAGGATTCTATTTCGGGGAAATCGAGTAAGGAAAAATCACAGGGAGAAACATAATCTTTTGAAGCAAAAAAAGATTAATGCTGCAGGTGGTGTAGTATTCCGTTATAAAAGTTTTGAGATTGATTCTTTTAGTATCAGCTATGCTAACCATGACGTTATTCCGCCTTCTATAGATGCAACAGTGTCTCATCCTTATTGTTCTACAAAACAATCCCTAGAAGTACTGTTAATACTTCGTAATGGGTTATGGGATATTCCTAAAGGGAAGGTTGAAAAAAATGAACAGGTTACTTATGCTGCTCGCCGAGAAGTGCAAGAGGAGGTGGGTCTCGAAGACCCTATGATTACGCACTTTATTTGTACAACCAATCATGAATATGAACAAAAAAATAAAAGATACCAAAAGACAACCTATTGGTATGGAATGATCGATGCCAAAGAGTATAGAGTAATAAACGAAATCAATAAGGAAAAGAAGACTAAGCCAATAGACTCAATGAAGTTTCGATTTATACCACAGGTGGAAGAGGGAATTACAGACGTACGCTGGGTTGAAATAACGAAAGCACAAAAGTGGGTTGCATTCGACAACCTGCGAGATGTACTGAGTCAATTTACCGAACAGATTACCGGACTCTAGACAGAATTGAACTCATTTTAAATATTCTAAGGTGGTATTAATTTGATGAAATAATAAAAACCAACTAGTTGTTAATTTGTATGTTTATTGTTGTTTCGACTTCGATTTATGTCAGTCAGAGATTTAATTCTGTAGCCGAAATACAATAGGCAAACTATACTGAACGCGAACCGGTCTACCCCTCTGCATACCTGGTGTGAATCGAGCGCTTTTTACAGCTTTTAATGCTTCTTCGTCACAACCACCACCGATACCACGAATAACACGCGGGTTTTCAACTCTGCCTTGTTCGTTTACAATAAACTGAACAGTGACTCGGCCTTCAATGCCTGCACGTCGCGCCATTTCAGGATAAGATACCTTGCGTTGCAGTGCACCCAAACCACCACGGAGCTGTGGCATTTGTTCTACAACCACAAAGAAATCGTCTTCTGGTTCATCGTTTCTAGGCGGTGGTGGTGGAGGTAACTCAAACATGTCTCCTAAATCGAGTTCAGTATCTAAATCTAGGATTTCGTCTTCAATAATCTCATCATTTGGTACTTCTACAGGTACTGGTGGTCTTGGCGGCGGCGGCGGAGTTTCAATTTGCTTTGTTTGGATGACCTCTTCCATCACGACTTCTTCCTGTTCTTCTACTGGGGGAGGTGATGGCGGCTCGCTGTATAAATTAATACGTACCAATCCAATAAATGATAATAAAGCTACAATTAAACCTAACTGCAGATACACATTGTAACTACGTCTTAAGTCAGCTTTTGCTTGTTTTCTGTCAGTGATCATGATGAATACATAGTTTGTATTATTACAAACTTTTAATTAACCAAAATTTTTCGAGCCTCGCAACATTAATATTCACTTTTTATACGTTCACTTTGGTCTTTAACACTTAGAAGTAGTAGATAGATTAAAATTCCTAAAAAAGTGCCTAAGGCATCAAAAATAATATCTATCCATTCAGGATTTCGGTTGGTTGGTAGAATTCCTTGTAGTATTTCAATAGCAATTCCAAAAAGTAAAGGGACTATTATGAGTATAGCTAAAGATACTCGCTTTGGTTGAAATGCCCGCCAAGTAATTCCAGTGGCTAAAGTCCAAGCCATAAATGCACCCACATGCATTACTTTGTCATAGTTAAAAACCTGATACTCCGGTAAATCAGAGTTGGGCATAAGTGTACCGAACAGGATAAGTAAGGTAGTTAGTATGTAAGAACCCCCAATGAGTAGCCTGAATCGTTGGATCAAAACGATAAAATCTATTTTCATTTCATAAATATTAATTGCTCGTTCTATTCTCTAAAGCAAAATAAATACCATCTAATTTTATCTTTATGCTAAGTAGTAAGCATTTGCGTTGTTTTTACTCATTTTTTCACTCAATCAGCTGGGCTTAGATGAGTTTTAATCTTTGGAATTTCTTGGGCTTGCTCCTAATTTTATAAACAGGCTTTCACTAAAGCCATATCTACTATTGATATTTCGAGCAACTACATGCGTATCGCCCTTATTTATACCCTTTCCGGGTAAAATGATACCCTTTTAGTTTAAAAATTCATATTTTTTTTTCAATAAGTAGCGTTTGAACCGGCTATTTCCATTAGAGATTCACCAAGAATCCCAAAACTCCTAATGGGAACTTGTTCTAAGTCCCGCAATTCTTTCATTCTATATATAAACCAAAGAGGTGTAACTGACGGTGCCAATTATGCCTTGATAATGTGTTCATCGTTATGAGTTAGACGAGTTTTAGGTCAAAAAGGAAGAAGCTATTAGTAGGCTCTAGCAAAAAGTACTTTTTGATTAGAAGCTTTTCCGGTAACCATACACGTACCTTGTGTAGTTTCGGTTAAAGGTATGCAACGAATGGTGGCCTTAGTCTCGTTTTTTATGAGCTCTTCGGTTTCCGGAGTGCCATCCCAATGTGCATAAATAAACCCGCCTTTTTGCTCAAGCACCTCTTTGAACTCTTTGTAGGTTTTTACTTCGCTAGTCATCTCTTCCCGCCTAGCTAAGGCTTTATCATAAAGATCAACTTGAATAGTGTTCAATAGCTCAGCTGCACGAGCACCTAAACCTTCTCGTTCGGTAATTTCTTTACTTAATGTGTCTCTACGCGCCCATTCTACTTTATTATTTTGTACATCTCTAGGGCCAATGGCAATACGTAATGGAATTCCACGAGCTTCATGTTCCGTAAATTTGAAACCAGGTTTGTACGTTTCGCGGGTGTCCATATGAGCTCGGATACCATGCTCTTTAAGTTCGGATAACAGGTATTGGCCGTATTCCAGTACTTTCTCTCGTTCTTCATCAGATCGGTAAATTGGTACAATGACAATTTGCTTTGGAGCTAATCTTGGGGGCAGGACTAAACCATTATCATCCGAATGGGTCATGATAAGACCCCCAATTAATCGGGTAGAAACACCCCAGCTAGTGGCCCAAACCAATTTATGCTCGCCATCTTTATCTTGAAAGGTTACATCAAATGCCTTTGCAAAATTTTGGCCTAAAAAATGCGAGGTGCCAGCTTGTAATGCTTTTCCATCTTGCATAAGTGCTTCAATGCAGTAGGTGTCTTCTGCGCCTGCGAAACGCTCTGAAGCTGTTTTAATCCCAGTTATAACAGGCATGGCCATAAATTCTTCAGCAAATGTGCGATAAATTTCTAGTATTTGTAACGTTTCTTTTACGGCTTCTACTTTTGTAGCGTGTGCGGTATGTCCCTCCTGCCATAAAAATTCCATAGTCCGCAAAAAGAGACGAGTTCGCATTTCCCAGCGTACCACGTTGGCCCATTGATTCACTAAGATTGGGAGGTCTCGGTAAGATTGAATCCAATTTCTGTAGGTATCCCAGATAATAGTCTCGGAGGTAGGTCGGACAATTAATTCTTCTTCTAATTGGGAATCAGGATCGACCTCAACGCCTCCATCTACACTTTTTAATCGGCTATGAGTGATTACCGCACATTCTTTAGCAAACCCTTTTACATGTTGCGCTTCCTTGGAAAGAAATGATTTTGGTATAAAAAGTGGGAAATAAGCGTTTTCATGGCCTGTATCTTTAAACATCTTATCTAAGGCATATCTCATGTTTTCCCATAAGGCCATACCAGTTGGTCGAATAACCATACTGCCTCGTACAGGTGAGTGTTCGGCAAGTTGGGCTTCTTTCACAACATCTAAATACCATTGGGAATAGTCGTCACATCTTTTAGTAATTTTTTTGGCCATAATTGTAATTATTTACTGTATTGCTGAAAGGTAACAAACTAAGGTCATGAATGTGGAAAGGCTTCAGAAAAAACTTTATGTAAATACTTGGAAAGCCTTATATTTATTCTTTTGTATTTGGCGTGGTAGCTCAGATGGTTAGAGCGCACGACTCATAATCGTGAGGTCGACGGTTCAATTCCGTCCCACGCTACTTTTTAAGGCGAATGCATTATATGTGTATCCCTTTTTTATTTCTATTACGCTCATTTCCTTATAGTCTATATTAAAGAGTATTTCATAGATATCGGAACTAAAATGAGAGGTATTGACTTATTACATTAAACATCGTTTCAAATTAAATACGCTAATGAACAAGCTTATAAAGACATCAGACATCTTCATCTTACTATCAGCTGCATTGTCAATGGCAGTCTCAATTTATTTTTGGTTTAATGGGTACAAAGAAGAAGGAGTATTTATTGGATTATGGGTGCCATCTTTACTTGGGTTTGGTAACTATCTTAAAAATCTCGTTCTACAGTATAAGATAGAAAGGAAAGATAATGAATAATGTATTACTCATTGGAATTTTTGTCACCTTTCTGTTTATAGTAGGTTTTGGAATCACCATTCGTGAATTCCTCAATCTTAATGAAAGAGACAATGGGCCAAAAAGGTGATTACTAATTTCATTTTTATAATAGGTATTATTGTGATCATAATTTTTATCTCTGGCCTATTTATGTTTGGGAAGGAAGAAAAAATTGATCAAACAAATTCCCAATATTTTTCTCATTTAGACACAAATGATTATGATGGTATGGGTAATTTTAGCAGGTTTGGGAATAGTAGAAAAAAATAAACACCAAATGATATTAAAAATTGCTGATCTATAATATCATTTATAGTCACTAACTATGGATTATATAAATGATATGTTAACAATTAATTGGTTCTTGGTTGTAAAGTTAGGCATGAGTTTGTTAATAGGAACACTTATTGTTTTAGGAATTAAGTTTAGTGTAAAGGAAATGAAAAAATAAATAGAAGAGTGAGAAAGCTAACTTTTTATTTTTTTTTACAGATGTAAACGTGCAGTCATGAGTTATAAGTTGATACAACCAATATCAGTGAAAAACTATATTGAATAAAAACACAAACTACATCATGATTTATATCACAAAAAAAGCCGTCCCCAACTCAATGGAAGACGGCTAATATCATCTACAGACGGCTATTACCCCATTTGCACTTTAAACATAGGATTTGCTTACAGATTGCTCAATAATGTTTATTACGTAATTTACATACGTATAAATACGTACACCTCAATTAATACCTATAAGCCTCACAACTACGAATATGTTCTCTTTCTATCTGTAACTCCTAACTTCTAATCAGAGACAAGTACGAAGGACCCATAAAAATGAAATCACATATGCTCAAGATGATTTTTATTTTCTAGAGCAAATCGCACCAAGCTAGCGGTATTTTTGAGGTCTAGCTTTTTAAGTAGATTCGTTCTATGCTTTTCGACGGTACGTGGTGATATAAACAAAATAGATGCAATCTCTGTACTAGTATTTCCGTGTATGAGCAAGTGGAGTACTTCGCGTTCCCTACGGGTAATGATTTTTTTGGATTTTCTGTAAGCGGTAAGTCTTCGATATTCCCGAGTCATCATTTTTGAATAAACTTTCCCAAGATAGGTATCTCCCTCTCCTACTTTGGTAGCCGCATCTACTAACTCGATCCTGTGCGCACTTTTCATTAGCAAACCTTGGGCACCAGAGGCTAAAAAATCGTTAAGCGTATCTTCTTTGTTGTCATCAGCCAATATAAGTATTCGAGTCTCTGGAAATTTCTCGATCAGTTTGCTAGTTAGATGTATGCCCGAAATTTCTGGAAGTTCAAAAGAGAGCACGCAGAGTTGAGGTTTCTCAATTTCATAAGCGCTTAAAACTAATGCACCATTATCGATCTCCGATACTATATCGAACTGATGGTCCGACAAGATAGACCGAAGTCCGTGACGAAATATTTCATTACCATCGGCAATGATAGTGGATATTTTTTCCATGTAGACCTCCCTAGGCTAAATGGATATGAGCTCTGCCAATTCAATGATAATTGTTTGGCGTAGCTTATGGATGTTCAGGATATATTGAAACTAAAAATAATCAAAAAAGAACAATCTCAAAAAACTATTGAGAGTTAGACTAGTCACATTACTCAGAAGGGTGTTAATGATTGGAATAGAGCAATTCCTTAATTTGAACTTCTTGTGGGATATTCGTCTACATAATGTGTAATTTACTTTATTCTCATTCGCTTAGGATTCGTAAACAACTGATGTTTTTTAGTCCATAGCTTCACTCAATTTATTGTTAGTTAGATTATTTATGAAAATATTACGACGCAGTCATAACTGCGGTGAACTTACAGCACAGCACATTGGACAGCAGGTAGTACTCAACGGTTGGGTTGGACCTCGCAGGGACCTTGGAGGACTTATTTTCATTGATTTGAGAGATCGTTTTGGGATTACCCAGATAGTGTTTACTGAAACTGATGTTATCTTACACAAGAGAGCAGAACAATTACGAGCGGAGTATGTCATTGGTATTAAAGGTACGGTCACTGCGAGAGGTGAAGAGAATATCAATCTGAAATTAGTTACTGGTGAGATAGAAATTGAAGTAAATGATTTAGTGATTTATTCTGAAGCACAAACACCTCCATTTGAAATTAAGGATGGTATCACAACGAATGAAGAAGTAAGGTTAAAACACCGGTACTTAGATCTGCGCAGACCCGAAGTTCAGCAAAAATTATTTATGCGTTCTAAAGCATATCAGATTATTCGCAGTTTTTATCATGAGCGACAGTTTGTTGAAGTAGAAACACCAGTACTTATGAAAAGTACACCAGAAGGCGCTAGAGATTATTTAGTACCAAGTAGAGTTAATCCGGGTAAGTTTTTTGCCTTACCTCAGAGTCCCCAAACCTATAAACAACTTTTGATGACATCTGGGTTTGATCGATACTTCCAGATTACCAAGTGTTTTAGAGACGAGGATTTGCGGGCAGATCGCCAACCTGAGTTCACGCAGATTGATGTGGAAATGTCCTTTGTAGATGAGGACCATATATATAGCGTACATGAGGAGCTAATTTCTAGGATATTCAAAGAAACCATAGGTGTGGAACTGGTAGCGCAATTTCCACGTATGAGTTATGATCAAGCTATGAATACCTATGGATCAGATAAGCCTGACTTACGGTTTGGATGTGAATTTGTCGATTTCTCTGATATTGTTGCTAAGGCAGAGTTTAAAGTGTTTTCCGATACGGTTTCGAAGGCTGGTGGCGTTGTTGGGTTCACCATTCCAGGGCAAGGTACGATGGGACGTGGTGCCATTGACCGTTGGGCTGAACGAGTTAAAAGTGAGATTGGAGCAGGAGGACTCATATACATTAAAATGCTGGAGGATGGTCCTTTATGTAGCGTTGCTAAATTTCTGAAGGATACGATTATTGATGAAATGGTAATTGCTTCTAAGGCAGAAAAAGGCGATTTGGTATTCTTATTGGCAGGGCCAAAACCACAGGTACTTGAGCAATTGGGTCAATTACGCTTAATGGTGGGGGAAGAATTTGGGTTAATTGACGAAAATACGTTTAAGCCTCTTTGGATAACGGATTTCCCTTTATTTAAGTGGGACACTGAATCGCAGCAATATCATGCCATGCATCACCCATTCACATCACCCAGGGTTGAGGATAGTGAGCTAATGGATACTGAACCAGGGGCAGTGCGGGCTCGAGCTTATGACTTGGTATTGAATGGGAGCGAAATTGGAGGTGGGTCTATACGGATACATCATCCTAAAATGCAGCAACGAATGTTTGATTTGCTTGGAATTGGTGAGGAAAAGGCGGAAGATAAGTTTGGTTTTTTGTTGCAAGCTTTTCGGTATGGTGCACCACCACATGGAGGTATCGCTTTAGGTTTGGACCGGCTTATAATGATATTAACAAAGGCAAAGAGTTTGAGGGATGTTATTGCATTTCCTAAAAATCAACGAGCCCAAAGTATGATGGATGATGCTCCTGCTTATGTAGAAGTTAAGCAGCTAGATGAGTTGCATATAAAACTAAAACGTATTCAATCTTAGCATCAAAGGCTATTATGAAAACCGCAGGTATAGATGGTTGTAGATATGGTTGGATTCTTATCAGTTTAGATAAGGGAAAAGAGCACTATGAAATACTTAAAGATAAGGCAGAACTAGAGAGCGTACTGAGTGATTATGACCGGATATTCATTGATATGCCTATAGGTCTAGAGGAAGAATCCTATACAAGACAATGTGATTTGGAGCTGCGAAAACGGCTCGGTTCGGAATACTCCTCGAGTGTGTTTAGCCCACCCATACGGCCCGCCTTATATGCCCCTACCTATGCCGAAGCAAATATGACTAGCTATGATTATACCGAAAAAAAACTCACGCTACAATCGTGGAATATTACACCTAAAATTAGGGTCTTGGATGAGCTGCTTACAAAACATGAGGGTTGGCAAGGGCATGTTCTAGAGAGTCATCCAGAATGGCTATTCAATAGGTTGAATGGAGGTATGATTTTTCAGAAAAAAAATCTCAAAAAAGGCATTAGACATCGTTTAGAGTTATTAATCGAAGAAAGTGAATGGGCCGAGGAGTTCTTCAGAATCATTAAAGAAGAATATAGGCGCTCAGAGGTGAAGGAAGATGATATTGTTGATGCCATGGTGTTAGCCATTTCAGCCAAAAAGTCAATTGAGAGCGGGTTAAAAACTATTCCTGAAATACCGCCCCTTGATGGAGTTGGTTTTCCTATGGCGATCCATTATGTGTAATCGAAAATAGCTTGATTTAACGGAACGTTTTTTTCCTAGTCATTGCTTACTTTTATGAACGAATTCAAGAGTTGGGTCTAAAGTATTTTGTGTACTTAGATCCACTTTTATAACAAAAAACTCAAAATATACAGTAAAATGGCGTATACCTTACCTGAGCTTCCTTATGCGTACGATGCACTTGAACCTTATTTTGACGCCCGTACTATGGAAATACATCACACAAAACATCATCAAGGATATACTACAAAAGTAAATGCAGCTTTAGTAGGTACTGCACATGAGACCATGTCCATTGAAGATGTGCTAGCAAATATTACAAGCCTTCCGGCAGATAAGCAGCAATCTGTCATAAACAATGGTGGTGGCTTTGCTAATCATAGTTTATTCTGGTCTATATTATCTCCAAACGGTGGTGGTACACCTTCAGGTAGTTTAGCTACGGCGATAGATAAAGAGCTGGGAGGGGTAGACACGTTCAAGGAGGCCTTTGCTAATGCAGCTGCTACTCGGTTTGGATCTGGTTGGGCTTGGCTGTCCGTAAATGGCTCGGAAGAATTGGTAGTCCATTCTACGGCGAATCAAAATAGTCCAATAATGGATGGATATACCCCCATTCTAGGATTAGATGTATGGGAACATGCCTATTATTTACATTATCAAAATCGTAGACCTGATTATATAGCTGCTTTTTGGAGTGTGGTTAATTGGGACCAAGTTGAAGCGAATTATGACGCTGTTAAACAACACTAGATGATTGTCTTAATGGTTCATTTACATATAGATAGAATATTTTAATATTTAAATATTACAATTATGCAATTTGGATTTGGGATGGGGCCTGATACCTCATGGATGAGAGAAGAATTAACTCAGCTTGGTGTTGAAGAACTAATGACTACGTCAGATGTCGACCGGGCGATGAAAGAATATAAAGGAACTATGCTTTTAGCCATTAATTCGGTCTGTGGATGTGCTGCTGGAAATGCAAGACCAGGCTTGGGTATCGCTTTGAAACAGTCGGAAGCTAAACCTGATCATTTAGTTACCGTATTTGCGGGTCAAGACAAAGAAGCTACGGCTCATGCAAGAGCCTACTTCAGTGAATTCCCCCCTTCATCACCATCTTTTGCTTACTTCGTTGACGGCGAAATAAAGGCGATGATCCCTAGACACCGTATTGAAGGTCGTACAAGTCAAGATGTGGCGGAAGATTTAAAAATGGTTTTTGATGCTTTTGAGAAAACTGCGGGGTAGATTTATCGCAGTTAAGCTTTTATTTTAGGTGCCTATTTAGACTTTTATTAGAACCAAAGATTAGACTTCTAGCATTAGATCTTCAACGCGCCTCAAGGCTTTTTTGGTCCAAAATACACCTCTGACCCCTTGTCATAGAGTTTAAAACCTTCCGGTTTTGCTTGTTTTCCATTTGGGCCAAAAGACTTTAATTCGTGTATGAGAGAGTCGGCTGAAGGAGTTTGTTTTTTTACCAAATCACTTTGGGTTTGTGAGTCGATATGGAGGGTTTGTGTGGGAAAGGCAAATTCAACTTTCAGTGCTTGAGCTAACCGAAGAATTTCTAAAAGAAAATTATGCCGTTGTTGTAGCTCAGTACTCCAATCCGGAACGCAAAAAAATACATAAACTAGAACATCTAATGAGTGAGCTCCAAACGCGTGAAAGTGAATTTCATAGTAATCCTGTCGGAAATTTGGATTTGCTTTTACGATTGCTTTAATACCTTCAACAAATGCTTCCATTTGTTCAGGAGAGGTATCATAGGTTAGATTTAGAACGGTTTTTAGTCGTCTAAATTCACGTATTCCAAGGTTGTCAATTTCTGAATTTGCCAGGCTAGAATTAGGCACAGAGACTACTGAATCATAAAATGTTCTAATTCGTGTCGAACGAAATCCTACTTCTTCAACCGTACCTTCTGCCGCACTTGTTTTTATCCAATCTCCCATACTAAAAGGACGATCCACAAAAATAGTTATAGACCCAAAGAAATTAGCTAAGGTGTCTTTGGCCGCTAGAGCTACAGCCAATCCCCCAATTCCCAATCCAGCAATCAGTGAAGCTACGTTGTAACCATTGTTTTGTAAAATGACTATAACCCCTAATACCACAATAAAAACACGGAGTGTTTTACATATGAGTGGGACTAATTGATCATCCAGGGAGTTCTCAGTTCTACCTGTTATTTGTTTAAGGTACTCTGCGAAAACTTCAATTAAACTGTATATAACCCAAAAAAAAGCGATAGAGAGTGAAATGCTAAGAATTTTGGAAAGGTATAGATTAATACTAACACCAAATTGGAGGTTACTATAGCTTAGGAATAAGAAACCAACCAAAGCCACTAAGCCGAGTGGTTTATGAACGGATTCTAAGAATAAATCATCCCATTTTATTTTTGTTTTTTTTACCCATCTAGATAAATAATGCATAATCAAACGTTCGAACAGGTTTCGTATTACAAGAGCCATTAATATCCATACAAACAGACCAATGACTTGCCACATATATAAACCTATCCATTCCTGCTTAGCTATGGGAGGTAGGCGATCAACAAATGCCTCTAATGTACTCGAAAATGTAGCTCTGTATAAGATAGGGATTTGCTCAATAGTAGTTTCGGAGAATAACCATTCAGAACCAACCTTGCGAAGGTACACCTCAGGAAGATCGTTGAATAGAATGTACTGCGGTAAGCCAGTGATAGAGTCAAGATAATTAGGATTATTTGGTATTTCGGAATATACGACCAAAAGCCCCCGGGCATCTAGTACCTTAAGTAATTGTTGGGCTAGTTGTTTTTTATCTACTTTCTCACCTTCAAAAAGTCCAAAAGGCTGAATATACCGCTCTAATATAACATGCCCTTTTTGTTGCCAATGAATAAAACTATGAACGCTTTTTTGAGGGCTCGAAACGAAAGTATTTTCATGGATAGTAGAATCTGTTAAGCTTACGTGTGCGAAAATGCGTTTACCATCTTCTGTGAGCATAAAAAAAATCAAAAATAATGATATATAAATACACTGATTACTTCTCGCTTTAAAAGTTTTTTTCCGATCCAATTTAACTTGTTTGCAGAATTTACTTGAGTATTTCTCTGAATTAACCGGTAAGAGTAAAGATAACATATTTGAATACTTTAGAGGCACTATTGGAGGCTTTTAGACGACTTGTAATATAGAAATAAGGCTTCAGTTCTACCAATGAACTTATTAATGGACTCGCAATAATTCATATTTAGTTGAATAATAATTATCATTATGCTCATAGCATATCCCTGTGAAGGTAAATAATAAATTATCTTAAATATTTGGTTTGTATATCTTGTTAAATTTCTTAATCCAGTAAATAATGAGCAAACAAGGCTATATCATCAACAATTGTTGTAAAAGTAAAAAAGGGTGATGTCTTTTTGTTATATTTAGATGGTTTACCAGAAGCGGTCAATCAAAATGGAGAGCGACTAGGTTTTGAAAATCTTCCAAAATTGTTGGAGGAACATGATACACAGCAGCTTAGTGCTAAAGAAATAGCAATAAATTTTAAGAGATTTGTACAAAAGTACAGTAACTATCAATTAATTGACGACACAACATTAATCTGTTTAAAAATATCATAGAATAATTATGGCAGAAGAAAACAATTTGGAATTCAATTTGCCTCCGCAGTTTGAATCTATAACAAACAACTTAAAGTGGATACTTATAGGCTTTGTTGGCCTAATGCTGGTATTTTCTTCATTCTTTACGGTTGAGCCGGAAGAGGTTGGAGTCATTACCCGATTTGGTGAGTATCAGAGAGAAGCTGCTCCAGGCTTAAATTTTAAAGTTCCTATAATGGAGCAGCTACTATTAGTTCCCGTTCAGCGGCAATTAAAGCAGGAATTTGGCTATCGTACCGCATCTGCTGGAGTTAATTCTACCTATAGAAAAGTAGGCTATGAGGGGGAATCCTTGATGCTTACTGGAGATTTGAATTTAGCTGATGTTGAATGGGTTGTACAATACCGAATAAATGACCCTTTCAGTTATTTATTTAAAGTTCGAAATGCCGATGAGACATTGAGAGATATCTCTGAGGCTGCGATGCGTCAAATTGTTGGTGATCGAACTGTAAATGAAGTACTAACAGTAGGACGTGCTGACGTTGCCTCACAAGCAGAAGCTATAATTCAGGAGCTCTGTAATGAATATGAAATTGGTCTTACCATAGAACAAGTGGTGCTTCAGGATATAAATCCACCAGATCCTGTAAAACCCTCTTTCAATGGAGTTAATGAGGCACAGCAGCAACGTGAGACCTTAATTAACCAAGCTCGTGCTGATTATAACCGGGTAATTCCACGTGCAGCTGGTGAGGCACAGGAGACTATTCAAAAGGCAGAAGGATATGCTTTAGATAGAGTAAACAGAGCGCAAGGAGAGGTGTCTCGATTCAACGATTTGTATGAGGAATACATAAAAGCTCCAGAGGTAACAAAACGGCGAATTTTCTTAGAAACTATGCAGGATGTTATCCCAAACATGGGGCAGAAAATAATTACTGACGATGAGGGTAATTCAGTAATCCCGTTACTGCAATTACAGATGGACGGAGCACGTGAAAAGAATAACAACAATAATAACTAAGAGGATAACATGAAAAATTTTTCAAAAATAGGTATAACTATCCTCGCATTCTTAGCCTTGATTGTTGTAAATGATGGTTTTTATATTGTAGATGAAACCGAACAAGCCGTCATAACACAGTTTGGTAATCCAGTTGGTGAGGCGATTACAGAACCAGGTCTTAATTTTAAAATACCCTTTATTCAAACAGCGAACTATTTTGAAAAGAGATATTTGGAATGGGATGGTGATCGAAATCAAGTTCCAACTAAAGACAAAAAATTCATTTTTGTGGATACCTATGCGCGTTGGCAAATTACTGATCCTCTGCAATATTTTCAGCGTTTAGGAGATGAGCGTGGTGCTCAATCACGATTGGATGATATCTTAGATGGTGAAACTCGAAATGCTATCGCCGCTCATGATCTTGTTGAATTAATTAGATCCACAAATCGAGAGCCTATATCAGAAGGTATAATAGCTGATATAGTAAATGATTCACTAGAGGTTATTCAGACAGGCCGAGACGTAATCCAAGAACAAATCCAAGAATTAGCGAATCAACGTGCTTCAGATCTTGGAATTGCAGTTTTAGATTTTAGATTTAAACGAATCAATTATGTGGAGGAGGTTCGCCGAACTGTCTATGATCGTATGATTTCGGAAAGAAATCGAATAGCCGATAAATTTAGATCAGAAGGGCAGGGTGAGTCTTCCAGAATAAATGGTGAAAAGGAGCGAGAATTATTGCGTATTCAATCTGAAGCTTTCCGAGAAGCAGAAACTATTCGAGGTAAAGCAGATGCAGAAGCAGCAGCAATTTACAATCAGTCCTATAACCGTTCACGTTCGGCAAGAGAGCTTTACGATTTTACCAAAAGTATGGAAGCCTATATCAGTACTATTGATAAAGAGACCTCTCTTATTATTTCCACAGACAGTGAGTTTTATAAGTTTTTGAACACTATAGATCAATAGTTAATCAGCTTTGATCTAGTTCGTGTGCAGTAGATGTTTAAAATTTACCAAAAAAGGCACATATCAGTTAAGATAGTGCCTTTTTTTATGTACCAAGGTGTCGAGGTCATCGAATGTTTGGTTTTTGAGATTCATACAATTTCTAAGGGCTCGCGATAAGGGTCAAATGACATATCCAATAATTCACTCAAAATAAGTTTTGCGTTTTCTGTTGATACTATTGCTCCAAGCTTAATTAGTATATTATATAAACCAGTGTGTACTCGGCTAGTATATAAGAAGTGCTTTGAGCCCCTGATTTCATTTGAAAGTGGTGCTTCTTTAGTAAAGTGTCTTATTTCATTATCAAAGTCAGAGTTGCTGAAATCGAAGTATTCGTAGCGGTATGGTTTTGAAAACATGATGCCGTAATTCCGAGCAAAATTGTAATACTCATTTTCCCTGGATTGAATTTTAGCATTTGGGTTAATCACTTCTAACTTGGTATATAATTCACGTATAGCCTCTTGATCATTAGCCAAATGACAGGGTAATAACTTTAAATAGTTCGTAAAGAATTCATCGGGAAATAGCTTTACACAGCCAAAATCAATTATCCCTAACTTTCCATTATGTGTGAATAAAAAATTTCCTGGATGAGTGTCGGCATGAACATAACCTCCTATTCTAAGTTCCTCATGAAAGAACTCCCATATAAGTTGTCCGAAATGATTGCGCTCTTTTTGTGATGGCTGTTCCTCTAAAAAATCATCCAAATGGCGCCCTTCCAAATAGCTCATGCACAATATACGTTCTGTTGAGTATTCCTCTATCCAATCTGGTATTTCAAATCGATTGCTCTCAAAACGCTTTTTGAACTCTTTTATCTGATTACCTTCGTGTATATAATCTGTTTCGATTAGAAGTGTGGACCGGATCTCGTCAAAATAAGGGTCTATTTCATGTCCATTTTTAATGATTCGACGTGCCACGGATTTTGCTACAGCCATATCCGAATCAATGGTTTCTCGAACATTTGGATATTGAATTTTGATTGCAACTTTTCTCCCATCCTTCAGTTCCGCTTTATGAACTTGGCCAATAGAGGCTGCGGCGAAAGCATTAGCTTCGAACTGTGCAAATATTTGTTCCGGGTACTTACCCATTTCTCGTTTTATAATGGACCGCACTAAGGATTTATTAATGGGGGGTACACTGTATTGTGCTTGGGTCATTACCTCGGCAAATTCTTCAGGCAAAAAGCCTTGATCCATACTCATGCCTTGGGCAATCTTGAGTGCTGTTCCTCTTAACTTGGTGAATTCTTTAAATACCTCACGAGCATTTTCAGAGTGAAAATCCGTAGCACTATCTATTTTACCGGTAATTTTTTTTTTGATATATCGTTGGGCATAATTTGTTCCAACTTTCAAACCAGTTTTAGCAATAATTCTGCCACGTTCAAATTTAGATGATGGAAAATCGCTCATGACTTATCTCTGAAAGTTGTATTTAGGGTCGTATATAAGTATTTACTGAAGTCAAAGCCTTTATCGAATAATTCACTATATAACACGTCTTCAAACAAACTACAGGCTTTATCTACCAATCCAATTGTACGTTCTTTATTAGTTGATACATCACGAATCCAAAATTCTACTAATGCAATAAATTGTGTAGTCATCCAACGATAAAAAAATGGGCCAGTGACAAGACCTGCCGTAATTGATAAATTTCTATCGCGAGTTAAGAAGTCTTTATAAACTGTAGAGACTTCATTAGCAAAATCACTTTTTATTCCTTTACAAGCCACTAATCGGGTAAATGTCTCTTTAACAAAAAGTTCATGATCTGAAAACATCTCTAACATTGTATAGATGAAATTCCCTAGTTTTTCACTAATTACCAGATTATGAAAGTCATCAATCTCGTCGATCATGGCCCAATATTTAAATACCATTGCGGGGTAGGCGTAGCTGATAAGTGCGTCTTTATCTGGAAATAAATCATATATCTTTGTTATACTAATCTCACTGTTGTTAATCAGGTCTCGCATACTTAGTCGACCTTTTTTTTGAAACAACTCAGCTGCCAATAAACTCAACTCAATTTTGGATGTAATCTGATCCGTATTATTATCCTTCATATCCGCTATAAGTAAATGACTTTTTAGATAGGTATATAATTACCAGCGTGAATGATTATCTTAGTGGTTTAGTTAATACCAAATATCGAATGTATTGTGTTTGTTTTTTGCATATGAAATTATTTAACAGTTGCATTGTTCGCTTCGTTCAAGCATTTGACTAAATTTTAGGAAAGAAAGAATTACTCAATTAGATATTTAATTTATGGGAAAGGATCACCGACGTGACGCCTTATTTTTGACTCTATCAGGGATCTTTTTGACCTCTCTTGTGTTAGGTAATGTCATTGGAACCACCAAATTCGTAACAATTTTTAGCCTGGAATTACCTTCTTGGTTGGAAGCTTTAACACCTGACCTTGTTAGGAACGGTAGTACCTACACCATGAGTGTACCGGCAGGGGTGGTTGCTTATCCATTTACTTTTCTTGCGACTGATTTAATCAGTGAACTTTTTGGACGTAAACGAGCGCAAATGTTGGTTTGGGTTGGTTTTGGAATGAATATTTTTATGCTGTTACTCATGAGTATAAATCATTGGCTACCCAATTCTGCCGGAGTAAGTGGCGGGCTAGATTTATTTGAAGGAGTATATCAATTCATGGTCGGTAATACCATCGCTTCCATGATTGCTTATCTAATTGCTCAAAGTGTAGATGTTCGATTGTACCATTTTTGGAAGCGTTTAACTAAAGGTAAACATCTTTGGCTTAGGAATAATGCTTCAACAACGGTTAGTCAGCTAGTAGATTCAACAGCTATCATTACCATTTTATATCTAGCGGGTAATCTAGACGATGCTATTGATAATGCGGGTGCTGTCATTATACTTATCCTCAATTCTTACTTATTTAAGTTCTTTTTTGCTTTATTCGACACACCGCTTATGTATATAGGTGTGCGTTTGCTTAGGAATTATGATGAAGACAGAATTGAATAGTTTAAACTGAACTTATTATTTTTATATGCCAGTTATTTTTCAAAAAAACCCGAAAATAAACTTGGCATAGTATTCCTCATCTTTTATGATATTCATAACAGAAATAGTATGGTAGAAGCCCAACTGAATCCGTACATTTAGTTATGCTTGTTCAATTAAATAAAAGAAAAGAGATACCCCCAGGTAAATATTTAATTAAGAGAATATTTAGTCTCACTCAATTACCTGTTATGTTCGTAATTCTTTGTTGGGTTTTATCATTGAATTTGAATTCCATAAATGCACAAGTAATTGATGAGTGGCGGGTATATTCCTCCTTTTCAACTATCAATGATATTATTGTGACTGATCAAAACTATAGATTTGTTGCAACTCAGGGTGGCCTAGTTATTACTGATGCAGTAGGAATCAGTAACACATTAACAACCTTGGACGGTCTTCATCGTTTGGATATTCAAAAACTAGCCTATCATTCGCCATCAAAGCAGTTATTTTTAGGATATATGGATGGCGCAATTGATGTCTATAACATAGAATATTCTTCTATTCAAACCATTACTGATTTACTCAGAGTTGATCAGTACCCGTCAAAATTTATTCGTGATTTTATCATATATAATGACATTCTATTTGTAGCTACAGATTTTGGAATCATTGAGTTTAATATAGATGATTTATACGTGCAGCAAAGCTACATAGGACTAGGTAATCTAGATCGTGGCACACCAATTTATGCCTTAGATATTTTTGATGACGAGTTAATAGCTGCTACATCGTACGGAGTTGTCATGGCAAATTTGAATGATAATTTGCTAATCAGTGAATCTTGGACCGTATTTACTACGGTCGACGGTCTGCCTACTAATTTTATACAAGATGTTTGTTTTTTTAATAGTGGGGCATATGCTGTTGTACAGGAGTCACTATATCACTTCAATGGTGACATTTGGCTAAAAGAAGAAGGAGTAAACTATCTTCAATCATTAGATGTCATACACCAGGGAGACGGCCAAGATCTTATGTTGGTTTTTAATAACAGAATAATGCGTCGATCAACATATACATCTACCAAAATTTATAGGGTCGAAAATGTTCGAGGTATTCGTACGAGTACTATGCTAAATGATCAATTGCTAATGGGGACGACTGATTTGGGTTTGTTGGTATTTACTAGCCCATCAGATTGGGATCAATTTGTACCCGTCGGGCCTTATACTAATTTTTTTACTGGGTTGGATTGGTCTGATGGGCGTTTATTTTCTGCGTCCTCTAACAATGTTGCAGGTAACAGAATCATTGACCGATCTAAAGGCTATTCTTTTTTTCAGGATAGTTCCTGGATAAGCTTTAATGCTCAAAATACTGAATTGTTAGACCAAGAGAACTTCAAACTAGCTTTTACAACAGCTCAAAATAATTCTAATTATTTTATTGGATCTTGGGGAAGTGGAGTAGTTAAGCACAACAAAACAACCAATGCGATACAAATATATAATGCATATAACAGTACCATTCGAGGTTGGGAAGCTGATAGTCCGGAGTATACGGTAATTTCTGGTTTATCTGTAGATAGTAAAGATCAGGTTTGGTTGGTTAGCCGGTATGGATCCGAACCGTTGTATGTCTATGAACCAAATCAAGATACTTGGTTAGCTCATGCTAAAGATAACGCAGTGAATTCACTTGATGAATATGTTAATTTATTCATCGACTCTAATGATTATAAGTGGATTTCCCTTCAAAGTTCAACTGGTGATGGAACGGGTTTATTAATACTTAATACCAATGATCCAGTTGATCTTATAGATAATCAAGGAGTTAAACTGACTACATCTGTAAGTAATGGTAATTTACCGGATAACAAAGTTAATGCCTTTTTGGAAGACAAAAATGGTGAAGTGTGGATTGGCACGGCTAGAGGGATTGCTCGCTTTCTATTCCCTCGATTTATCATAGACAGTCAACGTTCATCTGAACGTCAATCTCAATGGTTAATAAATGAAGATACCTCGGCTTTATCGAGGTATTTATTACGTGATATTAACGTAAGTGCTATGGCAGTTAATGGTGCTAATCAGAAATGGATTGGTAGTATTAATCAAGGATTATGGCTGTTAAATGAAGAAGGAAGTACCATTCTTAAGCGTTATACTGAAGACAATAGTCCATTGATTTCAAATAATATTTTGTCCATTTCTATAAATGAAGAATCAGGTGAAGTATTTGTAGCAACTGATAGGGGATTGGTAAGTTTTATTGATATAGCACAATCCCCCAAAGCTCAAATGGGATCATTGAAGATCTATCCTAATCCCTTTTTGTATGATCAACATGAGCGAATCATAATTGAAAATTTAAGCCAATCTACACGGATACGAGTACTTAACTCGGGTGGGAATGTAGTGCATGAATTGCAAGCTAATGGTGGTCGTACACAATGGGACGGGTATAATTCAAATGGTCAAAAAGTTAGTAGTGGGGTGTATTTTTTAGTCGCCTGGGATGTGAGCAAAGGAGAACGAGGCGTTGGTAAAGTTGTTATTATACAATGATATGAAACAAGAGTCGGCGGTAGATATCTCAAGTTTAAAGGAATCAGCGGATGCATTAATACGGGAAGATGCATTTAAGCAGCTGGATTTAAGTGCGGTAATTATTCATTACCAAACCCCAGAATTGCTGAAAAAGGCAGTTGAGTCCTTTAACAATTTTTACCCTGTAACCCCTTTATATATAGTAGATAATGGGTCAGATTTGGACATTGTAAATCAGGTCCAGGAGTGGATTGGCAAACAATTAAACACTCAATGGATTCGTCTACCAAATAATATATATCACGGGCCTGCTATGGACTTTGCAGCACGTAAGATAGTAAAATCGAAGTATATTTTTTTTCTAGATAGTGATACAGAAACAAAACAAGGGGGTTTTTTAGAAAGGGTTGTAGACCTTTTGGAATCCGATGAGAAGAATTATGCTGTAGGAATGTTTAATAGGGTGAATAAACGAGGATTTAGCACTAATAAGTTAACAGGTCAAATTATTTTGCAAACACCTTATATGGTATTAAATAGGACATTATATCTCCAGTTTTCTCCTTTTATACATCATGGACAACCTACTCTTCAAAACTTCAGAGAAGCCTGGTTAAATGGATTTCAGTTAGTAGATTATCCGATGAACAACAGTATTGACCATCTATGGCGCGGAACTGCTAGAAAGACTGGATATGGTTTAGGTTGGCGGGCAAAGCTAGAGTACCTGCTCAATAAGATTGGGGTATATGGCTAAAAAGGTTGATATCAGCATAGTGATTGTAAACTATAAAGTGAAGGAATACGTTTCAAACTTACTTAGTTCTATTTATAAGGCAGCAAGTCAATATACAGTACAGATATTTGTGGTAGATAATGACTCTGGTGATGATTCTTTAGCTTATTTGCGACAGCGGCACCCTGCTGTAAGTTATATTGCAAATGAGGATAATTTGGGGTTTAGCAAGGCAAATAATCAGGCTATTAAAGAAGCTAAAGGCGAGTTTACTCTGATTATTAACCCAGACACCCTGGTCAGTGAGGATACCTTTACTACTCTTATTGATCATATGAAACGAAATCCGAAATGTGGTGCTGCTGGTTGTAAAATTCTTAATCCCGATGGCAGCTTTGCGCCAGAATCTAAACGTTCGGTCCCCACTATATGGGCTGCATTGACTAAGTTATTAGGTTTACATTCGATGTTTCCGAAATCGCGTTTATTTGGTCAGTATTATCTTACTTGGCTTTCGGAAAACCAACAGGCGAAGATACACGTTTTATCTGGTTCGTTTATGTTTTGGAGAACAGAGTTGTTGCAACAAATGGGGGGCTTCGATGAACGTTTCTTTATGTACGGAGAGGATATTGATCTCTGTTACCGTATACAAGAAACCAATTACCACATTGATTACGTCCCATTTACTTCCATTATTCATTATAAAGGAGAGAGTACAAAAAAAGGGGATTTACGCTATATTCAAATTTTCAACAAGGCCATGTATTTGTTCTTTGATAAGCATCATTCCTCTAAATACAGTAGTCTATTTAAAGCAGTAATTTTTTCTGCTATTTTATTAAAGGCCATTTTTTCATTCATATTCAGTCGTTTAAGAGCAATTTCACAGATTACAACCGATTTAATTCTGTTAAATATCTCCATTATTTTAGGTTTCCTAATTCGGTTTCAATTCAGTGTTGAAATATTCAGTGATCTACAGTCTTTTCAGTTTCTTTGGATCAATCTTTTAGCATCTGGAATTTATTTATTAATTGGTGCACTTTTTGGTTTATATGAGGATAAAACTGACTCTATTTCCAGTCCTCTAAAGGCTCTCTTATTTTCGTATTTAGGAGTGGCTGTTATTACATTTTTTGCACGAAATTTAGCCTTTTCCCGTCTGTCTTTGTTAATTGGTTTTGGGGTTTCAGTGATACTTATGATAGGCTTGAAGCTACTCCAGATAAATGCTAAGCAGAATCAAATATATGCGAAAGGACAAATAAAGAAATCGAAAATACTTCTCATTGGCACTCATTTAGACGCTCGTGAACTTATACCTAAAATACATGCTAGACCAGATTGGAATGTTGAGGTATTAGGTTGGGTTCAAATAGATGCTAATGATGAGGCAGAGGGTTTTGAAATAGAACAGGATATTAAGAGCCAGAAAGCAATACTAAACTCTCTTGGTTTATTAAGTCAGTTAAAAGATTTAGTCCGGGCATATCATGCTGATCAGGTACTATTCTCGTTGAGCACTCTATCCTATAAAGAGATGCTTCGAGCGATCTCAACGTTGCAAGGTCTATCAGTTCAGTGCAAGCTTATTCCTGATAGTATGGATTTTATTTTAGGTAAATCAAAAGTAGATTATCTCGAAAGTTTACCTCTGGTTGAGGTAGAACTTGCATTAAATAAGCCCATAAACCGCCTTGTCAAGCGGAGCTTTGATTTGGCTTTGGCTTTACCTCTTTTTGCATTAACATGGCCATTCTCCCTTATAGCATGGATTAAACGACCTAAAGGTCAATATTTTTTAAAGCCACTAGCTAAGTATAAGTGGCAAAACCGAAGTTTATTTTTACTTGGTGTACTGCATGGACATTATTCATGGGTAGGCTCAATTCTTCCAGTTCAGGATAATCATTACGAACATAATAACGATCAAAAAGGAGCATTAAAACCGGGTCTTACCGGCTTGGTACAGTTAAATCAGGGGAAGCTTGAGGAGGGTCAAGATACAGAGTATTATCAGTTATATTATATGCAAAATTATTCTTTAGGTATGGATATGGACATATTATTGAAGTCTATATTTCAACCAGGTAATAACTGGAAATAGGCATCTCTAGAAGATAAAATTTAAATTTTTGACTCTAATTGTGTAACCATACTTGGATACCAAGCGGCATAAGTGCCTTTTTTGATATGTTGTCTTACTTCTTTCATGAGCCATAAATAAAACTGAAGATTATGTTCCGAGGCTAAAGTCATTCCAAAGAGTTCATTACTTTTGAATAAGTGATGCACATAAGACATATGGTACTTTTGACATAAATCACTTGGGAAATCCTTTTCTAAGGTTGTATGATGGTTCTTCCACTTAGAATTTCTGATATTGACTTTCCCGTGTTGTGTAAATATGGTGCCATTTCTTGCATTTCTAGTAGGCATGACACAATCAAACATATCTACACCGCGAGCGATGGATTCTAGTAAATTAGCAGGCGTACCTACTCCCATTAGATATCGTGCCTTTTCTTTAGGTAATATATCGGTGTTTACATCAGTCATTTCATATAATAATGAGATAGGTTCTCCCACGCTGAGTCCACCAATTGCAATACCATCAAAGTCTTGTTCTGCCATAAATTCAGCGGAGGCAATCCTAAGATCTTTGTACGTTCCACCTTGTACGATTCCAAATTGAAATTGTTGATGCCCGTAAAGATCCTGCGATTCTAAAAATTGTTTGCGGCCTCTTTTAGCCCATCGATGGGTCAACTCCATAGAATTTTTCACATATTCATAATCACTAGGATAAGGTGGACACTCATCCAAAATCATCATGATATCTGAGCCTAGTACTCGTTGTATATTCACCACATTCTCTGGAGTAAATAAGTGCTTGGAACCATCTAAATGACTTTTAAAGTGTGCGCCTTCCTCATCTAAGGTTCTAATATCTGATAGCGAAAAGATTTGATATCCCCCAGAGTCTGTTAAGATTGGCTGGTCCCAATTCATAAAACTGTGCAATCCACCTGAAGACTGTATTATCTTGGTGCCAGGCCTTAGATAAAGGTGGTAGGTGTTTCCCAAAATAACTTGGGCTTGGACAGGGTCTTTTAATCGGTCTTGTGAGACACCTTTTACGGTTCCAAGTGTTCCTACAGGCATAAATATGGGTGTTTCTATCGTTCCATGGTCAGTAGTTAAACTACCTAAGCGTGCTTTGCTTGCAGAACATGTTTTGTGCAATTGAAACAAAATAAAGTCATGTAGTGGTTTCAGTTATATATAGAGATTAAAAATCCGTACTTTTTTTATGTGATTTAAATTACGAATCTCACCACCCATTTGCTCTCTGTGAAAAGATATCGAGAAGTTATACTAACGAGTGCCCTTGATTACTTGCTTTTATTAGCAAGTTGGTTTGTTTTCCATTCATTTTTTTCTTCTTATTTAGACCCTCGATTGACTGATTTTGGCTTAGTTATATTTAGTGCAGGAGTGCTATTTAGTAGCTATTGGCTTGGAGTATTTGTCATATCAGGATTATATAAAGGCTTATATTTAATCTCAAGACTGGATGAATTTACTAGAGTAGTTAAGGCCATGGTATTAGGAGGACTTGTCTTGTATGTAGTTTGGGATCACTGGTTATTTATTGAAGGTGGAACCCATCATGGGATTATCTTTTCCTACTGCGGAATTATTATGGGGGCAATCATAATCAATCGTTTTGTGATAAGAACCTTACAACGACTCTACGCTCAAAGAGGGCGTGGGCTGCATAAAACTTTAATCGTAGGAACGGGGTCAAATGCTAAGATGGCTTTTGATGATCTTATGCGTAATAAAATTTTGGGTATGGAAGTACTTGGATATATTCAGGTGAATGGGGGTGATTCAGCCATTGATTCGGGTATATATCCACAAGATATTATTGGGCAACTTTCTGAGATAGATCGAATTATTGCCGAGTATAAAGTACAGGATGTTTTGGTGGCATTAGAGGCCAATGGCCGAGAAGACTTGGTAGCGATTATTTCAAAACTTGATAATCCAGATGTCCGATTAAAACTATTACCTGATTTTTATCAAATCGTGAGTGGTTTATCAAAAACAAATCAGATTTTTGGTATGCCTATAATTGAAATTTCCCCCGAGCCTATGCCGTTATGGGAGAAAGCAGTTAAGCGGCTGATGGATGTAACTATTTCGGTAGTTGTATTGATCGTGTTTGCACCATTCTTGTTATTAGTGGCCCTACTTATCCGTTCAGGGTCTTCAGGTCCGGTGATTTTTCGCCAGGAGCGTATAGGACGGAATGGAAAACCCTTTATAATGAATAAATTTCGGACTATGGTGCAAGATGCTGAACGAAAAACCGGCCCAATGTGGGCAAAAAAAGACGATCCACGGATTACAGGGATTGGTTATTGGCTACGTAAATTACGTATTGACGAGATACCTCAGCTGTACAATGTAATTCGAGGACAAATGAGTTTAGTCGGACCTAGACCTGAACGTGAACATTTTGTGAATCAATTTAAAAACCAAATACCATTATATATGCGACGTTTACGCGTCCGTCCAGGGATTACAGGATGGGCTCAGGTTAAATGGAAATACGATGCCTCACTTGATGATGTTAAAGAAAAAACCAAGTATGATTTGTATTATGTCGAAAATATTTCATTACGTATGGATATAAAAATTATTATTAATACGTTAATCACTATGATTAAAGGTAAAGGTCAGTAAGCCAAAATAAGCCCATGCAGAAATATCCCTTAATCATTATTCCAACCTACAATGAATCTACCAATGTCGTACGTATGATTCATACACTCATGGCATTGGATTTGGAGGTGGATATACTATTTGTGGATGATGGATCACCAGATGGTACAGCGGAGCGAATTAAAGAGGAGCAACACGCCTATCCTAATCGTATTCATTTAATTGAAAGGGAAGGCAAACTAGGTTTAGGAACGGCCTATGTTCGGGGTTTTGAATATGCTTTGCAGCATGATTATGAATTAGTTTGTGAAATGGATGCAGATTTTTCACACCCACCTGAAGATGTACTAAAATTAGTAGAAGCCGTTAAAAGCGGTAATACAGATATTGCTATCGGTTCACGCTATGCTAATGGAATAAGCATTGTGAATTGGCCACTTAGTAGATTAATTCTTTCGTATGGAGCAAATATTTATGCAAGACTCATTACCGGTTTACCTGTAAAAGATACCACTGCTGGCTTTAAATGCATTCATCGCAGAGTTTTAGACGCCATATCTTTGAATAGGATGAGATCCAATGGTTATGCATTTCAAATAGAACTTCATTTTAGAGCTTGGAAAGCAGGCTTCAGGTTGCAAGAGGTGTCTATCATATTTAGGGAGCGAGAAGAAGGCATATCGAAAATGTCTAAAGGCATTGTTCGAGAAGCTATTTGGAGGGTTTGGGCGCTTAAGATTAGGAGTTTATTTGGTCAGTTGTAAGTGGTTTATTTTCTATTTAAGCAGACCTATTTTCAGCAAAAAGACGACGAGATACATCTCAACTAGAGAAATCCACTTTTAAACGAGGGGATTTGCTATATTTAAATGAACTAAATCTAATTATATATGCAGTATTTAGAATTTGAAAAACCCATTGCTGATTTAGAAAAGAAAATCCAAGAGTTAGAGCAGTTTTCTTCAACTAGTGAAGGAGTCCTAAGCAAGGAAGTGGAGAGCTTGAAGTCTAAAGTTGAAAGTCTTCAGAAAAATATCTTTGCAAATTTAACACGTTGGCAGCGGGTTCAGTTGGCTCGACACCCTGAGCGGCCATATACGCTAGACTATATTGAGCGTATTTGTGATCGATTTATTGAATTACATGGGGATCGATTTCATGCCGACGATAAAGCGATTGTGGGTGGACTTGGTGAGATAGATGGTTTAACCGTATGTGTAATTGGACACCAAAAAGGAAGAGATACCGCTAGTCGTACGTATCGTAATTTTGGAATGGCAAATCCAGAAGGATATCGCAAGGCATACAGGCTCATGGAAATGGCGGAAAAATTTGATATTCCTGTTGTAACCCTAGTCGATACCCCAGGGGCTTTCCCAGGACTTGAAGCAGAAAAACGCGGTCAAGCGGAGGCAATTGCACGGAATCTCAAGCGTATGGCTATGCTAAAAGTGCCTTTGGTAACAATCATTATTGGGGAAGGTGCTAGTGGTGGTGCAATAGGAATTGGAATGGGGAATCAGGTGTTCATGATGGAGAATACTTGGTATTCGGTTATATCTCCAGAATCATGTTCGTCTATTCTTTGGAAAACATGGGATTACAAAGAGCAGGCTGCCTCTGCCCTAAAGCTAACTGCCTCTGATTTATTAGAGCTAGGTATCATTGATGGAGTTATAAAAGAGCCTCTTGCTGGGGCGCATAGAGATTATGATGCGGCAGCTAATGCAGTTAAAAAGCAGGTGCTCAAAAGCTTAACATCACTTTCTAAACAATCCGCAGAGCAACTGATAGATCAAAGAATAGCCAAATATTCGGCTATGGGACAGTATAAGTAAGTGAGTATGGTCCAATTTCCAGAAGGTATCCCCATTCACAGCTTTGAGTATAGATTACGAAGTAGATACAGTGAAACTGATAAAATGGGATATGTTTACTATGGGCGTTACTTGGAATATTTTGAGGAAGCTCGCACTGAAATGATTCGAAGTCTTGGGGTTTCTTATGGCTCAATGGAGAATGATGGGATTATGTTACCGGTTGTCCATTCGGAAATAGACTATAAACATCCCCTTTTTTATGATGAGAAAATTCTCATAAAAGTACATTTGTATTCCGAACCCTCAATAAGGCTATTAACCTATTATGAGGTAATAGCTCAACAACGAAACCAATTATGTGCATTGGGAGAAGTAACTTTGGTATTTATAAATGCGACAACTAGGAAACCATGCCGGGCGCCTAAGTATTTATTAAACGCACTTTGAAATGAAACAATTCTCCATCCAGTTCGAAATTTCTAGCAGAATAAATCTGTTATTATTATTGGGTAGTAGTCTTCTAGCAGTACTTGCCCTTGGGCCTGGATGGTATGCAGATGATTCTTTAGTCCCTTTTCATTTACATTATTCATTTTATTCTTGGGTATGTCATCAAGATCCATCTCGATCATTTGAATTTATGGGAGCTCAAATGGCTGTTTGCTCCCGTTGCATTGGTATATATGGTGCTTTTGCTCTTGGTTTTTGGTTAAAAGGTATAACAGCAAGGTTTGAAGTTTGGCCTGATAGAGATCTAGCTTTGCGCCTTTTATCTTTATTTGCTGGATTAATTGGATTCGATGTATTAATTAATGCCTTAGATATTTGGACAAATACTCACTATTCTCGTTTATTATTAGGAGTTGGTTTTGGGCTAATGGCGTCTGTATTTATTACTTCTAATGATAGTTTTTCGTCTAATGCGTAACTTTGAATAAAATATTGGGTATTAATGCATATTATATATACATATGGAATGTCTAATTAGAGATGAACGGGAGTCTGTCATTTTTAAACTGAAAGTAGAATGTAAATTAACTAAATACACTAACAATTAAGATCAATTAAATGGCTAAAGAAATAACTCATCACGGCATGCCTAGTTACTGGAATGCGGTAATAACAGCGGGATTAATTACTGGAACAGTTTTGACAGTAATTCAATTGATAACAAGTTATATGACTATTGCTGGATCCAGTGTAACTGGTATGACTATTATAGGATGTTTGATTGCATCAATTGCAGGTATCATTTCTAATTGGATGTATGCTAAAGGATATAATTTAACTTATCCAATTGGTAAAGGTGCTTTATTAGGTGTTTTTTCTGGTATTATTACAAGTATAGTTGCCTTTTGTTTATCATTATTTTGGACAAAATTTATTGATACTGGAATGAATGAAGCAATTATTGAGGCAACCTTAAAGAGTCTTGAAGATCAAGGACTCACACAAGAAGAAATAGATATCGCTCAATCTTTTATTCCTGACCCTAATTCAATAGCAGGTTTAATTATAAGTTTTGCTTCAGCGTTAGCAATGTATATTTTTATAAATCTTATATCCGGTATTATTAGTGCAAAAATATTTGCCAAAGAAGTAGAATAATATACCATTTTGTATCATATTTATATTTAGGAGCCAACTCAAAGAGTTGGCTCTTTACTTTTAATTTTATCTCTTATCATGTTAGTTAATACTACCATCATCTCGGATTCTACTAATGGGTCTTGGTACGAGCGCAATGGATTTAACCTTGGTATAATGGCAATTATTTGGGTATTTCTTGCCCTCATTGCTTTCAATATAGTGGGTGGGTTAGTAGGAGTAATTGCAGCAGTGTTTTTGGTAGACGATCCTACCAACATAGAGGCACTTATGCAGGTGCTTAGTGAACAAACAACGGTCTTTTTTTGGATTAATACCACTGGGCAAATAACTGTATTTGCATTGGGATCCTTATTGGTAACTCGCTTGGCAGCTGATTCGGGTGGTAGAAGGCGCTTTTTGCGGTTACAAATAAACTCAGATACTCATAAATATGTTGTCTGGGCTATTCTACTTACGATAGTTGCGTATCCAGCGGTCATTTTTCTAGGATGGTTAAATGCTTTTTTACCGGTACCAGAGTGGATGGCTGAAATGCAACAAAGTATGGATGAAATGATTGCCAAATTGTTAGGCTCGGAACATATTTTATGGATGGGACTTTTTCATATCGGACTTGTCCCCTCTATTTGTGAAGAAATTATGTATCGGGGTTATGTTCAGCGATCACTTGAAAAATCCTGTAGTATATGGATTGCTATAGTAGTATCTGGTCTTATTTTTGGAGCTTATCATCTGCAAATCACGCGAATTTTACCACTTGCATCTTTAGGTATATTATTTGCTTATATCACCTATGCGTCAAATAGTCTTATCCCTGCCATGGTAGCTCATTTAGTAAATAATGGAGGTCAGATTATTTTGAGTACGATTTATCCTGAAATGCTAAAGCAAGAACTTAATGCGGATGCCGATTTACCATGGGTCTTGATTTTATTGGGAGTACTGTTACTAATTATACTACTAATTTTATTTCACAAACGATATTTTGCAAATCTAACAACTTCATTAATCAATACATCCGAATAATTAGCTGAGTATTCTATGTTTACCGATCCCAAACCTAACGTCATACAAGATTGGACATGTATTTTAGAAAGCACACAAGAATTTGAGGTAAACCTAGCTCACAACTTCTTAAGGGATCAAGATGTTCCCTCACAAATTCTTTCAAAACGTGATACAGCATATAGCTTAGTAATTGGTGAAATGGCGCTGATGTATTTATATGTCCCTAACGAGTATGTTGAGCAGGCGATTGATTTATTAGAAGGTATTCCAGAAGCAAATCTAGATGATGCAATTTTGGATGATCAGCTCGATGATGAAAGCGATTCTGCAGAGAAGGGAATCGACCATTCTGACCAAACAGATCTAGAAAACTAGTAAAATGAGTAATTCACTTAAGCGTATTTTAGTAGCTTTACCAGCTGCTATTATATTTATATGGATGGCATGGATGGGAGGCTGGTACTTCAAAACAATGATTATTGGAATTACCCTGCTCATACAATTTGAGTTGATTAGACTATTAGATGAGGCATTAAACGCCAGCGACTCAATTTTTTCATATTCAATTGGCTTATTGGTTTTATTATCACAGGAACTCCCATACGCCTTTGAAATAGGGTTGCTTCTTTTTTTACTGCTTGTTTCAAGGCAAATATTTAGTACATCATCCAACCGTATACTAAAACTAAGCTCAACTTTATTTGCTGGCCTCTATGTACCAATTGGTATGCTTAGTCTGATATTGATAGATAACTTTGGGACAAAAATAGATAGCTCTATACTAACTATTATGTTGGTATTCATGGTTTGGGGAGCAGATAGTTTAGCCTATTTTGGAGGTAAAACCTTTGGTAAACGTTCATTAGCTCCTAATATAAGTCCTAATAAAACCTGGGAAGGCTTAGCATTTGGTTATCTAGGTAGCATAATAGGGATGCTCTTAGTTTATTTTGTAATACCTTTTGATAAACCTTTGAATTTGCTAGAATTACTTCCAATGGCAATCTTATCAGCCACATTTGGCCCCATTGGAGATCTATTAGAAAGCAAAATCAAACGAGAGGCTAACACTAAGGATTCCTCGACTCTTATTCCTGGGCATGGAGGATTTTTTGACCGCTTTGATGCTTTACTATTAGCCGCTCCGGCAGCGTATGTTTATTTGCGATTTATTTTTTAGCAGACAGGTTTGATTTTTGCTACTCATACATTTTTAATTTGCTCTTAGAGGCTTAAATTTTTTATAAATGCCGTATACAATAAAAACTATCAAAACTCCATTTTTTGCAAGTGTGGTATTAGGGCCAGACAGTAAATCAAATGCACCAAAACAACCACAAGCTGCAACCTGCGTACCTTGGAATTTGAAAAATAGGATAACAGAGGATAATGATATAATTAAGAGCGCGGATGCCATATAACAAAAAAAAGTACAGCGATTCAGTAGTAATAAAATACCAAGGACTAACTCAAGGATGGTAATACTAAGAACAATGATTCTTTTATATTCAATGAGCCAATAAATATTCATGCTCAGTAATTCAACTAAATATTGAGCATCACTGCTATCAATGAACTTACCGATACTCGATAATATGAATATGGCTCCTATAAAGATTCGTGTGACGGCATGTAATGAAAATGTAAGATTCACAGAAGAATGGTATTGAAGAATTTTTAGTTTGTGAAATCAAATATAGTATGTTTATGATAATGTGTTTGATTTTATTTGGTTTATGTTGCGTAGTTGAATCTAGTTAGGTAATAATATTAATAATTAAAAAGTAGCTGAGCTAAAGCAATAATTCATTGGTTTGATATGCTACCTTGTTCATAAAATTAATGGCGAAAAGCATAAGGGAATAGGATGATAAAAATAGTAGTGAGTGGTGGTACCGGATTTATAGGTTCCGATATATGTATAGAGCTTTTACAAAAAAATTATGAGCTCATACTTATAACTAGAAATCCTCATAAATATGAAGCGGATAAGGCTAAGAACTTACGTTATGTCTCTTGGGATGATTCTTTAGATCCAATTATGGATGAAGCTGATGCAGTCATTCATTTAGCTGGTGAGCCGTTAATTGGTGGACGATGGACTGAAAGTGTAAAGAAAAAAATCTACAATTCTCGCATCCAATCAACGAGGAAACTTGTCCAAGCTATGACCTCGTCGCAAAATAGACCTAAAGTATTCATATCTGCTTCTGCAGCAGGTTATTATGGACATACTGGAATAAATTGGTGCAAGGAGGAAGATTCACCTGGAGAGGATTTTTTGGCAAAGCTATGCGCCGATTGGGAAAAAGAGGCGAAGGCAGCCAAGAAGTTAGGAGTACGAGTGGTTAATCCCCGTATTGGAATTGTTTTAGGTCACAATGGTGGGGCACTAAAGAGTATGCTCATTCCTTTTCGATTAGGTTTAGGTGGGTCTATTGGATCTGGAACTCAATTCATGAGTTGGATTCATTTACGGGATTTAGCCCGTGCTATCATTCACTTTTTAGAAAATGATCATATTGAAGGGCCTGTAAATATTTGTGCTCCTGAGCCTGTAACAATGGATGTATTTACGCAGATTCTGGCAAAAACAACGCGTAGTCTCAACCTATTTACTATTCCAAGCTTTGCCCTAAAACTTATTTTTGGTGAGGGTGCCCAACCAATTCTAGACAGTATTAGAATGAAGGCAGGGGTTTTGGAGGTCATTGGATTTACATATATGTATGAAGATTTAGAAGAGGCACTTTTCGACTTAGTGTAGAAGAATCTATGTTTTTAGTCTACGAAATATCAATTCTGAAAAAGCATGTAAAGAGGAATTACTTACAAGAAAATTTATTTTTTATTTAGAGTATATTTGAATTATGAAAAACATCCCATTTTATATAGATGGTGTACGCGGTGGTTTTATGCGTGTTGAGGGCATCATTCGCCTAGAAAAGAAAGGATTATATTTAGAGTTCCAAATAAAAGACGCGGTGGTAAAAGCATATAAATCATCAATTAAAACCCTTTTTTTGGCTTTAGAGGATATCGATACTATAAAAATTAAGGTAGGATGGTTCCGCACCCGATTATGGATTCATGTTCAGAGTGGGATAATGCTAGAGGCTATTCCTGGCAACGATTTAACCCAACGTGTTTTTTCGTTTAAACGAATGCATAGGCTTGCATTGGCCAATATGGTCTCTCAGTTCAATTTAGCAATTTCGGAAATAAAGCTAAAAGAACTTGACCAAAAGTATCGGACATCATGAACTAGAGTAAAAAACGATCCCGTCCTGTATCAATTTTAGATAGTTTTTTATAAAGTAATTCTGCATTCAAAATAGCCCCACTAGCCATATCATAAATTGTATTCCGAGCCATGCAAACGAAGCTAATTTGAAAGATGAGAGTACTTAGTATATGGACAAAGTTATTAAACCGAGTCAGTAGATATTCGTTTAGTCTATAGAAAAAATAATATTTTTATATAAAAAAGGGTTCTAAAATAGCCGAATAGAATTGGTATCTTTCTTAAAGTTCAATAATCAATAACAAATCTAGTACGATGTCGAATGTAGATAGTTTAGATACCATTGTGTCCTTGGCTAAATCACGAGGCTTTATTTTTCAATCCTCGGAGATATATGGTGGCTTAAGTGCGGTTTATGATTACGGACCTTTAGGTGTTGAACTAAAGCGAAATATCCGAAATGCCTGGTGGAAAGATATGACACAACGCCATGAAAATATCGTAGGTGTAGATGCAGCTGTTTTCATGCACCCAAAAGTATGGGAGGCTTCTGGTCACGTAGGTGGATTTAATGATCCCATGATCGATGACAAGCAGTCTAAGAAGCGATACCGCGCAGATATGCTGATTGAGGAGTATATTTTACAATTGGAAAAAGATGGAAAGAAAGAAAAAGCTGATGAGATTCAGAAATTACTGGTTACGTCCGGAACTCGAAAAAGTCTGACCGAAGATTTATACGATATAATTATTGAAAATGAGATCAAAGCTCCGGACTCTGGTGCGTTTGATTGGACTGAAGTACGGCAATTTAATTTAATGTTCAAAACTGCCTTTGGAGCAACTTCATCAGAAGATGATGGAGTGTATCTACGCCCGGAAACAGCACAGGGAATCTTTGTGAATTACAAGAATATACTCGATACATGTCGAGTTTCGGTACCTTTTGGAGTCGCTCAGACAGGAAAGGCCTTTAGGAACGAAGTAGTGGCTCGCCAATTTGTATTCCGTATGCGGGAATTTGAACAAATGGAAATGCAGTATTTTGTTGAACCTGGAACCGATTCAAACGCTTATACAACGTGGAAAAAAAAGAGACTTAGCTGGCATAAAAGTATAGGTATTCGAGAAGAAAATTTACGATTTTCAGATCATTCTAAAGACAAATTAGCCCATTATGCGTTAGCCGCCGTTGATGTTCAGTATAAATTTCCTATAGGTTGGCAAGAAGTTGAAGGTATCCATAATAGATCTGATTTTGATTTAACCCAACATCAAAAATTTTCTGGTAAAAAACTGGACTACTTTGACCAGAAGAATAACAAACGGTATGTCCCTTACGTAATTGAAACCTCGATTGGGCTTGATCGTTGTACCTTAATGGTTCTTTGTGATGCGTATCGAAAAGAAGAAGTTAATGGTGAAAAGCGTACAGTTCTCAAGATACATCCTGAATTAGCACCTATTCAAGTAGGGGTGTTTCCGTTGGTAAAAAAACCTGGACTTCAGGAACTTGCCCGAAAAATTGAAGCAGAATTGATCGAAGATTACGCTGTGAGGTATGATGAAACGGGTTCAATTGGTAAGCGTTATCGCAGATTAGATGAAGCTGGCACCCCTTTTTGTATAACGGTTGATTTCGATACTATTGAAACAGATAATAAGGTTACTATTCGTCATCGTGATGATATGAGCCAACAACGTATTCCGGTAGACCGAGTGGCATATGCCATAAAGGAGGGAATGGAAGATTGGAAGCCGAGTTAATCCTCATATTTCTTGATATTATGAAGTGTAAGTTCCTCTCTGTTTTCACGCAATCTTACTAGATACAAGTAATGAAAAAAAGTATGCTCTTTAATTTTTGATTCCTATAACACCACAACCAACTCTTGGGCCAGATGCTCCTGAAGGCTGTGATTCTAGATCGTCTTCTCCACCATGAACTATTATCCCACGACCAATTATTTCATCCATCACTATTACTTCATCTATGTAATCTCTAAGGCCAACTCCATTTTCATTTACTTCCAAATTACCCATTGCTCCCATATGGCGGTTTAAAGATTTTGGAGACCCGTGCTCAAATCCATAGGGATTTAAGTGTCCTCCGGTTGACGTTCCGTCAGTAGCAGTGCAATCTCCGAATGTATGGATATGAAAACCATGTTTTTCTCCGGTGAGTCCATATACTTCTGCCTTAACATGTACCCCATTTTCAGTTTGTTCAAAATAAGCTACTCCTGAAACATTACTATCATTTATGGGATTGATGACAGCAACTGCTTTATAAAATGAAGGAGTATTTCCTTCATCTTGAACTTTATCCACATTTGTACAATTAGTTGTACTTAGAACTAAAAAAACGATTATTACTATAAATTTCATTGGTTTTATGATATTTTTTTCATTGTTTAAGTGTTTTTTGGCGAAATTCGTTCAAAGATTCTATCCCATTAATAAAGGTTTGATAAGCCTCTGGATGCTTTAATTTAAGTTTGGTTAGCTTGTTATTGGTGGATGATTCTACAAAAAGACTATTGGCATTTTTAAAACAAACTGATGTGAAAATACTTAATATTATATAAGCTAGTATATATATCGTCGATATACTAGTGACCCAAAGTGTAAGTGATATTATTAGCCACCAAATTGGAAAGATTAGTAGTCCTAGCATGTATTTAGCAGTAGCATCAAAAGTAGGATCTTTAATTTTATTTTGAAGAATCTTTTTGATGGGTTGATACGGAATAATGTTATTTATCCAACTAAATAAATAGAATGGAAATAATGATAACCAAAATAGCCAGGGTCTTTTTCTGCCATGTATAGTTTTAATTGATATGTCATATGTATTACTTATCTCAACCACTTTCTTTCCTAATTCAATTAGTTCAGGAGTTAATTGATTACTTAATTCTTTTACTTTTTCATTGATTTTTGTTGGATCTAAGTATTTTTTTTCATCAGTCTCTAGATCTGTAAGTAAAACTTGCATTGCTGGATATTGATCCATATTAGGGACATGCATCACAGTCTTTTTCATTTCATCAGAAACATCATTTCTTAACTGATTAGCAGCTTCTTTTTTATCTGTTTCATAGATTTCTTTATATTTTTTTATCGGTATGCACTTGCCATATACAATTCGAACATCATTTCTTGATCTTCGATGTTCGGTGTAATTTATCCCTACTGGTAAGATTTGAAGATCTAGCTCCCAATTATATTTCAACTCTGCATCAAAAGCGATTCTGGTAAACCCTTTATTAAGAGGTCGAACTCTTCTTCTCAAGTCATGGTTCGCTTCAGGAAAAATCAACACTGAGTGTTTATCTTTTAAATTTTTAATACAAAGTTCAAAAATAGCATTGTTCTTGGTAACAGAACTAAGCCCATCTCTTACTCTATACACTGGTAACATGTTTAAACTGCGAAGAAACCAGCTTATGAATTTTGTTGAAAATACATCAGATCTTGTAAGAGCAAATTGGGTGCCTGGTACAAACCCTTCAATTAATAAGGCGTCTATCAGTGCATTTTGATGATTGGGTGTAATCAGAATCGGTTTTCGTTTTGGTAGATTCTCTTTGCCAACAACTTTTATATTTTTGTAAAATAGTAAAAGTCCAGTTTTGACAACAATATATCGCCAAAAATTATACCATAGATAGTTTTTAAGCATTTGAAAATAATTTTTTTATGCTGGTTTTACCTGTGGACCAATACCAGCTAATTATAAAACCCACTATTATATGCCAAATCCCCCACCAAGCCGCAATTAATGCCATACCACCTAACGAATTAAAAAAACTAAAGATAAGTAAAAGTCCGAGTCCAGAATTCTGTATACCAGTTTCAATAGCTATAGATTTACAATCGGACTCAGGTAGATTAAACAGTTTTCCCCAGCTATAACCTCCTACTAGTGCCAGGAGATTATGCAAAAAAACTAAGCCAATAACAAAATGAACATAACCCAAGAAATGTTCAAGATTCATACTAAAAGCGACTACTACAAAACATCCAAAAAAAACTATTCCAAATCGTTTAATCCAACCAGTCCACTGTATTGCATAGTTTTCTGCGTAATGTCTAAAAAGCATTCCTAATATAAGTGGGATGCCTAAAATTAACCCAACAATTTGAAATACTTGAACTAGGTTAACCTGAATTTCTCGAAGTATGTCAGCTGTCGGAGGATATAAACTAGCCCAAAATGTAAAATTCAATGGTGTGGCGAGGACCGCTAACAAGGTGGCAATGGCTGTAAGGCTGATAGAAAGAGCCATATTACCTCTTGCTAACTGGGTGAAAAAATTTGAAATATTTCCTCCTGGACAAGCTGCAACCATCATCATTCCCAAGGCAAAACTAGGATAGGGTTCCAACAGCCAAATAAGGATAAAGGTAATAGCTGGTAGAAATAAAAATTGGGATATAAAACCTGAAAAAATTCCTTTAGGCTGTTCTGCTATGGCTTTAAAATGGGAGATTTTTAGTTCTAAGGCTACTCCAAACATGATTATAGCCAAGGACATATTCATAATCATAAGTCCGCCACTGCCAAGATTCAGTTGAAGAGCATCTATTGTTTCGTTCATCGAGGAAAAGTACTGAATTACAAGCTAAGCTGCATAGATGTAAAACATTTCTTATTGGGACAACGTTACAATTAATAGAGCAATTAAATGATAATATCACGAAGTCTTAAACAGGTTGAACAGAATATGGCTGAATGCCGAAACCTTCTTTTAATCTTTGATTATGACTAATACTAGACTTATTCTGTAGCATCACTTTTGCTGTAGCAGCTATCATTGCAGCATTATCGGTGCAGTAGGAAAAAGAGGGTTTATATATGGTGAAGTTATTTTTTTCCGCCATTGCAGCCGCTTTTTTTCTTAGCATTGAGTTCGCTGAAACCCCACCGGCTAACACTGCTCGAGGGATGGAATGTGCCTGCATAGCCCGCTCTAGTTTTGTAACCAGCACCTCAGTAATAGCATGGCTTACGCTTGCGCAAATATTGTTAAGGTATTGTGTTATGAATGCGTTATTTTTGTTTTGAAGATAATATAAAACACTAGTTTTAAGACCGGAAAAACTAAAATCTAATCCTTTTTGGATAAGACCCATTGGGAATTTATAGAAATAGGGGTTTCCTTCCCGAGATAATGTATCTATTTTAGGGCCTGCGGGATAGTTTAAACCTAAAAGTTTGCCAATTTTATCGAAGGCTTCGCCAGCGGCATCGTCTCTTGTTTGACCAATAATTTCTGGGGTATATGGGCCGCTAAGTTTACTCAACTGGGTATGACCTCCAGAAACGGTTAAGGCGATCAATGGAAATTCAAGGTTATGCTCAATGGTGTTGGCAAAAATATGCGCATGCATATGATTCACACCCACTAAAGGAATTTGATTAGCTAAAGATATTCCTTTGGCAAAACTTAAACCAACTAACAATGAACCCATAAGGCCAGGGCCTTGTGTAGCAGCGATTAAGTCTATGTCTTGTATGCCGAGTTGAGCTTCAGATAATGCTTGTTCGACCGTTTGACTAATGGTATGGTGATGGGCTCTTGAAGCGAGTTCAGGAACTACACCACCGTATTGAACATGGATAGATTGAGAGGCAATGATATTGGACAACACATCCGACTCATTTATCACTGAAGCGGCAGTATCGTCACAAGAAGTTTCGATGCCAAGAATATTCAAGATAGGTTTACTTATCCTTTTCGTCTTCGTCGACTACTTCAAAATCAGCATCAATGGCATCATTATCGGTAGAAGCAGTACTCTCACCACCATCCACTGCATCGCCTCCAGTTTCTGCGCTATCTGCAGCAGCTTCCGCTTCAGCTTGAGATGCTGCATAGATTTCCTGTGAAGCCCCTGCCCAAGCGGTATTCACTGCTTCCATAGCGACATCGAGCTCGTCTAAATTCTCAGCTTTGTGCACTTCTTCAAGTTTGGCAACTGCATCTTCTATGGCTTTTTTGTTATCCTCTGAGATTTTATCTGCATACTCTTCAAGCTGTTTCTTGGTAGAAAAGATTAGCCCATCTGCTTGATTCATCTTTTCTACTTTTTCACGAATTTTTTTATCTTCGTCTTCATGTTCTTTGGCAGCTTGTTTCATTTTTTCGATTTCCTCGTCGGATAATCCAGAAGAAGATTCAATACGAATTGTTTGCTCTTTGCCCGTACCTTTATCTTTAGCAACGATATTAAGTACTCCATTAGCATCTAAGTCAAACGTCACCTCAATTTGTGGCATACCTCGCGGTGCAGGTGGGATACCATCTAAATGGAAGCGACCTAGAGTCCGGTTGGCTGCTGCTTGTGCACGCTCGCCTTGAAGAACATGAATTTCTACGCTGCTTTGGTTATCTGCCGCGGTTGAAAATACTTGAGACTTAGATGTCGGAATCGTACTGTTTGACTCAATAAGTGGAGTCATAACACCACCAAGGGTTTCAATCCCTAAGGTTAGAGGAGTTACATCTAATAACACAACATCATCTACCTCACCAGTTAGAACTCCGCCTTGAATAGCAGCACCTACAGCTACAACTTCGTCAGGGTTTACTCCTTTGCTCGGATCTTTTCCAAAGAATCCTTTTACAGCATCTTGAATACGAGGAATACGAGTTGAACCACCAACTAAGATTACTTGATCGATATCGCTTTTCTTTAAGCCAGCATCTTTTAGAGCTTGTTCACAAGGCTTAATTGAACGCTTCACCAGATCGTCTACAAGTTGTTCAAATTTTGAGCGACTTAGATCGACGTTTATGTGCTTCGGGCCTTCCTGGGTGGCCGTAATGAACGGCAGGTTGATAGTTGTTTTCTGCGAACTGGATAATTCGATTTTGGCTTTTTCAGCAGCATCTTTTAATCGTTGCATTGCCATTGCATCGGTTCTCAAATCAATGCCATCGGTATTCTTAAATTCATCGGCTAGGAAGTCAATAATACGTTGGTCAAAGTCATCACCACCTAAATGAGTGTCACCATTCGTTGACTTAACTTCAAAAACTCCATCACC
>DEBM01000035.1 GCA_002348545.1 Balneolaceae bacterium UBA2956
CGGTCCCTATCTGTTGTGGGCGTAAGAAGCTTGAGTGGATCTGACCTTAGTACGAGAGGACCGGGTTGGACTAACCGCTGGTGTACCAGTTGTCTCGCCAGAGGCACTGCTGGGTAGCTACGTTGGGAAGGGATAAGCGCTGAAAGCATCTAAGCGCGAAACCCACCACAAGATGAGGCTTCTTTTAAGGGATGTTCAAGACTAGGACGTTGATAGGCTACAGGTGTAAAGGCAGTAATGTCAAAGCTGAGTAGTACTAATTACCCGTAAGCTTTCTTTAGAGCACATAACGATATATTCATTTTACTATTAATAAATCTTTTACATACTGTCATGAAATTGATTAAAAATCAATTAAGGAAATTATAGTGGTTTAAAAGAAATTGCTCAAGATTATATGGTGACTATTGCGATGGTGTCCACCTCTTCCCATTCCGAACAGAGAAGTTAAGCCCGTCTGCGCCGATGGTACTGCCGTAACAGGTGGGAGAGTAGGTCGTTGCCAGACTTTATTAAAGCCCTTAGAAAACTAAGGGCTTTTTTTATGACCTATTTTATTTAGGAGTACTATCTTTATCCAATGAGCATGATTGATTTGAACTGTGATCTCGGAGAAGGATTTGGAAACTATGTGGCTGCACCTGATGTCTTGCTTTTAAAATATATAAGTAGTTGTAGTATTGCTTGTGGTTATCATGGAGGAGATCCATTGGTTATTCTTGAAGCTATAAAATTAGGACTAAAGCGTAATATAAGCATTGGTGCGCATCCTTCTTATCCGGACTTGCAAGGTTTTGGTAGGAGATCTATGGATTTAAATCCAAAAGAGCATTATGCTTTTATCTTATACCAGATATCAGCAATTAAAGGGATGGTTGAAAGTCAAGGTGGTCGCCTCAACCATGTTAAACCTCATGGAGCATTATATAATGATTCTGCCTTAAATGAGGATATTACAAGGTGCATATATAGGGCTATTTTGGGGATTGATGAAGATCTATGTGTTTACGGATTGGCTAACACTGCTCATGAGTATGTCGCCGATAAATTGGGGATTTCTTTTATTCCAGAAGCTTTTGCCGATCGAAAGTATCATTTTGACGGTACTCTTGTCTCTAGATCTAACCCAGCAGCAATATTGGAAAATATAGTAGAGGTGATCGATCAAGTGATGGCGTTAATTCATCATCAAGAGGTGGTCAGTATAGAAGGTAAAAAAGTCAATGTTCCTACAAAAACGATCTGTTTCCATGGGGATCATGCTCGGACATTACCCATATTGAAGGAGGTATACAAAACATTATTAGAAGCTAATATTCAGGTTAAGTTTTGTAACTGATGGCTTATATAAAGTGGCAATACTTGGGGGAAAATGCAATAGAAATTTCAGATATTTCCTCTGATATACAATTTCAGCTAGGTCTAAGAGACTATTTAAAAGAGTTTCCAGAACTTGGAATTGCCTCTTTTATGTTTACTAACGAGAATCTAACTCTATTTTCAGAGAAAAATGGCTTTATGTCGATACAACATATTATTGATCGAGTTGCAAGTTACCAATACGAGGTTGATGTTACTTCGAGTCTACCTTTGAGTATTATTCCTGTTTGCTATGACAAAGCATTCGCCTTGGATTATCGCACACTTGAGCGCTTCTGCAAATTAGACTTCGAGGAAATCATCACTTTGCATTTAAATGCCGAGTATAAAGTAGTCATGTTTGGCTTTATGCCTGGATTTCCATATCTCCATGGGCTTCCATTATCACTAGCTGTTCCTCGCTTGAAGAGTCCTAGAAAAATCATACCGAAAGGATCAGTTTCTATTGCCAATGAGATGTGTGGTATTTATCCCAATCAGTCCCCGGGTGGGTGGAATATTATCGGACGGTCTCCCTTGACTTTATTTGACCCATTGAAGGATAATGTAATGCCTTTAAAATTAGGACAAAGGGTCAAATTTCAGCAGATTTCAAAAAAAGATTTTGATGGATTTGCCCCTAATTAAAATAATTAATAGTGGAATTTTGAGTACCATACAAGCTGCACGTCGTCTAGATTTTCAAGATTATGGAGTACCTAGAGCAGGTTTCCAGGATAAAATAAGTGCTCAGTTGGCCAATTGGCTGGTGGGGAATAAAAAATTTGATAGCCTTATTGAGAGTTATGCAAATTATTTTGAGTTTGAGGTAATCAATGATTGTAGTGTGGGTGTACAAGGAGCTTGCTCTGAAATCAGAATTAATGATCGATTGGTTCCGTTAGATGAAACACATCACCTTAGAACTCAAGATCGAATTCAGATATTCAATAATACTCATGGATCTATTATATACATTGCTGTAGCCGGAGGTTTTAGCGTAACACAGGTACTAGGGAGTTCTGCTACAGATATTGCGAATAATTTAGGGGGATTAAATGGGATGCCATTGGTACAAAACCATATTTTGCAGGGATCACAGAGTATAAAGGAGATGGAGACGCGCAGGATTCCAAAGGGGCTTCCTTGTCGTGCTTATTTTCCTAAAAATACTACTGTACACGTGATATCAGGTCCAGAGGCCTCTTTATTTACTGTGTCGAGTCTCGAGGCTTTTTACTCTTGTGCTTTTGTTATAAGTGCAGATATTAGCCGTGTTGGTTATCGCCTAACGGGGCCTCTTATTCATACTGGCACCCATAATATCCCCTCCAAAACAACATTTCCTGGAATAATTCAAATACCACCTTCGGGTGATCCTATCATTTTGATGGCCGATGGTCCTGTTACAGGGGGCTATCTAAGAATAGGAGTAGTAGCAGAGGTTGATCAACCAATTTTGGCCCAATTACGTCCGGGAGGTCGGGTTAGATTTCTTAATTGCTTACCTGAAAAAGCCAGACTTCGGGCTACAAATCAATGTCGCTGGATTGAAGAACTTTATCATAAAAAAACGGATAATTAAAGGCAATTCTATAATGTTAATTGAAGTTATAATTAGGATTCCTTCTTGTTTTCGTCACTTCCGGCAATTGAATTTCTCATATCAGTATCCGCCTCGATATTTTGGAATTTATAATAATCCATAATACCCAGTTGACCATTTTTAAAGGCTTCAGCAATAGCCATCGGAATAGATGTTTCTGCTTCAATTACTTTAGCTCGGGCCTCTTGTGCTTTGGCTGTCATTTCTTGCTCTAGGGCAACAGCCATGGCCCGACGTTCTTCTGCCTTTGCCTCAGCGACCTTAAGGTCAGCTGCTGCTTGGTCGGTTTGTAATTTTGCTCCAATATTGGTACCCACATCTACATCTGCTATATCAATCGATAATATTTCGAATGCCGTACCTGCATCTAAACCTCTTCCTAGAACCA
>DEBM01000022.1 GCA_002348545.1 Balneolaceae bacterium UBA2956
CACGAAGAAAAAGTCAGACAATCTATTTAAGTATTTTTTATGTGAAGGAGATACAAATTCATTTTCAGATAGGGCAATTAAATTCCTCTCTGCCTCTCTACATTCGGTTCTTGAAATATGTAACCTCGATGATAACTCATTACCACCAGGAAGAATAAATTCATTCAAAGGAGGTAGTTTTTCATTATACTGGTCTGTGAGACTGTCTAGCCAACCAACACGGGATTCATCTAATAAGTTCATCTCCACATCAGGGATTGCTATCTCTCCTCCCATATTAAATAGGTCTTGTTGAATAAGCCCAAGTATTTCAAAAGTATCTTTACTTGTTAATGTACGTGCCCATCCGATAATTGAATTCAATTTATCGATAGAACCCATTGTATGTACTCTAGGGCTGTTTTTGGAAACCCTTTCACCATTTCCTAAACCAGTTTCTCCGGCATCACCGGTTTTTGTTGTGACCTTGGTTATTCTCATTAGAAAAATATGTATGTTACAATGATAAACAAGGGCATTAGAATTGGTACGGCCCATTTGAAAAAGTAACCAAAAAAACTTGGCATTTTTATGCCAGATGATTCAGATATTGATTTAACCATAAAATTGGGTGCGTTTCCAATGTATGTGTTAGCACCCATAAACACTGCTCCAGCAGAAATAGCAAGAAGTGTATTGGGTATACTATTCATTAAAAAGTTAGGGTCGCCGCCAGCGGTATTGAAAAAAACAAGATAAGTGGGTGCATTATCTAAAAAGCTTGACAGTATTCCCGTTAACCAAAAATACATGTAATTAATAGGTTCACCATTATTTGAAACAGAAGCAACTACAGTAGATAAGGCTCCTTTGGTACCTGCCTTTAAAATTGCAATAGCTGGAATGATGGTTATAAAAATACCGGCAAATAGTTTCGCTACCTCAATAATTGGGAACCAGGTGTATTCGTTTTGATCCCTAATTTCTTTGGATGTCATAACCCAACTACAGTAGGTGAGTAATAGCAAAAGAATATCTCTGACAATATTCTGCAGTTCGATGTGAACATGATAAATTTCTATACTTATTTGAGGTTTCCAGAAGCCAGATAATAATACGCCACCAACAACACCTGACAATAGCAATAAATTAAACGAGCCATCTAGTCCAATTTTCTCCTTTTTTGAATGATCTACTTCCAACTGTCCCTCTTTGCGGTATAAATAAGTATCCAAAGCAAAAAATATTATTAGAAGACAAACAACCAGAAACAGCATGGGGGCAAACATAGCTGATGTCGTCCAAAAAAAGTTGACCCCTTTCAAAAAGCCTAAAAATAGTGGTGGGTCTCCTAAAGGAGTTAATGATCCACCTATGTTTGCAACAAGGAAAATAAAGAACACTATAACATGTACTTTATTCTTTCTTTTAGAATTTGCTCTGATTAGTGGTCTTATGAGTAGCATTGCAGCACCAGTTGTACCCATCCAACTAGCTAATACGGTGCCAACAAAAATGATAATTGTATTAAGTGTGGGTGTACCAACGAGAGTTCCTTTGAGTCTGACTCCACCGGAAATAGTAAATAAAGCCAGTAGTAAAATAATGAACGGAACGTACTCAAGTAAACCTACGTGAAGTATTTCATAGACCGTGATCTTAAATCCTTGACTGACTAAAAAGGGTAAAATTAATGAAGCTGCCCAAAACAGGGATATTTTACCAAAATTATGATGCCAAAATTCTTCTGCTACAAGAGGAAAAACCGCAATTGATAGCAATATACCGACAAAGGGAATTACCCAAAATATTGCTAACCCTTCACCATTAAGATGCGGTACTGAACCATGTGAGCTACCTGCAGATAGGACTAGTGAAGGTAAGAAAAGCAGCACAATATAAATAAGTCGATTAAAAACCATAATAGTATCCATTTAAATACTCTATAAATTACATTCTTTCTCATAAAACATGAAAACATGAAATATATTGTATGATTGAAGGAAATGAGTTTGATGTTAACTTATGATAATGGAAATCATACTAGGAATTATAATTTTGTCTCTAGCAATAATGGCTATGTCAATAGGGGTTATTTTTAACAGAAAACCATTGTCTGGTTCTTGTGGCGGTCTAAATCCAAATGGAGAGTGTTCCATTTGCGGCGGGGAAACAAATAAGTGTGATAATTCAAATTTAGAATCTGTTTCTACATAAGCGGATATATCATCTTTTTTATATCAATATCTCCAGACTTTGAGAAATACCGCTTTCCATCATAATTATCAATAAGTATCCAGACCGCATCAATATTAGATTGACTCTCTACCATAGCAAATCCAGTTTGATGATTCATTGCCATTAGAGCTGTTGCCCAAGCATCTGACTCCATGCATGAATTTGATAATACACTTACAGATAGAACATCTGTCTGAATTGGAAAACCAGTTTGAGGATTGATAGTATGGCCTAGAATTTCTCCATCCAAGTCTACAATATTACGATAATTACCAGATGTGGCAATTGCACCATTTGTAACCGATATAATGGCACTTATCTTCTTTTGATAATTTCCATCGGCACTCGGATCCTCTATACCAATTGACCAGTTTTTATTTTTTATGTTTTTTCCAGAACATTTTACTTCACCACCAATTTCTACGAAGATATTATTAAAACCCTTTTGGTTTAGGAGGCTAAATATTTTATCTGCACCATAACCCTTTGCTATAGCATTCAAATCTAATTTGCATAACTTATTATTTTTTACCAATACACTATCTGTAATTTCAATTTGCCCAATTCCAGTATGCTCTAAAACACGATGTACATCTTCCATATCAGGAAAACCAGATCTTGGATTTGGTCCAAATCCCCACAAGCTCATCAAATCATATACAGTAGGGTCAAATAAACCCCTGGTATTTTCAGAAATCGTAATTGATTTTTTCACTACATTCAAAAAATCATCCGATACAGCAAATGGTACGTTTGAGTTCCAATCATTAAACTGAGAGATTTCACTTTCTGGATCCCAAGTGGACATTTGTTTATTCAATTGAATCAATAATGAATCAATACTTTTTTCGATTGATCCCATCTCATAGTCATTATCTGATGTAATTATTTTAACTAAATAAGTTGTGCCCATAGTCTTTCCACGAATAACATATTGGTTTTCAATATTTGCACATCTATTAAAAAGTAATAAAAAGCCCAACACAAGTTGGGCTTTTAAAAAATTAGAAAGAGAATAATTGCTAGCCAAAACTATCGTAGGCAATCATTTCTTTATCGACACCTAGACTGTCCAACATTCCGTCACAGGCATTGATCATCGGTGGGGGTCCGCACATATAATATTCAATTTCTGTTGGGTCTTCATGGTTTTTTAGGTACTCATCGTGAAGAACCTGATGGATAAAACCAGTATGTCCTGACCAGTTGTCTTCTTCCATGGGCTCAGATAGAGCGACATTGTAGCTGAAATTAGGAAACTTGTTTTCAATTTTTTTGAAATGCTCATCGTAAAACATTTCACGAACTGATCGAGCACCATACCAGAATGAAACTTTTCGTCCGGTTTTGAGTGTTTGAAATAAATGAAAAAGGTGAGATCTCATTGGTGCCATCCCAGCACCTCCACCTATGTAGACCATTTCTCTTTCTGTATCCTTTATGAAAAACTCACCATAAGGTCCTGAAATTGTAACCTTGTCACCAGGCTTAAGATTAAATATATAAGAAGAAGCAAGACCAGGAGGTGCTTCGTTCCATAAAGCTGGTGGTGGAGTCGCAATCCTTACATTTAACATTACCCTGTTTCCTTCAGCAGGGTGATTTGCCATAGAATATGCTCTAAAAACGGGTTCATCATTATTAGCTACTAGATCCCAGATTTTGTATTGATCCCAATCAGGGTGATATTCATTCTCTATTTCAAAGTCACTGAATGAAAGATTATGATAT
>DEBM01000066.1 GCA_002348545.1 Balneolaceae bacterium UBA2956
ATTTTGTGACATTTCATCTGGTGCAACATCAATCTGGCTTTGAGGTATAGGAAATAGTAATGTTACCGATCCTTCACCTATACCTAAGTGTGAGGCCATTACACTCTTCGCTTTCCCATGACGCAAAAGATCTGGCCAACGCTTATTCTCAAATGCTAACTCAATTCGACGCTCATGAAGCAATTTATCATTGTATGAGCCAGGGGTTGTTCCATCAATTGATGCTAAGCCTGCACGAGTGCGAACTTGGTTAATATAACCGTAGCCTTCTGCACCTTCTCCAACGGCCTCAGCTAGATTCAAAAGAACTTCAGCATACCGAATTTCTACCCAATTGACATCTGAATCGAACGGTGAAGTTGGATTATCTTCGTACTTCTCAACTGTAGCACTCTCAGATAATGTAGCCCCTTGACGTAAATCACCAGCTTCATATGAATCAATGAAATCTTGAGTAACTGTTTGTGGCGCTACACCTCCACCAACGCCACCGGCGACACCCGATGCGGTAAACATATCAGTATATGAACTACCCTCACCAACATTACCACTCATAAATTCTACTTGAAAAAGTATTTCACTACTTCCTTCGTTTGCTGGTCCCCAAATATCAGCATAATTTGCTTCTAGTGAATAAACATTTGAAGCAACTACACGTTTCAGTGGCGCTACTGCCGAAGCATTATCACCAGCTTGTAAGTATACACGACCCAATAAAGCTGCTGCTGCACCAGAACTAACACGGCCAGTGGTTGGTAATAAACCTTCAGCTGCGGTAAGATCTGTTGCAATTTGTGCAAAAACTTGATCAGCGGAAACTTGATTTAAATTCATATTTTGGGGAGCTGTAACTTCAGCTGTAATTAAAGGTACATTCCCAAAGATAACTGCCAAGTGATAATATAACATAGATCGAATAAAATGAGCTTCACCTTTAATCCTGTTTTTAACATCATCACTGGTGAAAGTAACGTCATCAATCCTTGAAATTATAGTATTTGCTCTGGAAATACCATCATATGAGGCTATCCAAGAGTCATTTAATTCACTTGCGGTTGGTATCTCTCCAAATGTATCGATGTCCTCAAGAGTTTCAGCTAACCCGGTAGCTCCGCCACCATTGGCCGTATTATCAGCTCGCATTTCCATGAATAGAACATATTTAACACCGAATGTTCCATTAGATTGTAATGCATCAAAAGCCCCATTTATGGCAACTTCAAAATCAGATTGAGTTTTGTAATAGTTGACCACATTTCTTTCAGATATTGGTCCCAATACTGTAAAGTCCTCGCTGCAGGAGATAAACAGTAAAGGGAGTAGTAGTGTAAGTATTAATTTTTTCATGACTATTTCCTTATTTATCATTGCGATTAAAATGCGAGGTCTATACCAACCTGTACAGTTCTAGATAATGGATAAGCTCCATAATCTTGACCAGGGGTAAGACTACTATTACGCTGAAGATTCACTTCTGGATTAAATCCAATATAATCAGTAAATATTGCCAAGTTGGTCATAGCTGTATAAATTCTTGCTCGAGAAAATGCCCCATTCAAGAAATCTTCTGGTAGTGTATAACCAAATGATAAATTTTTGATTTTTAGATAACTGCCATCTTCCACCTGATAACTGGAAGGTCTATTGTTATTACCATGTGTGTTACCTCTTCTATCAGCTCTTGGATGTATACCATTACCAGGATCCGATTCTGATCTCCAACGATCATTTAAAACAGCATAAGAACCAAAATTTGCTTCACCATTTTTCAGGTGGCGCGCTGTTAAATTTAGAACCTCACGACCCATTACACCTTGAATAAAGATATTTAAATCAAAGTTTTTATAGTTAAATCTATTAGTTATACCATAAGTATAATCAGGATGATAACTACCAGTCACAGTCCGATCATCAGATGTAATTTTACCGTCACCATTGACATCTTTAAACCTAAAATCTCCAGGTCTTGCCCCGCCTGAACCAACCAATTCATCTACAGGTGCTGCATCAATTTCTGCTTGATTCTGGTATATACCTTCAACAACATATCCATAATAGCTTCCTATAGCATCACCAATACGGGTAATGTGCCGCGTTCCTGCAGCACCACTGCTTAGTATATCATCACCTTCAGGTCCAAGCTTTGTTACTTTATTTTCGTTAGCTGCAAAATTAAAGTCCGTAGCCCAATTGAATTGCCCAACCATATTTCTGCTGGTTAAGGAAAACTCAAAGCCTTTGTTTTCTACTTCGCCAATATTGGTCAAGGCTACATCAAATCCACTTGCAGCAGGTACTGTCACAAATAATAATAGATCTTGGGTAGTTGAATTATATACATCTAATGAACCATAGATTCTATCATTGAGTAGAGCATAGTCCAAACCAAAATTTGTTTGATATGTAGTTTCCCAGGTTAAATCGGCATTACTAGAAGTACTCGGAGCTACACCATTTATTTGAGAAGAACCATCTACATAATTCGCACCACCAAGTAAACCTATGGCACCATAATTAGGAATCTCAAAGTTACCAGTAACTCCATAACTAGCTCTGAATTTTAATTCACTAATATCATCAATACCACTTAAGAAGCTCTCTTTATTAGCTCTCCATCCAAGTGAGAATGATGGGAAAATTCCAGTCTGGTTATTAGCACCAAATCTAGACGATCTATCCGAACGAACAGTCGCTGTCAATAGGTATTTATCCTTAAATACATAGTTTAGTCTTGCTAGAGCTGAGACCAAACTCCATTCCTCAATAACTTCCTCACCACTATTCACAATACCACCATTGATGGTAGTTATTTGATCATCGGTAAACCCATTGGATTCAATTACGCTACGTTCTATGCGTTCTTTTTGGGCAGTATAACCTGCTATCAAATTCACTTTATGGTCCATTCCAAAATTATTGGAATAATTGACAGTATTTTCCCAGATCCAGTTAAATAAATTACCTGAACCAGTTTGAGCAAATGGCTGTGGAGAACTCTGGGTTCTATATAGAAATTCTGTGCCTCTATAAAAACTTTGTTGCATAGTCTCCACATTGTATCCAAGCAAAGATTTAAAGGTAATGTTTTCACTAAAATTATAATCCGCAAACATATTTCCAAAAACACGAGTATTTTGAATGTCTTCGCTTATATATTTCATAATGGCTAGAGGGTTGCTTGCAGACGTGGTACCTCCTCCTAAGAATGACTGATTATTCCGTTGATTTATGGTACCATCATCGTTATAGGGAGCTACGACTGGTGAATGTACCAGGGCCGAATAGACTATCCCAGGAGGTTGTCCGAAATAAGCTGCATTAGCTGGTAAACGATCATGCTGCGCTAGTGCCGAATTCATATTGGCACCAATAGTCATATCATTATTCATTTTATGCGTCAATCCCAACCTCAGTGTATAGCGTTGAAATGCTGACCCTTCAATAACACCTTCTTGATCCAGATAACCTGTTGAAAAAGCATATGTCGTAGTAGCATTTCCACCGCTAATAGATAAATCATAATTTTGCATAGATGCAGGGCTAAATATTAAATCTAACCAATCTGTATCCGTTCCATTCCAGTTAACGTACTGTTCAGGTATTAAGAAATGAGATACGTTTGGTCGACCAGCATTTGTATTTGGATTATAATCTGGGTTTGCGGCTTGATTACCAACTTCAATTTCTTGTAAGTAATTATTGTTACGAGATTCCTTTGTATATTGAATAAGTTCTTCTGCATTCATCATATCTGGCTTGTTAAATACATTAGAAACACCTAAATAAGAACTAAAATTAACAGATGTTCTACCTGCAGAACCTTGCTTAGTAGTAATTAAGATTACCCCATTAGACCCTCTTGAACCATAAATTGCAGCAGCTGAAGCATCTTTTAATACCTCAATAGACTCTATATCATTAGGATTAATTGTAGCAAGTGGATTCGCACTGGGTGGTTGGAAAGATGAACGTTGACTACCTATGTCTGACTGTAAATTTCGATTAGTTGTAATTGGAACGCCATCTATTACATATAAAGGAGAGTTACCTGCTGAAATTGAACCTGTTCCACGTATTGTAATCTGTGGTGAAGCTCCAGGCTCTCCTGTAGACTCTGCTACATTTACTCCTGCCATTCTTCCTTGTAAAGCATTTTCAAAACTAGATACAGGAATATTTTGAATTTCTTCTGAACGGACGGACGTAATAGCTCCAGTTACTTCCTGTCGTTGTTGAGTACCGTATCCAACAACCACAAGATCATCTAAAAACAATAAATCTTGCTCCAAACTCACGTCAATTACCGATCGACCATTTACAGGAACCTCTACTGTTACATAACCTAAGTAACTGAATTGTAGAATTTCTGCATCATCTGGCACGGTCAAAGAATATTTACCTTCAGCATCGGTACTAGTACCAATAGTTGTACCTAATACAACAACATTTGCTGCAGGAATAGGCTCTCCCGTTTCTGCATCTGTCACAGTTCCAGATACATCTATAATTGTATAATCTTCATTGGACGCATAGACTGATTGTATAGTTTCAAATCCAAAATTTGTCACCTGTGCATATACCAATGATTTACCTACATGTGTAATAAAAATAAGTGCTATAGCACACATGGATGCAATAGACCATACCTTTACATATTGTTTATTCATAGTGTTTATTATTATTAGTTTAAGACAATCTAGTTCGGAAGAGCAAAGAAATGGAAGCGCTTCTAATTGAATAAGCACTTTTACCCAACTAATTGCAAGCTCTAGTATAGTAATAAATTACAAGTAGTATCAACTCATTATTTTGGTAAATACAAAAATCACTACTTAAATACTTGGTATAAGATAATTTATAAACTATTTCAATGAATTTTTCTTTTCATTGATATCAGAAAACTTAGATCCAAGTGGTGGTCTATAGGGCTGAAAAGGGATTTTAAGCAAATTAACAAGATCTTCATGTTCTTTAGAATTCATGTGAGTGTCGATGCCATAAATTAACTTGGTGGAATCATTTATCTGAGCAAAGGTACCAAAAAGTCGATCCCAGATAGCAAATATATTCCCATAATTAGTGTCTGTATATGGTTGTGTGTAATGATGGTGCACTTTATGCATATTTGGTGTAACTAGCACCCAAGAAAGTGCCTTATCTAAAGAGGATGGCATAGAAATGTTTGCATGATTAAAGTGAGTGAAGAAAACTGAACATGTTTGGTATACAAAAACCAACCAAATAGGGGCACCAACCACCATAACTCCAAGAATAGTAAACAGCATTCGAAATAAGGCCTCTCCTGGATGGTGCCGAAGCCCCGTAGTTACATCTACATGTGTATCACTATGATGAACCAAATGAAACTTCCATAAGAATTGTACTTTGTGTTCTACCCAGTGAACTAAATAAGCGCCAAATAAATCAAGAAGCAATACTCCAACTAAAATTTGCATCCATAGGGGCATTGAAATCCAATGTATAAGACCAATATCCTGTTGAGTAACCCATTGTGATGCCATCAAAAGTAGGGAAGCAAATCCTAGTCCAATGAGCACAAAAAATAAAGTGAGCAATCCGTTGATTAAGGCATGTCGGAATTTATTATAGCTAAAGCTAAAAAGGGGAAAGACACCTTCGATAATCCAGAATATGAATATACCTCCTACTAGTATTCCTGCTCGAAAAATAGAAGGTATATTCTCAAAAAAATCAATAAAGGCCTCCATTATGTTTCTTTATCTGTTTAATTATCCTTATCGGACAAAGATTTAAATGGGCTTAGATTAGCTTCTCTAACCGCAGCCTCATAGGCAGGCCATTCTTGATTTAAGAAATCATCAATTTTCTCCATGGCTTCCGTTACTGCTTCCCTAGCAAGTCTAAGTAAATTTTCCTCAGTAACTCCAGGGCCATCAATATCATTACCTAGATACCTTCCAGCTCCATATAATCTAGACATAACTGTTACTTCAGGATTCCGAACAATCCCTTGACGCTCGTCATCATTACTTCCAAATATATGAGCAAACAAGGCATCCAAACTTATATGTGTTGTTCTTTGTATAGTACGAACGGCTTTTAAATCTTCAGCAGACCGCGGGTCCGCGTCTAGTATTCCTTTGTTTACCTTCATAATTGATTCAGCTATAACCAGCTTTTGAACTGCTTTTGCTAATTCAGCGCCCAGCATGCCAGCTTCGTCTTCTAGTGCCGCTGTAGCTTCTAGAGCTTCCATCGTAATTTCTATCCTTGGATCGTAATGAACGGTAACCATGGTGGAATCTTTACTACCAGCATAACTCATTACTATTTTATAGGTTCCCGGCAATACATTCCCACCGCGTGGTTCTGGCATGTTTGGACGGACAGCTCTTCGTGATGGGCGCTGCATTCCTTTCCGTTCTAGCCCCCATTGCATACGGTTTATCCCATTATGTTGTGGAGTTATTTCAATATTGCGTATGTTTTCACCCGATTCGTCAAATATAGTCACTTTAACTTGCTCCTCATTCGGTGCTCTTCTTACCCGTGAACGACCTTTAGCTTCAGGTCTATCTGCTTTTTCAGTTTTCTGAGAAAGCTCTTTATTCACCGAATAGGTGATCATAGCCCCACGAGGTCGATTGTCACCTGAGTACATAGCATCGGCAGCAAAACGGCTTCCCATAGCTTGTCGCCAATTTGCTAAATATGCATCTGGACTGTCAAAGGCTTTAATTCCTTTTTTCAGTTCATTAACACCTTCAACAGCTAACTCCCGAAGTGGTCGAATATCATCGAACACCCAGAATGAACGGCCAAAGGTACCAATTACTAAGTCATGCTCACGAGGCTGAATGACCATGTCATAGGTAGAAACCGTTGGATAACCATTGGTCCATCGAGTCCAATTATCTCCCCCATCAATCGTGAAATATAATCCAAACTCAGTTCCTACAAACATTAGATTTGGTTCGACTAAATCTTGAACAAAAGATAAAGCGTAGCCCTCCAGACCTTTACTCTCTACAATATTGGTCCACTTTTTTCCATAATTGGTTGTATGCACTACATAAGGGGTCCAATCTCCACGACGATAATTATTGATAACCGCGACTGCTTCTCCAGCGTTATAAGCAGATGCTTTCACCTGAGCTACATAGCTTCCCTGAGGAATGTCTTTGAGGTTCTTTGTGGTATTGGCCCAATTTTCTCCTCCGTCGGTTGTAACTTGAATATTGCCATCATCTGTACCAACCCAGATGACATTCTCTTCGACTGTACTTGGCTCGATAGCTATAATAGTCGTGTAATTTTCCGCTCCGGTGGCATCTAAGGTCAAACCACCACTTTCATGTTGCTTTTGCTTGGTTGTATCGTTCGTAGTTAAATCTGGAGAAATTATGACCCAACTTTCTCCTCGATTAGTACTTTTGTGAACATATTGACTGCCGTAATAAATGGTTTCTTCATTAAATGGATCAAAATTAATCGCTGCATTCCAGTTAAACCGTAAGTTATCTCCGTCGGGATGAGTTGGTTTTACAAAGCGAGCGCTTCCAGTTTCTCGGTCTACCCTGCCTACATTTCCTTGTTGTGACATAGCATAAAGGTAACGAGAGTCACTTGGATCCATCATCACATCGAATCCATCTCCAAAGAATAATTCATCCCAATAAGCGTTTCGAATCCCCCCATCTCTCCAAACATAAGCAGGACCTTCCCAAGAACCATTATCTTGCATTCCACCATATACATTATAAGGGATTTCCATATCAACACTTACATGATAATACTGCCCAACAGGAATATTCTCGGCAAAACGCCATGTTTTACCTCCATCGTGGGAAATATTGAGGCCTCCGTCATTTCCATTAACTATGAAGCCAGGATTAGTTTTGCTCATCCAAAATGCATGGTGATCAGGGTGGACCCAATTATAATACGGATATATACTCTCAAAGTTCTTTGCTCCATCTTCACTTACCGACAAAAGTGAATAGATACTAAACACTCTATTTTCATTAAATGGATCTACATATATTTCAGAGTAATAGAAAGGTCGATTACCCACATCACTATTTTCTTTAACTGTTTGGCGAAGTTCCCATGTAAACCCACCGTCATTACTTCTATATATTGCATTTGCACTAGATTCGATGATTGCGTAAACAATATTAGGTTTAGAAGTTGAAAAGGCGATACCCATTCTACCTAATTCGCCATCAGGAAGTCCTTCTTGATTGGTAATTTCATTCCATGTTTCACCACCATCCAAGGTCATGAACATTCCAGAACCTTCACCACCAGATTTAAAAAACCAAGGCCAACGTCGGAATTCCCACATATTAACCAAGATTTTGTTGGGGTTACTTGGATCCATTACCATATCACCCACGCCCGTACGGCTGTTCACATAAAGAATTTTATTCCATGTCTTCCCCCCATCGGTAGTTTTGTACACACCACGGTGCTCGCTGTCTGCCCACGCATCGCCTTGACCTCCAACCCATACAGTATTAGGATCATTGGGATGAACAATAATTCTATGAACATTTCTAACATCCTTTAGACCCATGAATTCAAAATTCCGTCCACCATCTAAACTTCGATAAACACCTGCACCAGAATTTTGTGAATTACGAGGATTACCCTCACCTGTTCCTATCCAAATAATGTCTGGACTGGCTTGATAAATATTAATTGCGCCTATGGAAGCAACAGAATAATTATCAAATATAGGCTCCCAGGCAATTCCTCCGCTTTCGGATTTCCAAATTCCACCAGAAGCAGAACCAGCATACATGATGTCATGATTCGATTCTACCACATCGACAGCGGTAATTCTACCTGACATCCCTGCTGGCCCAATATTACGAGGTTCTATGGATTTTAATAATTCCATATCTATTTGCTGAGCACTTAGCATCATTGATAGAGTAACAAATAATGCTATATTAAAAAGAAGAAATCGTTGTAAAGCTTTCATAATCAAAAGGATTTAGTTAAAAAAACTATAGACGCATTTGGTCCATAAAATAAGAGTAAAAAAAGTCCTCTGCGCTTCAGAGGACTTCACAAAATTAATTAATCATTCTCATCAAGAATGTTGTCAATTCGGGCGATGATATCTTCTAAATGAACACGAGTTGTTCGATCGATATTACCTGCACTGATTCTTCGTCCGGAATCTCTGCGTAATAAGGTTAGCTGATTACGTACGGCTGGCCTGATATCAGATTGACTTACATCTACACGTGAGCCAAAGAATCCTGATGGCTCTTGGGTCATCATATACTCCATTCGCTCTACAAAAGCTCGCTGTAAATGTCTACGATGTACATCTACATTTTCATTGGCACGTAATTCACTAAATATACCATTACGCAAATCATCCATCATCTCAAAAAGAGTATAGGTATCGGCGTCAGTACGTGTTTCTGCTTCGGTTAAACGAGCGACTCTAGCTGGATTTAGCACCCCATTAAGTACACCTGACTGCGCTGAGCGGAAAGTTTCAACAGCAGTAGATTCATTGATACGATCCAATATATCTCTGTTAAATGCCCAAGTTGGCGTAGAGAAGGCATATTCTTGGAGAAACTCCATTGATCGTCGCTGATCTATTTCATCCACAACTTCGTAGACAACCCCATCCTGATCGAATGTTTTGTAAGTTTCATATACCCCTCCAATATAGGTGGTAACATGCCCCATATATCGTCTCCACTGTGAAATAACGTTGCTGTAAAGCTCTGCTAAATCATCATAGTCCTGACCTGGTTTTTCTATCCACTCAATGAGATTGCCCGTGATACGCTCCAAATTTGCAATCCCTAATTCACTGGCTTTCATCGCATCATCACCTATAGCTTCAGTTTGTGAACGAGGATCAGAACCATTGGCATATCCAAAGAAATAAAGTGGATCGTCACCATTAGCCATTATCATGTCATGAAGAATTTCATTTTCATCATCAGCTTCTTCCACGTCAGGAAACCATCTATACCCCCAATTGATCGACCAAATATCATATTCTCCTACCATTGGGAAGAAATTTGTGACGCCATCGCCTGGTTGTGCCACATAATTGAATCGCGCATAGTCCATGATAGATGGTGCTACACCATGGGTTGATGTAAACTCCGGATCTCGCAATTGTTCAACTGTATAGCCAGCACTAGAACCCATATTATGTGGTAAACCTAATGTATGACCAACCTCATGCGCAGATACAAAGCGGACTAACTCACCCATTAATTCAGTATCAAAATCTACATTTCGAGCATCTGTGTTTACCGCGGCTGTCTGTATAAAGTACCAGTTCCGTAATAGGTTCATCACGTTGTGATACCATAAAATATCACTTTCTAAGATTTGACCCGTTCTTGGGTCATGCACGTGTGGACCTTGTGCATTTTGGATAGGATTGGTAATGTAGCGTATAACCGAATATCGAACATCTTCCGGAGAAAATTCTGGATCTTCCTCAGGTGTTGGTGCTTCTTTACCAATAATGGCATTCTTAAAACCAGCAGCTTCAAATGCAACATTCCAATCTTCAATCCCTTGAATGAGGTATGTTCTCCACTTTTCGGGGGTGGCTGGATCTAAATAATAAACGATGGGCTGTTCAGGCTCAACTAACTCTCCACGTAGATACGCTTCTTTGTCTGATGGAACTAATTTCCAACGAGTAATATATCTATTTTGATCTGCTCGATGTTTTTCTGAACTATAATCATATTGAGAAATCGAAAAATAGCCTACTCTCATATCGTGATTTCGAGGTGTATGAGGTTCTTCTGGCAAAAGAATCATCGATTGATTCATTTCTAAAGAAATTGTTCCAGTTGTAGCATCATCTGGTGGATTTGCGGCATCATAGGTTAGCACATGTCGTACTTCTAAATTCTCTGGATAACTGGCCATTCGTTCGATAAATGTTCTTGAGCCATCTAGCCTTCTAACCTGAAAATTTCTACGCTGAAATGAACTCAATCCACTTAACAAAGGTATGTCAGAAGTGTACAGACCAGAGGCGTCAATTACTATAGAAGAACTATCATCGCTCATAGCCTCGATTTTAAAAGTCTTAACTACAGGTTCAAAATTGTTGTTTTTAACAGAATTATAAACTGGATCATCAGCATCTGCTACACTCGAGTATGACACATGGCGTAAAAGTACTTGTTTTTCTTTTTGCTGCCATCGAATCACTTGCTGAGAACGAGCTTTTTGCCCGGCCCCACCAAAACTAAGATTTTGTGTTGTTCCTGCCACTCTACTAACCAATAGCATTTCTCGATCGAGCATTTCCTTAGGAATCTCGAAATAATACTTATCATCTACTTTATGGACTGTAAATACTCCCTCATCAGAGATTGCTTTATCCGTTATTACATCGGAAAAGGCCTTCATATCCCCTTTTTTAGAAGGTGGTTTTGGTGCGCTGGCCTTAGGTGTTGGCGCTTCTGCTTTTTTAAAGGTCGAACAAGCCGAAAAGGTGAATGTTGACACAATGAATAGTATGGCTAAACGCCACATTGTTGATTTACCGTAGTTCATGCTAATGGATTTTGATATTTTTTGATAATGAACAGGTGTTTAACTTCCCATTCAAATTAACAGTTTTATTCTATTTAATGATCTGAAAAGGAAGCTTCACTAAAAGTGTCCAAAGTAATAAGCTAAACCGTTTCACTCATTCAATATACCATACTGTAATCAAGGTCACAAAATCAATAGCTTAATTCGAGATATCAACTATATCAAATACAAATGAGATTAAAATAGACCACCCCAAAAAAATAAATCCAGGTCAAATTTTAAGAATCCTAAATGTAAGAACTAACACTTTTTACGCTTTCTCTTTTTTTTTGAGTTATTTAGAGCTGCTTTCTTGACTGTTACCACTTTTTTCAATGGTTTCAGTTTAACCAAAACACGTAAATCAGTAATCTCTTTGTCACGTAGGAAGCGCCAACGGCCAGGAGGTACTCCCTTTAAATCTAATCCTGCATACTGAATTCGCTTTAGTTTAGTCACCTTAGTTCCATAATATTCTACCATACGTCTAATTAGACGATTTCTGCCTTCAAATACGGACAGTTGAAACCGATCCGGCGTATCTGCAAATCCTTGAACTTTATGAGCTTTCGCAACACCATCATCCAGTGGGATACCTTTTTGAAATCCGGCCAATTCATCATCGGTTAACGCTCGTTCACTTACCACTTCATATGTCTTACGAACTTTGTAAGAAGGGTGCATAAGGCGATAAGCTAAATCTCCATCATTTGTCAGCAAGAGCATGCCTGTGGTATTTCTGTCCAATCGCCCCACGGGATACACTCTGTAGCCCGTAGCATGCTCAATCTCATCCATCACGGTATTTCGGCCATGTTCATCGGATGTGGTTGTTATGGTATTTTTGGGTTTATTAAGTAATAGATACACTGCTGGTTCAGGATTTAGTGCCTTTCCCTCAACCTCCACCTTGTCCTCCATAGTCACCTTTAATCCCATCTCTGTTACTAACTTTCCATTGACAGCGACCTCACCATTTGCAATACGAACATCTGCCTCCCGCCTAGAGCATAGTCCCGATTGAGCAATAAATTTATTTAATCGGAATTGTTCCCCTTTTTTAGGGATCGATCGTAAGCTCATTGTTGATTATCCTCTTCAGCAGTATTGTTGGGTTCACCAGCAGTTGAGGCTTTATGTGGTTTCTCCTTTGACTTTTGAGCTATTCCGTCGTCCGAGTCTTCGTAAATATTGCCTTTTATCTCGATCCGATTTTCCTCCTCAGCCTCTAACATCAACTGCCGTGACATAAGTAGTTGCCGATGTTCGGCCATGTCATCATCCTTCAGAATTTCTTCAATTTCTCTGGGTTTTGGTAAATCTTGAACTGAATTAAGCCCAAAGTGTCTTAAAAAATGGCGACTGGTCTTGTATACCAATGGCTTTCCAGGACCATCTCCTCTACCAGCTACCTCAATAAGGGCTTTTTCCATTAACTGACGTAGAATAT
>DEBM01000023.1:0-65913 GCA_002348545.1 Balneolaceae bacterium UBA2956
TAATTGAACAATTATTTGTGAATGCAGGTTTTCCAGATGGATTGCTAGTCCATCTTAGAGTAGAAAATAGTAGAGTTAAGTCACTAATTGCACATCCTACTGTCAATATGATTACATTTACTGGGAGTACTGAAGCAGGACGGGTAGTAGCTAAGCAAGCAGCTGAATATCTCAAACCTAGTGTGTTGGAATTAGGAGGTAGTGATCCCTATCTGATATTTGATGATGCGGAACTCAAAAATGCGGTTGAAAAGTGTGCGCAATCCAGGTGGCTAAATACCGGTCAGTCATGCATCTCAGCTAAGCGAATTATTGTGATAGACAAGATATACGATGAGTTTATGGAACAGTTTTTAGCTTTTGCTCGACAATATGAATTCATAAATCCATTAACCCGCCCATTCGATGGTTTTTTTGTGGGACCGATGGCACGACTCGATTTGAGAGATCAACTTGCCAAACAGGTTAGCGATTCTATTGATTTAGGAGCATATTGTGAATTAGGGGGGCAAATTCCTGATGGAAATGGAGCTTACTATCCTGTAACTGTTTTATCAAATGTTAGTCCAGGTATGCCAGCCTTTGATCAGGAGTTGTTTGGTCCAGTAGCAGCTATCATTCGAGCTAAAAATGATCGACATATGATCGCATTAGCGAATAAGACTTCATATGGGTTAGGAGCTGCGTTATTTACCAACTCAGCTGCTCGAATAACTCAATATCCTAAATTATTGCATGTAGGTAATATAGTGATTAATGATATGGTAAAGTCTGATCCTCGTTTACCATTTGGGGGATACAATGAGTCTGGATGGGGTAAAGAGTTAGGCTTGCAGGGAATTAGAGCGTTTACGCGGATTCAAACGGTTGTAGTATCCTAAGATAATGATATCAAACTGACTCTAAAGCCTGTGTCACAAGTTGCAATTGCTCAGCATCATGAATTTTTTTCTGTCCTGCAGCCGGTGATGCAGAAGCTTGCCGTCCTGCATATCGAAGGTATTGACCTTTGGCTAAGATTTGTTGAATCCGATCCGATACAAAAAACCAAGCCCCCATATTCTTAGGTTCCTCTTGGCACCACACAATATCTTTAGCCGCTTTAAAGCTTTTTAAATACTGTTGAATATCATGGTCTGGGAATGGATAAAGTTGTTCCACTCTGACTAATGCGACATTATCAAGCGCTAATTTCTCAGCTTTTTGTTCTAAATCATAATACACTTTGCCTGAGCAGAGCACAACCCGTTCAACGGATGAGGCGTCTTGTAAACGTTCATCTTTTAAGAATGGGTGAAAATAACCGTTTGCTAATTCATCTACATTAGAGACTGCTCTTGGATGGCGTAAAAGACTTTTCGGACTCATCAGTATCCCCGGTTTTTTATGTTCTTGCAAACATTGCTTTCGCAGCATATGATAGTATTGTGCAGGAGTAGTAAGATTAAACACCTGCATATTATCCTCAGCGCAGAGTTGTAAAAAGCGTTCCAATCTTGCTGATGAATGCTCAGGGCCTTGACCTTCATAGCCATGGGGTAAATTCATTAACAACGAAGAGGTTTGTCCCCATTTTACTTCACTTGAAGAAATAAATTGATCAATAATGATTTGTGCCCCATTGGCAAAGTCACCAAACTGTGCTTCCCAGATTACCAAAGCATCTTTATTTACTGCTGAGTAGCCAAATTCAAACCCTAGAGCTGCATATTCACTCAAAAGGGAATTGTGCACGTGGAACCTACCTTGCCCCTTGGTTAGATGATTAAGTGGAGTGAAAGTTTGGTCGGTAGCAGTCCCATGGAGTACGGCGTGACGGTGTGAGAAAGTTCCTCGTTCCACATCCTGTCCTGTGATGCGGACAGATTTTCCAGTTGTTAACAAAGAAGCAAAAGCAAGGGCTTCTGAGAAACCCCAGTCTAATTTCTTCTCGTTCTTTTGGACTATTTCTGCTCGTTTAGCCAATTGACGCAAAAGTTTTGGATTGGCATCAAAATCTTTTGGAACAGTGTTTAATTTAACAGCAATTTCTTCTAATTTTTTTCTTGAGAAGGTAGTATCTGGGAAAATAGTTCGATTCTTTTGGACACTTTCTTTTCTATCAATGAGTTCGTTCGTTACCTCCAAATGAGGGATTTTTTTTGCATCTTCAAAGGCAGCCATTAATAATTCATCGAACTCATTAAAAATTTGTTGGGTTTCCTCGGTAGTGAGTTCTTGGTGCTTGACCAACCATTCGGTATATAAATCTCTTACCGTTTTATGGTCTTTGATCTCCTTATACATACCAGGCTGGGTAAAGGCAGGCTCATCTCCCTCATTATGGCCATGTTTGCGGTACCCAATTAAATCAATAATGACATCCTTACCAAATTTTTGACGATACTCAAGTGCCATCTGTACTGCATGAACCGCAGCTTCAGGATGGTCACCATTTACGTGAAAAATAGGAGCAAGAACCGATTTTGCTAAATCAGTCGCATATTCTGTACTTCTACCGTCACTTGGTAACGTGGTGAAACCTATTTGGTTGTTGATAATGATATGAATCGTTCCGCCAGCTTTATATCCTTCTAAGAGTGACATATTAAGTGTTTCAGCGACTACCCCTTGTCCTGCAAATGCAGCATCGCCGTGCATAAGTACCGGAATTATTTTCATTTGAGCATCTTCGTCTTCATGATGATCTTGTACGGCTCGAGAAGCTCCTTCAACCACCGGATTAACCGCTTCTAAATGCGAGGGGTTGGGCATCAGCTCTATTTCGATATGCTTTTCAGTAGCGGTTATATGAGTTCCTTTGGCTCCTAAGTGATATTTAACATCACCTGAACCTTGGATAGTATCCGGATCTACATTGCCCTCAAATTCGGCAAATACTCTACGATAGGGCTTATTCATGATATTTACTAGCATGTTCAATCGACCTCGATGTGCCATGCCCATGAATACTTTTTCTACATCATAATCACCTGCTTTCTCCAATAGAAAATGCATCATTGGAATCAAGGTATCATTTCCCTCTAGTGAAAACCGTTTATGGCCAATGTATTTTTTGTGGAGGAATTCTTCAAAAGCCATCGCTTGATTGAGCTTTGAAAGAATTTGTTTTTTGTCATCAATGGTTAAAACGGGCTCATTAAGTGAGGATTCCATTCGCTCACGCAACCACTTACGCTCTTCTAGATCGAGCAAGTGCATATAATCAGCACCGATTTGCTCGCAATAGGTATCCCGTAAAAGCTTAATAATGACTCGCAAAGTGGCTTGTCGGTTACCACCAAGCCCTCCACAATAAAATTCCCTATCTAGATCCCAAACCGATAATCCGTAATAGGCCAAATCTAATTCAGGATTATATCCTGGTTCTTTTTCCAATGGGTCTAGGTCGGCTAAGACATGACCACGCATTCGATACATGTTAATGAGCCTCCAAACACCAATGGTCCTGCGATCTTCCTCTAGTGTATTAGCTCCACTATTAAAAGGTCCTGAATAAAAATCCTCACCGTATGGAATAGGGTCGTAAGGTATTTCTAAGTCAGAAAAAATAGAATCATAAAAATCGGCTTGCCCGCTTAGTAAGTGGTTAACCTCATTTAAAAAAGCACCAGATTCAGCCCCTTGTATAATACGGTGATCATAAGTACAGGTCATTGACATAACCTTGGATATCCCGAGTTGATTAAGCACATCTTTTGACATGTTTTGAAATTCGGCGGGGTAGTTTATGGCTCCTGTAGCAATAATTGCACCTTGGCCAGGCATGAGTCGCGGAACTGAAGACACAGTGCCAAGAGTCCCAGGGTTGGTAACCGAAATGGTAGTTCCTTGGTAATCCTCAATTTGAAGGTTACCACTACGTGCCTTATTTACCAACTCTGCAAAGGAATACAGGAACTCCTTAAAGTTCATTTTATCTACACCTTTTATATTCGGCACAACAAGGTTACGACTCCCATCTTTATTCGGTAAATCAATCGCGACACCTAGGTTAATTTGTTTGGGTACTACCCGATAGTGGACCTTACCATCTTTGTGGTAGGTATGATTGATTGTTGGGAATTGTTTAATAGCTTGAATAACAGCCCAGCAGATGAAATGAGTAAAGGATGCCTTCGGTTCATTTCTTTTTATCAAATGCCGATTGATGATGGTTCGATCCTCAATCATCATTTTCACAGGAAGTACTCTCAAGGAAGTAGCTGTAGGCACCTCTAGACTAGCATCCATGTTTTCTACAATTTTTGAGGTAACACCTTTCATTTTTTGTAGCTCACCCTTTGGTACTGGCTTGCTAGATTGCATTACTTCTTTCGAAGGAATTGTTCTTGCAGGAGTGGTGGGAGTAATCTTGGTGGCCGCCGAATTCTTATTAGTTTCCTTTTCATTGCCCTCCACGCCGTTCAATTCATCAAAGTAACGCTTCCAGTGCGTAGGAACTGAATTGGGAGATTTTTTGTACTGCTCGTATAACTCTTCTACTAGAGCTGAATTTGGGCCGAAGGCGGCTTCTAATGATTTCAAGATCAGATTAAATAAGTGGGTTGAACAATTATAAAGACATACATCAGGCCTGTAAGACCATATAGGTTGTAAGTTTAAATTAAGCAGATGTGAGTAAAAAAGCACTCAAACATTCGTTTTATCTTCGGCTTACTTACACTTTAAACTGACTTAATCTAAATGTATATTTAATGCTATTCAAATTGATTAACCAACGCGGTTATCATGCCTTTGAACCCATACAAACTAGCAACCAATATACATCAAATTAATGGAGAATAAGACTACTGGAGCCGAAGAAATACACTGGGACTTAGGTGATTTATATTCAGGAATCGATGATCCGTCATTCATCAACGACCAGGAAAATGTGCTGCAAAGTGCTCAATCTTTTGCTAAGCAATACCGTGGACGTATAGCTGAGTTAGATGCCATGGAATTCTTTGGTTTACTGAAAGAGTATGAGGCTATTAAGGAAACTGCTGGCAAAATAGGATCTTTTTCCTACTTGTTATGGAGTACTAATACTCAAGATGCCGCTTATGGTAAACTTGTTCAGTCGACTAACGAGTTAGGTTCCAAGCTGAGTCAGTTGATGGTGTTCTTTCGTGTAGAATGGCTAGCTCTCGACGAGAATGAGGCTCAAAAACTAATCAATGATCCAGTTTTAGCGGATTATACTCATTATTTAGAATCCTCACGATCCTACAAACCCTATTCACTCAGTGAAGGGCAAGAGCAAATACTTTCCGCTAAAAGCGTAACAGGGCAAAGCGCGTGGATCCGCTATTTTGACGAAACTCTGGGTTCGGCAACCTTTCGTTATGCTGGAAAAGATAAATCAGAACAAGAAGTCTTGAGTCTTTTACATGATCCAAAGAGGGAGGTTCGTAGAGAGGCACATGTCTCATTATCGGACGGCTTTAAAAAGCTTTCTAGAAGTTTGACTTTCATATTCAATACCTTATTAGCTGATAAAGCTACCAATGATGAATTGCGTGGTTATCCATCGTGGATTCATGCGCGTAATTTATCTAATGAAACCGATGACAAAACAGTTACTGCTTTAGTTCAAGCGGTTACAGGTCACTACCAATGGGCGCAGAGATATTATATACTAAAATCAAAGCTTCTCGGAATCGAAGATTTTAAAGATTTCGACCGATATGCTCCCCTAAAAAAGTCAGAGACAACGATCCCTTGGGAGCAAGCCCGTTCGATGGTATTGGATGCTTATGGTGAATTTAGTCCCAAGATGGCAATGATAGCGGCGCGTTTTTTTGATGAAAAATGGATTGATGCAGCTATACAACCTGGAAAAAGAGGGGGTGCATACTCAGCAGGTACCGTTCCTTCTATTCACCCATATGTGTTTATGAATTATGATGGTCGACTTCGAGATGTACAAACCTTAGCTCATGAATTGGGTCATGGTGTACATCAATTCCTTTCTAGAAAACAAGGAGTTCTTCAATCCAGTACTCCCTTGACCACCGCAGAAACAGCCTCTGTATTTGGTGAAATGTTAGTGTTCCAACAACTCTTAAAACAGTTGGATGATCCAATGGAAGAATTGGCCTTATTAATGAGTAAAATTGATGATACTATAGCCACGGTTTTCCGGCAAATATCGATGAACCGATTCGAAGAATCCATGCATATCGCACGCAGGAATGAGGGTGAACTTACCACAGAACGTTTTTCAGAACTTTGGAAAACAGAGCAAGAAAAACTATATGGAACATCTGTAGAATTGACCCCAGAATACAGTCACTGGTGGTGTTATATACCGCATTTCTTGCATACGCCTGGCTATGTTTATGCCTATGCTTTTGGTGAGCTATTAGTACTAGCTTTGTATGAGGAGTATCAACGCAAACCGGAGGGATTTGCGGATCGTTATTTGACTTTATTGGAAGCAGGAGGTTCTGAATGGCCGCATGAGCTTATAGCCCGTATGGGTTTGGACATACAAGACCCTGAGTTCTGGCAAAGAGGATTGGCTTCTTTTGAACGTATGATTCTCAGAGCCGAAGAATTATATATGCAGGTGCAGTATCGATAGCCAAATAAAGAGGTGAATATGAGTCTTTTAGACACTATCTTTAGCAAAATAATCCAACATGAGTTTAGATCGTCAAGAAAAAGCACTACGTGAATTCAAGCAAATAATTGCTGATTTGTTGCACTTACTGCGCTCCTCAACTGATTCACAATTAGCCTATATGTGCTGGGTGAATCAATCAAGACAGCAGTTTGTATGGGAAACCCATAGTACTCGATTGAGTAACGTAATGTTCAAAGATCGGGTAAACTTTCACCATCATTTCTTAAATGATTATAAGGAACTTGATGAATTACTAAAGCTGAGAATTGGTGAAGATATTTCCAAAGCCAAATTGGGACATTATTTTAGTGAAGTACATGCCAAAACTATGCTGATTATTCCCTTTATTAACAAGGGAGAAACGGTGGGACTTACGGTCCTTGAATCAAATCGGGACTTGAACGAACAGGCTTTAATTGATGCTATTTATAGCTATAATAATGCGATGGTGAATGTTCTAGATACCTATCTTGAAGTTGTAGATTTGCATGAACAACAGAAGGAATGGGATGATTATGAGGAATCATTATCTAACATACACTCACGCTTGAATAAAGTTGAAGTGATCACCACATGTTTGGATGAAATGCAATTCTTACTACCAAATGGAGGTGTAAGTTTCTTGTGTTCTGCTATGGATCATTGGACCCTTGCCCTTAATGCTAAATTTGCAAAAAATGCACCTTATGTTGGGCTTGGAGTAGATGATAAGAGCAGTGTAGGAGAAGCACTAGAGAAAGGATATCCTATATTTAACATGCATTTTAACTCAAATCCAAAGTTAGTTTCTGCGCATGAAACTAGAACAGAAGGTGCGAGCTATATACTTCCATTGATAGTGCATGAGCGTCGGCAAGGAGCTTTTCTAGCTTACGACAAAGACCCTCTCAGTTTTAAAGAATCCACCAAGCATAAATTGGCAAACTTGGCTCGAGTTGCATCCTTGCAGTTACAAAGTAATACACGTAAATCAATCATGGATGAAGATATTTTCACAGAAAAATATCAAGCTTTAGTTACAGAGCTTTGGGAAAAATCAGTAGAGCACGAGTTGTACCGCCTGCGCACCGAGCCAGAACGTCATACTTGGATGGGGCTTATAACATTTGAAGACCTATCTTCATTTCGGACCCGCTTCAGAATGGAAGAACTTCATAAAATGCAACGTGATATCGTACGCTTTTTGAACCCCTACCGATTTCAGCAGAAAGGTTATATCGGATTTCAGTCGGATTATGTTTACAGTTTTATGCTTCAAAGCAATAAAGAAACAGTATTGGAAGAATGGGTAGAACAGGTCCGCTCCAAGGTTGCTCATGGATTAAAATTGAGTTCAGGAATGAATATTATGGTTTCCTATAAGTTCGGTGCAGTCAAATTAAATACAAAATATTCAAATGTATATGAAGTACTGAGTTTAGCCAAGCAACAGCTTGCAGAAGTGCTAAAAAATCAGCAAATACACCTCCAGGTCCAACAATGAAACGGATTGTTTTATTGGTAGTTGATGGTTGGGGTGTGGGAGCCCAAGAAGACGCAGAAAAGTATGGAGATCAATCGGCCCATACCATGGGACATGTTAGTGAAACTACTATGCTAAAGCTCCCTAATTTCCAAAAAATGGGCTTGGGTAATATTGTTAAACTTGCTAGTATTCCTCCCGCATCAGCGCCCATCGCAAGTCATGGTAAGTTGCGCGAATTATCATGCGGTAAAGACTCTACTACGGGGCACTGGGAACTAGCTGGAATTGTGCTGGAAAAAGCATTTCCAACCTATCCAAATGGCTTTCCAATGGAGTTAATCCAATCTTTTTGTAAAGAAATTGGTAAAACCAACGTTTTGTGTAATGCTCCATATTCCGGAACTAAAGTCATTGCAGATTATGGTAACGAGCACATATTTACGGGTTTACCCATAGTTTATACATCTGCTGATAGTGTGTTTCAGATTGCTACTCATGAGGATATAGTCCCAATCGAAACTCTTTTTAAGTGGTGTGAATTGGCAAGACATAGACTACTGAAAGGTGAATATGAGGTTGGACGAGTCATTGCAAGGCCATTCAAAGGAGAAGGCTCAAACTTTCAGCGAATTTCGCATAAACGTCACGATTGGTCTGCTGCTCCACCCAAAAATCATCTTGTCAAAGAACTGCAAAAAAGAGGGCATAAGACAGCCTCTATTGGAAAAGTTGCAGATTTGTTCAATGGTGAAGGCTTCGATTTTTTATATCCAACAAAAGGGAATACCGAAGGCATCGAACGCCTCATTGAAAGATTAAAAGCCAAAGAAGAGGACCTACTTTTCATTAACCTTATAGACACAGACCAATTATTTGGGCATAGGCTAGATCCATTTGGGTATTCAGAGGCACTTATGGAAATTGATTCGGCTCTGCCCACAATAATGGATGAATTGACCAGTGAGGATATTTTGATCATAACCGGAGATCATGGGAATGATCCTTGTATCCAATCTACTGATCATACAAGGGAGTTTGTACCGGTATTGGTATATGGAGAAAACGCACCCGTTAAAGATTTAGGAGTACGAAATGGATTTAACCAGGTTGCTGTCAGCATAATGGATTTTCTAGGCTATCCAAAAACATTTGGATCGGAAAGTTTACTGTAAATAAAGAACACTATACTGCATAAAAGGCTAAATAAAAGTGAATTTTTTCCATATATTTAAGGTTAGGAAAGTTATAAATTAAATAATGAATTGCTATACGGGACGTTATCGTATCTTATAAGTGCAATCTATTAATCGTTTATAATCTACAGCTGTTCTGAATAATACGAATTAAACCCTTTTATTGTGGCAAAAAGCTCTGGTATTTCTACCCGTGAATCTGAATCACTTGACCGCTATTTACATGAAATTGGTAAGGAAAAATTAATAACCCCGGATGACGAAGTTCGTCTTGCAAAAGAAATTCAAAAAGGGAGCCAAAGAGCACTTGAAGATCTCACAAAAGCAAACTTACGATTTGTAGTTTCTGTAGCTAAGCAGTACCAGAATCAAGGTTTATCATTAGGCGACTTGATCAATGAAGGGAATTTAGGTCTTATTAAAGCAGCTAAAAGATTTGATGAAACCCGTGGATTCAAATTTATTTCATACGCTGTTTGGTGGATTCGTCAGTCAATTTTGCAGGCTTTGGCAGAACAGAGTCGTATAGTACGTTTACCACTTAACCGAGTAGGTGCACTTAACAAAATAGGAAAAGAACTTTCTAAGCTAGAGCAAGAGTACGAGCGTTTACCATCGGCTCATGAATTGGCGGAAAGTTTGGAAATGACAGTAGGTGAAGTAGCTGATACTTTAAAAATATCTGGACGTCATCTCTCGATGGATGCACCATTTGCCCAAGGAGAAGATAATCGATTACTCGATGTTCTTGAAAACGAAGAAATTCCAAATCCAGATTTTGAACTTATGGGGGAGTCCCTTAAAGTTGAAATCGAGCGAGCTCTTTCTAAATTAACTAAACGAGAAGCAGAGGTCATTCGGCTCTACTTTGGCATTGGTCGTGAACATTCTTTAACACTAGAGGAGATTGGAGAGCGTTTTGATCTAACTAGAGAAAGAGTACGCCAAATAAAAGAAAAGGCGCTTCGTAAACTACGTCACCACAACCGAAGTGCAGCTTTACGTGTATATTTGGGCTAACGATTTCCTAAATAATTTTTTATGTTCAATGATTGTCCGCTCATCTGAAAATAACTTTTTTTAGGAAATCTTGCCCACATTTTGAATTTATTTGATATGTATAGTTTGTTCAATTAATTTCTAAATGTTACGATCTTTGTTTCCCAGATAAGCTACGTCATATCACAAGCATTTATGAAAACGGGATCCATCTTATCGCGACTATTTTTTTTCACCGATTCTTGATAATTATTTACAAATACTTTCTTCACCAAAGAAACACTACCTGAATACCCTAGTTTATTCAAAGAACCCCATGAAATAGACTCTCGCAGTAATTTAGTGTGTGGACTTTTCTTAGACATCCAAATCATTGCAGTATGGACTTTCTCATTGGCAATGGCATGCTCCATAATTTGTTCAAGATATTTTTCACATCCCTGCTTAAACCAAATGTAGTCAGCTGATATAAAGTGGAATACACGTCCAGGAATTAACTGACGAAGATAAGGCCAGCGATCAATCTGCCATTTTCGTAAAAATGAAAAATATTCTGGAAGGCCTTCAACACCCCAGCAGTGCCTCATTATTCGTGCTATAGCTACCCATTTTCCATTCACCCTGTATCCCAAAAAATATCCCTGTTCGCTAAGACCCTCGGTGTGATAGGCGTCATAAGCATTATAGAATTGATCTAATGTTTCTCTCATCCCTCGTATTTCTTCGGGTGTGATTACGCATAGTTGGGTGTGCAAGGATGGGTTAAAACGGTGGAATAATAAGGTTTGAATCTCTTGAATCTTCTCAAAACCAAATCGGTTACAAAGCCTCATAGATTGATGATTTCTATCTTCCACAAATGCATAAGCTGGAAGGAGCTTCGAGGCAGTTAAGCTTTGTGCATATCCATCTAAATAATCAAGAAGTACCTGTTGAAGCATCGTCTTGCGCTGGTCATGACCTCTATGACTGCCGCGTTGGATGCGTCGAATACAACTGGTAAATGCATCTCCATCAAGCATGGCATTTTTCTTAAGCCTAGGATAATGTTGGGTTCTTTTGATATGTAGATATCTAATATAAAGCCACTGCTTGCCAGTCATATCGATTCTGTTTACAAGTCCTACCACCCCTATAAGTTTCAAATTTTTAGACAAACATATAAAACGTAAATTTTTATCTCTATGGTTCATACTTTTTTGCCTATGTACTCGATATTGAATACCACCAGGGCTACCTATAAGAACGTTATCCAAAAATTCTTTGATCTCCTTGTCGTAGCTACGAAGATTAATAGACAAAGCTGAAGTACTCATATTTTTAGTATTAATTTGATTAGAAGGTAGACATATATGGCATATAAATAATACTAAGCTTAGTATATTATCACATGAATTATAAAAAAGAAATCCTTTTCAAAGAGACTAAAAAACAACCTCAGGCTTTAATTTTGAGAATGTATCAAACTATTTTTTTCTTGGGTAAATGGGGCATAGTATTTCTGCTAAGTTATGTAGATGTGACCTCTGCTCAGGAGTATGCATTTCGGAATTATTCCATTGGTCAAGGTTTAAGTGAGTCGGTTGTAAATACACTAATCCAAGACGAAAAAGGTTATATATGGATGGGGACTGGTTTCGGATTAAACCGATTCGATGGGAATGATTTCACGATTTACTTACAAGAAGACGGCTTAAAAAGCACTCAAATTAATATTTTATATCGTGGCGTTGATGACAAAATTTGGATAGGGACTTCACAGGGTCTTCATTGGTATTCTCCAAAAAAAGATACCATATATTATGTATCAGAAGTGCCAGCTAGTGCAATAATTAGTTTATTTGAGGATTCCCAAAACCGATTGTGGCTAGGCACTGAAGAGCAAGGCATCTATCTTTATTCCCCAAAATCCACTAAACCACCGACACATTTCAAACCATCCATTCTAACTTTCAATGGGCCTGTCCGAAAAATAATTGAATCTGACTCATCGTATTTGCTAGTTTCACGAACAGGTTTCTACGAGTTGGAACCCAAAAATTTTTCTGATTCTACATTGTTTGATATCACGGTGATTAGCGAAGAAACTCGTTATAGAGATGTCTTATTAGATACCATTAATCACGTTGTTTGGATTGGATCAAGAGATGGGTTATATAGCTATAAAGAGGGGCAACTTACATTTCATAAACTTAATACTTCCAGTCTAGCTTCAAGAATTCAATCTTTGGCACTAGACCAAGATGGTACCCTTTGGATAGGAACCGAGGATGGTTTATTACACCAAAGAGAGGATAGGTTAATACAATATGGGAGCCGGGATGGCTTGTCCAATACTCTGATAAACAATCTATATTTTGACAAGGAAGGAATACTATGGGTTGGGACTTATGGAGGAGGAGCCAATGTTTTTCTAGGAGAATATGTAGTTAATTATGATCTCTCGAATACCCTTAGTAATAATTTAGTTACTGGTTTCATTGAACAGGAAAATGGAGACCTTTGGATAGGAAGCTATGGAGGGGGAGTTCAGATCGTATCCAGAGAAAATGCCGATTTCATTACATCAAGCACAGTACCACAAGAATTAGGCTCCTCCAAGTGGCCTCTGTTGGAGGGTTTAGCAGATCAGCGTGTGTATCATTTAAGTAAAGATCCTTATGGTACTACTTGGATAGGAATGAGAGATGCATTTAGTTATGTTAAAAATGGTAAAGTTGAAACCATCGCTGAACAATATTTTCCATACCGAAAAATAAGACATATCAGATGGACTAATACGTCCACTATGTGGGTAAGCACCTACGATCATGGACTCATAAAAGTAGATTACACTGACCTCTATTCTCCAGAGACATGGATAATAACCCAATACAGTACTCAAGTCCCAACTTGGCCATCAAATACCGTATTAAAGAGTATACAAGATGAGAATGGTACAATATGGGTGGCTACCTACTCTGGTGTGGTTGAAATGAAACAGGACGGAAGATTTCGCACTTTGGGGCTAGCAGAAGGTTTACCCAATATATCGGTTATGGGGATCATTGAGGACAGTCAGGGTAGGATCTGGGCGCATACGTTTGGAGGATTAGCCAGGATCAGTCATAATGAAATAGTAGCAATAACAGAAAAGGATGGATTACCTAGTCGAGTTTGCTATTTTCTTTATGAGGATACACAAAAACCTAACCAACTATGGATAGGAACAAATGGCGGGCTAATTCAATATAATTTAGATGGAAACACTTTTAAAACTATCACCCAGGAAGAGGGTTTAATCAGTGATGAAATGAATCTAGGGGCATTTTATGAGGATTCCCAAGGTCAATATTGGTTAGGTACGGTAGAAGGATTATCTAAATTTAATCCAAAAAGATACCGAGGTAATGAAGAACCTCCTAGGATTCACATTGAGGAAGTACTTCTCTCTGGTTTCGACGTGGATCCTTTAGATACCAAAAAATTACAGACGGACTATAATCAGAATTTTTTTGAAGTAGGATTTGTTGGACTTAATTTTACAGCTCCAGATCAGTTATATTACCGTTATAGGTTATTAGGCCTAGAAAAGCAGTGGCAGCAAACAAAAAACACCTTACTTCGATATCCTAGCCTCGCACCTGGAGATTATATATTCCAAGTGCAATCGGTAAACTCGAATGGGCTTATAAGTGAAGAATTGGCTCAGATTCAGTTTAGGGTTAATCCTCCGTACTATCAAAGTGCATGGTTTTGGATTGGTATTCTCATTTTAATTGGTTGGGTATTGTTTTTAATTCGGAGAACCATGAAAATAACAAAGCTTGTTGATATGGAGCGAATGCGCGTTCGAATAGCGAGTGATTTACATGATGATGTAGGCGCAAGTTTAACTGAGATTGCTCTGCAATCAGATTTTCTGTTAACAGGTACTGTCCAAAAAGAATTAAAAGAATCACTTACTCAAATAGGGCGGCAGTGTCGAAAAATTGTAGGCAGTCTTGATGATATTGTTTGGTCGATTGATGCTCGAAATGATTCTTTGGGTGATCTGACCGATCGGATTCAAGATTATGCCTTAGCAATTTTAGACATGACGCAGTTTGATATAGTATATGCTTTTGATTCATTGCCAATGGACAAAAAAATCCCAGTAGAAATAAGAGAAAATACCTATCTCATTATAAAAGAGGCATTGAATAATGTAGTAAAATACTCTAATGGTGACCGGATAGCTATAGAACTTATACTTCAAGATAATATACTAATTACGGTGGTTTCTGATAATGGAAGTACTGTTAATAATTCTAAAAAAACGGGCCATGGATTACGTAACATGAAAATGCGAGCGCAAAGAATGAATGGAATTCTTACAATACACAATAAAGAAGGTTTTTCTGTTTCTTTGCAGGTACCCTTAAATAACTAGTAGTTAGCATTGGCAATGCACATAACCTCAAATCGATGGCACAAGTTGGTATTATAGAAGACAATAAAAAGATTAGGCAACTCATGCAGAGATATCTGGACATGCAAGAAGATATGTCTTGTCCAGTAGCAACGGAAAGTGTGGAAGATATGTTAGACTATTTGTCTGAATACTCAAATCCTAACGTGTTATTGATGGACATACAATTACCGGGGATGAGTGGAATAGAAGGAATGAAGATTATTCAGCAAAAGTATCCCGATATCGAAATAATAATGCTAACCGTCTATCACGATTCGCACAAGATATTTGAATCCTTAAAAGCAGGCGCATCAGGCTATTTGTTAAAGCACACTTCGTTACCAGAAATCAAAGATGCCATTGAGTTGCTGATACAAGGTGGAGCTCCTATGTCTCCCCAGATAGCTCGCAAGGTGATTACACACTTTAATGACAGAGGACAAAAAAAACAAGAGAGTAATCTAACCAATAGGGAACAAGATATAGTTAACGGTTTGGTTGATGGTCTCAGTTATAAGTTGATCGCTGATCGATTAAATATTTCAATTGACACAGTTAGAGCTCATATACGCAACATCTATAAAAAATTACACGTTAATTCTAAAGCAGAGGTAATTGCAAAATCGCTTCGGGGCGAATTGTAAAAGGAAGTACTAACATCATTATGTGATAGTACCTAATAACTAAAATGTTCAATTTGTCGTATAAGTTTATTTAAAATCGGAGGTCCTATGAAATCTCATTCTTTTACAATTATATTTTTTACGATAGGATTTGGATGGCTCAACACGGGATGCTACACACAGATGCAATTATCATATGAACTAGATCGGTCAACACAGGTTAAAGAGAATGGATATTATTCTTGGGACGATGATGAGCGAACATCCTTGGGATATGATTGGTCATCTTCTAAGCAAACGTCAAATCCGAATTATAGTAAAAAACTTTATGATCAAAATAGATCTACTTCAAATACAATAGATGAAAAAAACTATAAAGATTTCACCGAACAAGGCATTTACTATAAAGACTATGAAGCTGAGCAATGGTATGATGAGCATTACATAGATGTTATCAATTCTGCTAATTATGAACGCAATTTTCAGGCGAATGGTCATGACTTTACTTACGATCAAGGATATGAGAAAGGCTTTGATCGTGGATATAACCGTGGTTATAACCGAGGGTATCGAGATAGTTGGTTTGATAGTGATTTTTGGGATAATTGGTATGCCAAGCGCTGGTGGAGATTGCATGTAGGACGGTGGGGAGGGTACTATGGATACTACAGCGCTTGGAGTCCAAGTTCTTATTGGGCATGGAGTGGATATGGTGGCTGGTCTTGGTTTAGTCCTTATGATCCATTTTATTACAGTTGGAGTGGCTATTACGGATTTAATTCCTACAGATATGGATATTATGGACATAGAGCATATTGGGGATATTCACCTTATGGCGGGAACACTGTTTTCATTGAACAAGCAAGTAATAGTACCACATCAGACAAACTACGTGGAGCAAGACGTTATGGGCTAAGCAGTTCAAGCAATTCGGCATTAACTAGGGGAACTGGCAAACATGCATCTTTAAGAGCCATACACACTCGTTCGGCTTCAAAAAATGCTCGCTTAGGTTGGGAAAGTACGCCATCCTCATCTACCCGATCCAGAAGCATTTACAATAGTACAGGGAATACCCAATCAACAGGGCGGACGGTTCGATCTTCAAGTAGCAGTGGTAGTAATTCTAAAGGAACAGTCCGTAGTTCAGGAAGTCGTTCAACAGGCAGATCTTCTTCGAGTGTAGGTCGGTCTAACGGAAGCTCTAGCCGTAGTACCAGCGCAGTTCGATCTTCGAGTAGTAGTTCTAACCGTAGCTCAAGCGCTGTTAAAAGTTCAACACGGTCAAGTTCAAGCGGGTCAAAATCTACTGGGCGCTCTAAATCTAGTCGTTCATCAAGAGGGGGAGCATGAAGAAGAATAAATATAGATTTGGTCTAAAAAGGCTACTTGGTCTAATAAATCTGCTTATGCTTTCGTTTATTTTTTCAACTGCCATGGCCCAGGATGGTTATGATCCAATGAGTTATAGTAGTTTGAGCCAATTATTCAGCTCCCAGCAATATTTAGGTAGCGCAAACTCAGCAATTATGCCATCCGTAGCCATGGAAAATGGATATGCAAGTTTTATTGACAATCCTGCAGGGATGTCGTTAATAAAGGGTAGTTATTTGAACCTCGGATATATGAGTAATCGCTCCGAATTCAACCAAATTTTCAGAGGAAATGAGTTATTATCAGATTCCAAAGATGACATTTTTAATAACATTGGAGTAGTATATAAAGTACCAACTCGAGTCGGAAGCCTGGTCATTGGTGGAGGAATTCACACAAACAGCTTATACAATAGAGCACTAGGATCAAGCGCATTTAATAATCAGAGTACAATAACCGATGTATTCAAAGGCGAATCAAGTGACTATAGAAATATTGCTTTTGAAACTTATGCCATTGACTATATTGACCAGGCACAAACTCAACTTGAGTCAATACTTAGAATAGGCTTTGATAATGGTTTCCCAGGTACGTATCAGCAAAGCGAGTTAACGCAAAATGGCCGATCAAGAGAATTTGCTTTCTTTATGGGGACCGAATTCAAGCAAAATCTTCATATCGGCTTCTCCTTAGGTATAAACGAGGCCTCACATAATATTAGTAGAAATATTTTGGAAGAAGATCTTGACAATTTTTATGACGGTGATTTCATTGAACAAGATGAAAATGGGGAGAATGGTACGGATATTAATAGTATCCAGCTTACTGATGAGTTGGATTCCGATATTTTAGGTATTGAGGCTAGAATAGGAGCTATATACCAAATAGGGCAATTTCTAAATCTAGGTGCATCTTGGTCATTACCATCTAAAATGGAGATTACTGAGGAATATAGTTCGATGATAACTACAAACTTTGACAACTTATTAGATTTTTTTGACAGCTTCGAAGGGGAATTTACCTATGCGGTAACACGCCCATCTAAGTACTCTTTAGGATTGGCTGTAAATCAATTAAGAGGTTTTGATCTAAGTATTGCAATTGATTTTATATCCCACAATAAGACAAATATTGATCTAACTTATGACCAGAAGAGTTTAGATTTTGATGAAGTGGTTTTTTTACGAGATCAAGAAAAGATTATAACACAAAGTATCGGTCAAAGATACCGGCCCGTGATGAATACCCGAATTGGCGCTCAGTATCGGTTTAAAAACGGTACTGAAATAAGGGCGGGCTCTAGTTTGCTACCTTCTAAATCAGTTCAAATTAATGAAACTCGTAGGCTTTATTCAGGTGGTATAGGAATACCACTAAGTAGAGATTTTTTTCTGGATATAACTACACAATATATTGAATGGAATGACCGTTCTATACTATATGAATATCAGGATGTACTTTCAAGCGTGTCCATCCAAGAAAGTATTTCAGAAAGTAATAATTTAATAAATGTATTAATTGGGATAAAAATTAAAATATGACCTCATTATCCTAAATTGATCTCCGTAGTTAGTTTAAAAAGGCTTCGTGATGGAAGCCTTTTTTTTACTATTTACCCAAACTCATATCAGCTTCTCCAATCCAGAACTCTCCATTTTTGAATTTAGGCAAAATCGGAACGGATCATACTCAAATTACCCTAAGTTATTAACTGTATTGTATTTTTAAGCTCTTTCATGGTCAACTGATATACTTGAATTTGCAGCCCCTACCAAGGTCACTAGTCCTATGATAATAAGAACTTCAAGAGATAGTATACCCCAACTTGGTTGAAGCACTAAATCGAATACGAAATATCCAACCAAATAGCTAACCCCAAGTGAAAGGCCTACACCAAGTAGGGAAGACAGGCCACCGACTGCAAAAAATTCGATAAATAATATTCGTTTAATAATTTGTTTTTGAGCACCCAATACTCGCAAGAGTTGTGCTTCTTTTAGCCTTTGAAATCGAGAGCTTGCAGCAGCACCCGCTAAAACAATAAGCCCTGTTAAAATGCTAAAAAGCCCAATAAACTGTATAACAAATGTAATTTGATTTAAGAAATCTCGAAAAGACTCTATGAGTAAACCAATATCTAAGGCAGAGATATTTGGATATCGATTTACAATTTGTTGCTGTAAGATCAGAGCCTCTGATCGGGTCGAAGTACGCACAGTTGTGGCAAAAAATTGAGGAGCATAATTAAGAACTCCATCTGGGAAAACCACAAAGAAGTTAGGCTGGGGTTCATCCCAGCTAACTTCACGAATACCCACAATCGTACTAGAAATAGTAATACCTTGTACGTCCCAACGAAGAGTATCACCAATAGTTGCTGCTAAATCATCCATAAGATCTGAGCTTACAGTTATTGGTACATAGTCATTAGCGAGATTATCCATATTCAGCTCATATTGGCCAATAAACTCACCTTCACTCAGTTTTTCGGTTTCAATGAGTGAATCTCTATAGGTTGAACGATATTCTCTTTGAAGAGCCCAACGTCGTGCTTTTCGTGAGGTATCGGCTAAAATCTGGGTAACTTTCGCATTTCCTATTGCTTCTAAGCGCATAGTAACAATTGGTACATTTTGAAGTGTTTCGTACCCGAGTTCACTGATTACCTGATTTACCCCATGATTTTGGTCGGCTTGGATATCGTAGAACGCAACGTTTGGGATATCATCAGAGGTAGAGAAGTTCAGCGCACTCAATAATAGATCTTGAGTTAAGTAGAGTGAACTTATAAGCGTGATACCCAAGCCGAAACTAAGCAGTAGAGTAGTGGTTTGATTTTGAGGACGATATAGATTGGATAGACCTTGACGAATTGCGTAAGGCCAACGTGGACGAATAAGTGTACGGGTCAATTTCATTAATCCTAGAGAAATGAGCACTAATGCACTTGAAAGGACTACTACTCCAAAACTGAACCAAGACGCGGCCTCAACGCTACCCAGCATCCAGAAGCCATATCCCCAGACACCTAATAATATTAGCATCATTATTGCATATCGCCTTCTGCTAAGAATGTTAGTTCTGGTAATGCTACTACGTCGAAGCGTTTGAAGAGGGGAGATTTGCGTTAAATCGACTAGTGGTAATCCTGCAAATAAAAGGGTGACTAATACTCCTACAGCCGTACCCACTAAGATCGATTGCCAAGAGAGAAATAATTGTAATTCGACTGGTAGAAAATCAGTAATTAAAAAGGGTAATATTTGTTGAATTATTACCCCTGTAAAAGCACCTAAAACGGCACCAATCACGCCCATAACTAATGATTGAAATAAGAAAATTAGTATAGCATCCTTACCTTTGACGCCAACACATTTAAGAATGGCAATCTGAGGTACTTTTTCCCTGATGTATACAAACATTGAACTACCTATACCAAGCCCGCCCAGCAATAATGCTATGAATCCTATTATATTTAAAAAGTTGCTTAACTGCTCAATGGCCGAGCTCACTTCCGAACGACGCTCATCAACATCATCGAAGCCAAAGGAACTCAGATTTTGTAGCGAATCCAATGCTGCCCGGATCTGTTCTGGTTTTTGATCATCACGGTAGGTAACGTAACGAAGATACTCAACCCTTGAACCTCGCTGTAACAGCCCGGTTTCTTTTAATCCGTCGATGGGAATAAATATTCTAGGACCAAAAAAAGATCCTGCTTGTGCCTGTCCAGGTACAGACAGCATACCTCCAAGAATGGGATACGAACCTAGGCCAATGGCTAATGTATCACCTACACTCAGATTAAATTGATCTAATACACTCTGATCAATTAACGCGCCCATCCCAAGCTTAAAGGTCTCAAAAGCTCGAGCTGGCTGGGTTTTTATACTACCATAAAAAGGATAGGTGGATGAAGAAGCAAATATTTGAGAAAGCCGAGTAAATCCAGAATCAGCAGACACCATTGAAGCAAATCGAATCATATCGGCACTTTTATCGAATCGGCTATCTAAAAATCCGTTTAAAGCTGAGTCGAAAGGGGCAGTATGTCGCACTTCCAAGTCAGCACCTAGCAACTCCTTAGATTGATTATCAATACTCTGAGTCAGATTATCTCGCAATGAACTTATTGATACCTGAGCGGCAACTCCAATAACAATAGCCAAGAGAAACAATGCTAGTTTAGCTCGGTGAGTTCTAGATTCGCGCCATGCCATTTTGATAAGCCAAAGAATATTTGAAGAAGGTTTGCTCATCATTGCTGAGGTATTAATTTTTTACTGTCCATTTGCTCGTAGATGTTCCCTATGCGCTGCTCGGTTATTTCGCCTCGACTCAAGCGTATTTCTTGCTCGCACTTCTGGGCAAGTAGCAGGTCATGAGTCACAATGACTAAGGTAGTTTGTTTCTCCTTATTTAGATTAAAAAGTAATTCCTCAACCTGGTCACCGGTTTCAGCATCTAAATTACCAGTGGGTTCATCTGCAAAGAGTACACTGGGTTCATTGATGAAGGCCCGAGCGATAGCAACTCGCTGCTGTTCACCACCGGAGAGTTGAGAAGGGTAGTGCGTTAAGCGATCTTTTAAGCCAACACTGGTTAGCAGTTCAATTGCTCTATGCTCAATTTCATCACCACCACCACCACGCAATTCTAAGGGAACCATTACATTTTCAAGTGCTGTAAGTGTAGGTAGGAGTTGAAAGTTTTGAAAAATAAAACCTACTTTTTTATTACGAATATCCGCTCGCTGGTCTTCATTCATCTCGCTAAGAATAGTTCCGCTAAGCAGTATTTTGCCTGAATCAGGGGTGTCCAAACCCGCGCAAATTCCCAATAATGTAGTTTTTCCACTACCGGACGGACCAACAATAGCACAAGAAGTTCCTTTTGATATACTAAATACAATGTCTTTGAGTACATGTAGATTCGAACTACCACTTTTAAAGCTTCGATTTATATGCTCTATTTGTAGTATAGGAGAAAGGGTAGTCTCTTTTTGGAGTGCTGCTGATTTACTCATTTGAAAATTAAATATTTTCGGAAAAATTTAGTTATTACCAACGCCGGAATGTTGTTTATTGACTTAAATGTTACTGATAAGTAATACCATTTATAGCTAGTTTACTTTATGTCCTTCAGATGTGCTTTAAAAGTTTTATTCTATATGCAATATTTCGACTATGTACTTAAAAGTATAATATGACTATAACCACAATTTGTTAATTACAGTTCTTATGTTTTTAATCTACCTTCGTACAATTGAAAAATGCTTCATTTGGATAGTTGGACTGTTAATCATACTACAAAATTTCATGGGAGTTCAAGCACAGCAAAGCCCCGAAAAAATTTTATTCTTTGGGGATAGTATAACGGCCGGATACGGATTAAACCCAGACAAAGCTTTTCCTGCTTTAATTCAGCAAAAAATCGATTCATTGGGGTTAAATTATTCTGTTGTGAATGCTGGACTTAGCGGTGAAACTTCGGCTGGAGGACTTCGCAGAGTTGATTGGGTTCTACAGCAAGGAGTAGATATTTTTCTATTAGAATTAGGGGGTAATGATGGGCTAAGGGGTCTAAATTTACAGCAAACCAAATCCAATCTTCAGGGTATTATAGATAAGGTAAAAGCTAAATTTCCCCAAGCACTAATCGTCTTGGCAGGTATGGAAGTACCCCCAAATTTAGGGGCTGATTATACGCTTGAGTTTCGACAAATGTATGTGGAATTAGCCCAGCAGAACGATGTGTTATTTATCCCTTTTGTATTAGAGGGGGTAGGGGGTGTACCGGAACTCAACTTACCAGACCGAATTCATCCGAACCAAGAAGGACATATAAAAGTAGCTGAACATGTTTGGGGCTATTTGGTTGATGCACTCACCAGCAGTAATATCACTAAATAAGCATCTGCTGTAGTTTCCAAGTTATTGTATCGTAGGGATTTAATTAATTATCTACTAAATCGAGGCCACATTGAAATGAGATCAGCTACATGACTAGAAAATGAGCGGACCCACTCTGTGTATTGAAGGCCGCTTGGATGCAATTGATCCTCGGCAATAAGCTTGGAATTATTTTTAGCAAGTTCTGATATAGGGGTAATATCAAAAAATGGGATGCCAAAACGCTGGCAGATTTCTCTGGCTTTTGCGTCATAAGCTAACAAATCGGATCTGATCGCATCTTCTCCTCTTATTTGGCCAAAAGGAGTGACACCGTAGTTGGGAATAGATACGGCAAATATACCTGATGTTCCGTATACAGAATGTTGAATCGCCTGTTTAATTAACGTTTCATATTCTTCTTCAAATTGTTTGAATTCATACCCTCGATATTGATTATTAACTCCTATTAGTAGAGATATCAACTCATATTTTTCTTCTAGACCTGCTGCTTCGATTCCTCGCTGTAATTCATTAGTGGTCCAGCCAGTAGTAGCTATAATTGTAGGTTTATTAACTTGAAGATTGTAGGCTTCGCGAAGGGTATCAGCCAATTGTAAAGGCCAACTTTGGGTAGAATCGACTGCCTCTCCAATAGTGTAAGAGTCACCTAATGCTAAATAAGAAATACTGGGCAATGCTTGTCCGGTATTTACTACATAATCATCATCATTGGGTTTAGATTTATCACAAGCACTGATGGTGACGCAAAAAATGAAACAGTGAACGAATAAAATACGCATGTTAAATTAGAGTTCTAAGATATTGATATAAATGCTTATAGATGCGATAGTAGGTCGAAATATCTCGCATACTGAAGTAGCATGAATGATTATAGAGAAACTGATAGGAATGATGCAACGGATTAATTGCGAAAAAATAGGTGTATTTATAAACTATTTACTATTATTGACATGATAAGATGCTTTTTTGGAAGCGCTTGCATTTATGTGTAAATTATCAGAATGTACATTTACAGATTGCTTCTTTTACTTTTTAAGCACATGTAAAAGTTGAAATAACTACCAATCATAATTAATTAGGAATCATTATGAGTAAAATGCTGCGGCAAATGATGCTGTTAACGGTTGTCTTTTTGGCATATAATTCAGCGAATCTACATGCCATAAATTCCAACCCAGAAATGAATACAACTGTCTCAGGGCAAGTACTGGACGTTGACGGAGACCCATTAGCAGGAGTTAATGTTGTTGTACAAGGTACAATTGTAGGAACTCCGACTAACTCGAATGGTGAATTTAGCCTAACAGTACAAATAGATCCACCTATCATATTAGAATTTTCAATGATAGGTTTTCAAACACAAGAAATAGTTATAGAAGACAACAATGCATCAGACATACAAGTGGTGATGGAGGAACAGGTATTTTTTGGAGCTGATCTTGTAGTATCTGCTTCTCGAGTTGAAGAATCAATTCTCAAGTCTCCTGTTTCTATTGAAAAGATGGATATACTAGATATTAAAAACACTGCAGCAACGTCTTTTTATGACGCTTTGCGTAACGTAAAAGGTGTTGATTTTAGTACGCAAAGTATCACTTTCAGTTCTGTAAATGCTAGAGGGTTTGGTTCTAATGGTAATACTAGATTTGTTCAGTTACTTGACGGCGTTGATGGTCAAGCACCGGGATTAAATTTTCCTATTGGAAACATTTTAGGAGCTTCAGAGTTAGATGTAGAGAGTGTTGAATTAATACCAGGGGCGGCATCAGCACTGTATGGTCCTAATGCAATGAATGGTATTCTGTTGCTTAACTCAAAAAGTCCTTTCGATTATCAAGGATTAGATATTCGTACGAAGGTTGGAACAACTCATCAGGATGGTATTGACCATGAGGCATCTTTATATCAGGATACTGGGTTTAGATATGCACAAGCAATTAATAATAAATTTGCATTCAAAGTAAGTGCTACATGGTTGAATGCTCAAGACTTTGTTGGTGTAGATTATAGAGATCAAAGTGGTGCTACCGTAGAGGGTATACCAAATAATTCAGAAAGAATGAGGGACGTCAACAGAGTTTATGATGGGGTCAATACCTACGGTGATTTTGCTATCGATATTGGGACAATTGCGGATATCACTATAAATAATCCAGCTTCAGATCCTTCTTTAGTAGGCTCTTTGATGGCTATTAGAAGTTTATTACCTAATGGTGCAAATGGAGCATTTACTCCTACTGGATATAGAGAAAATGAATTCGTTGATAATACAGCTGAAAATATCAAAATAGGTACAGCATTACATTACAGATTGAATGATAAAATTGAGGCGATTGCTCAGTTTAATGCTGGTTTGGGAAATACTGTTTATACTGCTAATGATCGATTTATTCTAGATGATCTAAGCATATGGACTGGTAAATTAGAACTACGTGGTTCAAATTTTTCTGTTCGAGCTTACACAACTCAAGAAAATTCTGGAAACTCATATGCTGCAAACACTGTAGCATCGCTTATCAATCAACGACATTATTTGCCGGCTTATTTTGGAGCCTATGTTGATTATCTGACGGGTGGAAATACTACGGGTGCCAATCCTACAGGAATTACGTTTAATGCTACAGACTACAATGCTCTTCACAATGCTGCGAGAGCAGTTGCTAATGCAGCACAACCTGCTGCTGACAGTGATGTGTTTAAAGCCAGCATGGATGAATTTAGAAATAAAGCTATCTCCGAGGGGGGAGCTAAATTCCTAGATAAATCAGCATTATACCACTATGAAGGCAGTTATAACTTTGGTGATGCTATAAAGTTTGCAAATATCTTGGTAGGAGCTAATTTTAGAACTTTTGCGCTCAATTCTGAAGGTACACTTTTTGCACTAGATGATAATGGTGATGAGGTTTCCTTCAATGAGTATGGTGGTTATATACAACTTTCAAGAGATCTTACAGAAAGTCTAAAACTACAGACTTCAATGAGATACGATAAAAACGAAAATTTTGAGGGTCAAATTTCACCCAGAGCGTCTGCTGTATGGGAGTTTGCAAATAACCAAAATCTTCGAGCTTCTTTTCAGAAAGGATTCAGAATGCCAACTACACAAGATCAATATATTGATTTAGATGTTGTTACCCGTCGCCTCCTTGGTCGAAATGAATTAATTGCTGACAGATACAATTTGGACAAAAATACAGTTTATACCACTGAGAGTGTTCAAGCTGCACAAGCTAGTGGAAATGTTAGCGACTTAGTTGTAGCTACTGATGCTTATAAGGAATACAAAACCGAAAAGGTGACTACTTTTGAAGTTGGGTATAAAAGTGTTCTATTTGATGGCAAACTATTTTTAGATCTTTATTACTACAATAGTGCTTATCAAGACTTCGGTGCTGAAATTGATGTTACTCAGGCATATTCAATAGCTGGTGGATTAACTGGGTCTGGAGCTATACCTGCCGGGTACACGACATCAGAAGGTGTAGCACACAGCTCTGAATTGCAACAAGTCTTTGTTGCGGGTGGTGGCCAAGGTATTGGTCTACAGAGATATGGTTATGATACTAATATGGATGAAGATGTTAACACATATGGTTTTGGATTAAGTGCTGATCTTATGTTATTTGGTAACTTTAAATTATCTGGTAATGCAACTTACAATAAAATTGAAGATTTAGACGACCTAACACAACGTACTTATAACGTAGCTTTCAATACGCCAGAGTGGAGATATAACTTCTCATTAAGTAATAGAAAACTGACTGATAAAGTTGGATTTAACATGACATACAGATGGCAGGATGCTTATCTATGGCAGTCATCTATTGGTTCTGGTATAATGCCAGATTTTCAAACCTTAGATGCACAAATATCTTATGCATTGCCAGTACTTAATGCTAGTATAAAGATGGGTGGATCTAATATTCTAAATGAGCGTTACACAACTTCATTTGCAAATCCAAATGTTGGAGCCATTTATTATATCCAGCTTAATTTTGAAAACCTTTTAAACAGATAGTTAAATCATGAATAGTATTAAGACATTAAAACACATCGCTACTTTAGCTTTAGCTATAATTGTTTTAGCTAATTGTAGTTCAGAAGATACACTTACAAGTGATTGGATAGAGTCAAATACGACGGAATCTAACCTAACCTTGGGAACATTAGATGCTTCAAACTTTATTTGGCTGGGTGCTTCCATGACTGCGGGATATCAAGATGGTGGCTTTTTTAAGTCAGGTCAAGAAAATGCGTACCCTACTATTGTAGCAAGACAATTACAACAAGTAGACCCAAATGTTCTATATAATTATCCAAATATTGTATCTGAAAAGGGTACAGGTAGGACTGCAATTGACTTGAATGCAGCGTTGGCATTTTTAACAACAGGACAAGGCTCATTGGGTGATGCACTTGTACCTGAAGCTGGTGATGGTGTGTCATTAAACACAAACTCACCAATACATAACTTCTCAGTGCCTGGCATTAGAGCAATTGACATGGGAGTAGCAGGATACGGACAAGCAAATCCTCTCTTTGGTGCTTTTATGAGTGGACCAACAGCAACCGTATTAGGGGATGCTGCAGCAAGTAGTCCAACTTTTTTCTCATTATGGCCTGGGGGAAATGATCTTTTGGGGTATGCATTAGGTGGAGGCTCTGTAGATGGATATGATCCTACCAATACTGGTGCATTGACCGATCCTGCGACATTTACTGCAGCGATTAATGCATCAATAGCTGCTCTTACAGCCAGTGGTGCTCATGGAATAATTATAAATGTAGCGCCGTGGACCATACTTCCATATTTTCAGGCGGCAACTCAATTAAGTGGAGGTGTAAACCTACTCCCAGCAGGTTCTATTGATGCTCCTACAGCAACTTTCTTAAATAGTGTGGCAGCATATGGAGCATACAATGCTGCATTAGATCAAGTAGTTCTAGCTGGTGCGATTACTGCTGAAGAAGCTGCGATGAGAAAAATTACATTCACCGCTGATGTGGCAAATGCACCCGTTATTACTGACGAATCATTAACCGATTTATCAGCTATGGGAATAGCTAGTATGCGTCAAGCATCACCTGGCGTAGCATCACTAGGCATACCCGCTGATATTTTTCCACTGACTGCAATATTTACAATTGGTGTACCACAAGGGGATGGGAGTGTTCCTGGCGTGTCTGTACCACTTGCTGATCAATATACTTTGACAGCAGCAGAACAGGCAAACATTTTGAGTCATGCATTTGCATATAATGCTACCATAAGCGCCGCAGTAGGTGCTAATGACAATGTACATTTAGTAGACATACATCCTATAATGGCTGATCTATTTGGGTTATCACCCCAAATTGCTGCCGCCATTGGTATGGGGAATGCAGGAGTACAAGCGGCTGATGGAGTTCTTGGCTTTATGTCAGGTGGGATTAGTCTTGTACCACTCTCATTAACACAAGCAGAATTGTACAATAGTGTCTTCTCAACTGATTTTGTCCATCCAAATCCTAGAGGTCAAGCACTGCTTGCTAATGAAATAATAAAAGTTTTAAATGCCAAATATGGGGCGACTATACCTACGGTTGATCCACTAGCATTTGAACCAATTTACGCTCCCTTTTAAGTTTATGCTTAGAAGCTAGAGCAAATTTAAGTATTTCAAGCCTCTTCGAATATGAAGGGGCTTTTTTTTTGCCAAAATTGTCAGAATGTGTATAAATAAAAGAGTAACTTTGTCATTTTATTTTAGTTGAGTTGGGTTGGCATACTAATTGCCAACTTCATGTAATAAATATAACCCCACAGACTCATTAGCCATAGATAAAATCATTGGGTAATAAGCAGACGGATATTTATAAAGGAAACAATTTAGATAAGATGAAAGACAGTACAGATAAAAATAGTAAACAAAACGTTAAAGATTCCATTCAAGAAGACATGAATCAAGACAATGATTTAAGTAGTAATGAGTCGACTAGCAATCAAACTGCTAACAAAGATTCAATCGAACCAAAAACGGATGATGAAGGCAGCGCTGCAATAGATCTGAATACTGAACTTACCACAGATGAAGCAGATACTGACGAGGCTGATGGGGAGGAAGAACTCGATCTAGTAGGCCAATTACAAATAGATCTAGCAAATACAAAAGATACCCTGCTCCGTAAAGCAGCCGAGCTAGAGAATGTGCGAAAGAGAGTCCAAAGAGAACGAATTAGTTTGTTTGAAGATGCACGTATCCAAGCTATACAGGAGATTATTCCCATTGCAGAAGATATGAACCGTACATTAGAGGCCTCTGCAAGCACAAAAATCGACGATAATTTTCTTCAAGGTGTGCAAATGGTTGCTTCTAAATTTAAACAACTCTTCGAGCGGTATGGCGTTGAACCAATTAACCAGGCTCGAGTACCCTTTAATGTAGATTTCCATGATGCAATGTTACGACAACCTTCTGAAGACCCAAAAATCCCTAGCAATACTGTACTACAAGTGCTAGAATCTGGATACAAAATAGGCAACCGAGTTATCAAACATGCAAAAGTCATTGTCAGCGAATAAAAGTAGTCTAAACCAAGTCATCTATAAATAGAGAATTCATGTCTAAACGCGACTATTACGAAGTATTGGGAGTTTCAAAAGGGGTAGGTGAGGCCGAATTAAAAAAAGCTTACCGTAAACTTGCAATGAAGTATCATCCCGACAGAAATAAAGGAGATGCCGATGCTGAAAATAGGTTTAAGGAAGCTGCAGAGGCCTATGAGATACTACAGGATCCTCAAAAGAGAGCGCAATATGATCAATTTGGTCATGCAGGCGTTAGTGGACAAGGTGGCTTTGGTGGTGGTAATATGGATTTCGATGTCGAAGACATTTTTAGCCGTTTTGGGGATATTTTTGGAGGTGGTTTTTTTGGTGAAGACATCTTTAGTGGCGGTGGTAGGAGTCGTTCTCGTGGTCGCAGAAGAGAACCAGGGACTCCTGGGTCAGATTTAAAAATTAGAATTCCACTTAGTTTAGAAGAAATAGCATTTGGCGCTGAAAAAAAACTAAAAGTAAAAAAGCAATTAATATGTAACACTTGTTCTGGCACTGGTGCGGCAAGTGATTCAGATTTTGAAACCTGTAGTACCTGTAATGGATTAGGTGAAGTGCGACAAGTTACACGTACTATGCTAGGTCAAATGGTGAATGTTCAGGCCTGTCCTACCTGTCAAGGTGAAGGGCGGATTATCCGAAACAAATGTACTTCATGTTCGGGCGAAGGACGTACAAATGGGGAAGAAACAATAAAGGTAAATATACCATCGGGTGTTTCGGATGGTAATTATCTGACTCTCCGAGATCAGGGGAATGCTGGTCGTCGTGGTGGTTCATCTGGTGATCTAATTGTACTCATCCAAGAAACTCCACATGAGTACTTTAAGCGAGATGGAAATAATATTTACTATGATCTCACACTAACCGTCCCTCAGGCAGTTTTGGGTGCGGAGTTGGAAGTACCTACTTTGAAGGGTAAGGCCAAATTACGCATAGAAGAAGGTACGCAACCTGGAAAGCTGCTTAGAATGCGAGGTAAGGGAATAATTGGATTGAATCGTTCAGGAGAGGGAGATCAGTATGTTCGATTGAATGTGTACATTCCAAAGAAACTGACCGATAAAGAGCGTACAGCTATTCACAGTTTGCAGGGGAATGATAACTTTGCTATCTCCAACCAAACTGAAGAAGAAAAGGGTTTCTTATCGAAAATGAAAGATGTGTTTGGAGGGTAATAATACAAGTGGAGAGTTCTGTTTCTGACTAAGAAGGTGAGCGTTTGAACTTTTCCCAATTCGGTTTTCTTTTCTCCAAAAAAGCATTTTTACCTTCTCCAGCCTCTTCGGTCATATAAGCTAGTCGAGTTGCCTCACCTGAAAAAACTTGTTGGCCAACTAGCCCATCATCTATTAGGTTAAAGGCGAATTTAACCATTTTAGTGGCTGTTGGGCTTTTTTGTAAGATTTCTTGCGCCCACTGATAAGCAGTATTTTCAAGCACATTATGAGGTATTACTGCATTAATCATTCCCATTTCGAGGGCTTCTTGAGCCGAATAGTTTCTACCTAAGAAAAAAATTTCCCGAGCTTTTTTTTGTCCCACTTGTCTGGCAAGATAGGCTGAGCCAAATCCACCATCAAAACTTGCAACATCGGTATCAGTTTGTTTAAAGATAGCGTTTTCTTGGCTAGCAAGTGTTAGGTCGCATGTTACATGCAAACTATGACCACCGCCTACCGCCCAACCAGGTACTACAGCAATAACCACCTTTGGCATAAATCGGATAAGTCGCTGAACTTCCAAAATATTCAATCTGGGAATCCCATCTTCAGCTTTGTATCCGGTTTTTGCACGCACACGTTGATCACCACCAGAGCAAAAAGCCCAGCCCCCATCTTTTGGTGAGGGACCTTCACCCGAAAGTAAGATGACACCAATATTGTTATCTTCTTTCGCATCTAGCAATGCTTCATATAATTCAAAAACAGTTTTTGGGCGAAAGGCATTACGCACCTCCGGACGGTTAAAAGCGATGCGCGCCACACCGTTTCTGGTGGCATAAGTGATGTCTTCATATGCTTTTTTAGGGGTCCATGTACTCATAAATAGTCCTTTTTGATTTACAATTTTAAGGGATGGTTATAAGGGAAATGAAAAGTTCAATTTCTTTTTGCCAAGCTTTAGGAGAGTCCCAGTGAACCCGATGGCCTGCTCCATTTACAATGTTAAGATAAGAAGAAGGTAGTATTAGATGCATTCTTTGATTAATCGCTTTAAATTTTGAATCATCTTCCCCCACCAAAAGTAGAACGGGCATACGTAATTTAGGGAGGTGATTCTCTAAACAAGGCATGGTTCCTGCTCCAAATCCTAACAGACTATTAGTAATCCAGATGGGTAGCTGCTTCTTTTGAATATCTTTATAGGCCGAATTGAGCATTCGTGCATTGGGCGAATTAAATAGTGAAAGATCTTCCCAATAACGCAAAAAAGAGGAATAATCTGACATTATTTCATCTGCTCGTTGGGCATCCAGATTTTGCCTGCTTTGACGCTCTGTTTCCATACAAATTCCAAAATGCCCACTCTCAAGCACTAAACCCTTACACAATTTAGGATGCTGAATCGCTAAAGAAAGCGCAAGTCGTGCTCCCATACTGTATCCACATAAAATGACTGGTTTTTGGCAATGATGGCGTATAAAATAAACCAAGTCAGCTACTTGTTCTTTTGCTGAAAATCGGTAGTGTAATTCAGCACCCTCGGTAGCTCCATGCCCGAGTAAATCCATCAAAACAAGCCGGTGCGTATGCACTAAATCGGTCTCTAATAAACCTTCTAGAAAAATTGCATGTGAGCCTAAAAAACCATGCAAAAACACCACATCCTGTTTCCCATGTCCTTGTGTAATGTAAAAATATTGAAGCCCTCGCACTTGTTGGTAATATTTTTTCATATTACCTCCTAAAATCATTACGTTCAGCAATGGATACTTCACTATTGGTGATAAACTCAATAATTCGAACATTCGAAGCGCTATTAATTGACATAGGGAAGGCGTGATTTATTTTTTCCGGACCTCCATTATATTTCTCATCTTCCACAAAGGTACTCGAATGGCTTGAAGTATGTAACCTAAGTAATTCTTGGATTTGTTCAGCCCAATCGTTTTCCCAAAGCTGATTTAGATTGACAATCTTTGAATAGTTTAGTCCATAACTTCGCGCAAGATATTCGATGGATACTTGTTGCGGGGTTATAAACCAATCCATACTATCTGGAGCTGCTTTTTTAACAGGAAGGCTACTAAAAATACTCCCACCCCCATTATTAATAATAAAAATAACCAATGGTTTAGTGATCAACTTAGCGGATAAAAGGGCATTGATGTCATACAAAAAAGCAATATCACCCGTTAAAACGGCTGTGGGTAGCTGGCAGGATAATGATACTCCTAGAGCAGTTGAACTAATCCCATCTATTCCAGCTGCACCACGCTGTGATATCAAGGGATTGTCAACCGCCCACATTGGAGCAAATAACGCTTGATCGCGAACAGGATAAGAATTAGATAAAAAAATAGGAGTGGATGACGGAAGAATTTTACTTAGTCGATAAAAAACAGCCCCATCAGTAAGTGTATCATTTTTGCCTTGAATGAAATGCTGCGCCAATTGCTCTAAATATTCTTTATTTAGCTCATCTAATGCATTATGCCATTTTTTAAAAATAACTTGAGTATGTTTATTTTGTAAATCAACCCAAGAAAAAGCTACTTCTGGAGTGATAAAATAAGGTTGACTGGCTATTACATCCTCATAAGGTTCATGTGTCATAAACCGCAGTTGAGTCAGATGCTTATGCTCAGAAAAAAAACGGGCCAAAGAGAGGTTTAGCGCTTCCTTTCCTAAGCGAATAATCCCATCGAATGAATTAAATGGAGATGATGTGAGATTTTTTGAATTATATAGCAACTTTTCCCATCCCAAGATGACTTTGCTATTAACTAAGTTTAATTCTTCAAAATCCCAACCGTACAAAGATGCACCAGCCTCTAAAATAATTCGGGCATTTGGATGTTTCGCAAGTTTAGGAAGCAGACGAAACCATTGAAAAGGAGTAGGGTCTGAGCCTATAAAAATTAGGGGTCTGTGCATCTCAGAATATAGATTCTGTACCTGCATGGGGTTTATTATCCGCTTAACTTCTTTTGATAAGTGGCTATGGTGTAATGGGTCGTCAACAGAAGAAAGATTAGCCTCAACGGTAGAGGATATTACTTTAGTTTTAGTTGGTATACCAACTAATTCAGGGCGCACCATACGATGAGTTGGAAGGTCAGGTTCTGAGCTTGAAATATTTTTTTCCGCTTTTAAAACTAATATTTTGCTGTCCTTAATATATTCGTTGAACTGTACTAACGTAGGTTCAAAAGGTTTATTAAAAGGAGCGTTCACATGAACAGGTCCACCTGAATAGGCCAACTGAATTGCACGCGAAAATTCTTTCTTTCCATTTGAAAGAAGTTGTTTTTTATTATTATTGTCTATTTCTGGAAGCTGGATAAAATCTAAAACATGAGAACCAAATAGATTCTTTTGTTGGATGGTTTGTGATGCTCCTACCTGTTGCAAGTGTGCTGGCCGATCGGCGGTAAGGGCAACGAGTGGTATCGAGGATTGATATGCCTCAATAATAGCAGGGTAATAATTCGCTCCAGCTGTTCCAGATGTACAGCAAAGAAGTGTGGGTCTTTTGGAAACTTTTGACATCCCTAAGGCTATGAAGCCAGCAGATCGTTCATCAATTACAGCAACACACCGTATCCCTGGAAAATGAGTAAGTGCAAGTACAAGAGAAGTATTTCGGGAACCCGGGGAAAGAACGGCATCTCTAACACCTTGTTTATAGCACTCCTTAATTAGCGAAGATGCCCAACTAAAGGATAGGGTCTTTTGCATAATGTTCCTTCGAATTAGAAGCATCATGTACTGGTGTTGCCATGCGCACTGCGTCTACCATAGGTTTTAATTTGAGTTCGGTTTCCAGCCATTCTTTTTCCGGGTCCGAATCTTTAACAATACCGCATCCTGCATAAAAATGAGCAGTATCTTGCTCAATTAACCCACTTCGTATACCGACATAAAATTCACCCGTTCCATGTGAGTTAATCCAACCTATTGGGGATGCATACCAGCCGCGGGTAAATGATTCTTCTTTTTCGATAAAATCAAGAGCTTTTTTTCTTGGAAAACCACCTACTGCAGGGGTTGGATGAAGATTTTTAAGGACCTTTGTGCGGGATATACCTTTTTTAAACACGGCTGATATTGGTGTGTAAAGATGCTGTACATTTGGTAGTTTTTTTACTCTAGGTGAGTTAGAGTGCTCTAAATGCTCTGAATAAGGCACCAAATCTTCTTCAATGGCTTCTATTACTATCTGATGTTCGAGACGGTCTTTTTTGGAATTTAATAGTTTACCCGCTAAGTCATCATCCTCCTCGTAGGTCTTGCCTCGCTTAGTACTTCCAGCTAAACTTTCAGTTTGAACTTGAGTAGGTGTAAAACGTGCAAGTCGTTCTGGAGTAGCACCTATAAAATAAGACTTGCCCTTAGGATTTACGCAAAACACAAAACAATCTGGATAAAGTTGTTCGAGATTTGAAATTACATCAGCAGCTTTAGGTTTCAGTAAGTGTGATTGGGTAACTTTCCTTGCGAGAACTACTTTTTTTAAATCATTGACATCAATCGATTTTTTTGCTTTCTCAATCATATTTTTCCATTCAGTGAAAGCTCTTAAGTTTCGGGGCTGTTTATATAATGACAGAGAGTTAGTGGTTAATGAACTATCTATCTTTGATTGTGATAGTGCAGATAGTAACTCTAAATCACCATTGGAGTCATAAGGTGCTGAGTCATTCCATGAATAAAGTCTGACTTGGAACCTATTAATGAGATTATCCACTGTCTCAAATTCATTTACTCGCTCTATTAAACTCAATGTGGCTTCATCTTTGGTTTGCACAATAGTCCATTCTGGTAAGTGAAAGAGTGAGGGTTCAAAATCAGTCCATTCTGAGTCTTTATTTAGAGTATTAAAAAATGAAAACCCGCCAAGTAATTGAAGGGGGTAGGGTTTATCAAAAGAGTGAAAATGATGAACTCTATTGAAAAGATGTTTGCCCAATGTGGAAGTTTCACGAAATCTATTGTTTCCACTTATACTAACGCGTTCTAAAGCACCCTCCCCTACAATTGTAAATGATTCTACAGGATGAGATAAATAAAATGAAGTCTTTGAGGTATTTAAACGTTGAGCTAGTCCAGAATTCGTCTGTTTGACAGTCGGTAGGCTAATTGCGACATACTCTTGCTTGCCAGTGATGAGGCTATTTTGACCGATTACAGTATGTAAAAATGCCCTGAAAGCTGTCCAATTGAACCGATGTGTTGGCATTGATTTATGATTAACCAATTATTATGTTGAACTTTCAATATAAATTGAAAATACAACTTAATAAAGAATAACCATAATTTTTTTCGAAATCACTAATAATGTTCCTTATCTAGCATCGTCCTCGATGCCATGTATGAAGGGATGTTTTATACCAAAATCATTCGGATCATAAGGAGCATGTTTGTAAAAAAAATCCCATGCAAGCTCACTTTTTCCATTACTATCAACCCAGTTAGGGTGAGATTGCTTGATTAACCCAACGATCCTTTTCGCATAGGCTTCTTTTTCAGCCAAATTGTTAATTCTAGGTAGTGCTTTCATCATAAGATCTAGATTATATCCACAGTCATAGTCTTTAGGTTTGGTCTGCTCAATAAACATAAGGCTACTTAATATTTAACTGTTGAGAAATAAAAAGCAAAACTTCTTTTGCCGATTATATTATAAATTCGAAATTAATATACAATACTACGATGTTAATATTTCTCTTTTATAATTCATAAGGCAGCTGTATTTGATTTATAACAGTTTAGTTTGAAATTTCAGAGAAGTAAATAAACCTATCTACTTACATTATATTCTTTAACTTTAAAGCTATGGTTATTTTCTATACAATCTTAATAATTTTATCTAAATGATATACAAATCAATTATTGATGCGGCTGGCAATACGCCCATAGTTCAACTACAGCATATGTATCAGGGTTTAGGATCGTTATTGGCTAAAGTTGAATACATGAACCCCGGACATAGTGTTAAAGATCGCATTGCAATTAAGATGTTAGAAGATGCTGAGGAAAAAGGACTATTGAAACCGGGCGGAACGATTATTGAAGGTACTTCCGGTAATACGGGTATGGGGCTTGCTTTGGTAGCCATAGCCAAGGGGTATAAATGTATTTTTACAACTACCGATAAACAAAGTCAATCTAAAATCGATATTTTACGAGCTTTAGGTGCTGAGGTGCTTGTATGTCCGACTAATGTTGAACCCGAAGATCCAGAAAGTTATTATTCTGTAGCTAAGCGATTGAGCAAGGAACTATCTAATTCTTTTTATCCGAATCAGTACGATAATAAGAGTAATTTATTGGCCCATTATGAAACTACAGGACCCGAAATATGGGAACAAACCGAGGGTGCGATAACTCATTATGTGGCTGGAATGGGAACTGGTGGCACAATATCAGGAGTCGGTAAGTTTTTAAAAGAACAAAATTCCAATATTAAGGTCATTGGTATTGATTCAATCGGTTCGGTCTATAAGAAGTATTTCGAGACAGGAGAGTTCGATAAAAACGAAATAATGCCTTATATGACGGAAGGTATCGGTGAAGACATTATCCCCGGTACCATAGATTTTAATTACATTGATCAAGTCATTCAAGTAGGTGATAAGGAAGCGGCACTTAGAACTCGAAAGCTCGCTTCGAAAGAAGGCTTGTTTATAGGATGGTCATGCGGAGCGGCAGTTGAAGGGGCTCTAGAGTACATAAAAATTCATCCTTTATCCTCGAATGATGTCATGGTTGTGATTCTACCAGATAGTGGAACGAGATATTTAAATAAAGTGTATAATGACAGTTGGATGAAAAAGCAGGGTTACTTAGAATAATCTTAAATGAGCAATCAATACATCAATAAATTGTTTAAATTGGCTAAAAACTCCATTAGATTAAAAAAAGCATGAATAGTAATAACAATACCCAGAAGCCAACTAAAGCTATAAAAGGTACTAAAGCAGGAACCATGGAAATTGAACTTAGTGAAGCAGAATCCATGGGTACCTATTCCAATTTGGTCATGATTACGCATTCACCATCCGAATTTATTGCTGATTTTATTGCAGTTATGCCTGGAGTCCCTAAAGCAAAAGTGGTCAAGCGAATGATTTTGACCCCAGATCATGCAAAACGATTAATGATAGCTCTTCAGGAAAATGTATCCAAGTATGAGGCTGAACACGGGGTAATCCAGAATAAGACTAAGGATATTCCTTTGTATAGAGGTCCTCAGGCAGAAGCATAGGTCTACAAACACAAGCAATCGCTGTTTGGTTCGCTATTACTAAACAGCGTTGTTACTTCTTAATCTGTTTAAGACTGACAAATCCTACCACTAAGAACATAATATGTGGAATAACTGCAGCCCAAAATGGAGGAAGTATCCCAAGGGCACCAAAAGGTTCCATGATTTTCATGATGATCAAATACAAGAAGCTTATCACCAATCCAGCGGCAATGTATACACCTTTACCTCCTCTACGTCGAACGGATGCCACCGCAAAACCAATAATCAAAACAACTACAATAGAGAATGGGTAAGCCATACGGGCATATAGTTGAACTTGTGGTATTTCAATACCACTAGCACCACTACGCTTAATTCCATCGATATATTGAAAAGCTTGAGTATAGCTCAATTGGTAGATATCGGAGCTACTTCGTGCTAAATCTTGTGGAAGTAGGCTAAGAAGGGTATCAAATCCTGCCACATTACGCTCTACGAAGCCTGAATCAGTAAATATACGTTCTTGAACTGTTGTAAGTCTCCACTTCTTTTTACCTTCCAACCATGACATATTTGTAGCTGTTAATAGTTTTTTTACACCTTCTTTATCGAATTGAACCATCCGAATTCGATAGGCAGTTTGTTGATCGCGATCGAAATAATTTACCTGTAAGTAACTATCAGCTGCGAGTTCTCTATAAATATCGCTACGATCAAGCTGTTCGTTTTTTTGCTTGATATATTGCTTTTCAAACTTAATTCTTTGGGCATTAGAGGTAGGAATAATCCATGCATCTAAAGCACTAAGTCCTATTGTATTTATCAGTCCAAACATAAGAAATGGCATAAACAATCTATAAAGACTCACTCCAGCAGCTTTAAGGGATGTAATTTCAAGACGCTCAGAAAGTTGACCTACTAAATATAAACAAGCTGAGAAGATGGCCAATGGTAAGACGAGCCTTATCATTTCGGGAATATAATTGATGTAGTAATCGCCCCAAATTTCTCCCATCGTAGCACCACGATCAGTGAAATCGTCGCTATTTTCAGAGAAATCGATCATAACAAAAATACATATTAGTACTAATAGGACTAGAGTCGTGATCGAAACTAATCGACGCATTATAAGCCGGTCTAAGTGTTTCACATGCTAATTTAATTTGTTTTTTTTAAAAAAAAAGAGCGCAAGTCATAGCTTAAATGCACTAACAAAAGCAGGCCAACAATAATATACAAGAGGTTGAAAGTCCACATTCCCCAGAATGGGCTAACATACAATCTATCGGCTAACTTTTCTCCTTGGATTACCGATATCCAATATACCGTTAATAAGATTGACGCAATAATTGCAGCATACCCAACATTTCCTTTTCGAGTGAGTATCCCAATTGGTGCTCCAAGTAAAACAAATATGATACATGCAAAAGGAATTGAAAATTTTTTGTGAATTTCAACCCAGTAACGTTGAATGCGTTTTATTCTCCACAACTCATTACTCTTGGCTCGCTCAATCTGAGATTGGGCATTTTCAACCTGACTATAACCCAAATTTGCCATGCGAATTTGCTGTGTAGTCGATCCAACTTGGTTCAGAATAAATAGGTCCGTTTGTACTCTAGACCCCAAATGATTTGTTTTAGTTGAGGCAACGGGTTGGTTAAAGGTAGCAGGATGAAGAGTACTAATGGAATCCTCTATTATTTGATAGCGTAATTCTTTTATTTCCTGTTCTAAGGTATCTATAATAAAAGTCATCGCTTGAATACTCATGGTTCGATCACTTCGAGAGGAACCCGAACTCCCACTTCGAGTAAAGGCTAGATCTGAGAGGTCAAAGGTTTTTCGGTGTTTATTGAATTTGATTTGTTCCATGTTTCGGTCTCTTGTTGCGGCTCGCTTACCTGGATATAATAGAATTTCGCCATCGAATAAGTGCAAGGTAAGTGCTTCTGTACCCTCACTCGTTAAATATCCTTTATTAGCTTTAATGTAAGCTCTATTTTGAAAATTGGTAGGCTCTTGAAAAAGTTTGATGTCATATAAAGTGTCGGACACAGGATCGATCCGATCGACCAGAAAAGTGTAACCTTCAATGCCATTGTAAAATACGTTAGGTTCTAACTCAAAACCCGGTTTTTTTAATCGAATATCGATAAATATGCTTCTAGCTTTACTATTTGCTTCGGGGAGTATGGCATTTGAAAACCACACAAGCCCAGTAGACAGTGATATTGATGCTATCAATATTGGCATAATTATCTGTAAGGTATTGACTCCAGAAGCTCTGAGGGCGGTTAATTCATTGTATTCTGAAAACTTACCAAATGCCATTAGACTAGCAACTAATACTGCCATAGGTGCAGCTAAAACTACCATGTAAGCAAGGTTGGTAACAATTAATTCAAGAATAACCCCAAGAGGAATATCTTTCCCGATAAGTTTATCGATATGCAATACCAAGAACTGCATGAGTAACACAAACATGACTCCAAAAAAACAAAAAAGGAATGGCCCTAAATGTTTTTTTAACAAATCTATTTGTAGAGGGTTTAATTTCATTGATTATGGTATGTGCAAAAGAAACAAGCTCAAGTGTTCAATTTCTGTTAACAAGTCTCGGTAAATTCTTTTAACATAGCTAAATATATGGTATTATTAGAATCCATTTGCGAATAATCAGCCATTAAAACACAAGTGCCTATAATCTATCGTTACTATTCTATTCATTAGTACTTTTTAGGTGCCAACATTTCATTTTAGATGCATTCTTACCTGTTGGGCGATTACATCACTGATTTTCGCTTTCTCAGAAAATCTATGTCTTTTTGCACAGGAACGTGGAGGTGGACAAGGACAAAGTATTCAACAACACCAACAGCAAGAAGCCAGTAAACTTAGCCAGGACTCTCTGAGTGTTCAAATCATACCAGATAGTTTACTTGAAGGAGTCAAATTTTACCGGTACGAGCCAAAATTTGGTGCAGCCAAACTGTATGTTCCCAAAGTAGGAGCATTATATTCAAGTCCATCAACCATTTGGGATATTGGGGTCAGCTGGGATACCGTTTCTATCTACACCATCCACAACTATTGGTACAACATTGATTTAGCTCCGAAAATGATCGTAGATTTTGAGGATTTTATATTGCTGAAAATGGAGCAAAATGAGTTATCAATTCGCCATCAACTTATTCGCGAGGTGAAAGCACAACAAGAGGAGAGTCGTGGATTATTAGATTTTCGTATTTCGGTTCCTGGAGGCGAAAATTCTGCCTTTACAACTATCTTCGGTACCGATGAGGTGAGTCTTCGTGTAAACGGTTCAGCGAATATGAATGTGGGAGCATCCATTCAAAAATTGGATGATGGAACTTTGCCGGAAGATCTTCGTACTCGGGTCGATCCTACGTTTAACCAGAATCTTCAACTTAATATCCAGGGGAACATTGGAGATAAACTTACCATTGCTACAGATTGGGATACCGAGCGTCAATTTGATTTCCAAAATAGACTAAGTATCGTATATGAGGGGTATGAAGATGAAATCATTAAAAGTATTGAGATGGGGAACGTATCCATGGAAACTGGAAACTCCTTGGTTTCAGGTGGAAAGTCCCTCTTTGGAATTAAGGCTATTTCAGAACTTGGCCCGCTAAAATTGACTTCAGTGGTATCGCAACAAAAAGGAACAAGTAATTCCCAAAAAATATCTGGGGGTTCTCAAGAACAAGCTATTGATATCACTCCAGCAGATTATGAGGATGGGCGGCACTTTTTCTTAGATTTTTATAACCGGCAGCAATTTGAGCAAGCACTTAGTGATCCACAAAATATACTTCAACCTTATCAAATATCGGAATTGTATGTATACGTTCGAAGGTCTGAACAAATACCAGGTGAATCTGCTGTACAGGCTATTGCATTACTCGATTTGGGAGTAAACCAATTTAATGATCAGCTATACGGATTGCCTGGTGATGATCGGGATCGATACGATGAGTCAACTTTAAATGAATTGAGAGCTACCAACTCCAATGCCACCAACGAAGACTTCGGGGCAACGGCGCAGGAATATGTGGACGCCCCATTTGAATTGCTTCAGGAGGGGATTGACTACACATTTAATCGAGCGCTGGGCTTCATTAGTATGAAGAGTTATATAAATACTGGAGATGCGGTTGCTGTAGCGTATGTGTATAATGACCCCGAGCAAGGAGGGGCACCGGTTGCCGTTGGAGAGTTGAATGCATCTGGTAATGACCGAATTTATCTGAAGTTACTCCGACCTGGTGGGATGACTACTTCAGATAAGGCCTGGGATTTGACCATGCGAAACATTTATTCATTAGGTGTTTCTGGGGTTAATCCGGAAGGTTTCGAGCTTGAAATTGCTGACACAAGAGGTAACATACCCGAGATAAACCTTCCAGGTCGTTCCAGTACACTACTACAAGATTTAGGACTTGATAGGGTAAACTCTGAAGGAGCGACTATTCCAGATAATCAGATAGATTTTACCGGTATTACTCTTGATGCAGGAACAGGTCGTATTATGTTCCCGTATCTAGAACCATTTGGGAAACGAATAGACGACATTCTTGGCAGCTCAGTAAGTGATTCGGTCCGTCAATCATTAACCTTTGGTGAATTGTATGAGCTAAAACAAAGTGATGCAAGGGATATCTCCAAGAACCGTAATTATACTATATCGGGTAACTCAAAGGGTGGGGTATCAGGCTCTTTTTATCTTGGTTTTGGTCTTATTGAAGGCTCGGTTAAAGTGTTTGCAAATAATGTTGAGCTGACCGAAGGCACGGACTTTGAAGTGGATTATTCGTTTGGATCCCTTACTATCATGAATGATCGTTATCTTGCTCCAGGGCAGGAAATAGAAGTTGAATATGAGAGTAACCAGTTCTCGATCATTGGACAAAAGAATTTTACTGGTCTACGAGCTGAATATCGCGTGAATGATGATATCCAATTTGGTAGCACATTTTTCAAATTGAAGGAACAACCCTTGTCAGACAAAATTCGAATTGGCAACGAACCCATTAATAATATAGTCCTAGGTCTAGATGCACGTGCCAATTTTGAAACTCCTTGGCTTACACAAGTGATCGATAAAGTGCCATTATTACAGACCAAAACCCCATCAAATATTCAATTTAGTGGTGAGTTCGCCCAGCTACGCCCAGGAGTAGCTCAGACCAATGCGGTTCAGGAAGCTATTGATAATAATGAACTATATCGGGACGAGGAAAATGGATTGGTATTTATTGACGACTTTGAAGGGGCCGAATATACTATTAGTCTTACCAATCCAACCCGTTGGAACCTAGCTTCTGCACCAGCTGCCTTGCCTGGCTATGACCCAGACCAGACCTATTTTTCTGATCCGGATTTTACCACCCCTCAAAGTAGTTTTGACCGAAAAGCACGGGCCGATTTGCGATCCCAATTCTCTTGGTATTCTATTCCTCGGAACATAAGTTCTATTCGTAATGCCATTGTTACTCCAGAATCGGAAACTATTTTATTGAAGGATGTATTCCAGGGGCGGGAGACCAGCAACCGGCAAGAAGATGTCATCACTTCACTTGATATACATTACAACCCAGGGCAAAGAGGTCCTTACAATTATAATCTAGACCTTAAAAATGTTTTGGAAAATTCGCCAGGACGCACATGGGGAGGGATGACCTATGTTATACCTTCTGGGCAAGAAGATTTGGTTCAAAATAACATTGAGTTTTTAGAGTTCTGGGTACAAGCTATATTGCCAGGGGGCCAAGATCCAACTGGTGAAGAAGCCTTTTTTGACGGTAAAATCTATTTGGATTTAGGTATTATTTCCGAGGATATCATCCCGAATGTTCGGCTTAACACCGAAGATGGTCTTTCAACGGTGTTGAATAACTTGCAGGAAGATGATGCGGAGTCACAACCTCGTTCCTACATCCCACCATCTCCACCGGTTCCACTCGGCCAATTTTCAAACGACAAAAGAGCTTTGGAGGATGTGGGCTTAGACGGCGCCCCCAATCCTGGAACTCCAGGAGCCGAAAACAGGGATGAAGGGGCACTATTTGGGGACTTTATTGAGGCTATGCGGGCGCAATATGGGGAAGGAAGCGATAAGTTCTCTATGATTGAGGAAGACCCCTCTAACGATGACTATGTCTATTATGGTGAGAATAAAGTTTTAGACTATAAGTTGCATGAACGCTTTTTCCGAATGCTAGGTCATCATGATGGGAATACTCCTGAAAGTGGTGGCAGCGATAACAAAACCGCGGTTACTTTGAAACCCGATACCGAGGGTTTAGTCAGTGCCTCATCTATACAGCAGACCAATTCTTACTATCAGTATGAGATTGACTTTAATCCTGCCGATGCCTCACAGTTAAATATTGGCTCAGCTGGAACCTACATAGTTGATAAAATACAGCGTAATCCTGAATACAAAACCTGGTATTTAGTACGAGTTCCTTTGAATGATTTTAAACGAAAATTTGGGAACATAGAAAGCTTTCAGAATATTTCCTATATCCGAATATGGATGTCGGGATATCAAAAACCATTCACCATGCGATTTGCCACATTGGAGTTTGTGGGTTCTCAGTGGAGAAAAGTGAGCAATTTAAGTGATAATCCTGCAAACCCAGGTGATTTTAAATTGTCTACTATTAATATTGAAGAAAATGCCAATAGAGAACCTTTTCCGTACCGTCAACCCGATGGAGCCATTAGGGCATTGAACCGGAGTGCACAAATTCAAGCGCTGGAAAATGAGCAGTCTTTAGTATTAAGTGTAGAAAACTTAGAAGCAGGAAAGGTGCAAATGGTGAAGCGTGTCTATCCGGGTAAACTAAACCTGCTCAATTATTCCAACATGCGTATGTTCGTTCATGGCGAAGGCTTTGACAGTCGAGACGATGCTGAGTTAGTAGTGCGTTTAGGTACGGATTTGGAGAATAACTATTATGAATATCGTCAACCGGTAAGCCCGTCACAGCCAATACCATTTAACTATGACCCATCCGATGCTGGGCAGTTAGAGGTCGAAGCGGCAGAAATTTGGCGTTATGATGAAAATAATATGAATATCATCATCTCTGCGTTCAACGTACTAAAACAGCTTCGTGACGACGCGGGTGCCGATCCAACTGAGGTATTTGAACAGAAAGGTTTGTTGGACCCCGAAAAAGCGGTGGATGGCGCCATGGTTTCGATTAAGGGAAATCCTTCTTTGGACCGGGTAACCGAAATAGGGTTGGGTATACGAAATCCTTATGATCCACAGAATATGAACTCAAATGGTTCTCCTTTATTAAATGCTGAAATGTGGTTAAATGAGTTACGACTTTCTGGATTTGATAACGAAAAAGGGTGGGCGGCGAATGCCAAGTCCTCCATTAAATTTGCTGACTTTGCTACAGTTAACGCTAATCTTACCCGACGAACCAATGGTTTTGGCGGATTGGAATCACGATTAGGGGATCGGAGTGTGTCCGATCAAACCGCGTACGGAATTAGCTCAACCATTAACCTACATAAACTTATTCCTGATCGATTTGGGTGGAGCTTTCCTGTAACTATATCTAATAGGGTAAACACTCAAACGCCCAAGTATTTACCATCACAGGGAGATATTCGTTTGACTGATTTTATTGATAAAGTGAATGCCGATGACTCGGTACCATCCAACCAAAAAGGCAAAGTCATTAATGCTAAAATCAATAATATTGAGACGGTTAATGAGACATTTTCATTCAATGTTTCAAATATATCAAAGCGTAATTCTAAGCCTAAGTGGGCGCAATTAACCCTAGATAACACCAAATTGAGTTATGTTTACAATGAAGGGTATTCCAAAAATCCACAATTAGTTTTTCAGAATAAGTGGGACTATAAAGCCTCGATTCAGTATAATTTATCCCTGCGGCGCATCAAACTACTTCAGCCTTTCAAGTTTACCGAGGGTATACCCGTACTTGGAGCCTTATCCGAACTCCGATTGGGTTATTTACCATCCTCCATTACCGCTTCATCGACCTTAACCCGGCGTTATGATGAATCAAGACGGCGAAATTTAAGCGACCTAGAAGATTTACAGGCGCTACAACAATCTCATGCATTCACCCAGCAAAATAGGTTTTCTTTGAGCTATAACTTTATGCCATCGATTCCGATCACCTTTACGAGTTCATCGAATTTTGATTTTTCGAGTTTGGGTATTACACCTGCTAACAGGGACGATGTAGATAGTCTTTCATATAGTATTAAACCTAGCTTTGACGTGATAAAAGGAGCCCTTCAAGATAGCTTAACCCCTCGGCGATCGTCTTATCAAGAAAGTTACTCGGCGAGTTGGAGACCTAAACTCAACGCTATTGATGCATTGAACTGGCTAACCTATTCAGCGTCTTATGGAGGTGGCTATCAGTGGACCAATAGTCCTAGCGGCTCAGATTTAGGAGCTAATGTGTCTAATTCATTTCAGCTGGATAATACCTTTAAGGTTAGTACGAGCCGTCTTTTGGAAAAGTTTGGGTGGTATGAAAAAGTGGATGAGGCCAACAAAAATGAAACCAAAGTTCGGAACGATGCCAAAGAAAAGCGTAGAGAAGAAATAGAAAGTGGTATAGCTGATAGCCTAAGAACTCCCAAACCACCTCCAGATTTGGTCAAAGATGTGCAGTTTATCTCTCGAAAGGGATTACTTACCCTACTAAGTTTAGAAGATGTGTCCATAGGCTATAAACGTCAAAAGGGTGGATCACAACCTGGTTATTCAGGCTCATCAGAGTTTTTTAAATCCTTTAATGATGCAACTACAGATGATTATTCGCCCCCATTGCCCTATAGACTTGGATTAAAAAATAGAATACCAAAACAACAATTAATTGGAAATGAAGGCGGGGATAATAACATTCAGCTCCCAGCCAATAATACTCAGGGGGATAATTTTTCTGCGAGTACCCGAATTAGTCCCTTTGAAAATATAACAGTGAACTTGGATTGGGATGCCACAATATCAAAGAAAAGTACCGAAACAATTACCCTAACACCTACTAACGAGATTACTTCTATCGGAACAGAGTCAGGCTCTTTTAGTTCGTCAGTTTGGGCCTTTGGTGGCGGATATAAGGATTTATTTAAAAGCCAACTTGAGACTGCGATATTGGATATTAGACCAGGTGAACGCTCTATTGTAGATTCATTGGGTAACAGCGATGGCAGAGGGGTGTTGAATCGTACTACCCTTCAAGAAGATTATATGATTGCTTATTTAGGGGCGGGGTCTCAAGGATTCGGAGATAAAGATTTTATGGCTTTCCCTAAGCCTGGTTGGAGAGTCACTTGGAACCGTTTGGAAAAGTATATACCCTTTATTGGTAAGTATATGACCAATGCTTCATTGAATCATGCTTATCGTGGGTCTTACAAAGTAGATTGGAGTTTAAATGCTTTGGTGGGGGAGCAGTCCGGACAAAACATTGGAGAATATTCAATTATTGATGTACGTGGTAGATATGAGCCTACATCGATTCGTGCAGAACGGCGATTCTCACCATTCGTAAAACTAAATATGACTTGGGAATCGGGTCTAAAGACCGATATTGGATATGACCGAAGTACTATTTCTACTTTTGCGGTAAGCTCAAAAAGGGTAACAGAGACCTTGACACAAGGAGTAGATGCTTCAATTAATTATATATTCCGAAATGTACGTATTTCTTTCTTACCTAAGCTCCGAAATAATATTGATATGAGTCTTCGTGGCAGCTATAAAAATGATACTGAAATATCTTATAAACTCGATACAGATTTGGATAATGCATTGCAGAATGGTATAAGCATTGATCAAATTGGCTCTGCAGAAACGCTTAGTGCGCGAGAAACGGGGCAGCGACGAATTAATGGTAGTTTTACTCTCGGATATAAGATATCTACAACCATTTCGTCCAATTTTGAGTATACCTATTCTAGGATCGAATCCAACAATATCCCCACTCGAACGAACCATGATATTCGGTTTAATTTTAGAATAGCTATTCGTTCACGTTAGCGATACGTTCTTTAGTAGTTCTAAGTTCAAATATGCCATAAATGAGTCAAAATTGAGCCTCAAATAAACCAAGAGCGAAAATTAGATAAACTAACAACCTATGATCGCTTTCTTGTGATCCAACCATATCCCACGCTCAAAAAAACAAGGAAAAAGCACAACATAGATAGCCAATCCCCCCAGCGAGTATAAAAACTAAGGTCGTTTCGCAAAGGTACATCGGCGCTAAAGGAGGTACGCGTCCAATACTTGGTTTTTTGATTTACACTCCCATCGGGACTAATTATTCCTGATATTCCATTGTTAGCACTTCGAACCACCCAACGACGAAATTCAATTGCTCGAAGCCGGGCGTAGGCAAAATGTTGTATGTGCCCGCTTGAATTACCCCACCATCCATCGTTGGTAATGATGGTTAATATTTGAGCCCCTTCCCGTACGAACGCTTGATTCCATGATGGGAATACCGAATCATAGCATACTAGACCAGGACTAATAAAGCCAGATGGACTCTTTATCATCGAGGTTTCATTTCCTAGGCCAAAGCCTGCATGTTTACCCCAGTCAACCCACTCAAATAAATCTATTTTATTTAAAAACTCTACAAAAGGAAATCGTTCTACAAATGGCACTAATTGAGCCTTATCGTAACGAGACAAGCGACCATTTGAGTCTGCAAAAAGAGTAGAATTGAAGACATTATAATGTAAACCATTTACGTTAGAACGGTAAAGATTTGGGGTTTGATCGGGGTAGATGGTATAGAGTCCAGTCCCAATAATAAAGTTTGTTTGCCATACTCTTGCAGAATCTGCAATTCGTCTGGCATGCCAAGAATCCATTTGAATTGGTTTGTCAATAGCATTTTCTGGCCAAACGATTAGCTCCGTTCCAGACTTTTTCTGTACCAGAGTTAAACTGAATAGACTATCTAATACTTCCTCTATTCCACGCATTCCACCATAATCTTGGTAAGAATCATAATTAGGCTGGACGACTACAACTTCAATTTGATTACCGTTCAACTTTTGTAGTTCTTTAGACATAAATCCAAACGAAATCATCGATATAAGCGGTGGTAAGACAATACTAATGATTAATATAGTAGTCTTAACACCTTTTTTTTTAGGTAACTGTAGCCAATGTGCGCATAAAAAACTTCCAAATACTACCCAAAAACTAATACCCAAATGACCTGTGACTGAGATGTATTGGATTACCGATATATGGTTTGCCCAAGCATTACCCACACTCAGCCATGGCCATGCCAAATCCCAATGATGGTGAAGATATTCATACAAAATCCAAGTCGCTGCTTGAAAAAGTGCTGCCCAAACAAAAAGCCGATAGCGATGATGAATAAACCGAATTACCATCATAGGTAATAACATCACCGCACTATTTGCTATAATAGCCGCAATACCTGCTGGAATGCTCGCCATTATAAGCCAGTAAGTAGTACCTAGGTTCCATACAAAGAATGCTGGGTAGCTTAAGATAGCAAGGTGCCGATAACTTCGACTTAAACGCACTAGTTGATAAAGACCAATAAACCCAAAAAAGCTTAAAAATGAGGCATTTATAGGTGGAAAACTTAGGCCTAAAAATAAACCTATTCCAATCGATAGTATCAATGGATTATGTCCCAGGCTAAACAAAGTAGGGAAAGAACTGGCTAAATATGGTGATAGAGTCTCTTTCATAAAGCTTTAGTTTGATTTTCCTGATAGTTTGGCGGGGCTATAATCACGCATATTTCCCCTTTTATTTTAGCGCGATTCTCAAATATAGGAACTACTTCAGATAGTTTTCCTCGTACAACTTCTTCGAAAACTTTGGTTAGTTCTCGGCAAATGGCTACATATCGGTCTTCTCCAAGGTAAGTTTTGGCCTCGGTAAGAAATTTTAGGATTCGATAGGGACTCTCATATACGACTAAGGTACAGGGCATATTAGCAAGAAAATCCCATTGCTTACGACGACCTTTTTTATGGGGCAGAAAACCCTGGAAATAGAATGAATCGCTAGGTAAACCGCTTGAAATCAATGCGGTTGTTACCGCGTCTGCTCCTGGAATAACGCTAACGTTATGACCCGAATTGTGAGCAGCGCGAACGGCTAGAAATCCAGGATCTGAAATCCCTGGCATACCTGCATCAGTAATTAGAGCAAGGTCTTGTCCAGCGTCTAGATGTCGAATGAATTGTTCAACTTTATAGTGTTCATTGTGCTGATGAAGTGAGCGAGTTGGAGTAGAAATTCCGTAATACTGGAGAAATTTCGATGAGGTTCGAGTATCCTCACAAGCGATTAAAGAAACCGTATTTAATACCTCTAAGCCTCTTTCAGATATATCTTTTAGATTTCCAATGGGTGTTGCAACGATGTATAAAGTGGACAAAATATGTCAGGATAGTACTCGAATAGCACCATCTAATACAAATTTTGGGTGATTCGAGTGGTTAATTGTAAAAAGAAACACTGTAATTGCATTAAAATTACGTATTTTACTATTCAACTAAATTACATTTTCGTCATGTTTAAGCCAAAAGGTCTGAACCACATAACCATCAGAGTGAACCGCATAGAAGATTCCAAGTATTTCTATGGTGAAGTTCTTGGTCTTGAACTCATTAAAACGATGGGACAGAGCATGGCAGTTTATGATGTGGGTAATGGGGATACCCTAGTCATCGTTGAGGCTGAAACTAGCTATGATCCTACTTCTCGTGACTTTCGTGTTGATCATTTCGGGTTTTATGTAGATGACTCCAAACAAGTCGATGAATTAGCCGAGTACTTTAGAAAATATGAGGTTGCTATAGTCAGTGGTCCTGCTAATCGTAAAAAGGGACGTTTTTTGTTTGTCACCGATCCGGATGGTAATATGATTGAATTTTTTTATGAGGAGTAGTTGTAACTGAATAATGAGCAGGCTTATTTATTTTGTTACTGAGGATCGTTACGTAAAGCCGATTCCTGGCAACAGCTACATAGAAAATATTTTTTTGGAAGACGAGCTTTTGGGGAATGCTCTTGCCGGTTTAGGCTATAAGTATAAGCGGGTTAGTTGGAGGGACAGTTCCATTGATTGGGAGAATGTAGAGTGTGTTTTAATTAGAACAACTTGGGATTATTTTGATTATTTAGATGAGTTTAATCAGTGGTTGCAACGGCTCCCTTCAAAGGCATGTTTGAATCCAAAGGAGTTAATAAGCTGGAATATTGATAAACATTATTTGTTGGATCTAGCCCAAAAAGGCGTTCGGATTATTCCTTCAACCATTATTCCAAAGCAGCATCCGAATACCTTAAGCCAATGGGCAATTGATCTGAAATATGAACACATAATTGTAAAACCTACCATTGCTGGCGCTGCTCGTTTAACCTACCGATTACAAGCAAAACAAATAGAAGCATTTGATCTAGAGTTTGCCAAATTGAACGCCCAAGAAGATTTTATTCTTCAACCTTTTTTGCCAAGTGTGACTAATTTTGGAGAACTATCACTTATGGTTTTGGGTGGAAAGTGTACTCATGCGGTCCAAAAAAGGGTAAAAGAAGGAGATTTCCGAGTTCAGGATGACTTTGGAGGAACGGTTCACCATTTTACACTCACAGCAGATCTTATTGAATTTGCTGAAATGGTTATAAAACTTATCCAACCTCAGCCTTTGTATGGCAGGGTGGACATTTTGCGAAACGATACCGATCAATGGATGGTTTCTGAATTAGAATTAATTGAACCTGAATTATGGTTTCGTACTGCACCTAATAAGGTAAAATACTTAGCAATGGCTATTCATACTCATATTCAAGATCATCATGAGAATCACTCGAGCCCGTAGTAGCAAAGGTCTTTCTAAGCAATGGGACGTGGTGGTTATAGGTTCGGGGATGGGAGGATTATCAGCAGCTAGTCTGCTTAGTACAGATGGGAAAAAAGTACTAGTCCTTGAAGCAGGATTACATCCTGGCGGGTGTAGTTCCTCGTATACTAGAAAAGGCTATGTTTTTGAATCTGGTGCAACTACTCTAATTGGATTTGATAACGGCCAGCCTATGAAATTCTTGGAAGATTACACTGGTATGCACATTCCAAGAAAAGAACTAAATCCATCTATGTCGGTTTGGTTGGAAGATAAAAAACATATCATCCGAATGAAGGATAAGCGCGATTGGATAGACCATTGTATGAGTCACTTTGGTCAAGACAAAGCACAGCAAAAGTTTTGGGATAAGGCAATGTATGTTGCCGATAGAGTTTGGAATATTTCGTTAAAAAACACCTTTTTTCCACCTAGCAAGCCCGTAGATCTTTTACGATTAGCTATCAGTAATTCTCTAAAAGACTTTATTATTTTACCGTATATGAAGCGATCTGTAACGCAAGTAGCTGAATCATGTGGAATTAGCAATGATCAATTTCTTCGCTTTTTGGATGAACAATTGATAATCACAGCTCAAGCGAGGGCCAGTCAAACCCCATTTATATTTGGTGCCCCGGCCATTTGTTATCCGAATTCTAGTAATTTTTATGTACCTGGTGGTTTAATCGAAATGGTATATACATGTCTAGATCATCTAGAATCTAGCCACGGTCAGTGGCTAAATAAACAGAAGGTTGTACAAGTTGACCAGGTTAAAGAGGGATATCGAATTGCCACCGACAAGGGATTGGAGGTACAGGCGCCTATTTTGATCTCAAACATACCACTTTGGAATATGCCAGATGTGACTACTGGTGTAATGCAAGACTATTTTAACAAAGAATCTGCCAAGTATTCCGATGCATGGGGAGCTTTTACCATTGGCATGGTTTTGAGTGATACTTTGGCTGATGAATTATCCCTGCATCATCAGTTTCATCTACCTGCAAGGCATCCTTATTCTGAGTGGATTGCTCAATCTTTTTTTGTATCAATATCTATGCGTGGGGATACCCTGCGTGCGCCTATAGGCAATCGGGTACTTAATATTAGTACGCATTGTTTACCAGAAAAGTGGCTGGCATTAGACCAAGATTCCCATGACAAAAAGAAGGTAGAAGTGCAGCAGTATTTGCTTGATCAGGTCCAAAAACGCCTTCCTGGAGCAAGTATGGCTGAATGTCTTCAGCTAGACGCTGCTACTCCTAGAACATGGGAAAAGTGGGTATATCGAAAAAAAGGACGAGTAGGAGGTATACCTCAATCAATGAGGCGGGCTGTTTGGGATTGGACTCCGCCCGTTACCCCTTTCAAAGGAATGTATTTGGTTGGAGACACAACCTATCCTGGACAGGGAATTCCTGGGGTAACTTTAAGTGGTATTAACGTATATTATCGTATAGTAAATGACTTCAAATAAAGGAATTTAATTTTGGACCAATTTCAACCAAACACCCGTTTTTCAATATTTCCACCAGCAATTAAGTATCTGCTTATTGCCAATGCAATCGTTTTTTTAATTACCAAGAGTATATTCACAGGTGCCTGGACGCCTTTAGGTGCCGTATTAGCTCAAAATTTTGCGCTTTGGGCGATAGGAAATGGTTTTATGCCTTGGCAGCTATTTAGCTACATGTTTTTACACGCCGATATGGGGCATTTATTCTTTAATCTATTAGCTTTGTGGATTTTTGGTCAGTCTATAGAGCATCTATGGGGTACACGGCGATTTATCACTTATTATATGCTTACTGGTATGGGGGCCGCTATTATCCATATGCTAGTAAGTGGCTATTTCACCTACACTATCGGAGCCTCAGGCGCCGTTTTCGGAATTTTATTAGCCTTTGGGATGATGTTTCCCAATCAGTATATCATCTTATTGTTTCCTCCCATACCTATAAAAGCGAAGTATTTTGTTGGAATTTATGGGGGTATAGAACTGTTATCCGGTTTAACAAGACCTGATAGCGGTGTCGCTCATTTCGCTCACTTAGGTGGTTTATTCGTTGGATTTGTACTCATAAAATATTGGAAAATTAAGCGACCTGCATTGTAAAATTAGCTTTCATAAACATTACTTTCTAACCATGGCATACGATTCTTTTGGTTCATCAGTAAAAAGAGGATTTTTGGCTATGCCTGTAGCCATAAGAGCCATTATTGGGATTAATACCGCTGTATTCTTCGCCCAAACACTTAGCTCTTTTTTTGGTATTTCACTGATTCAGTGGTTTGCTTTTGTTCCTGATCCTATTATGGCGGTTACTCAACCATGGAGGTTGTTTACCTACATGTTTACTCACTCGCTGTTAAATCCATTTCATTTCATTTTCAACATGCTCTGGCTGTGGTGGATGGGACGACCGGTGGAAGAAACTATTGGTGCTCACAGTTTTCTAAGTATTTATTTTGGTGCCGGGTTGATTGGCGCCCTTATCGACGTGATTGTTAGCCTTTTAGCAGTGCCTAATCCAGTAATCGGTGCCTCAGGTGCTGTATATGGAGTAATGGTGGCTTTTGCTATGCTTTATCCCCGAACGCCAATAATGTTGTTATTACTACCACCCCTAGAGGCCAGATATGTGGTGACTGGTATTATTGCACTTGACGTTTTATTATTAAACTCGGGAGGTAATGTAGCACGATTCGTTCATTTAGGTGGCGCTTTAGGAGGTTATGGGTTAATGAAATTCCGCCAAAAAGGGGGAGATTTGAGTATAGTTCCTCGATATTTCGACTATCTTTATTCCACGTATCTCTCCAAGATACTTTTACCTTTGTTTGCATTGTTCAATGGAAGTGGAAATACAAAAAAAACTGGAAGCGTCAAATCTTCTATGTATTCTTGGAGGTCCAATCAAACTCAACCTAACAGAAAACGGGCTGGAACACGTCGAGGTACTGCCTCTAATACAGCTGGTGTTAGTGAAGCAGAAATTTTAGAAGAAGTAGAACAGAGTGAATTAGATACTATTTTGGATAAGATATCTAAAAGCGGCTATAACGCACTTAGTAAGGAAGAAAAAAAGACCTTATTTGAATTGAGTAAGCGAAAAGAATCATAATATGCAGCCTAACAAAAGAAGAGAGTCCATACAAGTAATGGTTGGTAATATTCCAGTTGGTGGTGGAGCCCCTATCGTAGTGCAATCGATGACTAATACCGATACTGCTGACATCGAAGCGACCATTGAACAAGTAGATCAACTACACTTAGCTGGTTCTGAATTAGTTCGGCTTACCGTTAACAATGATGCTGCAGCAAAAGCGGTGCCATATATAAAAGAGGGTTTAATAAATAGGGGGGTGATGGTTCCCTTGATTGGAGATTTCCATTATAATGGACATGTTTTACTTAGTAAAAATCCTGATATGGCCCAATCTTTGTCAAAATACCGTATAAATCCTGGAAATACAGGTACCAAAACACGTGATAAAAACTTTGCTACTATAGTTAAACAAGCGATCAAATATGATAAACCAGTTCGTATAGGGGTTAATTGGGGTTCTCTAGATCAGCAATTACTTGCTGAAAAAATGGATCAGAATAATCAATTGTCTGCTCCAAAGTCAGCAAAAGAAGTTATGTTTGAGACCATGGTGGAAAGTGCAGTTCGATCATCTCGACTCGCAGAGGATGTAGGACTAGCTTCCGATAAAATAATTATCTCCTGCAAAATGTCAGGGGTACAAGATGTTATTGAAGTATATTCCAGACTAGCCAAAGAAATTGCATATCCACTACATGTGGGATTAACAGAGGCGGGGATGGGAATGAAAGGGATGGTAGCCAGCTCAGCAGCACTTTCAGTCATATTACAACAAGGAATTGGTGACACCATCCGAGTATCACTTACGCCAGCTCCAGGAGCAAATCGAAGTTTAGAGGTTAATGTTGCCCAACAAATTCTACAATCCCTTCACATACGTAGTTTTACCCCACAGGTAACGTCATGTCCAGGTTGTGGCAGAACAAAGAGCACATACTTTCAAGAGCTAGCCGAAGAAATACAAGACTACATTAAGGAGTCTATGCCTATTTGGAAGGAAGTCTATGCAGGTGTGGAAGAGATGGAAGTAGCTGTGATGGGCTGCGTCGTCAATGGTCCAGGCGAGTCAAAAGCAGCCAATATTGGGATATCACTTCCTGGAACTTTTGAAGAACCCAAAGCCCCAGTGTACATAGATGGGGAACATTATATTACCCTTAAGGGTGATCATATTGGAGAAGAATTTCGGGCTATTTTAAATAAGTATATTATTCGTAATTACAGCAAGGTGTAGAAATCTTAGACTTGACTTGGGAAGTTCTGGTGGCCCATTATTTTCTCAAGGGGAGTCGTAGAAAATGTAAGCTCTTTCATTAGAGTTTATTTACCTGTCTTTTTGGTGGTGAAAAAAGCGGTTTTTATTTTTTTTTTGATTAAAATTTGGCTTGAATGATGTAAGCGCTTTCAGTATTATATCACGATAACCAAATAATATTATAGTGTGAAGTTTAGTCGTTTTTTACTCTCGGGAATTTTTAGTTGTTTTTTACTGAGCCAGTGCACTTCATCGATAAACGAAGAATCAGAAATGGTGTTGGCTGAAATTGACGGTTATGTGGTGTCCGAAACTCACTTTCTTACTAGTTTCAAGGAATTATATTATAGGACTGGCCAAGCGATCACACCAAATCTATCAACTAGAAAAGCGGTATTAGATTCAGAATTCAGTACCTATGTATTGGCAGTGCACGCCATGGATCTAGGTTTAGATAAACAAGAAGAATTAGCATTTTTGAAGCCTAGAATTAAGGCACGAGTTTTGACTGATGAATTCAAGCGTCAGATATTGTTAAATGATCTAGAGGTAAATGAGTCTGATCTGCGTGAGTATTTTGTGCGATTTAACACCAAAGTAAGGGCGTCACATCTGTATGCAGAAACCCGCGAAGAAAGTGAACTACTATTAGCACGACTAGAGACCGGGGAATCCTTTGAAGAACTTGCTGAAGAGGTGTTTGAGACTCCTTATTTGCAGAAAAATGGTGGAGATGTTGGTTTTTTTAGCACTGATGACATGGACATTTCTTTTGAAGAAGCAGCATTTACAAACCTACCAGGTAGCATTGTTGGACCAATACAAACAGCCCAAGGTTTTAGCATAATTAAAGTGACTGACCGGGTACAAAATCCCATACTAACTGAGGCTAATTTCCAAGGTCAACTGCCAGAGTTAGAACAATATGCTCGTAAAAAATTGGAAGAATTGTATGAACGAAAGCATTTAGAGGATTTTGTGAGCTCTGTTTCGATAAATCAGGAATTTATGGCTGACCTTTTGAAAGAGATTAGAGGGCAACAGGGTAGAGAGCAAGGTATTGAGCTCATAATGCCACAAGACTGGAAGCGGGACAAAACTATTTTAAGACATCAATATGGTTTTTTGACTTTAGAAGGTTGGGCGGCTGAGTGGCAAATAACCCCTGTGGAATATCTTGAAGGTATTTCTTCAGAGGATCATTTGGAAGCTGTTTTGAGTGGCATAGCGTACCGGTCCTACATGAATAAAAAAGCACATGACGCAGGAATTCCATCCCAGCCGGAAGTTCAGGCATCTATTCAACAAACCTATTTAAGTGCCTTAGCTCGTCAAGTTGAGAGTGAAATTGAAAAATCAATCGAGTTCAGTCCGGCTGAGTTATATACCGCATTTGTAGTGAATCCTGACCGATTTATTCAGCCAAAACAAGTTCTTCTGCAACGTATTGTAGTTTCTTCGCTGGAAAAAGCTCAGCAAATATATACTTCACTCCAACAAGGCAAAGGATTTACCGAAATGGTACAGCAGTATACCGAATCTAACGAGGATTTAATGGTTGATGGGTTCATGAATTACCTGCAATGGGCTACTCTAGGACATTTAGGAAAGGAGTTGCAACGCCTAGAACCGGACTACATAACCCGCCCCATAGCCTATCAGGCTAATGAGTACCATATATATAAGTGTTTGGATTTAGTCGAAGCTCGTTCACTACGATTCGAAGAAGCTAAAGAAGAGGTTGAAAAAATTCTATTACAAGAAAAATTTAGAGAAGCTAGGGCTGAGTTGATTACGCAAGTAAAGAAAAAGCATCATGCGTTTATAGATTTGGAACGTCTTGAAGAAATTAGCATTGAAATCTAATTGTATGCGACAACTCTTAGCAAATTACATAGCTAGATATATGAATATACAATTAGGGTGCTTAATCTTTTTTATGGCTGTATTTTTTTCAGGCAACGCTTTAGCTCAATCTGGTAAAATTACAGGGACGTTATTAGATGCCGAAACCAATGAACCGCTTATAGGGGCTACCGTTGGTATTCAAGGGACCACAAAAGGTGCGATAACCGATGTAGATGGGAACTATCTCATGCTAAATGTGGCTCCAGGAACTTATGTACTTGAAGCCAGATATATTGGCTATGCCAAAGTGGTGGTTCAAGATGTGATAGTTCGTACAGATTTAACTACGACTCAAAATTTTAAGCTCAGTTTAGAGTCATTTGAAGGAGAAGAAGTAGTTGTAGTAGCCGAAAGACAGGCTGTTATTAAAGATATAACTAGTTCAGAAGCTAGAGTTAGCAGCGATGAAATCGCCAAATTACCTGTACAAGAGATCGCAGACGTAATACAACTACAAGCAGGTGTAAGTGTTGGTAATGATGGTGGTATCCATATTCGTGGTGGACGTACTACAGAGGTTTCTTATGTAGTGGATGGAATTCGCGTGACAGACGACTATGACGGGAGTAATGGCTTACGCTTGGAAAATGAGTCTATCCAAGAGCTACAAGTAATATCTGGATCGTTTAATGCTGAACATGGGCAGGCATTATCTGGAGTAGTTAATGTTGTCACTAAATCTGGCAATAACAATTTTGAAGCCTCCTTTAGAGGGTGGGGCGGTGGCTATTTAGCCACCAATGAGCCTCAACTCTATGATGGAATAGGAACAGGACTATCGAGCTTTAATCCCACTAGGATGTACAATTACACCGCTTCGATATCAGGTCCCATAATCCGAGATAAACTCACCTTCTTTGCTACTGTTCGAAAGTTCCAAAACGAAGGATGGCTAACTGGACGAAACTTTTACTCTCCACATGGAAAATATGTTGATCGTATACCTATTGGAACTGATTTATCTACTTATGAAACACTCTATGGGGAACGTATCGATTTATCTTTGCCCTATTACACAGCAGATACTGTGATTGTACAAGGGCAGGAGTATTTAGAAATCCGGGACAATGGTACTCGAGATAGTAGTTTGGTGAATATGAACCGCTTTGAGACTCAAAGTTTCCAGGGGAATTTGGAATTCAAGCCATTAAGTTGGTTAAAATTCAATCTTATTGGGACCTATGCTCAAGAAGAAGGCAGAGGCTTTGACTTTGGAAATCGATTTGTGCCAAATGGCATGAACAACACCTTTCGAAATAATTATTCGCTGAATTTCAAAACAACTATTAGTCCAAGCGCAAATACTTTTATTACTGTGAATATAGCCAACCGTTATAATGAGTATAATAGCTATTTGTATGAAGATCCTTGGGATCCTCGATATTTTAACTATGAAAATTTATCGGATCCATTATTTGGCACTTCAAATGTATTGTATGGTAATCAGATTACGAGTGCAGGCCAGTTTAATACTTATGGAACCAATAATTCTCGATTCAATCGATTTACCGATTCTTACATAATCAAAAGCGAAGTTTCCTCACAAATCAATCAACACCATTTTATAAAGGCAGGCATAAACGCTCAGTTTGATGAAATTTTCTTTGAGAGTATAAGTTTATCACCTTTGAGTCAGCAGGGGGTTTCCATTCCAGAAGGAACTCCGCAAGAGTTAATTGACAGAGGATTGATAGAATTAGGGTATCCCGAAATAAATTCTCCTGGTTTTCAGCGTTATACAGAAAAACCTCGCAATTTTAGTGCTTATTTACAAGATAAAATCGAATATGATAATCTCATTATTAATGTGGGGCTGCGATTTGACTATTTTGACCCTAATACTGACATACCAACTGATCCAGAAGACCCAGACATTTATCTTCCTACAAAATCAGAAAATCTTTATACCGATACGAATGAGAATGGTCAACAAGACGAAGGAGAGCCGAGTTTAACAGTGATAGATCGCGAAGCGTATTGGTGGAAAGCTGCATCTGTAAAATATCAAATTAGTCCTAGAATAGGAGTGGCCTATCCTATTAATGATGGTGGAGTAATTTACTTTTCTTACGGTTATTTCTTTCAGATGCCTTCGTATGACAGGTTGTATACCAACAGTCAAATTTTACTTTCTCAAACCGGTGGTGACCAAGGCTTATTTGGAAATCCTAACTTAGAAGCAGAGAAATCCATTCAGTATGAATTAGGTTTAAAGCAAGAAATTTTTGATGGTACGGCCATTGAGCTTACTGGATACTACAAGGATACGCGTGATTATGTATCTTCAAGGCCTCAAATTACGGGTGCCCCCTCAATTACATATGGAATTTATTACAACAGAGATTTCTCTAAGTCATTGGGGACTACCTTTGCCTTTAATCAATTTGTGAATCAACGATTTAATTTTGGACTCGATTATACCTTTAGTATGGTGGAGGGAAGTAATAGTGATCCCGCTTCTGAATACTTTGCCATACTCGCTCAGGGTAGTCAAATTGATTCGACCAATCAATCCAACACACTGACAAAAATTGTCCAACCTTTAAACTGGGACCGTACTCATATCATCAATGGTTCAATGTTTTTTACGGGTAATACTTGGGGAACCAACGTGCTTACCCGCTTTGCCTCAGGAACACCGTATACCCCTGATCGTAATATCCCAGGCGTGTTGGTAGGCGAGGTTGCATCAATCAGAGATTTACGTAACACTGCGCGACTACCCAATCGTTTTACCATAGATATTAACACTTATAAGAATTTTGAACTTCAGCGAAATGCACAGCTTCAAGTCTTTCTTAATGTGTATAACTTGCTCGATACTAAGATCGTAAATAGTGTGTATTCCGATTCAGGATTACCTAAACGTCCACTACCTGCTAGAGTTGTTCCAGGTGCACATATTGATTTTTATAACAATCCAACCTTTTATGCAGAACCTCGGAGAGTACAACTCGGAGTTCAATTTTCATTTTAAGTATGCGAATGTATTATATGTCATATAGACTTTACATCACACTATTCATAGTCTTACTGGGAATTTCAAGTCCTAAAGTAGTAGCGCAAATCTCTGATTATGAACCAAGTGAAGAAAGGTCAAATTTCAACAATCGCAAAATTTCTATTATGGATGGGAATAGGTTACGAGCTACCTATCATAATAATGGCCATGCAGGACGTAGAAATTCTGGGGCACTGAATGAATTGTTATTTGAATTTCCTAGAAATACGAATAGGGAGTACATGTATTTCATGAGTGTGATGTTTGGTACCGAAGTACCGAATCAAAGTACCCCTGAAGATGATATTTTTCCATTGGTAAATACCGCATCGTATAAAACGTCTAGAGATGGTCGAAGTAACTGGTCTTTGAATCCGATAGACGGCTATAATCGTGATAATTCTGATGAAATGGCTAGAAGCGATCGTGGACCGGAATCCCCGCTAGGGAATACATGGCCTAATGCCTGGCCTGATAAATTTGAGGATGGTGGAGATGGTTGGGCCGGTTCTTGGAATGGCTATTTTGGTCGTGATCAATTTAACGCCGATGTTGAATTTTATTATAAAGCAGGGGACGATACATATACGCGTTATGTAGGTTCAAGATACCAGCCAGATAAGACGGATCCTACTCGAGGTGGTTTAGGCTTAATTTTGGAAACCCGTATTTTGGCTTGGTCGCAAACATTAGTAAATGCCACGCACTTCAATTTATTTGAACTCAAGAATGATGCTAGTTATGATTATCCTAGAATGGCATTTGGGCTTTGGATTGCTGACTTCGTTGCAGGTGGTGGTCCAACCGATACCCCCCTATTTGATAATATCCGTGCTATTGCCTATTTGACAGATACCGACCGATTAAGTGGAGGTAATGTATTTGATGGGGGCTTAATTGGAGAGATGGGCTTAAAATTCATCGAAACCCCTGGGAATTCGATTGATGGAATTGATAATGACGGCGATAGCGATCACTACAATACAAGTAGCGATATTTATGATCCAGAAAATGTTGATTTATTTACTCGCCTAACTTCAATAGGGGGAGGATTTTATGATGATATTTCCACGGTTCGAGATACCTTAATCCGAGTATTTAACCCTACTGATTTTGAGGAGCGAGTAATTAACATAGGAGATTCGATTGTTCTGATTCAAGAAAATCATAGTCGAGTTATCCATAATTATGATGGGAATCCATTTATATCCCAAGGTCGCAGCTATGATTTTGACGGTGCTCCTTTTACGGTTCAAGAAGATCTACTACCAGAAACGGATGAAGATTTCGGCATTCATATCGATGGTTTGGATAATGACTTTGACGGGCTAATTGACGAAAACCAGCCTAATCATCTGACCAAGAGTACCTATATTCCTTCTTTGGATCAATTTCAAACACGCCCAGTACGATTTATCAATTATCTTGAATTTCCCACTGGCGACACGCTACAAAAAGGCTTAATTGTTTCCAATCAGACTATTCGAGCACGTATCGCTGTTGATGCGGCCTTTGCTTCTCTGGTCAATGATGAATATGCTGGGAGGTTTCAGAATTTCTATACAAGCGCCCCTATGATGGATGAAGGACGTGAAGATTATTTTGATAATGACGACGACTGGAATATTCTAATTGATGATGTAGGTATTCAAGGTGATCCAAATTCTGCAAGTTTAGGCCAGGGTGACGGATTTCCAACATCTGGTGCGGGTACAGTATTTCCCGGAGAATCAGGTATTGATAAAACTGATGTTAGTGAAACAGATTTGATTGGAGTATCTAGAGTGAGAATATTTGATGCTGGTTCTATGGGAGTAAATCAAGATGCTGATATCTGGCTTCGCTACTTGATTCCTGGTGAGTTTGTTGAGAAACAAGGAACCGATTCAGATATATTCGTTTCTTCAGGTCTATTTCCACTAGCAAGAGGAACGTCTGAGCGTTTTGCTGTTGCAATTACCGCTGCTCAGGAAAATCAGCAAAGCGCTTTATTTGACCGTCAAAGGGTGAATGAGCGACTTAGAGATGCTACAAAAGCTTATGAAGCAGATTATCAATTTGCTGTTGCACCTGATCCCCCAATTATTACTTCAGTATCTGGAAATGGTAGAATAACTTTATACTGGGATACTAATTCTGAAAATTCTTTTGATCGGTATATGAATCTTCAAACAGGCAATGGTTATGATTTTGAAGGTTATAAAGTATATCGCACTACGGATGTATCCTTTGAGGAGATTCGTAGTATTACTGATGGTCGAGGTGGTAAAACTTTTTTACAGCCTGTAGCTATATACGACAAAAAAAATGGAGTATTTGGATTCCACCCTGTTTCAGAAAATGGTCTGCAGTTTAATATGGGTACTGACTCAGGCATTCGGCGAATTTATGAGGATACTACAGTAGTGAATGGGCGAAAGTACTATTATGCTGTAACAGCTTTTGATAGAGGTTTGGAGATAGCTGGTATTAGCCCCTCTGAATCACCTGTTCAAATTTCACTAAATCCAGATGGGACTGTGGATTTTGGTCAAAATGTGCTTCAAGTACGGGCTTCAAGAGAGCAAGCCGGGTATATTAGTCCTACAAATCCGCAGGCCGCAATTTACCAGGGGGCACCAGGAGGAACAGTCGAAGTAGAGGTAATAGATCCTATGCAGTTAAAGCTGGATAACCTTTATGAAGTTGTCTTTGAAGATACCTTACTAAGTGGTGGTTCAAATCCAGATACCCTTAAAACTAAAAATTTTACCCTGCGAAATATTACCACAGGTATCCCAGACACATTACTTCCCCGATTTACTAGCCTTTACGGAGGCATGAATCCAGTTACAGAAGGTTTTACTGTGCGAGTTACCAACATAGAATCTTTCGGTTTAAATGAAGCTCGTTCTGGTTGGTTTACAAGGGATACGGACGCTATGAATATCCATGGATTTTCTTTTGTTGTTCAAGATGCACCAAAAGTGTCTGATTATGAGTTGATTATTGGAGATAATGTTGGCTTTGGTCAATCAATTGAAAAAGAAATTGAGGTTGCTACAGGTATTTATCAGACGCTACCTTCGATTCCTACTAATTTTAAAGTATTTAACACTTACACCGGAGAAGAGGCTAAGTATGCCTTTGCCGATTTAAATGTGAATACCTCATTCCAACAAAGGTGTAATCCTACTATTATAGTACCTGGTAACTATACTCCACCAGAACCAGGGCATCTTTCTGCCGTGGCAGGTTTTAGCGGACGTTGTTCAGATGTATTGTTTTTGGTAGAAGATTTTAGAGGAATAGAAGATACTCTTACTTATAAAATTGAAATGGCGCCATTATTGATTGATGGCAATTTGGAAACCAGAAATCCAGCTACTGGAGATACCTTAAAAATTTTCACAACTAAGCCATTCTCTTCAAATGATATTTTTCGTTTTCGATTAGACACTGAAAATGTGCCCAGAATCGATGCAGACTCAGCTGCATCAGCTCTTGATGAAATATTGGTTATACCTAATCCTTATAAAGTTGCTAATATTTATGAACCAAGTGTAACTAATACTAATTTTCAACATAATCGTGAATTACATTTTACAGGGATGCCTTCTCCAGCTACCCTTAGAATTTTCACCGTTTCAGGTGTTCTTATTCGGGAAATAGATATTACAGATTCGGATTTAACAAGCGCCTATGGAGGATCGTATGTTTGGAATATGCTTACTAAAGATAACTTGGAAATTTCATATGGCATATACCTATATCATATAGAAGCACCAGGTGTAGGTGAGAAGGTGGGAAAATTTGCAGTTATCAAATAAGATATTTATGATGAAAGAACGAATTATTTATCGCTTATTTTTGACACTAACATTAATGTTTACACCTGTATTGACTTATTCTCAATTATCCAAGGTAGGTACTTCAGCAGCTGAATTTTTACGCATCCCTGTTGGCGCTCGGGCTGCTTCCATTTCAGCATATGCTGCAAACACAAATGATGGAGCTTCGATGATTTTAAATCCTGCAGGGTTAACTTCTGTACCTAAAAGTGAAGTTATAATTGAGATTACTCCATGGTATCTGGATATGACCCACAGTTTCTTTGGAGCTTCTATGTTAACTGAAAAAGGTGTAGTTGGTGTTCATGTTTTGTCATTAAACTATGGTGAATTTGAAGAAACTACAGCAGAGGCACAGGGACTAACAGGTCGGACCTTTAATGCTTATTCTGTTTCCTTTGGACTAAGTTACGCTCGACAGTTGTTACCTCAATTCAGTATTGGAGGCACAGCTAAGGTCATACACGAACAGATAGCCAAGAGCTCTGCTTCAGCGCTTGCTTTCGATATAGGAACAATTTACCAAACACCATTTGATAATATTAATTTTGGTGTGAGTGTCACAAATTTTGGATCAAAATTACAAATGAATGGTAATGATTTAATCATTAGTTCTGATCCAGACGAATCACAGACTGGGAATTATGAACCTGACGCATTATTAGCTACTCAATCCTTTGATCTACCATTAATGCTCAAAGTAGGCTTGAATTGGGATGCTATAGAGCTAAAAAACGCAAGATTAGCATTATCTATAGATGGTAACAATCCAACAAATAATACTCAAAGTATAAGTATAGGAGGAGAATTAGTTCTGGCAAATGAACAGGTTATGATCCGTGCAGGACTTCCCTACATAGGGCAAAAAGACAAGATTGAAACATTTACAACTGGTATAGGTTTTCGGTATAGTTCAATCAGTGGAGTTGGGCTAGGATTTAATTATAGTTACAATGGCTATAAATATTTAGGCGATATAAATAAATTAAGTTTGCAGATTTACTTTTAACCATAACAATAACATAAACAGGAGTCGAAATGACCCACAAATACAATATATTCCATTGGAGTATTCGAAGTATGATGGGCTTATTTATGTTTGTAAGCTTTTTTACGTTTACAGACATAAATGCACAAGTCCAGGATCCAGTTTGGACCATTAATGCACCTACTAGCAATTGGTTTGGCACTGGTAATACCGAGCGTGGACTCGGATTAAATCACGCTAC